>NZ_MLBF01000034.1 GCF_001936615.1 Desulfosporosinus metallidurans
CCGTGGGCCTTGTGGCTGCCCTTCCGCACCCGGACGTGGACCTTGCTGCTGTCCTTGGAATCCTGGGCGTGGTCCTTGAGAACGTCCTTCTATCCCTGGACGAGATTCCTGGGACTGTCCTTCTTGCCCCTGTCCAGATGTACTTGGCCTTTTTTCCTCAGTATCTTTGTGTTCAGAATGATCCAAATTTCTCTCCTTTTCTTGCACTTGATTCCGTAAACGATCAGCATCTTTCTGATCGACTGTACTTAAATGATTTTTCACATCTGTTCCCATAGCCACGAGTCTTGTCATCACTTCTTTACTACTAAAATTTAGCTCTTTTGCTAATTCATGAACACGAATACTCATTTAACCACCCCCACATATTCGGCTCCCCCATTACGCTCCAAGCATCAGCTCCTTGCTAGTAAAATAGCCTTCGCAAACCCTTGATCTAAAATAAGCACTGAAGAACGCGGCGAAAGTCCTATCGAAAGTCCAATTTCCAGCTTCGTTCCAGTGACGAGCACTGGTAGCTTTAAGTCACTAGCCCACTGTTTATACTTTTTCTGCGCACCCTGAGCATCTTCCGCAATGATGAGAAGAAATCCCTTACCTTTTTTTAACATAGCTTCCACTTGAGCATCTCCGGTAGCAACTTTACCCGCTCTCCGAGCGATCCCCATTAATGACAGAATGCGTGTAGTCACGAAGAAATCTTCCCTTCCAGGTTGGCAAAGACTTCAGGCTCAACATCCACTCCAAAAGCCTTCCGGAATCGCCGCTCTTTAACAGCGGTTTGAAAACAGATTAAGTTGGGACAAAGATATGCACCACGACCATTCCTTTTTCCAGTAGGATCTAGCTCAACAATCCCTTCTGGAGTTCTAACGATCCGCAAGAGCTCTTTCTTGGGCTTCATCTGTTGACACCCTAAACACATCCTCATTGGGACTTTCCGTGTCTTCATACCTTCACCCCTTCCCTTTCTTTTTCTTCTCCTTGGGGCTTATCTTTTCTGGATCACCAAGAGCAATGTCTGCTAATCCTTCGGGTACATTCTCTCCAACTCCGTTATCAGGAAGCTCTCCATAGTTTTGTGCGGAATCGTATTCTTCATACTCCTGATAATTATCGAGATCAGAGAATTCATCATAGTCAGCGTACTCCTCAAATTCGCTATAATCCTCGTTATTCTCATACTCTTCTTGACCTAGAGGAATGACATCGAGCGCACCGGCTTGTGATTCACTTTTTATGTCAATCTTCCACCCCGTGAGTTTAGCAGCAAGGCGAGCGTTTTGCCCTTCTTTGCCGATCGCCAGGGAAAGTTGATAGTCTGGAACCACGACGATGGCCACTTTTTCATTGGGTTTAGGATACACTCCCACAACCTTCGCAGGAGAAAGGGCATTAGCTACAAACTCTTGAGGATCGGTTGAGTAGTTGACAATATCAATTTTTTCCCCTTTTAATTCTGTGACAATCGTTTGCACACGAACTCCCTTGGGCCCAACACACGCTCCAACAGGATCAACATTGGAGTCACGTGAATAAACAGCAATTTTAGAACGTGCCCCTGCTTCACGAGAAACACCTTTAATTTCCACGATACCATCATGAATCTCCGGCACTTCAAGTTCGAATAAACGCTTGATCAATCCAGGATGTGTCCGAGACAGCATAATTTGCGGCCCCTTGGTCGTTTTCTTAACTTCAACGACATACGTTTTAAGACGTTCGAACGATTGATACACTTCTCCGGGAATTTGTTCCTGAGCAGGAAGTACTGCTTCAACCTTCCCTAAATCAACGATCAAATTCTTCTGCTCATATCGTTGAACCACCCCAGTAACGATATCCCCTTCACGATTAACATATTCATCATAAATCATACCACGCTCTGCTTCTCTAATGCGTTGGACAACGACTTGCTTGGCTGTTTGGGCCGCAATTCGTCCAAATTCGCGAGGAGTTACTTCATATTCCACAATATCTTCAAGTTGATAATTAGGATCTAGTTTACGCGCATCCTCCAATCCAACCTGAGTTCGAGCATCCTCCACGATTTCAACAACGGTTTTACGGGCATACACTTTAAACTCACCGGTTAAACGGTCAATAAGAACTCGGACATTTTGCAAAGATCCGAAATTTTTCTTATAGGCCGAAATCAGTGCTGCCTCGATCGCTTCAAATAGAATCTCTGCAGAAATTCCCCGTCCTTTTTCTAACTCGTGAAGGGCCTCGATGAACTCCATATTCATTTTTCCATGTTCCTCCTTATTCTGTTGTCAATAAAAATTAAAAATCCAAGGCTAAATGAGCTTTCTTCGTCAAAGAGCGTGGAATTGCGATCCGCTTATCTTCATATTCTAAAACGATATCATCGTCGATCAGTCCAACAAGAATTCCTGAGAATTCTTTATATCCTTGAAACAGGGAAGTCGTGTGCACTGTAACCAAACGTCCCTGAAAACGAATAAAGTCCTCTTCCTTTTTAAGAGGACGTTCCAGACCAGGAGAAGACACTTCCAGCATATACGCTTGTGGAATAGGATTCTTCTCGTCAAGCATTTCACTCACCGCATGGCTCACTCCTGAACAATCATCCATGTCCACGCCGCCGACTTTATCGATATAAAGGCGCAAGTACCAATGTGCACCTTCCTTTATGTACTCAACATTTACTAATTCAAGCCCCTTTTCTTTCACCAGCGGCTCAACAAGTAACGCTATCCGTTGTTCCATTGCTTCATTCATATGAAATCTCTCCTTTAAACGTGACGTAAACGTACTTTCTCTTCATAGTCTGACGAAGATGACCTTGAGTTATACTTGCGCCACGGTTTGGACAAACGAAGGAGCGGGCCAGAACCCACTCCTTACCAACAAACACTAAAAATTTCCTTATATTAATATAGCATATCCCATGACTATCTGCAACCTAGGAAGCCCTTTAAATATTGAACAATTGAGTCTTTACAGGGATTTTTCATAGTTTCTTCGTCTTCCAGCTAACACACTGAATAATACACCACCGATGATCAGAACCGCGCCCATCAGAAAGGTGATACTCATTTTCTCACCTGAAAACAGCCCTCCCAATGAGACAGCAACCATGGGCTGCAACGGGTAGAAGAGCGAACAACTGCCCGCTTCTATCATGGAAAGGCTTTTGTTCCACAGAACATGGGACAGTGCCGTGCATACGAGTCCCATATACAGTATTGAAGAAATTGTTGCAGGGTCGAATAGTTGGACATGCGGGGTTGTCAAAAGCTCATAAATCAATACAGGTAAAGTGCAGGCCAAGGCCACAAGAATACTATACGTCGTGACAACTAAGGCATCATATTTTTGCGTTACACGCCTCACCAGTACAGTCATCAATGACCAGGTAAGTACGGAAAATATTGAGACGATAATCCCAATCATTGCCCCACCGTTACCCACACCGCCAATGATGATATACGCACCTGCCACGGCAGCAGTAACTGAAATCAGTTTACTGACGGTGATTTTCTCTTTCAATACAGGAACGGCAAACAAAATGATAAACACCGGATTCATAGAATTAATCAGAGAGGCAAGCGAAGCGTTGGAAAGTTTTGTACCAAGGAGCTGGGCAGCCACCGAAAGAAAATATCCGACAAAACCAATCATGACAATGTATTTGTAATCCTGCCGTTCAATTTTTTCCGGTTCTCTTGTTCTTAGAATAAGCAGCAAAGCGATTCCTGCCACCAAATAGCGCAAAAACAAAATAGTAAAGGTGGGTACATGCCCCAGTACGAATTTACTGACGACATAGAGGCTCCCCCACGCACTAACGGTTATAGTCAGGTAAATATATGCTAGTCCTTTATTACTCATACAATCATCTTCTTTAAGTATAAAACTTGTAAAATCCCTCAACAATAACTCATGCGTTAAACTCTGATTCACTACTACCAGTTCCGGATTTTCCTTTAGATAGCTTAATTAATAACAAGAAGGCTTACATATTATTTCATGAATTTTAGTTTTAAAGATACTACTTGCATGTGACGGAGTTATTATTACTGAAGTATCAGCCCCTTTACCAGAGCCTCCTATTGCAATAATAGGTTCTCCATAGGGTATTAAACCAGCGTCCAAAGCCATAATTGATACCTCAACACATACTTTTGTACCTTGACCAAGCATTCTCAAAGAATGAGCTATTATTTCAACAGGGTATGCTCCACTAAAGGATGTACTAATTCCTCTTTCAGCTCCACTAAGGACATGAGTTGTTGTTAATACCTTTATACCTGAATCCGCAAGTTCGCTACGAATTTCTTGTGACATTTCACTCTTGCCCGGTTCCGGATAACCATTTGCATGGGTCACGCAAATAATATTAATATCGTTGGTGTTTTTTAATAGTTTAGCTGTATCACCAGTTGAAGAAGCTACAACAATGTATTTAATATCTTTTTCTACTGCAGCCTTTAATGCTAAAGCAGTAGTCCCATTTGTATTAATCTTTCCTACTGAATCGAAATACATAATTTTTACCACACTTTCTATTGATCCTTGATACCTTCATCTTTATCCTAACACATTGACATTCAACTTCTTTTCCCATTTTTCAATGAGCGCTGGCAAAGCCAGTTTTAATTGAGCGCGATAGATACCGATACAATTCATCTATAAGCCTTTGCCGCTTTACTATTTGTAGTTAACAGTTTATACCACAACAAAGTTTTAAGGACTCTATTATTAGACATGGACATTTTTCGAAACTACTCGATAAGTTATTTCTCTGGCCTTCTACTGTGAACATATGTACAGAGCCGTCTGAGGGCCAACATCCACTCGCTTGACATCGTGAAAATAAACCCTCATTTCCCTTTCTCCCTGCCGAACAAATCCGAAGTAATCTCCACCTTCAGCCCACTCGACGAAATCGGTAAACCAGCGGCGCTTTTGGTTGTAATCGTAGAAAAGGACCCGCCCCCGGGACAGCCTGCCTGCTTCCTCGTAAATACGCTGGCGCAGAGCAGAACTCAGCCCATGTAAAACATAGGAAGAGAGTACCAAGTCAAAACTTTTATCGGGGAGGTCTAATCCCTGTGTGGCATCCCCTTGCACAAACTCTATAGCCTTTCCTCTTGTGGATTTTCTGGCTGCTTTAAGCATGGATGCAGAAAAATCCACCCCCACCGTCTGATATCCCCGCTCGGCGAAGCAAGAGATAAAGGCCCCTGTACCGCACCCAATATCCAGAACTCTGCCTCCAGGGGGAATATTTAACAACTCTTCGTATTTGTCTAGTATAGAGCGGTAACTTCGGACCTGACTTCTAAAAAAACGATTATAAAATGGCGCGATTAAATTAAATATTCGGGCGTGTTTTTCCAATTCTTCCAACGTAATTCCTCCCGAAAATCTTGCCCAAATTACCAAACTATTCGTGATATCCTTAAAAGCCAGCATCTCCTTAATTAGAGTGCTGGCTGACCATTACCACTGTGTGATTGATTGTTAGGTCAAAAAAGATGCCGCGTATTTGGTAAGGATTATGCTCAAATTAGATTACTACTGTTACTAAATTGTGTTCATGCTTATGGTTGCTGTAATATAAGACGTTACAACAATAATAGCAACTCTTAATTGTAATGTCAACAGTTACAACGGTCATTGAATTATATGAGTCGCTACGTTAAAATACATACGAGGTGGTAAAAATGCGCGTTAGCACTCGATTTCCAATCGCAGTTCATGCATTAGTACTAATAGCAACTTTTTCAGATAAGCTGAAGATGACAAGCGATGTTATTGCTGGTAGTACTGGCTGCAACGCAGTCAGTATCCGAAATATTTTAGGGACTTTAAAGAAAGCAGGAATTGTATCTATTGCACCCGGAACAGGCGGAGCAGCTTTACAGCGAGAGCCAAAAGACATTAACCTATGGCAAATCTACACGGTAATTGAGAAGACATCAGCAGATGACATTTTTAAATTCCACCCCAATTCGTCAGATGTATGTCCTGTGGGTAAGAATATGTATTCCTTACTGTCCCGTCATTGCGAAGAAATTGTAGATGCAATGGAAAAGACCATGTCCAAAACATCTTTACAGCAACTGCTTGATGAAATGAATATTGGGGTAATATGATCACACCTCCCTTTCAACCCGCCACCCCATCACCCATCCAATATCCCTACGTACCAGTTTGGGTAGACTATACCTCGGCGGGTTGCAGCACGGATGGAACCTAAATAATATTCGGACTTTCTCCTAGCATGGGTTCATACATCATAATCGCATGATTCTCAGTAACAAAATTATCTGCTATTTCTTTGAGGTTGTGGTCTAAAACTTTGCGCCTTATAACGTTATGGCGCATGTATCCTCCCCACCATTCCTGGTTCATCAAATGCTCGCTTTCATAAATCTCATATTTAAATGGGCAGGGTTGTTCACATCGCCATTCGCCCTCTAAGTCTGAATTTCCAACCCTGACCATGAGTTGATATTCATGGGGAGTGTCATTCTTAATCTGAAGATCTACGTAATTGTAAACAACCGTTGCACCACTTCCGAATGGCTGAGTCCGATTCGCATCAGGAAAAACGTCATGTGTGTGCCTCCATCGCTCCGTGACCGTTAAAGGCGTGTGAAGAGCCATCCAATAGATGAGGTTTGAAAGCTGACATAGACCTCCGCCCACTCCAGCGGTAAATGACCCGTTAGTTAGAACCATCCCTTCCAAAAAACCCTTTCCTTTTGTTGGCTTCCCAACCAAGCGCCAAAGTGAAAAGGTCTGTCCTGGTTTTAGCACTAGGCCATTAAGTTTTTCGGTAGCCAACTGTAGGTTGGTTACCTTGTTTTCTTGTAACCACATTTCAACATTGCGGAGTCGTCTATACAGTGGAGTTTTATGGGACGTAACTATGTAAGGAAGCTCTATCCACCTTAACGTAGATGCATAGTGAATTGACCCATGAAATGTCCATTGAAAGTACCGACGCCAGGTGAAATATAACTTTCCTAAAACCATGCGAAACTTGGAACGTTCTATAGGCCTTTTAGATTTGAAATTGTACTTAAACGCCAGGCTTGCCCCACTCCTCTCATAATTTACGATATGTCGGAATCACGAGTAGAGCCACCTCTCACTTCCCCACATATCCCTAAGCCCCAGTTTGCTAAACTCTACCCCGCCTAGGTTCGCCAGATAAGGCTTTGTTTAGAGTAGCACAACGGAACTACCGCCCACGATGACGAGCGGAAACTATAAAAATTTTAAAGGTTGCAGCTAAATATCTCTCTACATTCAGTGGTTTCTAAAATAGCTTCCACATCTTTCCTTCATTTCCTCCCAAGATAGCAAAAATAATCCATGATAAAACAAAAATAGCTAGACCGTCCAAAACGATCTGGCTATTAAGACTAATGTAGCTTTCAACTAATACTCTCTTCCAGTTCCTTCTTGAAAGCATCCTCTGGAAAATACCGTCCTGGGCATTCCGTGGCAGCCCCAGGCACGTCTCGATGCAACTCAACGTCCCCGACTCCCAGCTTAAATGCTGCCAAAAGCTGAACTACTTTATTCACCAACCCGACAAGTTGGGTGTCTGGCACTTCCGTCTCACTGAAATTCCCGACCAGACAAATGCCGATCCCAATAAAATTTCGATGTCCGACGTTACAATGCGCTCCAGATCGGTATAAGGGTCTTCCATCTTCACAACGACCATCCGGCATAATCACGAAGTGATAGCCGATATCACTCCACCCCCTCGTTCGATGCCACTCCCGTATCATGGCCGCGTCGACTGGAACGATCTTTCCCGAGCGACGTACCTCCGTTGGGCTTGCCGTGTGGTGGATCACGATCTTCTGCCAATCCATGTCTATACTCCCTCTCTTCCCTATGCTTTCAGGACGGCAACGGCCTTGGCAAGTTCCGTGATACTTGAGGAGAGTTCGTTGAGCTTCCCTTCGATTCGAACGAGCAAATAAGCGCTCACCACGATAGGAAAACCAAAATTCCCCACAAGCTTTAACATTTCTTCCATGCGTTTCCCTCCAATTAGATATTCGAGGATCGAGGATCGAGATTCGACTTTTCAAATCGCCTCTCAATCCTCTTTCTCTACATAATTATTCGCGATTCATATTTTTGATTCCCGAACCTTAAGCCTCCTCTTCGGCCCCTATCTCAAAGTTCGGGGTCCGAAGTTCAAACTCGAACCTCGTGCATCGTGCATCGATTATGCTACAGGTGCATCATAAAGGTCATCAGTTGTCGTATCGACGATCTTCAAGTCGAGTACAATTTGAACTAACTTGTCAGGCATCATAATATGTCAAATGTATTGAGCTATCAGCTTTATTATAGAAAATACCTTAGAGTAATTTACAAAGGCTTATTTAGTAAAAAGCATTCGAAACTGCTTCATAGTCTATTTGTCGCAAAACCATTAAGATTGTCGAAGTGCAGGGTTAGTAAAGGACGCAAGAACGATAAAGAAAAGGGCATAACTGGTAGAGCATTTGGCCTAAAAGCTGTCCAAGGAATCCCTGGGGTAATAGAGGGCCAATTAGCAAATCTGACATTATACAAAGGCCCAAAGTGTTGTGGCCTCGGCAAAATCGAAAACCCAGCATGGTATCCTATCTGGGCCACGCGCAGCGATCTTAAGGATTCGTTTCAAATTTTGGAGACTAAAGAGAAACTAACCATTGCAGAAGAAACGGCTCCGGATCAACCAGACGAACCAATCTTCTTCATTTGCAAGAAATGCCATGGTAGAGGAAAGATACTGACCAATGAAGGGAAACAGCTTATGGAGTTTGTGAGGTTTTGGTTGAATCCGAACTACTAAATGAACTAGATTAAATCAAGATCATTGTTTCTTTTCTTGGCAATATTGTCCGTAAGATCTTTATCCGAAGCTATCTTTTGCATTTGCAATCTCAATTCTTCTATTCGTTCAAGGACCGTTAGTTTCACTCTTAGAACATCTTCTTTCGTAACAATTAGCACACTCGGATATTTTAGTATATTGAAACGGTAACATCAACCGTGAAAAAGGTAATGTATTGTCGAAATATATGAAGAGAGTAAGTTCCCTGCATTACGCTTGGGTCTTACTCTTCTACATCTTATACGTTTGCGTCAAACGAACCACTGAAACACATCAACGTGCATCTCGTTCTGTAAGTGGTTCGGCAAGTGGTATAAATTAACTTTCTTCTTTTTAAATATATTTCGCTTATAAAGAGAAAACTAAGCTATATTTTTGAAAGGAGACTACATTATGAGGGTATTAGATAAGGTTGATCGTATTACTAAGTTCTTGAGCGTTGGAAAGAAAATGAAAGATTCCATTCCAATTGGTTTTTTGGGTGGCTTGATGGGGACTATCGCCATGGGTTTGAGCAATATAATTTTCAAGAAAACTGGACTTAGCGAAAAAACCTATGCCCAGTATGCAGGATCTGTTTTATTGAGCCCATTTAGGCTAGTATTTGAGCAAAATATTCTTTTGGGGCAAATACTACACCTTATAACGGGTTCTATCCTTGGTATACCCATGTTTATTATCTTAAGGAAAACTGGAAAAGATAATCACCAATTTAAAGGGGCAGTTTATGGAATATTTACATGGGAAATGCTTTATTCTTTTGGGCAGAGACTTGGAATAATTAGGACAAAGACTTATACAACAAGAACGCATATTACTAGTTTAATTGATAATCTGGTCTATGGCTTTGCTTCAACATCAACAATGGTTTTCCTTGCTGATCATTCGGTTTTTCCTAAAGCCAGTAATCAACAAATTGAGACTCCATCAGAAAGTCAAATGCCAAAGCAATATAATATACCGAAAGGTAATCCTACTTATACAAATGAAAACGAAATTAATATCGTTCAGTAAATAACTCTTAGTACGACGGCAAATGCCGTCCTTTTTAATGGACAAAAACAGCCAAGAAAATTTCGTGGATAACAAGGGGCATGACTGTTGTCCTTAGACACTTCCAGTTTTGGACGCGGTCAAATAATATGGAAAACTACTGCTCCTTGTGTACTTCGAATTAATTAGCTTGCCCGAAGATCGAAGATGCCTCTCTTCTAAGTTTATCGTTATGGCTGTTGTAATTTTAGTATTTTAGCGATTTCATTCCTTCTTTTATCATTCATATCGATATGTATGTCCATGCTTTCATTATTTGTCCACAATGAATTCGGGCGGGCAAATAAAAAAAGCACCGGTTGCTAAACCGATACTAACTCGAAGGCTCTTTGACAGAACTGTGCGTTGCCGGAATCAGGGATTTGAGAATCATAACTGCCGGAACCATTACTAACAATGTTAGAGAGAATAACGGTTATTGCCATAAATTGGGGGTCTGCAATCTCTCGGTCATAAAGTTAGCTCCAATAACCATTTTAATCAGCACGCTTTATAAGGGATAGTATTCATACTACTATGAATACTATCCCTTTGATTAGTATCGTTAATTAAATATTCGATGGATCTTATCGTTCCGCGAAGGTACCTGGAACTTAAACCGCGCTGTTTAGGCTAAGTTCCGGTAACCATCGTTTTACCTAAAAGTAACTGATATCGGCGAATGATCACTTAGTCCAGACCATTCGTCATATGATCCAACATCTACATCTTTAACCTTAACTTGGTATCGATACGCCATGAATCCGGAAATTGTTAAAAAGAGAACGAATATCCCAATTCCTATTTTTCCCTTGTAATTACGCATATTCCAGTCTCTCGCCTTTTATCTTTTACCCCACATCAATTTAAAACCGCGGAAAGCGAAAATGCCCCGTCATCTGGGAAGGCCAGCTCTGCAATTGATCGGATTCACTGGTTGTAGGTCCCGCGTTATGGAGAATATAAGGGACGCCATCAGGTCTGCGTTTATCGGATACAATGGCCATATGTTCATGGGGCGGGCCATAGGTCACAATGTCCCCTGGCTGCCAAAGCGTTAGATTCTCTACATCCCCGGGTTTGATCTCCTGAGTTAATTCCTGAGCATTCCCCCGCAAAAAGACTAAAAGATTTGGTACTCTTCGGAAATCAATATTCGGATCAGGCTTACCCTGCACGCGAGGATACTTACCGATATTGGCCCGAATATCTTGATCGACTAAACCCTTTAAGTCATAGCCCGCATCTCGAAACGCCCGCCACACGAGATCCGTACAAACGCCTTCACTCTCCGGCGGATACCCCTTTTGATAATAAGCACTGCGATACTGCGGTTTCCTCTGTACCTCAGCTTTTGCACCGGTCACAATATCTTTAAGATCATCTAAGCCATCCCCATCCTTGTCCGTTGGACAAGCGAGGGTAGGGATTCTTACGGATGGCCAAAAGGGAATTGAATTTTTGGACTGAGATTTCCACAAAATCAAGACTCCGCTCGCGACACCGCCAATCAGCAAAACCAGAAGTACCCAAACAAACCGTTTTCGCAAAATCGTTCCTCCTATACAAGCACCATCGCCCTCAGTCCAAGGAGCAATAACCCATTCTCTACCAACCCATGGTTGTTCAGAAAGAGGGACCGATGAACGCAACAATTTGAAACTATTCGCTGAAATATACACAAATTCTTTGATGAGTTTAAAGCGTTAAACCAACAAATGTAGCCATTGATCCTTTCTCATCCCACTTCATTAAACTCCACACGCCCAATGAACCGAGTTAAATCCTGCATTAAGTCCACATATATCTCCCTATTGAGAAATCTACCATTATTATCAAATAATAGACGAAGAAGGGGTCGAGTTGGCATTTGCAAGGACACAGCCACGACCACTCCAATTTCTTTCGTATTGAGGGTAACAATAGCATTTTCGGGGTATAGAATGAGGGATTCTCGAAAAGCCTGTACGACTTTCGGGTTAAAGTCTTTCCCCGACCAGGCAATAATCATTTCCAGGGCATGGTAGGGGGGTAGGCCTTTGCGGTACGGCCTGTTGGCGGTCAATGCTTCATAAACGTCACAAACAGCTATGATTTGAGCATTCATATCAATATTGTTCCCGATTAATCCGTCAGGATAGCCCCTCCCATTCCAACGTTCATGATGTTCTTTGACGGTCGCCAGCACACTTGGTAATAAACGGGTATTTTTTAGCATTTCTACTCCCATCAGAGAGTGCTGTTTCATGATGACAAACTCTTCATCTTTCAAACTTCCAGGCTTGTTCAAGATTTCTTTTGGCACATTCAGCTTTCCCAAGTCATGAAGCAGTGCCCCCAAGGTCAAATACCTGAGTCTCTTCTCTTTAAATCCCATACGCATACCCGTAATTGTTGCTAATAAAGCGACGTTCACGCTATGCACGAACGTTCCATAATCATGTTGTTTAAACTTTTCCAAATCTAATCGTACTACATCTAAATTCAAATAGACATTTATGGGTTTTAGCTCTTTTAGAATAGTTTCTACGAGCACAACAGTTTTTTCAATCTGCTCAGGTTGAATAAGCCTCGCTTCATGATAAATGCCCCATAAAGAACCCACTAACTTTAGGTACACATCTTTAGGAAAGGTTTTCACCTTCTCGGCCGGATTTGTTATATTTTCCTGTTTTCTCCAAACAAAAACTTCTCGTTTCTGCAGGAGATCACTTATTCCTTCCGTAATCATTTGTCCCTTTTGCAATAATAGAACTCCTAAGCTATCAAAAAAATCTACACTCGCTGTCATTCCCATTGTTGAATTTGGTTGTACCTTTTCCAACAACCAATTCATTTATTTTCCCCCCTTCAGTTCACCTACTTCACTACACGTAGTAAACGAATGGTTATCAAGTCTGATCTAAAAGATGTGGGCTTTACACTACAAGCCTTAAGAACTCCGCTACTAAAGTGGTGCACCTAAGACCTGTAGCAAATCTCGGTTTCGATCCTTTTATTGTCAAAGAGAGCTAACGCCGCCGCATATATACCTATTCAAACTATTCGCCTCTTTATTTTACACTACGATAATACATAATCCTACAAATTTTCCTCGACATATTTCGATCAAAAATTCATAAAACCTACTTTTCACTCTAGGAACAGCTTCATAGCCAAGGTCACGATCAAGACCACAGCCGAGAATCATAGGCTGTAAAAGCATACCTTGATCCCTATAGGAGAATAATGTATACTAAACTGTTTCTCAAAGCTTTAAACACGCCAACGGCTTATGTTTTCGTTTTTAAGGAGCTATTTAAATATGAATATGAATATGAATCACCTCTGGATCATCGTCAGTGCGAGTTTTGTCTTCTTTATGCAGGCTGGTTTTGTTTGCTATGAAGTTGGGTTTATCCAATCTAAGAATGTCATCAGTGTGGCTATTGAAAACATCCTCACGTTTGTCATCACGACCTTGGTCTACTGCTTTTTGGGTTTTGCACTGATGTTCGGCCCTACTCATCTGGGAATTTTTGGTGGCAACTACTGGTTACTTAGCCATCTGCCACTTGCTCATCCTTCCTTGGGATATGTCTTTGTTTTTTTTGAACTTATGTTTTCCGGTACCGCGGTGACGATTGTCTCCGGGAGCATGTCTGAGAGAACCCGTCTACTCCCCTTGCTGATCGCCGCAGTTTTCCTAGCTGGCTTCATTTATCCCCTGTTTGGGCATTGGGTGTGGGGAGATTTATTCCTCAATCAGCAGCCTGCCTGGTTAAAACAGCTGGGCTTTTTAGATTTTGCCGGAGCTACTGTCGTTCACGGAACGGCAGGATGGGTTTCCTTAGCTGGAATTATCATGGTCGGGGCGCGCAAAGATCGCTGGGATGCCACAGGATGCCGTCATGGTTGGGTTAATCTCCGGTTCCATCGTTGTCTTTTCCGGATTGTGGCTGGAAAAACTCGGCTTGGATGATGCCGTGGGAGCGGTGTCCATTCACGGCTTTGGCGACGCTACAGGCACGATTTTATTGGCTTTTTTAGCTCCACCGGAATTTCGGCCAGGGCTTTAACGTTCATGAAGTCCATGCCGGGTTAGGCTTAAGTTCCATCCAGGAGAGGCTAAAAATGCTCGGCGGGAAGCTACAGATTAGCACTGAAAAAGGAAAAGGGACAACCTTAATGATGGAGGTACCTTATGACGATTAAGGTGTTTTTAGCCGATGACCATAAGATACTGCGCGAATCTTTGATCATTTTACTGCAACAAGAAAACGATCTTGAAGTGATTGGTGAGGCCGCCGACGGTCACCAGGCCCTCGACGAAATTCTGCGTCTGAAACCGGTGCGATCACTGGTTTGGCAACGATTACCCCAGCAGCCGGCTATGTTCGGCCTTGGGCCGCCGTCATTATCGGCATCTTATCGTCCGTCGTTTGCTATATCGCTGTGCAAGTTCGCATTAAACTGGACTGGGACGAGCGGGCTGGTTCAGGGCAACGTTCACCAATTTCTAATTCAAGTCTTTGGGGTTGTCATCACCGGCGTCTATGCCTTTGTTGTGACCTATCTCATCCTCAAAGTCATCAATGTCTTCGATTCAGTTCGCGTCCCCGAAAAGGTGGAAATAGTGGGACTGGACACCTCCATCCACGGCGAAGTGGCTTACGATTTATAAATGCAAATGTAGGGATACGTTCCTCTGGTGAAATCCAATAAATATATTGTCTGACCATTACAATTTTCCATTGATAAGAACACTTGAGTAAGGTATACTGAAACTAAGATTACACCCCGGGGGTATGGGGGTTAAGCCAATTCGACTGGAGGGACTATCCTATGGCAAAAATTGTAGTAATAGGTGGCAGCTTTGCAGGACTGACGGCAGCGTTAGAAGCAAGACGCAAACTAGGCCCTGAGCACAAAGTCTTAATGATTTCGAAAACCGACAACTTCGTTTTTATCCCATCTATGATTTGGGTCCCCTTCGGTTGGAGGGAAGTAGAAGATGTTACTGCGCCTTTGAGACCAATCTTAAATAAAGCTGGCGTTGAGTTCATGCATGCCGAAGCGACTAAGATCCTTCCAAAAGAAAACAAAGTGAAGACAAGTCAAGGGGTTATCGATTATGATTATCTCGTCGTTGCTACTGGCCCCGATCTTGATTTCGATTCAGTAGAGGGTTTAGGTCCCAATAAGGGTAACGTTGAGTGTATTTGTAATCCAAAGAGCGCCCTAGAGGCCCGTAAGCACTGGAAAGAGTTTTTGAAAAATCCCGGTACCGTTGTGATTGGCGCGGCACCAGCAGCAGGTTGTGCCGGAGCAGCGTATGAATTTCTCTTTAATATGGAATATGCTCTGCGTAAAAATGGAGTTCGGAAAAAAACGGATCTCTACTGGATAACACCAGAACCTTTCTTAGGGCACTTCGGGATCGAGGGAATTGCCGGCGGAGAAGGTATGCTTAAGGCCTTTATGAAAATGTTTAATATCAAATATATTACCGAAGCAGCGATTGAAAAAGTTGACAAGGAAAAAGTCTACCTAAAAGGCGGCAAAGTCATCCCTTACAAATTTTCTATGATCATGCCGGCATTTATGGGAGCGAAAGTGATTAGGGATTCTGAAGGCCTTGCAAATCCTAGAGGGTTTATTCCCACACACGATTCCTATCAGCACAAAGAGTTCCCAAACATTTTTGCCGCAGGAATTGCTGTGGATGTTCCACCACCGTTCAAACCTGGCAAAGTCCCTCTCAATGTTCCTAAAACTGGTTATCCTTCGGATGAAGCCGGAAAGGTCGCTGCTGAGAATATTAAACGCCTGATTGAAGGGCGTTATGATCTCCAGTCGAAGCCATTCGGTAAAATTCCGGGCTTATGTATCATGGATGCTGGCCACAAAGAAGTTATTATTGTTAGCAATCACTTGTTTAAACCCCGACAATTTGCCGTCATGATTCCCAATGTTTTCTATGACATTAATAAACGTCTCTTTGAGAAATACTTTATGTGGAAGGTCAGAACAGGCCGTTCCTACTTGCCCTAAACAAGAATCCTTTTAAAATAATTAAGGTAAGGTATGCAAAAGTGCTCAAATTCTAGTGAATTTGAGCACTTTTTATTCTTCACCAAGGTATACGATTCACATCATGAAAGATACTACCGCTGTTCACTAGAAATAAAAAGCCTGTTTCTGGCCGCAATTGGAACAGGCTTCTCCCTTTTCAAGAATTACAGAATCGACATTTTCCTATACACTCTTTGATTACTTATAGCTGCCCCCTTTATAGAAGAGCTTCTTTGCCATTTCAGCAGAAGTAATGTACAACAGGAGGATTATACCCAAGACTGGAAATAATGCTGCTGGTAATGGAACGAATCCGAAAAGCGAACCTAGGAAACTGTACGGGAAAATTAAAACTGCTACGGCTACCGCGAGAGTCGTCCAAAACAGAGCCTTCCCAGGTTTGCTTTGAAAAAAGGGCTTGCGGGTTCGAATGACCAGCACGATCAGGGAGGCTGACAGGACGGATTCAAGAAACCATCCAGTTCTGAATTGTTCAGGAGTGGCATGAAGAAAGAACAAAAGGACGCCAAAAGTTAGGTAATCAAATACGGAACAACGGCACTGTTAACCGAAATCCCTACATCAGCGGCATGCAAAGCGGACGCGTCGTTTATACCATCCCCTAGGTACCCTACAACATTTCCTGCCTTTTTAAGGCCTAGAATGACTCGTTCCTTTTGATTAGGCTCGATTTCTGCAAATAGATCAATATTGCCCAACTTCTGTATTAGGGCTTCATCACTCATCTTGTACAATTCCGGACCCGTCAGAACCTCGGGGTTGGCTAGCCCGATCTGTTTGCCGAGGCTCATGGCAACCAGTTTCTTATCTCCTGTAATGACCTTGAGGGTTATCCCCATATCCTTTAGTTTATTAACTGTCTCTGTAATACCTTCTTTAGGTGGGTCGTAAAGTTGGAAAACAGTTCGATCCCGAAATGGTAAAACAATTTTTAACCATATTGCGTGAAAACCCATCCGATTTCTGAATAATAATATAATCAGTGTTCATGTGGTCTGGGACGACGAGCAACTTAACTCTTTCTTCACTGTATAACGAGTAAAATAAAACTCATCAGAATAATTCTGCTTTAGAACGCCCTGCAAGAAATATTTGTTGGTTATATTACTGTTTTCTATAAGCTCATCCTTAAATCTTTCAAATAATGTTCTGAACATGATTTCATTTCTGTCAAACTCGATAATTGCATCATGTATTTTTCTCAGCAATTCAGTTGAAATCTTGATACCACTAGGTAGGATACGTTTTCCCCTATCGCATAATATCGTTAGTTCAGTCAACCTTACATCAATAGCTCTGTTGTTCTCGGGAAGGTAAACATCCCCAAACAATCCACGCACGTAATTACGAAAACGAATTGCTTCGGCATCGTCATATAGTTTGATTCCGTCAGGATAATACTTTTTAAGCACGGCATTGTACATTTGTGAAAGGCTCATTCTTTTCTTCAAATATACTTTTCCTGACAGGGTATAATCGACTAAAACTAATCTTCTTGTATCATCAAATGCTATCGGAAGTTTCAAATTTTCAATAATTCCGCCAATCAATTCATCCAACGATTCACAATCGAGTATTTCAGGCAATCCTTCTTTGTATTCTTTTAATTGTTCATACCATTTTCCATCTCCAATGATGAAGCCATTAAGTTCGTCAGACCAATGTGCTGTGGAGTAGTTGCTTCTTTTTAGACAATATATAAATATATCTGATAAATCGCCTAATAGCTTGATTATTTCATCAATAGAGATATAACTGGTGTTTTTGCTAAACGCATAAAGGATATAGTGAGGCATTACCCTGGTAATATAACGATCAAAGCGGCCTTGAAACTTCTTCTCTATCTGACGTACTCCTTCATGGGTAATCTCATAATCTTTACTTGTTTCCTCGAGTGTACCTCCCTTTGCACGTTTTCTAATTATTTCTTCATCTCTATCTTTCTTTGACAAGTTGTGTAGCTCATTTCTCAATATAGCCTTCTTGTCTTCACTCAACCATTTTATGAACCTAACGAGTTGAACATTGTCCTTTTCGTCTATTTTCAATGTTAATATGCGCAATAGATCCCGAACATAGTTTATTCTGGCTCTTTCAAACAGTTCCGAAAGCCTATTTGTTCCATTTTTCGCCCCAAAAGCAGAGATCATTGGAGTGATTTTTGCATCATTATTATTGGAATTAATTGCTTCAATAAGCTGATTGAGCTTTTCTTTGATTTTTTTGGCATCCTCATAGGAGTTGATATAAGAATTTAGAATAATTTGTATATTAACAAGCCCTTTGTGATTTTTTGAATACCAAATACAAAGCTCCTCTCCCAATTCTTCTCTGATTTCAATTAGTTTGTTTGAAATTACGGAATCAAGGCCATTTGCTTTATCAAAGTCAGCAATCGAAAATGAAAATAACCAACTAAAGGCAATAGCTTTATCGGGATTTTCAATGCAAAAATTATACATTTCCTCTCCCAAAACATCTATTATCTTAGCTTTAGCTTTGAGAGCGCACTCAATAAACAATTTGCTGTTGTCTAAAATCATATAAAATCAATTCTTTCTATTTGATTTTAAAACTAAACTTCATAAGCTTCAAAATTAAACTATACTTCTAAGAACGCACTATTAAAATGTTTCTACAAATGGCATCACCCTCACTAAATCGGTAGATTTAAAAAAACACAAAGAGAGCCCTGTATTTTGTAAAATTATGGGCTCTCTAAAACACTTGACCACTCCAAACCATCTATAGATTTGGTGCCCGGTTATAAAAATTTAAAAAGCCGCCAGATATCGCAAAGACATCTTGACGGCTCCATTGCCGATTGATTTTTATGAGATCACTTTAATTGACGTATTCCACTAAATCAGGTAAGCAACAAAAATATATACAGACGAAATGATGATTGATAAAATCATCAAAGGAAAGGCGATCTTCATAAAGCCCCTAAAAGTAATCACTACTCCGTTCTTTTCAGAAAGTCCCGCTACTATGACATTGGCGGAAGCCCCAATTAGTGTTCCATTACCGCCAAGACAAGCTCCCAAAGACAAGGCCCACCAAAAAGGTCTTAAGTTTTCGATTCCGCCTATTTGTCCCATCTTTTGTATTAGCGGAATCATCGTAGCTACGAAGGGGATGTTATCTATAAAGGCAGAGGCAATAGCCGATAACCATAAAATTAACATTGTTGTTGAGACCACTGCTCCACTAGTAGCTTCGATAGATTTCCTAGCAACCCATTCAATTACGCCAACATGGTCTAACGCACCAACGATTATAAATAAACCAGCAAAAAAGAAAAGAGTTGGCCATTCTACTGCCAGTAGGATATCCTCCGGTTCCTCTTTCGTTATAAATATCAAAAACGTGGCTCCCCCTAAGGCAATAGTTGCTGGCTCTAAGTGAAGCATGTTGTGGAAAATAAAACCTAGGATGGTAAGAGTAAGTACAAGTAACGACTTTTTTAATAAGGCATAATCCTTAATCGCTTCAACCTCTTGTAATTCCATGATTCGAGACTTGGAAAGTTCCGATGTTATTAGTTGTTTGCGATAAACAACTCTTAAGACCAATATGGTCGCTATAAATGTAACTAATATTGGTACGAAGAGATTGCTTAAGAAATCCATAAAACTTAATCCTGAAACACTGCCGATCATAATATTAGGAGGATCTCCTATTAAAGTGGCTGTACCTCCGATATTGGAGGCTAATATTTGACTAATTAAAAACGGAAAAGGATCTATTTCTAGCTTGTAGCAAATTGAAAAGGTTACGGGTACAATCAGCAATACTGTTGTTACATTATCAAGTAAGGCTGAGGTTATTGCCGTTACAGCAGATAGGGACGCCATTATTAATAAAGGATCACCTTTAGCCAACTTGGCAGCTTTAATCGCCATATACTCAAAAACCCCTGTACGGCGAGTTATCCCGACGATGATCATCATCCCTATAAGAAGTCCTATAGTGTTGAAATCTATGTATTTGATGGCTTGTTCTTGATTAATTACATTAGCAAAAAGAATTAAACTTGCTCCGATTAAGGCAACCACAGTTCGGTTAATCATTTCGCTTATTATAAGTCCGTAGGTTAAAAAGAAGATTACTAAGGTTATGATTACAGGTGAGTTGAGTATCACAATGCTTCCTCCAATCTATAGAAATTGAAACAGCTGATTATTTAACCAGTAAATAATCAGCCGCTCCCTGACCTTTACCTTGGGCTAGATGGCTTTTTCACCCTGCTCGCCAGTACGGATACGTACCACTTCATCCACGTTCTGGACAAATATTTTACCATCTCCGACCTGACCGGTACGCGCAGTCTTAACGATAATCTCGATAACTTCTTCTACTTTTTCGTCAGCTGTTACAATTTCGAGTTTGATTTTAGGCAACAAATGCGTTACGACCTCTTGCCCCCGGTATATTTGAGTATGCCCTTTTTGCCGACCGAAGCCGAGAACTTGGCTCACGGTAATACCCAAGATTTCGGCAGCCGCCAAAGCATTTTTTATTTCATCCAACTTGCCCGGTCTGATAATTGCTTCTACCTTTTTCATGAAAAATCCCCCATTCTATATTTATACTAATTATACTGTATATTGAACAGTACGTAAGTTATTCACCGGTAGAAGACTGTAAAACAAACTCAGGATAAGCATACATACCCATTTCCGGAATATCTAGTCCAGCTATTTCATCTTCTGGTTTAACACGCATACCCAGCGTAGCATTGAGAATTCTAAAGAAAACATAGGATAAGCCTATGGCCCATACTAATACTACTCCTGCATCGATCAATTGAGCCCAAAACTGCCCGATATTGCCATAGAGCAAACCAGTTACTCCCCCAGCTACTCCGTTAAGCCCATCGCCATAGGTCCCATCCGCAAAGATTCCAACACTGATAACACCCCAGATACCGTTAACCATGTGAACGGATATTGCCCCGACAGGATCATCAATTTTCAGTTTACGGTCAATAAAGAGTACACTGAAAACTACAAGAGCCCCGGCGATTGCTCCAATAAGAACAGCAGAATTTACTGAGACAAAACCGGAAGGGGCAGTAATGGCTACCAAGCCTGCTAAGGTACCATTAGCCATCATAGAGGGATCTGGTTTTTTATAACGAATCCACATTATCATCATCGCTACAAAACCGCCGACCGCCCCAGCTAACATAGTATTAACAGCAACAACTGCAATACGCAAATCTGTGCCTGCTAATGTACTACCCGGATTAAAACCGAACCAACCAAAGAATAAAATAATCGTACCCAAAATTGCCATGGGAATATCGTGCCCGGGGATTACATTAACTTTTCCGTTGACATACTTACCTATGCGCGGTCCTAAGACTATAGCGGCAGCTAGTGCGCACCCTCCCCCGATACTATGCACAACACCTGAACCAGCAAAATCCACGGCACCATGTCCAAGACCCCATTTTGAACCAATTTGGGCAAGCCAACCGCCACCCCAAACCCAGTTGCCATAAATCGGGTAAAGGATCATGGAAATGAAGAAGCTACCGATGACGACTGCCGAAAACTTGATTCTCTCTGCCTGTGCCCCGGTCGGTATGGTCACGGCCGTATCCATAAACACCATTTGGAACAGGAAGAGGACAAATACCCCTACGTCATATGAGCCGCCTGAAGACAGGAAAAATGCTGTGTGCCCGAACAGTCCCCAACCGTTAATCGCAAATTCGTTGACCAGCGGCGCTGTACCCCCTAATGAACTGACTGCACCGACTCCACCAAACATCAATCCAAAACCAACCACATAATAGCCAATTGCCCCGACTAAAAAGACCATTAGGTTCATAGCCATCGTATGGGTGGCATTCTTGGCCCGAGTAAATCCCGCTTCAACCAAGGCGAACCCTGCTTGCATGAAGAAAACCATGAAACCAGTAATTAATACCCAAACGAAATTAATGCCTATTTTATTTTTACCCACCTGAGCAGCGACTTCAGCTAGCGTTGGGTCCCCAGCTTTTGCTGCTGCAATATCCGCTATTCCTCCAGTATTCGCTCCAGTGGGATCTCCGGCTAAAGCCACTGTTGCAATTATAAGTATTAAAAATACCGTTAGAAAGGTGATTTTCATAAACTTTGACTTTGTCATATTCTCCTTGCCCCTTTCTTGAAACTACGTTTTTCATTTCCTTTTGCTATTTTCCTATTTGCTAATAAAGCTGAGGGAGGACTACTCATTTACGACTGACTCTTAATCCGCAAGAAGGTCCTGCGCAGTTGTAGTCCCTTGTAAATACCGAATAAAAGAACGAGCATTCCTAGAAAAGTGGACGGCAACGGTCTGTTAAATGCGCTAAGGTTAAAGCTCGGAATAAGTAGTAACCAAGCCAAACCAGAGAGAATAAGAAAGATGTCTGCGCCAAGTAGAACCTTGATCATGTTCATAAGAATCACCTCCTCTAAATACAAAAGGTGCTCGGACATCTCTGCCCAAGCACCTTTGCTTGTATGAAATAAGGCGCTCTCGAAAAAATTCGAGAGCGCCTTTGCTCATTACGGTTATTATACGGAGTATTTGCCCAAACGTCTAGTTGGTCTTTACAAAAACATTGTATACATGTGCGAACGGGCAGAGACACTTCCTCCCCTAAAACAGGCTAAACTGATTCTCCTCCGGAAGCCCTTGCAAGCAATCATGTTTCTTGAGAATCTCAATAATAGTTTTGCTGAGCTTAGCCAGAGACATAAGATCCTCAACGGATTGGATTTTTTGCTCCCCACGTAAGGTCACCAGATTACGAGCCGCAGTATCTCCCAAGCCTTGCAAGGCTGTGAAGGGTGGTAAAAGCCCGCTTGGGGTCAATGCAAACTTAGTCGCATCGGATTCCCATAAATCAACTTTCCGTAAAGTAATCCCGCGGCAATACATCTCCACCGCCATTTCGAGAATCGTAATCATGTTCTTCTCTTTGGCCGTCGCTTCTTTTCCTTTGCGTTCGATTTCTTCGATCATTTGCCGACAAGCTTCTTTCCCTTGAATGACAAGTTCAATGTCAAACTCATCCGCCCGCACCGTAAAGAACGTGGCATAGAAAGCCTCCGGATAGTTAAGTTTAAACCAGGCAATTCGAAAAGCCATTGTTACATAAGCCACAGCATGGGCTTTAGGAAACATGTACTTAATCTTCTGACAGGATTCTATGTACCACTCAGGCACATTATTGTCCCGCATCATTTCAATGTCATCGGGTTTCAGTCCTTTTCCTTTTCTGACGCCTTCCATAATCTTAAAGGCCTTTGAGGGTTCTAAGCCTTTATAGATCAGGTAAACCATGATGTCATCTCGACAGGCAATAATCTCAGAAATGCTCGCTGTCCCACCGCGCACAAGCTCTTGAGCGTTTCCCAGCCAAACATCCGTTCCGTGTGACAAACCTGAGATCCGAACTAAGTCGGAAAAACCCTTCGGTTGGGTGTCCTCCAGCATTTGCCTTACAAACTTCGTACCAAATTCAGGAATCCCAAAGGTTCCCGTTTTAGAGTTGATCTCTTCCGCAGTGACCCCAAGGGCCTCGGGACTGGAGAACAACGACATGGTTGGCTGGTCGTCCAATCCGATAGCCGACGCATCGACTCCTGTCAGATCCTCTAACATTTTGATGACCGTCGGATCGTCGTGTCCGAGGATATCCAGCTTTACCAAGCGGCCTGAAATTGAATGATAATCAAAATGCGTCGTGATAATATCGGACTTCGTATCATCGGCTGGTCTCTGTAAGGGAGTAAAATCAAAAACGTCACACTCTTTCGGGATAACCATCTGACCTCCGGGGTGCTGACCCGTCGTTCGCTTTACTCCAGTGCATCCCCGTATTAAACGGGTCACTTCAGCTGGCCGCACTTGAATTTTCCGCTCATCAAGATAATTTTTAACATAGCCAAACGCCGTCTTATCCGCTATGGTGGCAATCGTTCCAGCTCGAATGACATTATCCTTGCCAAACAGTTCTTCCGTAAAACGATGCGCTCGGGGCTGATAATCTCCTGAGAAGTTGAGATCAATATCTGGTACCTTGTCTCCCTTAAAGCCCAAGAACGTCTCAAAGGGTATATCATGCCCGTCTTTCACCATGCGTTGTCCGCATTTTGGGCAATCTTTATCCTGCAAATCTGCTCCGGAACCAACACTACCATCCTCCACCCATATGGAGTGCAAACAGTCTGGATTAGCGCAGCGATAATGTGGAGGCAAAGGATTCACTTCCGTGATTCCTGTCATTGTAGCGACCAATGAAGATCCAACAGACCCCCGGGAACCGACAAGATAACCGTCTTCATTCGATTTTTTAACCAATAAGTGCGCAATCAAGTAGAGCACTGAGAAACCGTTTC
Source organism: Desulfosporosinus metallidurans (assembly GCF_001936615.1). GTDB lineage: Bacteria > Bacillota > Desulfitobacteriia > Desulfitobacteriales > Desulfitobacteriaceae > Desulfosporosinus > Desulfosporosinus metallidurans. The sequence goes on from NZ_MLBF01000034.1 coordinate 24,382, forward strand.
CGATAATCGCCTTCAGTTCTTTATCAAGACGTTTTTGGACAACCTCTGGTAAAGGGTCATTATATAAGGCTCGAGCGCGTTCCCAAGACATAGTCTCAATTTTCTCCTCAGCACCTGGGATACTGGGAGTAAAGAGCTCATCTGGAAAGGGCTTCAAAGCTTCAATTTCATCGCTGATACATTTAGGGGCCCGAACAACCACCTCGTAGGCTTCTTCTTCGCCCAGGTATGCAAACTCCTCAAGCATTTCTTCAGTTGTTTTTAAGAACAGAGGTGCTTGGTCATCTGCATCGCTGAATCCTTTTCCAGCCATCAAAATTCTACGGTAAGCTTCATCCTCTGGATCAAGGAAATGAACATCCCCGGTCGCCACGACCCTTTTATTCATTTCTCGCCCCAGGCGCAGCACGGTTCGGTTAAGTTCTCTCAATCCATCCTCAGAAGGCACTTGCCCATTGCGAAGCAAAAAAGCATTGTTGCCAATCGGTTGGATCTCTAAATAATCATAGAACGACGCAATTTCTTTTAACTTATCCCAAGGCTCTTGCTTCAAAATAGCTTGGATGAGTTCCCCTGCTTCACAAGCGGAACCAATAATAAGGCCCTCGCGATGGCTTTCAATCAAGGATTTTGGCATCCGTGGCCGACGATGAAAGTACTCCAGATGAGACTTCGTAATTAAGCGATATAAGTTCTTAAGACCGATTGTGTTTTTGACCAGGAGAATAATGTGGCGACTTTTTCGCTGACTTAAAGGGAGAGGGCCTATTGCGTCATCAACGAGATAACCCTCAACACCTAAAATAATTTTAATTCCGTATTTGTTCCCAGCATCCACAGCTTCTGGAAAAGCTTGAACAACTCCATGATCCGTGATGGCGATGGCTTCATGCCCCCAGTGGCTAGCCCTTTGGACAAGCTCTTGAGCCGAAGACATGCCGTCCATCGTCGACATTCGGGTATGCAAATGCAATTCAATGCGCTTTTCCTGGGCCTGATCCTCACGGATTACGGCATGGCTAAGATGGATGTCCTTAGGCATCAACGTCAATTCCGAGCTAAAGCGGTCATATTGAACACTCCCGCGGACTTTCACCCATTCCCCCTCTTTGAGATCGAGGGACTCTTGCCCTTCTTCCAGAAAAACCTTAGCAGAAATCGAATCTGATTTATCCGACATCATGAAGGTTAAGAGTTGGCGCCCGGATTTCAATTTACGGTACTCAATCCCAAAGACTTGGCCCGTTACGATAATTTGCCGTTCCTCGTCTTGAACCACATGTAAGGAGACAGATTCTCCTTTGAATTCCCGCCCAAGCAAACATGCAGTCCTTTTCTTTTCGGTCGTTTCAGCCTCCGACTTGGTTTGATTGGAAAGCAAGTGTTGCAGATGCTCCAACTCCACAGCTTCAACCTGCTGGGCAAGTTCTTCAAGATTAACACTGGTGTCCAAGTCGCAAACTATCTGCGGTTGAAGTCTAAAGCGCGTCTTAAAATACTTTTCAACAACATGTTGTTTGGCCCGAAAATATTCAATCCCTAGCGCATTCGGGACGAATAACCGAAGTTCGTCCTTAGCAACTTCATAGCGCGCTTCTCCGAGCCAACCTTTCATAGTAGGGAGCAGATCTGTAATATCCTGAACTATTTCCTTCCAGTGAGTTTCACAGAGAGCTGCCAAGGTCATAATTTGCTGCGCAGGTTCGACACACCATTCTACCTTCTTTATCTCAGGCACTTGAGCCTTGAGTAGTGATTCCAAGGATGCCAGAAAAGAGTCATCCATTTCAGGCGATGCAGAAAGGTGGAGGACCCACTTCCCTTGTTTGGGAAAGACCTCCACCCGCTTGAGTTCTACGGTCGTCAGATCGAGTTGCAGAAGTCCTCTACGATCCAGTGGAAGTTTTGACAAAAAGGGGACTTCTTTCAACGGAAGAGACCTGACCATATCGTTTCCCTCCCACCATACTCGATGTTCGAAGCTCGATATTTGAAGTTCGAACATCGAATAGAGTTTATTCTATGATTGTTGATAATTGTGGTGTGAAATTAAAATGAGTTAGCTTTATCTATAATGTTCTTTACCTGTTGAGCCACTTCTTCAACGAGTACAAGTTGAGTTTCGCCCGTTTTACGTTCTCTTAATTCAACTTGGCCATTGCCAAGGGTTTTACTTCCGATCGTCACCCGTAATGGATATCCAACCAGATCCGCATCCTTAAATTTAACCCCTGCCCGTTCATCCCGGTCGTCAAGAAGCACTTCCACGCCAAGGCGCTGAAGATCTTGATATAGTTTTTCTGCTGCCTCGACCACTTGAGCATCCTTCGTACTCACAGGTACAATTATACAGTGATAAGGGGCAATGGGTATCGGCCAAATAATTCCAGCATCGTCATGGTTTTGCTCGATAGAAGATGCCATTGAACGGCTTACCCCCACACCATAACAACCCATAACGCAGGGCCTCTCTTCTCCGTTTTCATCTAAATAGACAGCCCCTAGTGCTTTACTATACTTTGTGCCAAGCTTAAATACTTGACCCACTTCTATCCCTCTAGCTTCTTTAAGGGGTGCCCCACATTTTAGGCAAGCTTCACCCGGTTCCACCGTTCTCAAATCGAAGACCTGGTCGATACGAAAATCTTGACTTGGTACCGTATCCACAAAATGATAATCCGCTTTATTCGCTCCACACACCGCCCGCTTCAAAAGGGGTACCTCTTCATCGGCAATCACCAAAAGCCCAGCTGGCACATCAATAGGACCCACGAAACCTGGCTTACACCCTAAAGTTTTCTCTACAACGTCAGGGGAAGCGAGTTGCAGGGAAACAAAACCACCGAGAGCATTATTTAATTTAATTTCATTGAGTTCACGATCTCCACGAATCAGCACCAGAAATACTCTGTCATCCCCTTGATAAAGTAAGGACTTAATAAGACGGGTCTTCGGTACGGCCAAGAATTTACAGACTTCATCAATCGTCCCCACTTCAGGCGTATGAACCAACTTCCGCTGGTCATCGATTTCAACATCCTCAATAGCTTGGGGGCGACACTCAGCCTTTTCTACATTGGCGGCATAATTACAATCAGGACAGTAAACAACACCATTTTCACCCGAATCTGCCAAAACCATAAATTCATGGGTCCCACCCGTTCCTCCAATAGCCCCAGCATCTGCTTCAACCGGGCGAAATCTCAAACCACAACGGGAAAAAATTCGGCAATAGGCATCATACATTTTTTGATAACTTTTATTGAGGCCTGCTTCATCCTGATCAAACGAGTAGAGGTCTTTCATGATAAATTCCCGCCCACGCATTAGGCCGAAGCGGGGACGCCGCTCATCGCGGTACTTATTCTGGATTTGATAAAGAAGAAGTGGAAGTTGTTTGTATGAACGAACTTCACCCCGGATAAGATCTGTTATGATTTCTTCGTGCGTCGGTCCAAGACAAAATTCTCGGTTATGACGGTCTTTCAAGCGGAACAGTTCTGCACCGTAGATATCCCAACGTCCGCTCTCTTTCCATAATTCGGCGGGTTGTATAACCGGCATAAGGATTTCTTGCCCACCTTTGGCATCCATTTCTTGTCGTACAATGTTTTCAATTTTCTTTAAAACTCTCAATCCTAAGGGCAAATAGGTATATACTCCAGCGGCTGATTTACGTATCAATCCTGCCCGCACCATTAGTTGATGACTGACGATCTCAGCTTCCGCCGGTACTTCTCGAAGTGTTGGGTTTAAAAGTTGGCTGACGCGCATAAAGTCCATTCCTTTCTTATTACCATAGAGTTTTATCTTAGTAAAGGAAATCATAAATTGCCTTTACTTATGAATTCGGACATACTCTTCGATTTCGTGGAGCAGAGCCGGCAGCAATTCGTCCTCAGGAAGGCGAGCTACAATCTCCCCCTTCCGAAACAAAAGCCCCATCCCTTTTCCGCCTGCAATTCCAAAATCAGCTTCACGGGCTTCTCCCGGCCCATTGACCGCACAGCCCATAACCGCAACTTTTAGCGGCTTGTCCAAGGGGGGAAGCTGAGATAATCGGTCATCTACTTTTTCTGCCAAATCGGCCAAGTCAACCTGTGTACGACCACAAGTTGGGCAACTGATTAAATCCACGCTCCGCTGTCTTAATCCGAGAACACGCAAAATTTCCAGAGCTACCGGAATTTCTCGAACTGGATCTCCGGTAAGCGACACTCTAATCGTATCTCCGATCCCTTCCGAAAGCAATGCTCCAATCCCTATTGCGGACTTTACTAAACCCGAGCGTACCGTCCCTGCCTCTGTGACTCCTAAATGCAACGGATAATCCACAATGTCAGACATCTGGCGATAAGCTTCCAGCATCAAGGGAACCGTCGATGCTTTCAGTGAAACCTTTATTTTATCATATCCCTCATCTTCTAATAACCGGATATGGCTTAAGGCACTTTCGACCATCCCCTGCGCAGTAGGACCTCCATACTTTTCAAGGAGTTCTTTCTCCAGAGACCCAGCGTTGACACCGATGCGGATTGGGATTTGACGTTCTTTTACCGCACGAATGACCTCTTGAACTTTCCAGCGAGCCCCAATATTCCCGGGGTTTAACCTTAAACCATGAATTCCTTGTTCAATAGCCGAAAGGGCTAAACGATAATCAAAATGAATATCCGCTATGACCGGAAGCGGACTCGAAGCAGCAATCTCTTTCAGAGCTCCTGCAGCCTCCTGATCCAAGACTGCCAGACGCACGATCTCACACCCAGCCGCAGCCAAGGCCTGAATCTGAGCCAATGTTTTGACAACATCTCGAGTATCCGTATTGGTCATTGACTGTACTACAATCGCCGATCCGCCACCGATCGTCACGGACCCAACCTGAACAGGTTTTGTCTTCCTTCTTTGTATCATACCCGCCTCCTGCTCTCCCCGTGCATCATCCAGCTTTGACAAACAAACGAACGACATCTTTATAAGTAACAGCAACCATTAAAGCCATCAGTAGGACAAAACCCACCAAGTGGATCATGTTTTCTTTTTCCGGGTTAAGCGGTTTTCCCCTCAATCCTTCGATTAAGAGAAACACGAGCCGACTCCCATCCAAGGCTGGAATAGGGAATAAATTAATGAGTCCCAATTGAATGCTTAAAACTCCTGTTAAGCTCAATAGGTTAGCCAAGCCCTGTTGGGCGCCTTCCCCAATAACCTGAGCAATCATAACAGGCCCGCCTACTTCGGCTGGGATCTTCCCAGTTATCATTTGCGTCAGAGTGACTACAATATATTTTGTAAAATCCAACGTTCTTTCCAGTCCAAAACGGGTCGACTGAAAAATAGAGGCATGCATATAGTTAACCTCTGGCGCAATCCCGATCAGCCCATACCCTGTTTGGGCGTCTTTTTCGGTTTTCACAGACAATTTTTGCTGCTTTCCGTTTGCCTTTTCTATCAATATGCTTAACACCTGATCTGGTTTGGAATGAATGACTTCGGTTAAACGATTCCAATCCGACGTTGGTTCCTGGTTCACAGCAAGAATTTTATCTCCCGGTTGTATTCCTGAAATAGCAGCGGGTTTTCCTTGGACTAAGGAGCCAATCTGATTACTCGTTCCTTGAGTTGGAATCCCTAGATAGGCGAAAACGCCTACAAACAAGATTATTGCCAAAACAAAGTTCATGATGGGCCCAGCAGCAATCACGGCCATACGCTGCCAAACCGGCTTATTCATAAAACTCTTTGCATCATTAAGGGGAGCAATCACAGCCTGACCATTTTCATCGATTTCCGCATCCATGCCATGAAGTTTAACGAATCCACCTAATGGGATGATTCGTAGGGCGTAAAGCGTCTCTTTGCCTTGATAACCCACGATTTTCGGTCCAAAACCAAAGCTGAACTCAATGACTTTGACCCCAATCCATTTTGCTACCATATAGTGTCCGAGTTCATGAATCATGACCATGCTTCCAAAGACAAAAATTATGGCGAATGTTGTTAACACTTTAACCCCCCCTTTTCGTGGTTCGGTGTTCGTGGATCGTGATTCGAGGTGCGAACATCGAATACAGAATGTCAATATTGATTTCGTAGTTAGATTTTCGTGTCAAGTTTCGAATATCGAACTACGATATGAGTTCTGTGGCTCGACGACGTGCCCAGCTGTCCGCATCGAGTATGCTGCCCAAATCCATGTTATCTAACACCTGATGTTCTAAGCAAACCTTTTCGACTATGTCATGGATTCCAAGATAAGTAACCTTCTTGTGTAGGAATGCCGAAACGGCAATTTCGTTGGCTGCGTTCATCACGGCTGGAAGGGTCCCTCCGCGTCGTCCTACGCTATAGGCCATATTCAGGGCTGGAAAAGCCTTCATATCCGGTTCATGGAACGACAATGTTTTTCCCCGCAGGTCAAGTCGTTCAAAAGAGTTCCGCCAGCGAGTTGGATAGCTCAAGGCATACTGAATCGGCAACCTCATATCCGCCCTTCCTAACTGAGCGAGTACTGAACCATCTCGATATTCCACCATGGAGTGGACCACGCTTTGCGGATGAATGAGAACCTCTATCGCATCGTAATCCATGTTAAACAGATAATGTGCCTCGATCACTTCCAGTCCCTTGTTCATCATCGTTGCGGAGTCAATAGTAATTTTGGCCCCCATATCCCAGTTCGGATGGCACAGGGCCTTTTCCAGTGTAACCGTGGCTAATTCTTCCCTTGTCCAGCCGAAAAAAGGTCCTCCCGAAGCCGTTAAAATAATCTTTTCAACCGTGTCCGGATTTTCCTCCAAGCACTGGAAAATGGCAGAATGTTCACTATCCACCGGCAAGATTGGACACTTCATCTTCCGAGCCGTAGACATAACTAGGTCTCCGCCAGCAACCAACGTTTCTTTATTGGCGAGGGCAATGGCTTTACCAGCTTCAATAGCGGCCAGTGTGGGCTCCAAGCCAATCCGCCCGGAAAGCGCAGTGACCACGGTATCCACCTGAGGAGCAATAACAGAGTTAATGATACCCTCCATGCCTTGGTCGACCTTAATCGGTAAATCTCTCAACCGACCACGGAGTTCAAGCGCAGAATCCTCATCCATCATCACAACAACGGCAGGGCGAAAAAGTCGCGCCTGTTTTTCCATGAGTTCAACACTTTTGGCGGCGACTAAAGCATGGATTTTAAGTTCCCCTTCGATGTGACGAACCACATCTAAAGTTTGTCGGCCAATCGAACCTGTTGAACCTAACACAGTCAGCGTTGTCACGCAAATCATCTCTTCCCGTTATATGATTATTCTTATCAAATTTACGTTAAGCTAATCAAGATTCAATCTATTAATCTCTAGGCCCGAAAATACCTACTTTACGTAAAGCTTCATAACAAATAACTAACCCCGGTCCCACTATAAGGCCAACCCCTCCCAAAAAATGAAGCCCTACATACATTGAAACAAGCGTTGGAAGAGGGTGTAAACCGATTCCTTTAGCCATAATTTTGGGCTCAAGAAACTGCCGTACCACAACTGTAATGATCCACATTACAAACAGTTTTAATCCTTCTCCGAAGGATCCTAAGATAAATAAACCGACGATCCAAGGTAAAAACAGAATACCTGTCCCCACAATGGGTACCAAATCCAAAAATCCAGCAAGTACACCGAGTGTAACAGCATAACGATTTCCGATAAGCAACAAACCGAAAATGGTTGAAAAGGCTGTGACAGAAACTAAAATGGCTTGTGCCCGCAAATATCCCACGACGGCAGCGCCCAAATCTTCACTGATCGCCTGAGCACTGACATGCCAACGGCGTGGAAATAGGCTTGAAATAAACCGCTTGACATTTGGATAACTAGAACTCATCAGCAATGTCGCAACAGTAGATACAACCAGCACAATGAATAAACGGGGTAACGACGTCAGAAATCCAAGTAAAAAGACACTCCCTGATTTAGCCCAATCTTGAAGCGTGCGCGCTAAGCTTTCCGTCGAGGCAAATAGAGTGCTTTGGATTTGAGGATTTACCTTTACGAATTTTTCAACAGAGTCCACTTGTTTTGTCACAAGATCCACAAGATATCCATAATTGGGCAAAGTGATCGCTAACTCGGATAATTCGGTATAAAGCCGGGCTACAATTAAAAAGACAAACAGGCTGAGAACGGCTATCGCCATCAGGAGGGTAAGTACAGCCGCGTAAGGCCGGCGTATCCGTACTGACCGCATCAGCCGAACAACGAGCGGTTCGAGTAAAAAGGCCAGTATAAGTGCAATAAAAAACGGAAAGAAGGCACTAAACGTTTTGCTAATGACTTCCCCAAATACGGGTAAAAAGTCTTGAAAAAAGTAGGTAAATACTTTCAGAAAGACGAGGGCGCTTGTCACCATCGCCAGCCTGTTTATGCTTGCCCACAGAGGATGTCTCTGATCGATGCTCAACTCGTTCACCTCACAATCAAAGTTACTCCATAATATACCAAAGGAATGGCAAAAATAAGGCTGTCAAACCGATCCAATATCCCCCCGTGTCCAGGGATTAGATTTCCGGAATCTTTGACTCCTGCGCTGCGTTTCAACGCCGACTCGAACAAATCACCAATTTGCGCGCTGACTCCTACAATGATTGCTAATATTAGATACTTGATCCAAGAGGTCTCCCCAACTAGGCGCCAGAAAACTAAGGCCACCACAATACTAAGCACTAATCCGCCCAGCGAACCTTCCACAGTTTTCTTTGGACTAACCTGAGGTGCTAAAAGATGGCGTCCAAATCCCCTCCCTATAAGGTATGCACCCGTATCCGTAGCCCATACCAAAAAGATCGTAAGAAAGGTCAACTCTAACCCCCCCGGAAGCTGCCGCAACATATAAAGATGGGATAGCAAGACAACCGTATAGAGAAACGCTAACAAATTAAAGGTTGCCTCTGCAAGCGATGTTTTGGGATAAGTTAAAGCGAGACGCCCAAGAACAAGTAGTAGCCAAAAGACAAGCGCCGACAACAGCCATTCTCTACTGCCGATGAACAGATTGATCAACCAAACAACCGTGACAATCGTCGTCTGTATATACCAAGTCTGCATCCCCATGCGTTCGCCAATTTTCATAAATTCCCAAAGTGCTAACAAGGTTAGCACAGCCACTAAGAATGCGATATAAGGACCGCCCAAATATGTTAATCCCAAAAGAAGTGGAGCACCAATCAGGGCACTAAGAGTTCGTTTAAGCATGCGCTCCTCCTCAATTTGTATGTATTCCACCAAACCGACGATCCCGTTTCTGGTACATTTTAATCGCTTCAAGTAAGGTCTTTCTTCCGAAATCAGGCCAAAGCTCGTCGATAACTACGATTTCAGTATAGGCTAACTGCCAAAGTAAAAAGTTACTTAACCTCATTTCCCCGGAAGTCCGAATCAGTAAATCCGGGTCCGGTAAACCGCTTGTAAACAGTGCTTCACTAAACCGTACCTCATCTATTTCCTCAATTTTTTGCTTTCCGGTCAAGACATCGTTGCTCAGTTTCCTGACTGCATCAATAATCTCGGATCTCCCTCCATAATTTAAAGCGAGGTTAAGAATGAGACCTGAATTATTTCGCGTGCGTTCCTTAGCATGTTCTAATTCACGCTGTGCCTCCATCGGAAGGTCATTAAGTCCTCCTATGGCACGTATGACCACATTGTTTTGATGAAGTTCATTGAGTTCTTTTCTTAAGTACTCCGTAAGTAAGGTCATCAGTACGCCCACTTCATCTTTGGGCCTTCGCCAGTTTTCCGTAGAAAATGCATAAACTGTAAGAACTTCTATCCCCAGTTCAGAACACGTTTTAACAACTTTTCGCAAGGCCTCAACCCCTGCCCGATGTCCCATCGAACGAGGGAGCGCACGTTTCAAGGCCCATCGCCCGTTTCCGTCCATGATAATGGCAATATGGCGCGGGAGGAGATCCATAGCAATCTGATCCTTTGGATCAACTTTATTCTGTTTTCGAGGCTTGAACCACATTATTTCACCCCCACGACTCGAAAAGCTCATACTGTGAAAATTCACGCCCTTAATAGGTTAAAAGACCCCCTTTAAAAGTTAGGGGGTCAAGGGTTGCTTTGGCGAAAACTTTTCATGCGCTAAAACGAGGTCCACTTTGTCGTCTAATTCTCTGACGCGAACAACTCGGCAACTTCCCCACGGTTCCATTTTACCATGAGGGTGCGCGACTTGGAAAGTGTAAGGCTTACCCATCTGTTCAATTTCAAGCTTAACCTCGTCCCAGTTTCGACCGAGCCAAGCATGTATCATACTTCCATGATTTCGCTTTCCTTGGTTTCCATCACACGTTCAATGTCTTTGATAATCTTATCTGTCATCTTCTGGACATCATCTTGGGCGCGCTTGACCTCATCTTCGGAGGCCCCGTGATCCCCGTGATCTTTCTCAAGTTTCTTAAGCTTATCATTAACATCTCGGCGCACGTTACGCACTGCAACACGCGCTTCTTCCGCTTCTTTTTTCACCTTTTTTACTAATTCCAAGCGCCGATCAGCTGTGAGTTGGGGAATCATAAGGCGAATCACAGTGCCATCACTTGACGGATTCAGTCCTAGATCGGATTTCATAATGGCCCTTTCAATTGCGGGAAGAACGGTTTTGTCCCAAGACTGAATCACGATCATTCTTGGTTCAGGAGCAGAGATATTCGCAAGCTGATTGATAGGAGTAGGAGTCCCGTAGTATTCAACCATTACCTTGTCCAAGACACTCGGATTTGCACGACCTGCACGAATCGACGCATACTCTCGACGTAATGCTTCAACTGCTTTATGCATCCGCTCTTCTGCGTCTTTCATAACCTCGGAGATCATTAGCTTTCCCTCCCAACATAAGTTCCAATAGACTCGCCCATTATAACACGCCGAATATTGCCCTTGCACGTTAGGTCAAAAACGATAACTGGAATATTATTGTCCATGCAAAGCGAAGTCGCGGTTGAATCCATTACTCCAAGTCCTTTACTAAGGACATCGAGATAACTTAAACGGTCAAACTTCGTTGCTTGGGGATTTTTGAGCGGATCGGAATCGTAAACTCCATCTACCCGTTTGGCCATCAAAATAGCGTCCGCCTCGATCTCAGCAGCCCTTAAAGCAGCTGTGGTATCTGTCGAGAAGTAGGGATTTCCTGTTCCAGCCGCAAAAATAACAATGCGTCCTTTTTCCATATGGCGAATAGCTCGACGTCTAATATAAGGCTCTGCAACTTGACGCATCTCGATAGCTGATAAGACTCGAGTATCAGATCCGGCCTTTTCCAAGGCATCCTGTAAGGCCAGGGCATTCATCACTGTTGCCAACATACCCATGTAATCTGCCGTTGCACGGTCCATACCTTGGGCACTTCCCGCAATGCCACGCCATAGGTTTCCACCACCGACAACCAGGCAAACTTCAACCCCCATGCCACGAATTTCCGCTACCTGTTCTGCAACGGAAACCAGCATATCATGTTGGAGACCAAAGCCTTGAGACCCGGCAAGTGCTTCCCCGCTTATCTTAAGAACCACTCGACTATACCGAAGTTTTTCCATGGATTAACCTCCATCAATCCTTATTCTATGTTTAGTGGGCGAAATCCTCTCACGTTCGAAAAAGAGAACACCAGGGGTGTTCTCTAATAAGTTGTATGTTCGCCTTAACGATTTATTTCTTTCATTACATCTGCCGCAAAATCATCTTGTCGTTTCTCAATCCCTGCTCCTAATTCGTAACGGGTGAACCGACGAACAACAATGCGTTCCCCAATTTTGGCTGTTTTATCAAGCACTATATCACGCACGCTCTTATCAGGATCTTTGACAAAAGCTTGCTCCATTAAACATACTTCTTTGTAAAACTTTTCGATCCGACCTTCAACCATTTTTTCAACGATTTTCTCCGGTTTTCCTTCATTCAGAGCCTGCGCTTTTAAAATATCCTTTTCATGTTGAAGCACTTCTGGTGGTACATCTTCTTTGTTCAGATATTGTGGGTTTGCTGCTGCAATATGCATTCCAATGTCCCGGACTAATGCTTTAAATTCATCCCCCCGAGACACAAAGTCTGTCTCACAGTTTACCTCAACTAACACACCGATGCGTCCACCACCATGAATATAGGACTCAACTGTCCCTTCAGCCGCAATGCGCCCTTCTTTTTTAGCGGCTGCAGCAAGGCCCTTTTCACGTAAAAAGTCACTGGCCTTTTCAATATCACAATCACACTGCGTAAGTGCTTTCTTACAATCCATCATACCCGCACCGGTACGTTCTCTGAGTTCTTTTACTTGAGCTGCGCTTACATCTGCCATGGTCTAATCCCTCCAAATTCGATGTTCGATACTCAATATTTGATGCTCGATACGTTATATTCGTTGTGCAATAGTTCGGGCACTAAGCTTAATGCACGTATTAGAGGTTCGAGGCGCGATATTCGAACCTCGAACCTCTAACCTCTAACCTAGAACATCGAGTTTACCCTTCGACTACTTCTCCAGCTTCCTCATCGTCATCCATATTCCCTTGTTGTCCTTCAATGATTGCATCGGCCATCTTCGCAGTGAGTAGCTTAACAGCACGAATAGCATCATCGTTGGCCGGAATAACAACGTCAATTTCATCCGGATCACAGTTTGTATCAACAATTGCAACGATGGGGATATGCAAACGGCGAGCTTCAGCGACCGCGATACGCTCTTTACGTGGATCCACAATAAACAAAGCATCGGGAAGCTTTTTCATATTCTTGATGCCACCCAAGAAGCGTTCTAATTTCTCCATCTCATGACGAAGTGCAGAAACTTCTTTTTTCGTAAGAACTTCGAAAACGCCCTCCGCTTCCATCCGTTCCAAAACGCGCAAACGATCGACACGTTTTTGAATTGTTTGGAAGTTTGTGAGCATCCCGCCGAGCCAACGCTCATTTACAAAATACATACCACAACGTTCCGCTTCATCCTTGACAGACTCTTGGGCTTGCTTCTTGGTACCCACGAACAGCATAGTACCGCCTTCAGTTGCAAGGTTGCGTACAAAGTTAAAGGCTTCATCCACCTTTTTAACAGTCTTTTGTAGGTCAATAATGTAGATTCCATTACGCTCCGTAAAAATATAGCGAGCCATTTTGGGATTCCAACGCCGAGTTTGATGTCCGAAATGGACACCGGCTTCCAATAATTGTTTCATAGAAATAACTGCCATTGTGTCTACCAACTCTCTTTTGTTTTTTTCCTCCGCAGGTTCATCTTAAAACGCCCCTTGCCTCCCGACAAGGAACTGGCGCCTTAATCCCTCTGCGTGAGTCATTTAATCATACTGTGAATAGATTAGCACATTTCTAAGGGTATTGCAACGAATGTTAATTCAAGCCAGCATAACTTTCCAGGTTTGAACGCAACTCGTACTGCCGAATAAAATTCTCCAAATCACTCATTAGCTCGGGGAAGGGGAAATATAATTCATTCACGTAATAAAACACGTCTTTAGTACGAATCTGAGCAACTTCTCGTCCATTTCCATCAAAGTAAAAAGCAACTCGTCGAATATCCTGGGGTTTTAAGGTATGCTCTCCCAGCAGCGAGCCGAATACAATCTGGGAGTCCTTGATTTGCACGTGTTTGCTCTTCCCGATAATCCACAAGGCCAAAATTCCAAGCCCTGATGCAACGTATATCCCAAGGAGTATGATGACTTCCATACTCGGTAGCTTCTTGATGAGGTTCACACTACCTATGATAAGTGGATAAAGGATAAGAAACGCGATGCCGGGCACGAAAAGTGGTTTCAGTCGGTAAACGTAATCATGTTCATCCATGAAATTACCCTCCTGTTAAAACGATCTACTTTGTGCGTTTGACATGCTTATCCAGTTCATCAAGTAAATAATCGTTAAGAACTCGAATATACGTACCTTTCATCCCTAACGACTTCGATTCAATCACACCCGCTGACTCAAATTTGCGTAGAGCGTTGACAATAACAGAACGAGTAATCCCAACTCGATCCGCAATTTTACTCGCAACGAGTAGTCCTTCTCCTCCACCTAATTCCGCGAAGATATGTTCTACTGCTTCAAGTTCAGAATAGGACAGGGTCCCGACGGCAATTTGGACGGCCGCCTTTTTTCGCGCTTCTTCTTCTGCTCGTTCCGCCTTAACTCTTAAAATCTCCATACCCACCACCGTTGTGCCGTATTCGGCGAGTACGAGATCTTCTTCTTTGAAATCTTCATCATATTTTGCCAAAACTAGAGTCCCGACACGTTCGCCCCCACCCAATATAGGTACAATGGTTGTAATTTTATTGTTAAATTGACAGGGCATATTATTATCAAAAACACAGCCATTGGCAACCTGAGTGGTATTCGTTTTTGTCTCGCTGATTTTCATCAGACCATCATTATAACTTTCCGGGAAGCGCTCAGAATGAACGACAATATCTTCCATTGATCCGCACACAAAATGGTCCATAAAACTATAGCCTAGGATCTTTCCGCGTCGGCCAACAATATAACAATTGGCAGTCACGGCTTTACAAAGCACTTTCGCCATTTCTTCAAAATCGACCGGGTTTCCTGCTGCACGCTGGATCAGCTTATTAATCGTCCTAATTTTTTCTAACAATGTTGTTTCCATAAGTTTTGATGATCCTCCTTTAATTTGCATCTTTTTTGACTATAATCGGACATCTATAAAATATATCTCGCTAAATCTTGATTTTGAACCACATTACCTAAGCGTTGTTGGACATACTCTCGATTGATAGTCACTGTATAATCGTCCGGCAGTTCTGAAGCTTCAAAGGATAATTCCTCTAAAACCTTTTCCACTATCGTGTGGAGTCGACGTGCTCCGATGTTTTCAGCCGTTGAATTTACTTGATAGGCAACCTCTGCCAATTCGTCAATAGCATTCTCTGTAAAATCTACTTTTATCCCTTCAGTACCCAATAATGCACTATATTGTTTTATCAAGGAGGATTGGGGTTCTGTAAGAATACGTTTGAAATCAGCCACACTTAATGATTCAAGTTCCACACGGATAGGAAATCTTCCCTGAAGTTCAGGAATAAGGTCAGACGGCTTGCTAAGATGAAAAGCTCCGGCTGCAATAAACAAGATATGGTCGGTTTTAACTGGCCCATACTTTGTCACGACAGTTGATCCCTCAACGATCGGAAGAATGTCACGCTGCACCCCACCCCTCGAAACATCCGGGCCACCCGCACCTTCTCGTCCTGCAATCTTGTCAATTTCATCTAAGAAAACGATTCCCTCGTGCTCTGTTCTACGAATCGCCTCCTGAACCGCTTCTTCTTGGTCAATTAAGTTTTGAGCTTCTTCATGAATTAAGATCTTACGCGCTTCGCGCACGGTTACTTTTCTGTTTTTGTGCTTCTTCGGTAGTAATCCAGACATCATATCCTGAATATTTAAGCCCATCTCCATCATGTTGTTGTTGCCCAACATATCGGAAAGAGGCGTGCTTTCTTCAACCGAAATCTCAATAACCCGCTCTTCAAGCTCCCCAAGGCGCAAGTGTTCTGCTACTAGCTTGCGTTCTTGCTCAATTTGGGGAGAAACTTCAATTTTCTTTTCTTGATCAGAAGCCTGACCAAACAACATCTGAAAAGGATTGCTTGATGAACTCTCAGAACGTTTTTCGGGAACCAACAATTCGACTAAGCGTTTCTCAGCGTTAACCGCCGCCTGAGCCTGAACCTGTTCTGTGCGTTCCGCCTTCACCATACGCAAGGAGATTTCGACCAAGTCTCGAATGATGGCTTCCACATCCCGTCCTACATAACCCACTTCCGTAAATTTTGTAGCTTCAATCTTTATGAATGGGGCACGAACTAGTTTTGCTAACCGTCGGGCAATCTCTGTCTTCCCCACCCCGGTTGGGCCAATCATCAAAATATTTTTGGGTATAATTTCTTCTTGCAATTGCTCTGGCAAACAAGAACGTCGATAACGATTACGCAAAGCAACCGCAACAGCACGTTTAGCTGCATTTTGCCCTACAATGTCCCGATCTAATTCACGAACAATTTCCCTCGGAGTCAAATGATCCATAGTCTCACCCCCTACAACTCTTCCACGTTAATTTGATCATTAGTATAAACACAAATTGAAGCGGATACTAGCATCGCCTCTCGGACGATCTCCGTCGACGTCATATCAGTATGCTTTACTAATGCTCGGGCGGCAGCCAACGCATAATTTCCACCAGACCCGATCGCAGCAATACCATCGTCAGGTTCAATGACTTCACCCGAACCGGATAAGATTAAAAGATTTTGAGCGTCCGCAACTAAAAGTAATGCTTCAAGGTTTTTCAGCATTTTGTCCGTCCGCCATTCCTTCGCGAGTTCGACAGCCGCACGCTGAAGATTCCCGTGATACTCCTCAAGTTTTTGTTCGAACTTATCAAAGAGTGTAAACGCATCTGCAACGGATCCCGCAAAACCTGCAATCACTTTACCGTGAAACAAGCTACGGACTTTTCGGGCGGTATGTTTCATGATGGTCGCCTGCCCAAAGGTAACTTGTCCGTCACCTGCTATAGATACGTGTTCCCCTTTTTTTACTGCGACAATAGTTGTTGCGTGAAACATAAATAACCCCCCCCCTTCTAAGAAGTTTACTCGGGCATATTCAGTGTGTCAAGTTAAATTGTAGTCAATTTACAACTTTTTGAGAAAATTCATTGTATCTTATGGGATATTTCGGTTTTTGGCTCGAGGATGTGCCTCAACATAAACCTCTTTTACTCGTTCTCGGGTAAGGTGCGTGTAAATTTGGGTCGACGAAAGTTTCTGATGTCCCAGTAACTCCTGTACACTTCTCAAATCCGCTCCCCCATCCAACAAATGAGTGGCAAAGGAATGGCGGAGCATATGCGGATGCACGTGTTGTTCCAAGCTGACCTTGGCGACCAGTTTATTTAGAATCCGCCGGATCGATCGGTCGGATAAACGCGTCCCCTTGTAGTTAAGGAGAAGAACTGGATTATGATCTGAGCGCATCTTAAGATAGCTCTCGATAGCCTGAATCGCATAGTTAGTCACTGGGATCACACGCTCCTTGTTCCCCTTCCCAAGGACTCGAATCAACCCGTTCTCCAAATCTAAATTCTCTCGATTTAAGCCTACCAACTCACTGACCCTCAGCCCCGAGCCATAGAGCAGCTCCATAATAACTTGATCGCGAGAACCCAGTAACTTGGTACAATCCGACGCCTTAAGCAGCCCCTCAACCTGGTCCAAATAAAGAAAATGCGGGAGTTTTCGTCCTAATTTCGGACTTGCTACCCGCTGGACCGGATTGATCTCCAGTATTTCTTTGCGACATAAGAATTTGAAAAACGATCGTAAGGCCGCAAGCTTTCTGGCCATGCTTTTTCTTGCCAAACCGTGTTCTGCCAAGACGCCCAGAAAACTACGTACGATGTAAACGTCAATCACATCCACCGTGAGGGATTCAGGTTCCACACCCTGTTCGAGAGCTGCAAATCGGAAAAACTGTCCTAGATCAGTTTGATAAGCAACTACGGTATGCTCTGATCGATTTTGAGAATATTGGTGACCAGCAAATAAACTTAATGCTTCATCCGCTAGCACAAGCTTACCTCCCCAAATCCTCAAACGAGCAGAACTCACTTAACGACTCCAAAGCCCGTTCTGAAATTTTTGCGTTTTTCTCACGCTTATCCCGTATCCGTTTTGTCAAGGGCGGAAGTAACCCAAAGTTAATATTCATCGGTTGAAAACTCTGACTTGGAGAGCCCTCCAAATGACGAGCCAATCCCCCTAACGTCGTTTCAGCAGGAAAAACCAGGGTATCCATCTGTTTTAGCCTCCGCCAAGCATTAAGCCCGGCCATAAGCCCGCTAGCAGCCGATTCTACATATCCCTCGACCCCTGTCATTTGACCGGCAAAAAAGAGAGACGGTTTTATACTTAAACTAAAATCTGCTTTAAGAACCTTTGGAGCATTGAGAAACGTATTCCTGTGCATCACGCCAAAACGAACAAACTCGGCATTTTCCAGACCAGGTATCAGCGAAAATACACGTTTTTGTTCCCCCCATTTTAAATGCGTCTGAAATCCCACTAGGTTAAAGAGTGTTCCGGCTTGATTTTCCTTACGCAGCTGTACAACGGCATAGGACTTTTGCCCAGTGCGAGGATCCTGCAATCCAACCGGCTTTAAGGGACCAAACGTCAGAGTCTGAGGGCCACGCTGAGCCATTACTTCTACAGGCAGACACCCTTCAAAAACCTTACCTTGTTCAAAACCTTGGACTTCAGCCGTTTCCGCCTGTTGTAAGGCATTGTAAAACGTTTCATACTCTTCTCGAGTCATGGGACAGTTCAGGTAATCTGCTTCTCCCTTGTCGTAGCGGGAAGCCCAAAAAGCCTTGTTTAAATCGATTGATTCCAGCGTGACGATCGGGGCGGCCGCATCGTAAAAGGAAAGTGCCTGCTCTCCAGTTAAGCGCAGGATATCTCCAGCTAAATCATCGGAAGTCAAAGGACCACTGGCGACGATCGCGATTCCTTCATCTGGAAGGCAATGCACTTCTTCCCGATGAACACTGACGTTCTGATGTTGTTCCAGTCGTTCCGTGACTTCCGCCGAAAATAGGATCCGATCAACTGCTAAAGCGCCACCAGCGGGAACTGCGTGATGATCTGCTGCACTCATAATGAGAGATCCTATACGACGCATTTCTTCCTTTAATAGCCCCACCGCATTTTCCAATCCAGCTCCCCGCAGCGAGTTGCTGCAAACCAGTTCTGCAAATTTATCTGATTGATGAGCGGGAGTCGATCTGATCGGGCGCATTTCATATAAATCGACCATGACACCACGTTCCGCTAATTGCCAAGCAGCTTCTGAACCTGCAAGGCCTGCTCCAATGACAGTAATACGCTGCATGTACCCTTTC
Organism: Desulfosporosinus metallidurans; assembly: GCF_001936615.1. Lineage (GTDB taxonomy): Bacteria > Bacillota > Desulfitobacteriia > Desulfitobacteriales > Desulfitobacteriaceae > Desulfosporosinus > Desulfosporosinus metallidurans. The sequence continues at coordinate 43,366 of NZ_MLBF01000034.1, forward strand.
ACCCTTCTTCAATCACTTTTGTATAGCGACATTCCCGATTCGTGCAGACCATTTTCTTTTGTCGTTTCGACGATTTAATCACCATCAATTGTTGACACTCCGGACAAGGGTCTGGGGCTGGCATCTCCCACGAAACAAAGTCACATTCTGGATAAGCGCTGCACCCGTAAAACTTTCGCCCTTTCTTGGAGCGGCGAACCACGAGGGGTTTAGAACATTTCGGACAATTTAAGCCTGCTTCTTCGAACAGGGGTTTTGTATTTCGACACTCTGGAAAACCCGGACAAGCTAGGAATTTACCGTAGCGCCCCATTTTGATCACCATATTGCGACCGCAGTTCTCACAGATTTCATCTGAGATCTGATCCTCAATTTTCACCTTGCCAATTTTCTCTTCCGCCAGTGCCAAAGTTATTGAGAATGGCGTGTAATAATCCCCAACCACTGACTTCCAAGACGCAGTCCCTTCTTCGATTAAATCGAGCTTTTCTTCCAAATTGGCTGTAAACTCTAGATTCAAAATATCAGGGAAATACTCTTTTAGTAAGTTGATTACGATCTCTCCAAGTTCTGTAGGAAGAAGCTGTTTTTCCTCTTTCACAACATACCCTCGAGTTTGTATCGTTTCAATGGTCGGCGCATAAGTGCTCGGCCTTCCAATTCCCTCCTCCTCCATCTTGCGAACGAGAGAGGCCTCCGTGAAGCGCGGTGGAGGTTCCGTAAAGTGTTGTTTCTCTTGGATTTTGATAACCTTTAGGATTTCTCCCGGCAAAATCGAAAGCGTCAAGGAACTTTGTTCTTCATCGATTGAGTCGCCTTCGTCCTTTCCTTCTTCGTAGACCGCTAAAAACCCCGGAAAACGTATCGTTGAGGCATTCGCTCGAAACAAGTAGTCACTCACGAGAACATCGACCGCCAAAGTATCCATGACTGCCACACTCATCTGACTGGCAATAAAGCGTTCCCAAATCAACCGATATAAGCGCAATTGATCTCTTGATAAAATCCCCTTTAAAGAATCCGGAGTCCGCAAAGCCGAAGTAGGGCGGATTGCTTCATGTGCTTCCTGGGCCCGTCCCTTACTGGTGAACTGGCGTGGTTCTGGGGGATAATAGTCCATTCCATATTGGGACAGAATCCATTCCTTCGCCTCAGCTTGTGCCGATTCAGCAATCTTGACTGAATCGGTACGCATGTAGGTGATTAAACCGACAGTTCCTTCTTTTCCGAGGTCAAGACCCTCATACAATTGTTGCGCTAACATCATAGTGCGCTTAGGTGAAAAACTCAATTTTCGATGCGCTTCTTGCTGCAAACTGCTCGTAATAAAGGGAGGCGCGGGGAGCCTTTTCTTTTCTTTGGTACGCACATCGGAAACTTGAAACTCTTTTCCCTTTAGATCCTCTAAAACGGTTTCCATTTCTGCTTTCGAAGAAATAGATACTTTTTGCCCTGATTTCTTTAAAAGCTTAGCCAAAAACTTCCCACCGGCCGCTTGGAGGTTAGCCATTAAACTCCAATACTCTTCAGAAACAAAAGCCCTAATTTGATCTTCTCGGTCTTCAATCAAACGAACCGCCACAGATTGCACCCTGCCGGCGCTTAACCCTTTCTTGATTTTCCGCCATAGCAACGGGCTTAATTGGTAGCCGACTAATCGATCCAAGACCCGACGGGCTTGCTGTGCATCCACTCGATTTAGATCAATCTGACGGGGATGCTTAATCGCCGCTTGTATGGCCGTTTTCGTTATTTCATGGAATTCGATCCGATTTTTATCCTCTTGGCTAAGTCCTAACAAATAGGACAGATGCCAGGCAATTGCTTCCCCCTCACGGTCCGGGTCAGAGGCCAGAAATACTTTATCCGCCCCTTTAGCCGCTGCACGCAGATCCTTAATCAAATCTCCTCGCCCGCGAATCGCAATATATTTCGGCTCAAAGTCGTTTTCTAAATTCACGCCCAATTGACTTTTTGGTAAATCCCGCAAATGTCCCATCGATGCTTTCACCGTGTAACGACTTCCTAAAAATTTGCTGATGGACTTTGCCTTAGCGGGCGACTCTACAATAACAAGCGTTTTAGACACAATTTCACCTCAAAATAAAGTAAAAAAAGTTACTATCCGTCATTCAGGTTATTCCTTTTTTTCACTTTCTTAATGTCCAATCAGAAATCCGACTGGATTATTATAAGCACTTAAGTAGCGTTGATAAAACTAAGCCCTATATTAACGCCTTTTCCATAGTATGTCTAGCTCTCTCGAGCTAATACATAATGTTGTCCAGGCAATTGCAAGACTTTTCCGCCTAATTGTAGTTCTAATAAGGCTAGGGAAATACTCGAAACAGGCAGGGTTGAGTGAATTGTAATTTGATCTATATGCAGAGGGACATCACTTAACTGTTGTAGAATGGAGAGATGTTCATTACCGTCAGTAGGCTTCGTTTCACCGAGCTGTTCCTTGTGACCAGAAACTTGGCTAACATGTTCGGTCCAGACTGGCAGCTCATTCAATATATCATCGATCCCCTCAACGATTTTTGCCCCCTGGCGCAATAAATGATGAGGGCCCCGGCTCACCTTGCTAAAAATCGGTCCAGGTACAGCGAAGACTTCTCGTCCTTGCTCCAAGGCGAAATCGACCGTGATCAATGCTCCACTTCGTTCCGCAGCCTCCACGACCACAACCCCACGAGAACAGCCGCTAATTAAACGATTACGGGCGGGAAAATGCGTCGCAAGAGGTAAAGTACCGGGTGTGAATTCACTGATTAATGCACCTCTTTCCAGAATTTCTTCTGCTAAGCGTTGGTTTTCAGGAGGATACACACGATCAAGACCACACCCCAGAAAGGCCCAAGTTACCCCTCCGCTCTCCAGTACTCCTTGATGCGCAGCAGTGTCAATCCCTCGGGCCAGACCGCTGGCGATAACAATCCCTTTAGCTGCAGCGTCTCTAGATAATACCCGTGCCGCAGATTTACCATAAGCAGTGGCTTGACGTGAGCCTACTACAGCCAATACCTCCGCGTCTCCTCTCAGATGCCCACGATAATATAGAATTGGCGGAGCATCTGCCAGCTCCGCAAGTAAAGGGGGATAATCCGGTTCATCTGGCGTGATCATCCCAATCCCCTGTTGGTTCAGTTGATCCCCAATCTTCTGCGGATCAATGGTTTTTCGTTCCTTTAATAATTCTTCAATCCACTTTTCCTGGTTAATGGTTTGAAGATATTTATGCGACGGAGCCTCCCACGCCTTGACCGCACTTCCAAAGTGGGCTATTAGCTGACGCAAATGTTGGCTCCCCAGACCCTTTATCGTACGGAATGCGGCTCGTACTATCTTTTCCTGTTCCATTCCCATGCCTATGTCCCCCTTTGCCCTCCATTTCGGGACAAAAGTGCGCTTCTCCTGCGTAAAAGATTGTCGAATATCCATGGTTTAGGTGAAATAGTGTAGAATCGCTGAAAAATCATTGAACTGACCCATTATTGTACTAAGATCTCCGACCTTTTTGAGCCGTTCCTGAAACGAACGCACATGAAAATCATCCGGATTGACTCCCTGAACCACTTCATCCCAAAGAAGAGGGGTGGAAATGTGTCCTAACCGTGTCGGCCGAACACTATAAATACCTGCCATGGTTCTCCCTCGCCCATTTTGGAGATAGTCGAGATAAACTTTCCCTTCACGCTTTTTGATACTGCGTTCCATCGTGCAGGATTCCGGGCGTTGGGCAGTAAGGAAACGACAAATTCCTTCGATTCCTCGTTGAACTTCAGCGTAAGTAAACCGGTCGTCCAAGGGTAATAGAATATGGACTCCGGTTGAACCGGAGGTCTTGACCAGAAACTTCAGTTTTAGCTCCTGCAAAATTTCTCCCAACCATAGTGCCACTTTCAAGGCATCTTGGACGCCTGACGGAGGATCTGGATCAAGATCAAAGATCGCCCATCTCGGGTAATCAGGCTTTATCATTCTCGATGCCCAGGCGTGGATTTCGATACAACCAAGGTTTATTAGATAAACAAGCGTGGATAATTGATCACAAATCAAATAAGTCAAACCATGCTTCGAATGGGGGTCCGTGTATCGAGTTACCCACTCCGGAGCTTGGGGTGGACACTCCTTCTGATAGAAATACTCTCCGTCAATTCCCTCTGGAAAACGGACCATAACAAAAGGGCTCTGTTTCAAATGTGGCAGTATTAACGGAGCCATCTCGGTATAATATTGGATCAATTCTCCCTTAGTTATTTCCTGCTCTGGAAAATATACTTTATTCAAATGACTTAAAGAAAGTATTTTTCCTTCCACAACAATCGATGCCGAATGATCCTTCGTCTTAGATAATTTGGGCATGGCGCAATTTCCCCTCATCCGTCCACTCCAAAAACCGTGTTTTAAGAAGCACGGTCGGTTCAACCCACCGTATATTCTCTCCTCGACCAGGCCTCGGCCCAATTCCTGTAAAAGGACTTGATTCCTTTTCTCGAAATGCTGAAGCTCCCTCATTTCTGAGAAGGCGTGACACGCCATTGGAGACTGTTCCAACATAGACCAATTTTCCCTCAAACATCATCCCCAAGCAAACCGCTTGAAGCGCGTCTCCTTTGAATTTGATTCCCCCCACGAAAAAAGACTGTTCTTGAAACTTTTTAAGCTTTAACCACGATGAGTCTTTTCCTCCACGATACAAGCTTGTAGAGACTTTGGCCACCATCCCTTCCAAGCCAAGCCGTTCAATTCCCTCCCAAAGCCTTGAACCATCTGTAAAGGTTTCAATCTTATGACAGCGTTCAGAAGGAGGACTACATTGTTCTAGAAAATCCAGACGTTCACCCAAAGGTTTCTTGCGCCAATCGTTACCCTCCCAAAAAAGAATGTCGAAAATGACATAGTCCACCTCCAACTCCGAAGGCTTAAGGGAATGACTGTGTAAACGGCGCAATAGAGACGGAAAATGAGGTAACCCATCGCGGAGGACGACAACTTCCCCGTCGATCATACTTTCCCTCGGTAACCAGTCAAAGCAATGATCTAACTCGGCAAAACGTTCCCTGAACACCTTCTGGGCCTTTGTCTGAAAAGAAGTACCCCGAGCGGATTTATACGTAATCCAGCGCATGCCATCCCATTTTACCTGATATAAATAGTTTCCTACTGGTAGAGCTTCCACACGTATGGGTTCCATAACTTTAACGGGAAATTGTGCTTCAATCACGACTATGCTCCTTTCGCACGTCGAGTTGTTCGTTTTCGAGGGGTCAAGGTAGATTTTGGTTTTTCTCCATTAGCTTCCTCCGTGGCTATAGCTTCAACTTCTTTATCTTTTGTTTTGTCTTGAACTTTAACTTTTTCTTTAACTTTTACCTTATCCTTTACTGCATTCTTAGTCTCCAATTTCCCTTTTTCCTGTTCTGTTTGAGCAATGCTCGCCCGCAGAGCTTCCATTAAATCGACTACTTGTCCACCCTTGGACGGAGCTACCACCTTGAAGTTTTCACCCGCTACTCTGCTTTCAATCAACTGAGCCATTTGTTCATGTAACTCATCATGGTACTTTTCTGGTTCGAAAGGACGGGCTAAGTTATCAATCAATTGGCGAGCCATCGTTAATTCCGTTTCCGTGGGAACAACACGATCCCAAACCACATCCATATGCCGAATTTCCTTGGGATAATGCATCGTTTCCATGACGAGGCCTTGTTCAAAAACACGTAGACAGGCCAAATGTTGTTTTGACCGCATTGTGACACGTGCCAAGGCAACTTTACCACTTTCCTCCATCGCCTGAGAAAGTAGGCGATAGGCTTTCAGCGCGGTTTCTTCCGGAGAGAGGTAATACGATTTCTCATAATATATCGGATCAATTTCTTCTAAATCAATAAAGTCAAGAATATCAATTGATCGGCTCATGGGTTGTTCCACAGATGCCAGGTCTTCATCACTAAGAACAACGTATCGGTCTTTCTCATACTCATATCCCTTAACTAAATCAGCCATATCCACCTCTTGATCACAGTGGGGACACTTTTTGATCGACCGAATTCGCTGCTGACAGTCTTTATGGAGATAATTGAATTTAAACTCTTGTGATTCCGTAGCCGCATGCATTTTTACCGGAACATTAACTAAGCCAAAACTGATGGATCCCTTCCATAATGTATGCATATAACATTCCTCCTCGACCTAGTGTGAACATCAAAGGATGTATTAATGCAATCATGACATAAAGACTTGCCTCATAAAAACAAAAAACCCTGTTCTTTTTTCGAACAAAGTTTAAGAAGGTTTTCGTTATATTCATGTCATCACATCAAACCCATGTTTACTTCACTACCCGAAGATGAGCCGTCTCCATCTGAAGTTCTCCCAGCTTTGTACCCAAAGTTATTAATTCGTTCTTAGTTTCTTGATTTGCTTTTTCCTGGCCAACCCGAAAATCATGTAAAGCAGTTATTTGATTGTGGAATTCCGATTCCAGCCGAACCTGACTTTCTGTTAGCTCTACAAGTTCTACTTTTATTGTGGCTACGTCTGACTTCAAAGTTCTAACATCTGACTTTAATTCACTAGCGTCTTGCTTCAATCCTTGAAACTCACTGAAAAGTTTAGTGAATTGATCCGCAATAAATTCCTGAAACTTTTCGTTATCCAATTTATCAACTCCTTGAACAAACTCTTTCTGAGAGTTCTATTCGCCGAGATAGTTGTATTCTCCTTCAATTGGCAGAAAATACCCATGAAGAAAAGTATATTCATATCCCCTTTACGAATATACTTTTACTTTTAACGCAAGCAGTATAATAGAAGATTCCTCCCTACAATTCAGCACTAATCCGCTTAAACCCAAAAACAACAGCGCTAGCCAGTACCGCATAATCTTCCGTAGGTAAAATCGAAGGAGCTGAAGCGTCAAATAGAATATTTCCGGACGCGGGAAATTCATCATCCGCTCTCCAAAGGATTAAGGTCACGGGAATACGTGGAAAAACCCTAAATGTAACCCCCATGTCGCCAAGTCCATTGAACTGTCCCCCTAAACGGGTGGCCACGTCAAGAAGTCTATCCGGGTTAGCACCGAAACTTCGCACTAACGGATCAATAGCGCGATGAGTAAACGGTTGAATGTAGATACTTCCTCCTGGTAATTCCTTGTAAGAAATTAGCGTTCCTGTCTCTACACTTTCATTAAGGTTTGCTAAGTAATGAAGGATCAATATTTGAGTAAAAACCGGCAATTCGTCGCTAGGGGTGGGAACAGACCCAGACCAAAACTGCCCGCTGGGATATTCGACGTTATAATGCCCACCCAGAAAATCGACCGAAAGGGTATTCCCCTCAATAGGGTAACCTGAACAACGAGCCATATCCGCTAGAGAACAAGCGCGAAACTTTTCAAGTGCCACCTCATGAGCCGCTGTATAATTCACCATACTATTCTCCTACTCCCTTTTACCCTATTTTCGTTCTATCAATGACTTGCACTTGACCAGCCTTACCCGATCGCCTGATATGTCTGTTGTAAAAGTAGAGCATCATCCTCTAGGTTCGGGCTTTCGCAAATAGCCAACCCTTCTACCCCAAAGGTATGACAGGCTTTCATTAACTCTTCATAACGCAAGTCGGACTCCTTCAAGACCAGATGTTTTTTCTCGCCCTTCAATCCGTATTCAATGCCCGAAATATGAAAATGCACATTTTTCACCCAGCGATCCCCCAGCCTCTCGGCAGTTTCATTAAGGATCGCACAAAACTCATCATAAGAGTTGAACCGTCCATTCGTCCGGGCATGAAGATGGCTAAAATCGATACACGGTAATACTCCCGGAACCTCTTGCGCAATCCGAATCGTCTCCGCCAGATCTCCGAATTGAGTCCCCTTTCCCGTCGTTTCCGGGCGAAGAATAACATCATTTCCTTCCGCGTCGAGAGTTTCTCGCACGATAGAGAGTTCTCGAACTACTCGCTCCAAAACCACTTCGGACGGATTATCATGATTGAAGGCCGGATGAAAAATAACACTTCGCACTCCGAGAATTTGCGAAATACGCGCAGTATGAATGATACGATCCCGACTTGCCGTAATTTTCTCCGGCTCACGAGAGTTGAGATTAATATAGTAGGGGCCATGACAACTTAAGGCGATCCCTTCCTCTTGGGCAACAGTGCCAACTTTTCTTGCTTTCTCTTCTCCCATCCGCACTCCCTGGACAAATTCTAGTTCCATGGCACAGAGATTGAGCTCTCGAATACGACGTACCCCACCTTCACTAGATCGATCTGCGGAGGAGAGTGGGACACCAGCAGTTCCAAATAATAATGGCAAATAAGTTCACTCCATTGCTATTTTTTATCACATTATATCCTCTTTCTACTTAAATGCCAATGTACGAAAAGTCCCTCATCCATAGTCTGATGAGGGACTTCTATATATTGAATTACAACCCCTTTTGCTCAATCCCACTGAATAGGAAACCGAGATGAACTGTAGAATTCATAAGCACTAAACGCCATTTCTCCTGGTCATACTCAAAGACATTGATGCACGTGTTGTCTTGTTTCATTTGCCAAAAATGGCTCTGTTCGATCTCCAGTATATCGCACAGAACGGCTTTATTGACGGCATCATGTGCGACAACCAGAACGGTCTGCCCTTGATGTTTTTCAGCAAGTTCCTTAAAGGCTTCCATTGCCCGTTTGCGGACGTCTTCAATTCTTTCCCCTTCTGGCATCTGCACATCAACCACTGTGGTGCGCCAGCGCTTTAAGAGATCAGGGTATAGGGCTTCAATTTCTGCAGCATAAAGACCCTCCCATTTCCCATGGTTGATTTCTAGCAACCGATCATCTTTCGCGACTTCCAGGCCGTGAAAGTTCGCACACATTACGGCAGTATCATAAGATCTCGATAAAGGGCTGGCATATACCGCATCCATAGGGACATTCTTTAATGCCTCAGCCACGAGCTTTCCCTGCTTTAGCCCCACTGGGCTAAGTGGGGTATCGATTTGCCCTTGGTATCTCCCTTCGTGGTTCCAGATAGTTTCACCGTGCCGGACCAAAATAAAGCGTGTCATGGATGATTTCTTCGGGGAATCATTTAGCATCAAAATTCACCAGCTTGGCGCCGAATATCCCATTCAGAGCCTTGATTTTAAGCAATGAATCGTTGCAGATATCGGATTCCACCTCTAAAAACATGATACTTTTGCCCGCTTCCTCCGTCCGTACGACCTGCATGCTCATAATATTAATCTTCTTTTCTCCCAACAAACTTCCCACAGCGCCGATGATACCAGGATGGTCGTTATGCGGAACAATGAGCAGCAATCCTCTGGGGGTGACATCCACACGATACCCATCAATCATGACAATCCTAGCCTCTTCGCCAAAGAGTGTACCTGCCACGCGATGATCCCCTTTATCTGTACGGATGCGTACACTGATCAGATTAGCAAAATGCTCAGTCTCTTGACTTTTCATTTCTCGTACTTTAATACCCCGAGATTTTGCCACAGTTGGGGCATTAATATAGTTCACGGCTTCTTGAAGGATAGGATTTAATACTCCCTTCAAAGTTGCGATGGTCAGCATTTTGCTGTCAACCTCACTGATTTCCCCTTTGTACTCCACCTCAATCGACTGAATCCGTCCTTCTGCCAGATAAACAGCCAACGTACCCATCTTTTCCACAAGCTGAAAGTACGGTTTTATCAATTGCATAACCCGCAGAGGAACAGGCGGCATGTTGACGGCAGTGGTTACCGGCTCCTCGTTTAAAGCAGCCAAAACCCCTGCAGCCACGTCAACGGCTACCCCTAGCTGAGCCTCTTTGGTGGATGCCCCAAGGTGCGGTGTTACAATGACATTATCCAACTTCAAAAGTGGGTTTTCTGGAAGAACTGGTTCTTTCTCAAATACATCCACTGCAGCCCCAGCCACAATTCCCGCCTCGATAGCTCTAACCAATGCCGCCTCATCAATCACTCCACCTCTGGCGCACTGTACAATCCGAACTCCTTTTTTCATTTTGGCGAAAACCCCATCATTTAAGAGGTGCTTTGTTTCTGGTGTTAGAGGCAAATGGAGAGTCATAAAATCTGCCTGTGCGTAAATCTGATCGAGTTCAGCCAACTCAATCCCCAAATCTTCAGCCTTTTCCTCACTAATATACGGATCATACGCCAATACTTTCATTTCAAATGCCAGAGCCCGTTTGGCAACTCCTGTCCCGATCCGCCCTAACCCGATTACTCCTAATGTCTTTCCTCGCATTTCGACGCCCATGAATTTGCCGCGCTCCCATTTTCCTTCTTTCATGGAACGGTAAGCTTGGGGCACATTCCGTGCTAAGGCAAGCATCATGGCCATGGTATGCTCTGTTGCGGCCACGGTATTTCCATCCGGCGCATTAATAACCATGATTCCTTTTTCTGTAGCCGCTTGGATATCGATGTTATCCACCCCGACACCCGCTCGTCCAATCACCTTGAGGTTCGCTGCGGCCTCGATCACGGCTCTAGTGGCTTTTGTCTCACTGCGGACAACCAAAGCATCATACTGGGGAATAGTGGCTATCAGTTCATCTGGGGTTAAGTTATGCTTAACATCTACCTCATGAGCTTGTCGTAATATTTCGACTCCCTCATCTGAGACTTTATCGCTAACAAGAATCTTCATT
>NZ_MLBF01000035.1 GCF_001936615.1 Desulfosporosinus metallidurans
AACTCCTATAAAACCTTAAATGCTTTTAGTGAAAAATGATAGCTTAGTTTCTGTTCACCATTTTCGAACGGATCCTCACCTAAAACTTCTTTAATTCGGTTTAACCGGTATTTTACAGTATTTGGATGGATATACATTTTAGATGCAGTTTTATTAATGTTTGCATTGCAGTCGAGGTATGACTCCATCGTTTTCAAAAGATCTCCTTTATTAGTGCGGTCATACTCCAGTAACCTTTCCAGTTTAAACAAACATGTTTCCCTCAATTGTTCTTTTCCAAACTGAGACAGAAAAGAGTAAATTCCCAATTCTTGAAAATCAAAGATGTTGTCATAACCTCTAATTTTCCGACCAATCTCCAATGCAAGTTGGGCTTGGTGAAAACTTTTGGATAGGTTAATTACCGATGAAAAATCACTTCCAATTCCTACAGAAACGGTTAACTGCCCGAATGACTTGTTAATGCTGGCTTTTATCTCTTCCGCTATCTGGAGGAGAAAATTTTTATGCTTTTTGTCTTTTATTCCCGTTATCAGATTCAAAAGCAGAATAAAGCAATCGCTTTTAGGAATTACAGTGCTTTTATTACACGATGCCATTAATATTGTTTTCACTGTCTTTAGCATTCTGTTCTTGACTTCTAGAAAATGCCCTTCCCCTTTTTGAGCATTCTTTAAACGATAATCACTAAAACCATTTATATCAACAACCATTACAATATGTTTTCCCTGCAAATCAATTCCTAGGTTCTTTGCTCGCTGCAGTATTGCTTTCTCGTTGGGATAATGTTCATTTAGTAAGTCATCAAAAAAATCAAAATTTAACTTGTGTTCCGCCTCATCAACTGCTTTTCTCTTTAATATTTCCAACGCACAGGCAGTCACACCATGAGTTAATGCGATTTCAGCTATTTCCAGTTCCCTATCATTTTGTTCTGTATCTCTTATTTCTACTACACAACCACAAAATTCTTCATTTATGAATATACTTGCAGCCACTATCCAATAGCATTGGTCTTTATACATGAAATTAAAAGTTTCAATTTCCGGAAATCTTCTCTGGCAGATTCGATTTTTTTCTTGGTAATTGATGGTTTGGTCTCTTAGTACATTTGAAACTCTTTCAATAAAACCTTTTTTGGGGAAATCCTTTATATCCGGAAAACCTATTGTATTAAAATCACTGTCGAAAATCAATATTCCGTGTTTTAAAATACTTTTTAGCAACAAGGAAATCCGTTCAAAACTTCCTCCTGTAAGTAGGATTTCGGTTAAATATTTGTTGATTTGTTGAGACTTTTCTAATTTCACTTTTTGTCTATTAAGAATAGTCTCCAAAACAGTTGAGATTATCCCATCATAAGGTAAATCCTTTGGTAAAACAAAAATGGGAACCCCTAACTCATCGGCCAATTCGTAGGCAACCCTATCTAATGCAATCTCCGCTTTATTTCCCGGATGAACGCCCAAGCAATTTTTAACTCGTCCTAAATCCCTTATCAGTTTATAGATCTTCTCCATGGAATTAAAATGAGAAAGTGTTGTTAAAATTAATACACCCTCATGCATCCATTCATCATATTGGCCGACCTCTAAAACACTTACTGTTTCAACAACATTTGATAATCCTTTTTTCCCAGCCCTAATTTCCACTCCAACAGGGCTAAGCAATTCGAAAACTTCCTCGGCAAGGATACCAATCATCCCCAATCACCCCTATCCAAAACTGCAACTTTCTCGCACATAAAAGTTAGCCAGTTGAGTTTTCTTAGGGTAATTCATTCCATCTATTTTGTCAAATTCCTTCTTTTTTAAAAAACCGCAAGCGCTACTCTAAGGAAAAGAAGTTAATTTTATACCGAGCAGATGGTTTCCCGGTTATTTTGTAAAAGACTTCTCATATAATTTGCGACAATACTAGTTGCTTTTAAGTTTGCTTCCAAAATATTAGGTTGAGACTCAGAAGTCTTATATTTTAACGCATCAAAAATTGAGTCCAATTTTACACACTGTGCTGATTCCACCAAGGCACCTAACATGATCATATTAGCAGCCTTTCCAGACTGAAAATGCTCTTCGACTAGTTCGTTGGCTGGAATCCTAATAATCTAGATATCTTCCCTTAGTCTGTCAGCATTAATTAAAGGTTACTACTCAGGCATTGATATTTCAAAAACTCAACGACCCTGTACTGAAGTACAGGGTTTATTATGCGACTGGAAGTCGTGATTACGGCTAAAGGTGTTTGCAAAATGTGGACTGGAAGTCCTTTTAAAGACTTAAGTCTTCTGAAAGACCTATTGCTGAAAGCCGGTGAACGGCAAGGGCAGCTACTTTAGCTTCGGCAAATGCACAAATCAAACCATGTATTTCTTCAATCGTGTCAAAAGCCTGTAAAGTTGTTAAATATAACTCACCACCGTGCACCCAGGTATGGTAGTCGGCGAGTTCCTGAATATTCAAGGACTCAATACAGTTGGACAGGCCGTTGCCTCCTGCAACCAAAATTGCGCCGTATGGTTTTAATAGCTCCAAAGCTTCATTGACAGTAGTTCCTTTCACCCGCATATCACCACTGCATCAAATATTTTTCCAGTTCTTATTTCCTATTCCTTTTTTTTTCGTCATTTCCTGCTTGCCCAGCATCTCCAAAAAAAGGTGCGATTAAAATCGCACCTTTCAATTACATTGTCCCTTTTTTCCTTAATTCTTCGGTGTCTTTCATGTCCACTATCATAGTTGCCGGATCGATTATTACTCCGTAATCCGTCTTGGCATTCTGGACAGTCATAAAACCGTCTTTCACGTCCTGCAGAACCTTGGCAGGCGGTCTGTTGAAGGGATCTCCGTATCCTCCGCCTCCGCCGCTGATTAACCTGACCAAGTCTCCTTTATGGAGTAAAACATTGGAGAAGGTACCCCCTCGCTCCGGTTCCGAGCTGCCATCGCGGTGGATTTCCACGGCATTGCATGACCCGTCTTTGCCTCCGGCAAAACCCCAGGGAGCATAATTTTGTTTGCTGGCAATAGTTGTGAGTTCCGCAGAGGAATTCATCAGCCGATAATCCCGAATCAAGCCGTGGCCTCCCACAAATTCACCGGCTCCGGACTGCATGTTAAAGGAATACTGTTCTACTAAAATAGGATAGCGATACTCCGCCACCTCCACAGGGATAATAAATGTCTCCCCGTCATCAATGGCCACCAACCCATTTTCGCCATCCTTATTATAACCCGCACCCCAGCCCCCAGCCTGGGGCTCACAAAGAACAAATGGCTGTTTTGACCGATCATCAATCCCTCCAAGGATCGTGCCGATAATACTTAAAAAGTGCCCCGCGGCAACCTTGGTCGGCATCACGGGAGCCAGTGCTTTTGCCACAAGGTCGGTAGCAAAAGAGAACGCTTCCCAATCGCACCCTACCGGAGCGGGCCGAACAGCGGAAAATACCGTCCCCTCAGGCACTATAACCTTCAGCGGAGCATAAAATCCTTCATTGGCCTCTGCATGGGGATTAATAAGGGACTGGTAAATAATCCTCCCAGCGGAATATGCCCCGTATATGCTGCAGTTAATGGGAGCCGGAACCTGATCCGCGGACCCGGTATAGTCAATTATGAAATTTTCATTTGTAATAGTTACTTTGACTTTCACATAAACATCCGGTATGTCATTAGCTTTAGTATCAATATAATCTTCCGCTTCAAAAGTTCCTTTGGGCAGAGAAGCAAGCTCTTTCAAAGCCAGTTTTTTGCCATTTTCCAGCGTAGTTTCAATACTCTCAAAAACTACTTCCTTACCGTATTTTTCAAAAAGTTCAATTACCCTTTTTTCGGCAATCCGCAGGGATGCGGTTTGAGCATATAAATCGCCCAACGTCATCTCCGGTGTCCTGCAGTTAACCTCAATCATATCCCTTACAGCTTCATTTAATTTTCCCTGCTCATATATTTTAATAGTTGGGAACTGCAAACCTTCCTGGTAAATTTCCGTGGCATTGGTTGACCAGCTCCCGAGGCTTTTGCCGCCAATTTCGTTCCAGTGTCCTTTGTTGCTGGCAAAGGACACTAACTCGCCGTCATAAAAAATGGGAGAGATTGCGGAAACATCACAAAGGTGAGTACCGCTTCCGGTAAATGGATCATTGGTTAGGAAGATGTCACCGGGTTTAATCTGGTCAAGGTGGAATTTTTCCAATACCGCTTTAACTGAATAGGTAATGGCCCCCAAAAACATGGTCACCCCGTTTGCCTGACCGATTAAATTTCCGCTAGCATCAGTAATGCCGGCAGCATAGTCCAAGACTTCGTAAATAATAGTACTCTGGCTGGTACGTCCCCAGGTGAGAAACATTTCCTCCGCTGCAGCAATCAGTCCCTGAGCAATATTTTCCCGAGTAAACGGATCAACTTTAGCCATCGATCTGCACCCCCGTTTGGATAATTAAGTTGCCGTATTCATCAACTTGTAGTACCTGCCCCGGGCAGAGTATGGTTACCGATTTAGGTTCTTCCACCGCAGCCGGTCCTTCGATTTTGTGACCGGGCCCCAATAGGGTCCGATCATACACCTTGCAGTTTAACCAGCCATGTTCTTCAAAATTAATTGGTCTTTCCCCTTTGATGGCATTATCCAAAACGCCTGCAGGGGGAATCTTTTTAATCTGCGGTTTTGTGACGGTGCCGAAAACAGTGAGATTGAAATTAACAAATTCGGCAGGCGCATATTCCATACTGAATGTGTACTGTTGGCGGTGAGCCTGATCAAAGGATTCCCGTGTATATTTTAAATCCTCGACAGTAATTTCTCCGTTTCTCACGGGAGTTTTAACAGTGTGTTCCTGTCCAACGTAGCGCAGGTCGGCTGTGCGCACAAATACCAGGTCTTTCGAATCAATATTCTGCCGTTCAAAGATATCAAGAGCTTCTTTTTCCATTTCTCCGTAGATACTATTTATTTTGCTGAAGTCCGCACCCACTACCGGCATAATCTGGGTTTGAATAAAGTCCTGCCTCAGGTCTGTCATCAACATACCCCAAGCGGAGAAAGTGGAAGGCAATTTTGGGACGATTACTTTGGCTATTTTTAATTCCGCCCCTAAAAACGGGCTTAGCACCGCACCGTTACCTCCCATGGCGACCATGGAAAATTCCCGTGGGTCATAACCTCTTCGCACCGAGATCAGTTTCAATACATTGAGCATATTGTTGGTGGCGGTTTTGACAACACCCAATGCCACTTCTTCCACACTAATGCCAAAGTGATCGGCAATAGGCTGTATAGCTTTTTTGGCAAGTTCCAGGCTGACTTTGAATTCGCCGCCCAAGAAATTGTCCGGATCTATCCGGCCGGTAATCAAAGTTGCGTCCGTCAGAGTAGGCTCCATACCCCCTAAGCCATAGCAGGCCGGTCCTGGGTTAGCCCCGGCACTCTGTGGCCCAACCTTCAGTACGCCAACATCATCTATCCAGGCAATGCTCCCGCCGCCGTTGCCGATTTCAATAATGTCAACCACCGGACTCTTCACCGGATAACCGGCAAAAAGAGGCGTCCGCTCCAGCCTGTAATCCGTGGTTACCTTAACATCTCCTCTGCTGATCAAAGATGTTTTGGCAGTGGTCCCCCCGATATCAAAGGTAATAATATTGTCTTCTCCGATGATTTTCCCCAATTCGTTGGCACCGATTACTCCTCCGACTGGACCGGATTCGATTAGACTGATAGGTATCTCCTTAGCCCGGGCAAATGTGGCGGTTCCTCCGTTGGACTGCATGGCATGGGGTTCAATAGCCAGCCCCATTTTCTCCATTTCATTCTGCAGGGTATCGAGATATTTTCTTGCCGCCGGCTGGACATAAGCATTAAGTACGGTAGTGCTTGTCCTTTCATATTCCCGCCAGACTTTAACCAAATCAGAAGAGAGTGTAACTTCCACACCGGGAATCTCACGACGAAGAACACTGCCCACAAACTTTTCGTGTTCCGGATTGGTATACGAATGGAGCAGGCATACTGCAACAGCAGAAACATTTTCCGCTTTTAGTTGTTGGGCAATCCGGATAATTTCTTCTTCCCGAACGGCCCTAAGCACCTCTCCCTGGTAATTAACACGCTCATCTACTTCAAAGCGAAGGTACCGGGGAACATACGGCTGGGGTTTCTTATAAAAATAGTTGTACATATCAGGCCGGTTGGCACGGCCGATTTCCAAAACATCCCTGAAGCCGTTAGTGGTAACCAGCGCTGTTTTCGCGCCCTTCCGCTCGGTGACAGCATTAATTACAACCGTCGTCCCGTGGACAAAATAGGCTACATCCTTCAGATCTACCCCAGACTTTTTTAAGGCATTGATGACCCCCTCAGCAAAGTTCTCCGGCGTGGTATGGGCCTTTTCATCAATGATTTCACTGGTTTTTTCATTCAGACTGACAAAATCCGTGAAAGTCCCTCCAATGTCAATTGCAACCCGTATACTCACAAACACCCCTCCTTTAAAATTATTGTTCTGCTACCGTTTGCGGTGTGATAAACCACACAAGAACTGCCTCTTTATCTGATAAATTAACGTTAAAATGGGGTGCGTTCCTTTTCTGCAGAACCATGTCCCCTTCTTCGGCTATATCGAGTTCACTGTCGGTAGCCACCTGAATCTGTCCGGAAATAACGTAAGAGACTTCCTCAGAATCATGCTGGGAATAACCGGTCTGCGGCAATCTTTCTCCCGGTTTCAATACGGCAAATCCCGCCTGGCAATTTTCCGCCCCGCACCCCTTGGCCGAAATCACAAGTCTTACCGAACTGTCTTCAGACATTTTTGCCATTTGTCTCTTTTTAACAATGTGCATTTCTCGCACCCCTCTTTAGATATCTGATTTTTTTATTAGCTTAATATAAAACATTCTGTTTTTCACTATTGACGCTACTGCGAAAACCCCCATTTAGCTTGATACATACACAACATATGGTTGCTGCTAATCTTGTTATACACTGCATATAGTATGTCAAATAGGTAAAATGGACTTTATAACAGTAGCATCACTATTGTTTTGTACTAAAAAATAAGTGCCTCTTTTGTCGCTAACACAAGTCTTAGCTTTCGATCAGCTCTCGCTGAGCAGTGTTTAATCGCACCGGTCCGCTTTCTGTAACTATGACAATGTCCTCAATCCGCACCCCAAATTTTCCGGGAAGATAAACTCCCGGTTCCACACTGAAAGCCAGTCCTGATTTTAATACCTTTTGGTTGCCGCCCACAATGTACGGCTCTTCATGATAGTCGAGACCGATCCCGTGCCCCGTACGGTGAATTACCAAGATGCTAAAAGGTAAGGGAAGAGGTAAAGTACGGGTTTGGTCGATGCTTTAAATAACCGCTTACGCAGCCATCATAGAGAAATGATCCGATTTTCTTGGAACATCTGGAGTACTTAGAACGAACAATTCTTGATGTTGAGGTCAGAATAGAGCAATGTTTAAACCCCTTTCGACAAGACATTGAACTATTGGATTCAATCCCAGGAGTATGTCATAACGCTGCAGCCATATTCATTGCTGAACTTGGCACAGATATGTCTGTTTTTCCAACGGATAAACAGGTATCTTCATGGGCCGGAGTGTCTCCAGGAAACAACGAGAGTGCGGGTAAAAAGAAAAGAACTGGCACCACATCAGGGAATAAAGCGTTAAAATCGGTATTATGTGAATGTGGATGGGCGGCATCTAATACAAAAATTGCCTGGTATAAACCCTGTCTTCCTGCACCGATGATACCTAGCGTGGAAGCATTAATAGGAGCAAGGTGGCATTCCATCTGCTCACGGAAATATGCCTCTGATCTTCTTGGCCTGGACCAACCTGTTAACGGCTACCATATAGGCTCCCATTCTCATGGTCGTATTATTTTCCTTTTTCTTGTCCCATACTTCATTGAACGACCTAATCATAATTTTTTCAAGGGCACGATTCACCTCTTCTTCATCCCACATCAAGGACTGTATGTTTTGTACCCATTCGAAGTAGGATACAACAACACCACCCGCGTTGGCTAGGACATCAGGTACAACGATTTTGTTGTTCCTTTCAAGAATCTTATCAGCCTCTACCGTTGTCGGACCATTCGCACCTTCTACAATTACCTTTGCTTTAATATCAGGTGCAATGCGCTCCGTAATCTGGTTTTCTAAGGCAGCGGGTACAAGAACATCACATTCTACAGTCAGTAGCTCATCATTGGTAATATGCGTGACTCCGGTTGCATCGTATTCCTGGAGACCTCTCCCCCCGTTATTGGTAAGAAAGCTTACAAGCTCATCAACATTCAACCCGGTATTACAGTAGACTCCTCCAGTTGCATCGCTTACAGCCACTATTTTACAGCCTTCATTGTGCAATAACTTAGCTGCTGTTCCCCCAACGTTCCCCATACCCTGTATAGCGACCTTAGTGCCAATTATGGGCATTCCCAAACAGTGGAGTGTCTCCCTTGTTATTAACATAACTCCACGTCCAGTAGCTTCTTTTCTACCAAGCGAACCGCCAATTTCCACGGGTTTGCCGGTTACAACTCCGGGAACGGGATAACCCTTAAACATACTGTAAGTGTCCATGATCCAGCCCATAACCTCTGCATCCGTGTTCACGTCAGGTGCGGGAATATCCCGTTCGGGACCGATCAACGGCAATATCATGGCCGTATATCTTCGTGTGAGGTTTTTTAGTTCGTTTTTACTCAGTTCCTTCGGATTAACTTTGACAGCACCCTTACTACCGCCGTAAGGGATATTTACAACGCCGCACTTGAACGACATCCAAGCCGCCAGAGCCTTTACTTCATCGATATCAACATTCTGGTGATACCTGAGGCCACCTTTGCATGGGCCTCTCAAACTCGAATGCTGCACCCGGTAACCTTCAAAGACCCTTATCGACCCATCGTCCATCTCTACAGGTATAGCCACTTTCAATTCTCTTTCCGGGTACTTGAAGACCACATAGTCATTTTCTTCAAGACCCAATATATTCGCCGCTTGCTCCAGTACCTTCAGCATGTTGTCATACGGATTGTATGCCTTGCTCATTTTATTCTTCCTCCAATCTCTCTGCATTCCACATGCGTATATTTATCAGGCAGTATTCTTGACCAAGTCCGCCTGTACTTGATATTTAATTGCAAGAACTATGCCAAAGAAAGGAGAATAGGGCTCGAATACAAGTGGCGAGCGTAGTAGCATTTTGGGACAATTATTGCCTTGTTGCTAAGATGTTTGAGCAAAGCTATCCTCTTCTTACATGTACAATTCACCTACTTATCCCAGTCAAAGTTCAAAGTGTTTAGACAATATTGTCTAAATCGTCTAAACACTTTGAACATTATACTCGACAACAACCTATACTTGTGCTACGTTAAAAGCAAAGGAGTGGTGAACTTGAACTCTTTATTCCTTACCGATTTAATGGATCCAAACGTTAAAGTCTTTAAAAACAGACCAAGCCAGGTTGAAGCTACCGAATTGATAAGTGCATACCATTTAGTGTTATTGCAGGAGGGTCGGCCAACAGAAGTCCTCGCTAGAGACCAAAAAACCTTACTATTAAGTTCACCCAACATGACAACGAGGCAAATGCATTGGGAACTACCAATATTGGCCAAATCAGATACTGAGGCAATTTCTTTTTATAAAGAGCATCTCTATGATTTGCGTCCAGTAGTAGTCCTGGACAGCTCAGATAAAGTAAAAGGAATAATTACCTCTACCATCTTGGTGAATAACCTATTGAAATACTGTGATAGTTTAAACTCTTTTTTAGAAACCCTGCTCGATACCGTCAACGAGGCAGTAACTGTGGTTACCAAAGAAGGAACCGTTAGCCATTGGAACTCAGTCGCCCAAGACACCTATTCAATACCTCAACAAAACATAATAGGAAAACAAATTGCTAATTTTTTCGAGCAGGAAGCATTGGCCACTCTAAAAGTTTTAGACGAAGGACGACCAGTTCGCCAATCATACCATAGTCCCCGTCCGGGAACTCACGTCCTAATGAACGCATCACCTGTAATCTATGATGGAACAATAATTGGAGCCATATCCTGCGAGCAGGATATCACTCAAATAGTTCGTCTCAATGAGAGACTATCGAATACTAGTTCCCAACTACTAGACCTTCAACAAAAAATAATCCCTTCCAATGATCCATTTGGTAAAATCATTGGCAAGGGCCAATCCATCCGCAGCACAATATCTATTGCACGTAAAATATCCTCCAGTGAGGCTACTATTCTTATCACTGGTGAAAGCGGAGTGGGAAAAGAATTATTTGCTCAAGCGATTCACTTGGCCAGCCCCAGGGCTAGCCAACCCTTAATAGTCCTTAACTGCGGTGCTATTCCTACTGCTCTGTTTGAAAGTGAACTATTTGGCTACAATGGCGGTGCATTTACAGGCGCTGAAAGAAAAGGCAAGCCTGGAAAATTGGAACTCGCCCATGGAGGAACCCTCTTTCTAGATGAGGTAGGGGAATTACCGCTGGGTCTCCAAGTAAAACTTCTGCGTGTTCTGCAGGATCGGTGCTTTTATCGTCTGGGAGGAACTGAACCGATTACAGTCAGTACCCGAATAATTGCTGCCACGAACCGCGATCTAGAAAAAATGATTAAGACAAGTGAGTTTCGTGAAGACCTTTACTATCGATTAAATGTCATTACCTTGGAAGTTCCGACTCTCAGGGAACGGACTGAGGATATACCCGAATTAGTACAAACTTTTTTGCATGAATTCGCTCTTAAGCACGATAAACCCATACCTTCCCTGTCTCCTGAAGTAATTGTTGCGTTTCTAAACTATCACTGGCCCGGTAACGTGAGAGAACTACACAATGTCACAGAAAGGTTAACCGTCCTAGCGGATGAGGGAACACTTGAAACCAAATACCTTCCACCAGCTTTGCAGCGAACTATATCGAAGTCTGTTCCCAATTCAGTATCTTTAACGTCACGGATTATTGATCGACCTTACCGGCGCAATAGTTCTGAGGAACTAGAACGGATTTATGACGCCATTGAAAAAACCCATGGCAATAAATCTGCAGCCGCTGAACTTCTTGGCATTTCCCGCGGCACCCTGTACTACAAACTAAAACAATACGCTCTGATCTAAGCACTCTGGTCTAAACGCTCCCAATAGCCACCAGCCTCCCTTTGCCAATGGAATAAATATCGTCAATCACCATTTGAAACGACGGATCCCTGCCCTCTATTCTTCCCCGTTCGGCAATGCGTTCTTGGTGGAACTCTATAACTTCTTTGTCAAAGGGTAAGTTACCATGATCTAGGAAGCGCACTGCTCCCTGTGCATCACGGACAGGGAGAATCTTTCCCGCGTTATACCTACTTGGTGCAAAAGGGATGTCTAGGATACCCGCTTGAAATCCCCGTACAGTACCGACCGCAATATCTCCGTCCCCCAGTTCCAAAATCTTATCTACAATAGCCCTCGTTTCGACTTTGATCCCCTCTTTTTCACGCTCAAGTTCCTCAGAATTTAATAAGGCTTGATTGCGTACCATGTTGATGATTTGCTTTGTGGCTTTAATCCCAGCAGCAATCCCTTCTTTTGAGGGAATACCTAAGGCTTCATGGGGAGTCTTAACAATCACCTTCGTCGCTTTTGCCAGAGCAGCGGCGACTGCTCCCCAAGAAATGACCCCAAAAGCCTGACTTTCATCTTGGGGGAATCCTCCCATCCACTGATGGAATACACTGGTTAACATCATGCCCTTATACTTAAACTTAGCTAAGTATTCTTCTCCTAATTCAGTTAAGCTCCGAACAGCGGCAATATCTTGAATTAGATTACCGCACTGCCCATAACCTAAGGAAATATTTTTTACACCTTGTTCTGCCGCCAGCAACGCTTCTATCACGCCGACACTATGGGAAATACAGGGTGGAACTAACGTGCCTGTCAAAGGGCCAAACGGCTCGCGATTAATTCGGACCCCCTGTTCTTCATACAAACCGACTAATCGGTCTACATACTGCCAATTACTGATGGTTTCTTCTAGTGACACGTTCTTAGCGTATGGAATATTATTCGAAATTCCTCCACCCTCAAAATCCGTAAATCCTCCAGCTAGTGTGATTTCGGCCAATAAACGTGCATCAGGAGTACCATGGCGTACTTGACACGGTAAATTCACGGACTCAATGATGCGGCGACAGGCTACCACTCCATAATTGACCGCTGGAAAGCCGTTTCGCAAAGAATGCCCGGCTTTTTTGCTATCTTCAATCACCTTTTCAGCTTCCTGATAACGGTTTTGGCGATTTAAGGAGTCAATGGTCGTGGGCAAGAAATCTGCCCCACCCTCATCCTGAAGGTATTGGAGCAAATCGATCTGTTCTTGGAGCAATGTGGTTCCGCCTCGGGGTTGGGCCAGGGTTGCTCCTTCTGCTTTAGCTTTGGCTAATTTTGCTGCGAAAACCTTTTCTGCTGGCATAGCCTTATGATAGGTAACGGCCTCTTCCAAATTGACCCCTGCCCCAGTCGACCATTGTTTTAAAACTTCCTGCCGTTGGACTTCAAGTTCATCCGCCTCGAGGCGTTTATTTTTCATTAGGGGAACCCTCCCTTCTGCTTTCAATTTTACTAAGCGCCCCCCTGGCTCGATCCCGTACGCCAACTGATTCTCCATAATCCTCGGTAACTCTCACTAATTCTTTGATAGCAGCCGAAGATCCTATTTCTCCCAAGGCGTGGGCAGCCATTTCTTTTACTTCAACCACTGGGTCTCTCAGCAACTGAATTAACGAGAAAGCAGCAGCTTTATTTCCTATCTGCCCCAAGGCTTCACAAGAATTGGCTCGGATCAAACTGTCATTGTCACCCAAACATTGCATCAAAAGGTCAAATGCAGAAGGGAAATTAGCAAACACCTTGATTAAATAGATATCGACTCGTCTGCTGCCCTTTTTGAAAATGCCCTCTAGTAACTTAAACGCTTGTTCTTGGTTTAACTCACGGATAGTCCAGTCGATTAATTTAACGAGAACTTCCTGATTTTGTCTCAATAGAGTTTCTTGAGCTCGCTCATAATCCTGGATTGCTAAAGCTCTCCTTAAATGTTCCCCTAATTTAGGGAGTAAGAAACCGGCAATAGTTTGCGCGCTTTTCTCACTTAACGTCAATTTTTCCGCCTTATTTTTTAGGATATAGTGCATAGCTATTAGACCATCTATGACGCACGAAAACAAATTGCCTCTATGATTAGCCTCGCCCATGGCTGCAATTAAGGCATATTCATCCAACTCGCCTTCATGGGTGTGAATAATTTCGAGCAAGGTCACCAAATCCGAAACCTGCAAAGGTAATCCTAGGTCACAAATCACCTGCTCCAATTTCAAGCGTTCTTTGCATAAAGGTTCCCCGACCAGCGCTGTCTGGAATTGGTAGAGGAAACTTAACTGTTCGATTCCATATTCCCTCAGCTCCGTGTTTTGCAGACACTCTAAGAGGCTGACCCTATTCGTCGAAATAAATATCTTTAGCTTTTTTAACCTGAGAACGAGTAAATCCAAATAATCTAGCGGATAGCCCGTCCGTTCAGCAATATTGGGTAAGGATTCATCACAAATCCAGAGGCGGAAAATCCGGCGCCAAGGTTCTTTCGGATCTGTGATTTGGGGACGATTGATGATCGTTTGGGCAGGGCGCAGCAGATCGTTAGCCAAATCCGCTACGACAGCGGAAGGATTGGCAAACTGGTTTTTTAACTTCCATTGGATCACTTCAGCAAAGGTGGAATTGGTCAGTAAATCAGCGTTATTACTAAAGCAATAGACAAGATCAGGAATAATGGTCTCATGAATATATTGCAAGGCAAGGGGGCTTCTTGGCCCGCCCCACTCGTCTAAGAGCACGGACGCTAAGTTATCTTTCAATGTTGTTAAATCATTTTTGGTCCAATCCCATTGCTTTAAATCCGACATTGTTCATCACCTTCATTTTGACTATGTCGATCGTCTTGTTTAGCACCCGCTTTCAGTCCTAGTTGCCACCCAAGTTCTAGGGCCTTGACATTTTGCTCGGCCGTGCCCTTGGGGGCTCTTTGCCGGACAGCCTGCAAAACATCCTCCATCGGAATTTGTCCGCTAAAGGAAGCCACAACCCCTAAGGCCACGACATTAGCGCTTTGCTCAGATCCTAATCGTGTGCGAGCGGTTTTGGTGATGGGCAAAGAATAAAGATTTTTACTACGCGGTTTGACTTCATTGACTTGGGAACTATCCACTACCAAAATCGCGTCTTCAGTGAGATTTAAGCCATACTTCTTGTAGGCTTCTTGACTAAGGGTTAAAACGAGAGTCGGTTTTTCCACTTTGGGATAACGAATCGCTTCATTGCCGATAATGACTTCAGCTCGACTTGCACCTCCCCTGGCCTCGGGACCATAACTTTGACTCTGCACGACATTTTGACCAGCATAGATTCCGGCTTCAGCCAGCATAATGGCAGCTAAAATCAGACCCTGTCCTCCCGTACCGGTTAACAGAAATTCCTGCTTAGCCATTAATGGTTCCCTCCTTTAACTTCTGTCTTAACTTATCGTATTCACGCGTATACTCCGGTGCCTGTTGTTTGAAAATCTCGCCGATCTGGAAATCTTCTTCACTCTGTACTTGTTGCCCTGCTTTAAGCGCATGCTCCTTTTGCCAGAGCAACATATCAACCGGGGTTTTAAATTTGTTTCGTCGGCCATAGGATACTGGACACTGGGAAATGGCTTCAACGAGTGAAAACCCTGGGTTGTTATAGGCATCAATAATTAACTTTGTCAGGAGTTGATTATGGTATGCCGTGGCCCTGGCTCCATACGTAGCTCCTGCTGCTTTGCTCAACTCTAGAATTTGAAACGGTCTTTCCAGATTACCAAAAGGCGAGGTCGTCCCTCGTTTGTCATGAGGCGTTAACGGGGAGGTCTGACCACCTGTCATACCATAGATACTGTTATTGACAACGATTGCGGTCAGATCAATATTTCGCCTGGCAGCATGGATTAAATGATTGCCGCCAATAGCTGCCGAATCTCCGTCGCCCATGATGACGAAGACATCCAACTCTGGGCGGGCAGCTTTAATTCCAGTAGCATAAGGCAAAGCTCTACCATGAGTAGTATGTATAGTATTAAAGTCTAAGTAACCGGGCATGCGAGAAGAACAGCCAATTCCCGAAACAAAAATCACCTTGTTTTGGTCAAGCTGCAATGTTTTGATGGCCCGCACGATTGCCGCCGTAATGGTTCCTATACCGCAACCCGGGCACCAGATATGCGGCAAAGTATCCGTCCTGAAATATTGAGCAATATCGCTAAACATCTATATTACCTCCCGAATTCTGTCTAACACTTCCTTGGGAGTCAGTAATTCTCCGTCGATACGGTTAAGGCGTTTGACGGATTTATAACCGAATATTCTCTCAACTTCGCCGACCAATTGACCGCAATTCATTTCAACCACTAAGAGTTTTCGATTCGTAAACCTTTCAAGCTGGGCTTGAGGAAAAGGCCAAATCGTGATGAGGCGCAGGAGACCCACTTTTAGACCTTCGCTGCGGGCTAGATAAACTGCCTCCAAGGCGGAACGGGCTGAACATCCGTAGGCTACCACGACCAATTCCGCATCGTCAAGCTGTATCTCTTCTATTAATTGAATCCGATCTAAATAAGGATCTAACTTTTGTGTTAGCCGTTTCATAAATTTCTCAACCACTTCTGGTTTCCCAGTCGGCAAGCCCTTTTCATTGTGACTTAACCCTGTAACATGGTAGCGGTAGCCTTCACCAAAGTTTGCCATGGCAGGTATCATACTTTCATCGTTTTCATAGGGTTTATATTCGCCGGGCAGGACTGTCGGTCTCTTTCGATTAACAATGGTTAATTTTTCTGGCAAAACAACTTTTTCTCGCAAATGCCCAACCACTTCATCCATGAGTAGTATCACTGGAATGCGAAATTCCTCGGCAAAATTAAAGGCTATAACGGTCAATTCATAACATTCCTGGACTGAAGAGGGCGTTAAGGCAATGATCGGATGGTCACCATGAGTGCCCCAGCGAGCTTGCATTACGTCGGATTGGGCTGGCCCGGTCGGCAATCCCGTACTTGGGCCTCCTCTTTGCACGTTGACCACGACACAAGGCACTTCTGTAGCAACGGCATAACCCAAATTTTCCTGTTTGAGAGAAAAGCCCGGTCCGCTTGTTGCCGTCAAGGCTTTGAGTCCTGTCAGGGAGGCTCCAATTACTGCGGCCATACTCCCAATTTCGTCTTCCATCTGGATAAAGGTACCACCCAACGACGGCAATTTTTCGGCCATCATCTCGGCAATTTCTGTAGAAGGCGTGATGGGATACCCTGCGTAAAAAAGAACCCCGGCCGCCAAAGCCCCTTCTGCAACCGCTTCGTTTCCTTGCATTAATCTTGCTTTACTCATCTTTTGTCACCTCAATATTGATCGCAAAGTCAGGGCAAAGCCGTTCACAAATCTTACAAGCTATGCACTGATCTGGTTTGGCAACCACAACCCTCCCAAATTCATCGCTTTCCAACACTTTTTTGGGACAAAATGCGATACATATACCGCACTTCTTACACCAATCTTGACTGACCAATACGGTAGCAGTCTGTATTGCCAGTACCATAGCCTAAACATCTCCTTATGCCCTTTTCTCAGTCAACGCTTTTTTGACTAAATCGCTCACTTCCCAAGGAAGTGAAGCTACATACGCTCCAGCCGCCTTTAAGGCCGCAACTTTGCTGTCATAAGTTCCTTTGCCTCGTTCAATGATTGCCCCCGCATGGCCCATTCTCTTGCCAGGAGGAGCGCTTTTACCAGCTAAAAAGGCAATGACGGGTTTGCTCATCTGCTGAATGAAAATTGATGCTTCCTCTTCGGCATTGCCGCCAATTTCCCCCACTAAAACAACTGCGTTAGTATCTGGATCAGCTTCAAATTGCGCCAACACATCGAGAAAGGATAAACCGACCACCCGATCCCCCCCTAAACCAACCACCGTTGACTGACCAATCCCAGCGTTGGTCAACTGATAAACAATTTCATAGCTCAGAGTTCCACTACGGGCCACTACCCCTACTGAACCAGGGACAAAAATACCATTAGGCATAATCCCCATCTTTGTTTTGCCGGGCGAAATTAAACCAAAAGTATTCGGCCCGATAATTTGCACCTGTCTCTTTTCCGCCAAAGCCATGATTTCCATGGCATCATGCAAAGGCACATGCTCTGTAATGATTACCAAGATCCGGACTCCACTGTCAATAGCCTCGAAAGCTACATCCTTCACTTGTTTAGCTGGTACAAAGATCACTGAAGCCTCAGCTTTTTCAACCAGCATTGCTTCTTCCATCGTGTCATAAACTGGCACGCCTTGTATACTTTTCCCTCCCTTGCCCGGAGAAACCCCACCTATAATCTTGCTACCGTAGGCCAGCATCTGGGAGGTATGAAATTGCCCCTGTTTTCCTGTAATGCCTTGTACTAAAATCTTCGTTGTCTCATTAATAATAATCGCCATGGTTCCTACGCCCCCTTCGCCTGGACAAAGGCAACGACTTTAGCGACAGCCTCGTCTATTTTTCGATACGATTCAATGCCATGTTCACTTAATATGGCTACACCAGCTTCTTCGTTGGTACCCACTAAACGAATGACCACAGGAATCCGAATATCCATGGTTTCTTTAACTTGGATAAATGCTTTGGCGACATCATCACAACGGGTAATTCCCCCGAAAATGTTGATCAAGAGGGCTTTAGGCTGAGTTGATAATAAAATCTCCAAGGCACTGGCTGTTGCTTCCCTGCTGGTTCCACCGCCCGCATCCATAAAATTACGCGAACTGGAGCCGAATTCCTTAATTAGGTCGAGGGTCGCCATAGTAATACCTGCACCGTTAGCCATGACCCCGATCTCTCCATCCAGTTCGACATAGGAAATCCCCAGCTCAGCCGCTCTCCTCTCAACGGCGGTTTTTTCTTCAACTAGGGGAACATCATCACCAAACCGAAAGGAAGCATCATCGTCAACGGTCATTTTGCCATCCGCGGCAAGGACTTGTGAATTGGCTACAACCAAAGGGTTGATTTCAACCAGTTCCGCATCATACTTCCGGAAAATTTGATAAAGTTTTAACATAATATCGGCGACCTCTTTGGCGATCTGCCCGGTCAGTCCCAGTTGACGCGTTATTTCTCGGGTGGCGTAGGGTTGTAATCCGACGTTAATATCGATCAATCGTTTAACCAGTAACTCCTCTGATACTTGTTCAATCTCTACGCCCCCTGCTGCTGAGGCAATCAATAACGGTTTTCGACGTGCCCCATCATAAGTAATGGCCACATAAATTTCCTTTTCAATGTTTAGTTTTTGCTCGACCAGGATTTGGTCGACTTTAAGACCCTTAATGTCCATCGCCAGAAGTTCCCGGGCCTTTTCAGCGGCTTCTTCTGGATCTTTGGCAAACTTAATTCCTCCGGCTTTCCCCCGTCCTCCCGTGAGAATCTGTGATTTGATGGCGACAGATCCAACCTGAGCCACAAAATCCGTCACTTCTTCAGCACTGGTGAACACCCGACCCTTAGGAACCGGAATTCCGTTATTCCTGAAAATATCTTTAGCCATGTACTCGTACAGTTTCACCTTAATAGCTCCTTTCAGCCACCCGCCATCAAGTGTATAGCCTTCACTTCGTCTCCATCGTAGATCATCGTGGAAGCATAATCCTCAGCAGAAACAACCTCGGCATTAAGATAAACTATAATTCGCGCATAGGTGAAGTTTTTAAGCTTCATAAGCTCTTCCACAGTAAGCCCTTCCTGCCATTCGTAGTCCCGATTATTGAGCTTAATCATTTTATCACCGGCACATGTTTTTTAACGACTTCTAAAAGCTCCGTTAAGTCCATCCCTAATTCCTGAAGCTTTTCGACCATCGGCACGCCGTCCATAGTCCAGCCTCGGCGTTTGTAAACCGCGTCGGTGAGCTTTTCATATTGATCCTCGCGA
Source organism: Desulfosporosinus metallidurans (assembly GCF_001936615.1). Lineage (GTDB taxonomy): Bacteria > Bacillota > Desulfitobacteriia > Desulfitobacteriales > Desulfitobacteriaceae > Desulfosporosinus > Desulfosporosinus metallidurans. Next base: position 19,081 of record NZ_MLBF01000035.1, read on the forward strand.
TACTCTCTCAGAACTTTGATCTTTTCGACAGTCGCTTTACCAGTCGTATCGTAGCCCAAAAGCTCAGTGAGCTGTTTGTCGTAGCGTCCCTGCCTCGATTCGTATTCCTCCACAGTCACTGGTCCCATGGCTCTGTAGGGGAGTTTGTCATGAATACGTTTACCGTAACCCATCCGAATGTTGAAGATTCTCTGGAAATTGTAAACCCGCTCTGATTGTCGGATGAGTTCATATTTGTCAATAGCCTTACCCGTCACGGCATTGAATAGGCCGATATAGTTTTGAACATGCTCCGGAATTTTGGCGGGTTCGTCAGTAAACTTGTTATCTGCAGGGGCGATGTCATTCCATGGCAGCTTGCAGAAACCCATTAAACCGAACCAAGTTCTAAACATTGGGTAGTAGTGGAGGGCTTCTGCCTTATCTTCAAAAGTTGGAATCTGATTATTGACCATGTCCATGAAGATCAGCCAGGCTTCATCGTGCTGTGGGCCTTTATTGGTGAGACCGTAGCCCCCTTGTTGGGCCAAGGATTCCTTGGGCAAGTATTCAGAAAACTCAAGGCCCTTTTGTTCCATACCTATGTCAAAGAGAAACTGAGGATCGGCGCCATATTCCTTAGCAAAGTACTCCTTCATTTTACGGATCCCCATGCCAGCAATCTTTCCGAAGCCCACGCCCTTAGACATTTGGTGGATAAGTTCAAAGGATGCCTCTGTATTGCCGAAGGTCAGTTCCAGACCTCCGGTTCTTTCTTTATTTAAAATACCATTTTCGTAACATTCCATCACAAAAGCGGTGAGAGTGGCATAGGAGATGGTGTCAATACCATACGTGTCACAGTAAAAGTTCAACTCCAATATCGCATCTGGATCGAAGATGCCGCAGTTCGAACCCAAACCCGCCGCATTCTCATACTCAGGACCATCGATACTCACCTTTTGACCTTTGTAAGGGCCTGTCTTCAGTTCAAAGTGATCGGCGGCTTTGGCGCAGGCCAAACTGCACCCAAACCAGCAGCCATCTGGGGAATTCTGGGTTACTTTGGCTGTGAAGACATGCGAAGAAATTTTAGAAGTATCCTTGTGAGAACCATATTTATAATTGTGAGTCGGCAAAAGATCGTACTGGTCCATGACTTCTATGATATTGGCAGTGCCTATTTGACGCATACGGTTCTGTGAATTATCGAGGTCATGAATTTCTTTATGCAACTTGATCCCAGTCTTATTCAAAGTGAGCTGGTCGACAGGATGGTTTAAGTTGCCCTTGACCCCTGCAACTTTTATTACCACGGCCTTAATATGCTTATCTCTAAAGACTGTCCCGATACCGCCCCTTCCGGCCTGCTTCAATCGAATACCCTTTCGTCGAGTATCATAGAAGGTAAAGTTTAAAAGACCGATATTCGTATGTCGGGCAGCACTCCCAGTAGAAATCACGGCGATATTCCGTTTGTCCTCTTCGTTATCCGCATACATTTCAGTCAATTGTTCCCCCAGAATGTGGGTATCGATGTCCTCATCAGGTACTTCCTCAATAGAAATAGTTCCCTTGATGCCATCAATGAAAATAATGACATCTTTATCAGCCTTACCCTGAAGTTCAAGGGCATCAAAGCCTGCAAACTTGAGGTAGGGACCAAAATAACCCCCAGCATTGCTATCCATGGGCATTTTGGTCAGTGGAGATAACGTCACGACCAGTGATTTTCCAGAACCGGGGTATTGGGTAATTCCTCCAATGGGGCCACTGGAAATAACAATTTCATTTTCCGGGTCATTCCACTGGGTAGATTCAGTTACAGCCTGCCACAGGTAATAGAGTCCAAAGCCCTTGCCACCAATGAATTTGTCTTTCATCAATTGAGTAACGGGTTTTTCTTTTATATCATGGTTAAAAACATTGATATAAAGTGTGCGGTTGGTATAACCTTTATCAATAACCCCTAAATCGTAGTTATATTTTTTAAGTAATTTATGACTAATTTTATTGTTTTCCATAGTCATGCTGTCTTCCCCCTAAACTTCTTCTGAAATAAAGACCGCCTGAGTCGGGCAAACCTTTGCACACTGACCGCAAGCAACACATTTAAAAGGTTCCAGCATATCACCGTGCATCATCATAGCCAGTTCCGGGCAGAAACCGACGCAGATAAAGCAACCGGTACAGATTTTTTTGTTGATTCGAACCACGCCGTTTTTATCACGATAAATTGCCTCGATCGGACAAACTTCTATACACTCACCGCATTGATTACATACCTTAATTTTATTTTTATTTATTTGGATACATGATTTTTCTTGATTATTTTCCTTAAAATAGGCATTAGAACATGCTTTCTCACATTCTCCACAGCCAATACATAAGTCTTCCTTCTTCGCTAATCGCTTCAAGTTTGGCACCTCCCTGTGATGATCTAGATCAGCTTGACCGTGTCAATTCACTCTCTTATACCACTGCGGGCTCAAGTAACAATTCTCCCCTGCGGAAACGGTCCAAACCGAATTTCTCAATCGGCATAAAACACTCTTGGCCGAGGATTTTCTGCGCCAAAAGAACGGCCGTCTGGGGACCTACCATAAAACCATGACCACTGAACCCGGCAGCTACCCACATCCCTTGTGCATCAGGAATTTCGTCGAAAATCGGATTGGCGTCTGGGCTCATGTCGTAAAGACCTGACCACTGGCGGACGACACGGAGGTTCTTTAGAAGGGGCAATACAGTGGTGGCTTGGCGAGCGACATCCTCTAAAAATTCCCAGCTGGAATGAATGTTGAAATCTTTGGGTTCTTGGGGATCACCCACGCCCATAATAAAACTGCCATGTGGGGACTGCTGGCAGTATAAACGATGGTGAAGAGAGATGACCATCGGCCCTTGGCAGGGTTCAACAGGTTCGGTAACTAGCGCTTGGTGCCGCTGAGGATAGAGGGGCAAATCAAAACCAACCATCTTGCAGATAGTGCCAGCCGCAAAACCGCAGGCATTAATCACGATCGGTGTATCGATATCCCCTTTGGAAGTCTGAACGCTCGTAACTTTACCATTTTCCCGTTTAACGTCGATGACGGTGGTATAGGTTTCGAATTTAACTCCCAGCCGACGGGCTGCTTTATAGTAGGCATCGACTACATGAAACGGGTTGGCGTGTCCATCCGTCTGACAGAATGTGGCACCGATCAATCCCTCAATGTTCAGATGGGACACAATCTCTTTTGCTTCTTGAGGCGTTATCATTTTCGTTGGAATCCCCAGACGATGCTGCACAGCAACATTTTTTTTGTACTGCTCCCATTCACTTGGGGTGTAGGCAACCATTAGGTATCCGCCTTGCTTAAATTCTATATCCCTATCATAGTCAAGTTCTTCGTTCATGCCCTCAAATCGTTTTACACTGTCTCGAGCAAGAATGGCGTTTGTTTCCGTACCCCACTGTTGGCGAACACCGGCGCCACAGCGTCCTGTTGCTCCCGAAGCAAGGTACTGTTTTTCGATAACCACAATATCTTTCACCCCACGGATGGCCATTTCATAGGCAACAGCGCAGCCTGTAATCCCTCCGCCGATAATCACTACGTTAGCTGTTCTCTGCAATTGATTCACCCCCCGCAAACGTTCCCAGTTTCACTGGCTTCACTGTTGGTCGAAAAGTAGGCATTTGGACTTCTGCTACAGGAATTCCGTAGGCCTTAGCCAGTTCCTGGGCAATCAGCATCTGGCAAGTACGTCCCTGACAGGGACCCATCCCAGCTCGGATAACACGTTTAATCTCATCAATTGTGCGATAACCTTGCTTGATCAATGATTGAATTTCGTCCAGGGTAATGTCCTCACACCGGCAGACGATCGTTTCCTTATCTTGCATGTCTAACCCCTCCCAAACGAATACTGCGCACGTCCATGGCCAGTTCTTTGGGTACGACCAGCCACACTGTGTAAGTTTTATTTTTGGGGCCGCCTGACTGAACTTTTTTCACTTCAAATGTGCCCAGTTCTTCCCCAGCCCTGTCTACCCCAACCACTTTATTGCCGGCTTGGGGTACTGGTACATATTCATAGGGAATCCTGACGATGGCTTCAGTAGAGCTGTAGGAGGCGTCGACCACGAAGATGGCCAGCCCTGGGCAACGGCTGAGACAGACACCACAGCCATTGCATTTGTCAAAATCCATTTTCGGCAGGTCATTGATGTCTTGCATCGGCAAGATTGCGCCTTGCTTGCAGGCTTCCGTGCAAGGATTGCAGGGAAGCCTTTGGAAACACTCGATGATGGCTACGGGGCCTTTATTCAGTCTCTCCTCCGAGGGGGAAACTGTTTTCACGTCTTCAGCTGTTGGAACTCCAGTCTTGTTTAGCATACTGCTTCCCCCTTGTCCATCAAGTTCTTAATCCCTTGCACAGTTTTTTGTCCAGCTGGACCAGACCGAAGTTCGCTTAACTCTGCCAAAGCTTCGGCTTGAAGTTTCGGAGCCACATCACTTCCGTACCCCAAGCCCAAGGCAGCACAAATACCCGCCAAACGTCCTTCCACCATGGCAGAACTGGCTTCTTCAACCCCACTGACGTCCCCAGCGACATAGAGACCTGGGCGGGTCGTTTCCAGATATTCGTTTCTAAGGGGCACATGCCCAGAAAGCTCTGGCACATATTTCATCTGGCAGTCCGCTTGAAAGCAGAGTTCCGTTAACGGGCTCAAACCAACGGCAAGACAAATAACATCTACTTTAAGGTCCTGTTCTGTCCCTGGAATCGCCTGCCAGTTCTCGTCCAGTTTGCAGATTATCGCACCTTCAACGCTGTCCTTACCGTACGCTTCTTGAATGGTATGTGAGGTTAAAATAGGTACACCAGCGCGTCGAATCTTGGAAGCATGCACCAAATAACCCCCGATGGTCGGTGCCGCTTCAATAATCGCAGCAACTTCCACGCCCGCTTGCAACAATTGGTAAGAGACGATCAGCCCTATATTTCCAGCGCCGATCATCAGCACGCGTTGTCCAGGGACAATACCGTGCACATTCATTAAGGTTTGGACAGCACCAGCTCCATAAATGCCGGGCATATCGTTATTGGGGAAAGCAATCATTTTCTCGGAAGCGCCAGTGGCTAAAATGATTTTTTTCGGTTTGATTTTCAGGTGTTTACCTTCCCCTTCGGCGGTAACCACACCGTCTTCATAAATCCCAAGAGCAGTAGTGCCGGACCACACTTCAACCTTGGGATTATTTTCACACTGCTCGATCAGAAAATCACCGATCTTATAGCCACGGTCGCCAGCATACTGCTTTTTCGAACCAAAGAATTTATGAGTCTGTTTTACCAATTGGCCGCCAAGCTTACCATCTCGTTCTATGACAAGAACACTGGCACCTAAGTCAGCAGCGGCAGCGGCAGCACTTAGACCGGCTGGTCCGCCACCAATAATCAGAATCCCTATCTCTTTCACCTTAGGCACCCCTTTCCTTGCTGAGTCTCCACCCGCATGCCGGGCTGAACCTTTTCCACACAGATCCTAACATTAGGTTCCCCGTCAACAACCATCAGACAGGACGAACAATTGCCGATGGCGCAGAAGAGACCCCTAGGACGGTGCATTGTTTGGCTGTGGCCCAAAACTCTAACTCCCGCAGCATGTAGTGCAGCAGCAATGGTCTCGCCCTCAAAGCCCTTAATTTCTTGGCCATCGAAGAAGAAGGTGATCTCTTCTCCACGCTGAAAATCTAAAATTGGATGTTCGATGATTCGCATAAAAACTCACTCTCCCCGGTTAGTAAATCGTTTGTTTGGAATGTTCCTCTCTAGTCGAGAGAATCCCACTGGTTTTCCTCGACTCGGAACTTGCAAGTCAAGCTGATAGGATTCATGAATAAACAAATGCAAGTTCTGTGCCAATATTGTATTAATTCAAAATAGGCGGACAATAGGAATTACACTCAAAGGATTAGCTGAAGTAATTATCGCCGTGTAAAAAACTGAAGTTTTTCCGATAAAACTGTTTCACCTGCGTTAAATATACCTTATTGACAAATAAATACATAAAATATAGTGTAATAGCTAGATCTGAAATAAAATGCTGTTAATTTATAAGGCTATAAATGAATGAACTATATAACTGGAGGGGTATTATGTTACTACTCACCAAAAAGGACATTAAAAGAATCTTTAGCATGCAAGATGCCGTTGAAGCCGACAAACAGGCTTTTCGTATCTACTCGGAAGGGGGGAGTGTCGTCCCCTTACGGGTTAATATTGGTGCGCAAAACTATGAGGGGCAGACCTTGTTCATGCCCGGTTACGTAGGAGAACTGGACAGCATGGGAGTAAAGATCGTCTCGATTTTTCCCCACAACATTGAAAAAGGCTTACCCACAGTTCCTTCGACAATGGTGTTGCTCGATGGAACGAGCGGTGAAGTATGCTGTATCATGGACGGAACTTACCTTACCCAACTTCGTACTGGAGCTGCGGCTGGGGCGGCTACCGATCTACTGGCTCGTTCAGATGCCAAAATCGGAGCACTGATCGGTACGGGGGGGCAAGCCATCACCCAGCTTGAGGCTATGTTAACGGTGAGGAATCTTACGGAAGTCCGTGTTTTCAGCACTAACTTGGAGCGTGCCCAATCTTTTGTTGCGAGAATGCAAGGTGAATTCGCCAATTACGGAACAGTCCTCCGGGCAGTAACTACTTCTGAGGAAGCAATTACGAATGCTGATATCATAACAGCAGTAACCACATCTCAACAGCCGGTTTTTAACGGTCGCCTAGTTAAAGCAGGAGCACATATCAACGGTGTCGGTTCCTTTATGCCGAACATGCAGGAATTAGATGACTATATCGTGCAACGTGCCGATAAGATTTTCTTCGATTCCCAGGAGGCGGTACTGGCTGAATCAGGCGATTTTATTATTCCACTAACCCAAGGGACGATTAACAAGGATAAATTCACGGGAGAGATTGGCAAGGTAATCTCGGGTATTCTCCCAGGCCGGGAAACTCCAGAAGAAATAACGCTCTTTAAGACAGTGGGGATGGCCGTGTTAGATGTTGTAACGGCTTACCAAATTTATCAAAAAGCTCTGAAACAAGACATCGGCCAAGAATTTCTCTTTGAATAGTAGTAAATTTCTCCTGCCAACGCATCCATACTTGGTTTAGGAAGGGAGAAGTTGAACGAGTTAGATTTCAAAATGTACCCTGCTTCGTCTATAAAGAAAAGATCACCGTCTCTGTAGATGGTATAGGAGATATCACCGCTGACGTTGTGTGTATTGCGGTGCATTTTATGTTTATTTGGATTCCAAAAAAGTAGGGTTATCAGTGTCTCCTGAAAATACAGAAAAACTAGTTCATATGGGAATGGAAATTAAAAATAGAGTAATGGCTGTTATCAAAAGGGGGATACCCTCATCAATTACAGCATCATTGATACTCCGTTTGAGGGAAAGTTCGTAGAAGAAACGAAAGTTGGAGACTATGATGCTGTTGTCACGGAAGTATCAGGTACTGCACAAATTGTAGGTTTTAATCAATTGGTGCTGGATCCGAAAGACCCACTACCTGAAGGATTCAGAATTACTGGGAGTTAACAATGAGTTAAAACCTATTATTCACTAACATGTTGTTCTCCACATACGATACAATTTCTTCGAGTCGCGATCTCTACATTTCTAAATTCCATTGCCAATGCATCAAATACCAATAGTTTCCCAGTTAAGAGTTCTCCGATCCCCAGAAGATATTTTACAGTCTCTGTCGCCTGAATAGTACCTAGGATGCCTGGTACAACACCTAGAACACCGACCTCTTTACAGGTAGGAACAGCATTAGTTGGTGGGGGATTTAAGAATACGCACCGATAACAAGGGCCTTTGCCCGGAACATAAGTCATCGTCTGCCCTAATAGCTGAGTGACTCCCGCATGGGAAAAGGGCTTTTGCAAGAGCACACAGGCATCGTTAATCAGAAATTTTGCAGGGAAATTATCTGTGGCATCGATTACAAAATCATAGTTTCTATCCTTAATGATGTCCGTTACATTGACTGAACTAACCCATTCTTGATACGTTACAACATTGACATCAGGGTTCATATCTCGGATCGTTTCTTTTCCCGATATGACTTTAGGTTTACCAATATCTTTATTGGAGTGGATGATTTGTCTTTGCAGATTCGATAGTTCGACGACATCAGGGTCAACGAGTCCAATCGTTCCTATGCCCGCGGCCGCAAGATACATTGCCGCCGGTGCTCCAAGTCCTCCAATACCTATAATAAGAACTTTAGAATTCAGAAGTTTTGTTTGCCCTTCCGTTCCTACTTCGTTTAAGTTAATGTGTCTCGAATACCTTTCGAGTTGCTCATTAGTGAGTTTCATTCCTATACATGCCCCCCCAACTATGAAATGTCCTCATAATCATCGAGATTCACTAAGGTAAGGGACACGATCCCGGCTATAATCCTAATGTTTCTGCTATGTCCCGTAAATCTAAGCCATCTAACATTTTCCCACTCCCTATATTGGCAGCATAATCAAGGCTGCCAATGAAATATTCTATTCTTCCCAACCTTAATAAAGTTTCGTTCACAAGAGTTTTATACAATTCGAGTTGAGTTTGATAACTGTCTTGCTCCATAAATAACACCCCCTTAAAGGTAAACGTTCTTTTTCTAAGTTATCTGACGGGCAGCCTACTCTTTCTAATTGCAAAAACTATGCCAAGAAATGTAAAGGCTAGCTCCTTCCCGTATCCCGTTCTCAGTTCCATGTGTCTAATTATTTTGAACACAAGTGTTTAAAGTGTCTAAAATGTTTAAACATATGTCGAGCTACCAACTACTAGACCCAACAAAAAATAGGCCTTTTCCAATGATCCGTTCCGTAGGATCATTGGAAAAGGCCTATTTTGTTCTAGCTAATTTCCCCCTAAAATGCCGCATGCTCTGTCCGAGCGATAATCTCTTCCTGCAACGCTTCACTCAGATCACAGAAATAATCACTATACCCAGCTACCCGCACGATAAGATCTCGGTATTTTTCTGGTTCACCTTGAGCAGCCCGTAAGGTCTTGGCACTAACCACGTTAAACTGAATATGGTGACCACTTAATTTAAAATAAGACCGGACCAACTGAGCCAGTTTATCAAGACCTTCTTCCCCCTCTAAGACTTGTGGGGTGAACTTTAGATTCAACAAGGTCCCACCTGTCCGAGCATGATCCAGTTTGGAAGCAGATTTGATGACCGCTGTCGGGCCTAGCCGATCAGATCCTTGAACTGGAGAAATTCCTTCAGAGAGAGGTTCCCAGGCCCGGCGGCCATCGGCCGTAGCGCCAATGACTGACCCGAAATAAACATGACAAGTCGTTGGCAACATATTGATCCGGTAAACACCGCCCTTAGTATTCGGTCTTTCATTCACTTCAGAATAGTAAGCATTAAAAATATCCACCATGATTTCGTCAGCATAGTCATGATCATTCCCAAAATGCGGTGTCTTATTGATGAGAAGCTGACGCACCACCTCATATCCAGAGAAATTAGCCTCTAAGGCCTTAAGCAGCTGCTCCATAGTGAGATCCTTTTGATCAAAGATATGGTAACGGATGCCTGACAACGTGTCCGTTAGACTTCCCAAACCAACGCCTTGAATATAGTTTGTATTATAACGGGCGCCACCGTCATTATAATCTTTGGCCTTGGCGATACAATCATCAATAAGCATAGAAAGGAACGGAGATGGCATATAGGCCGCATAAAGTCGCTCGATAATATTGCTTCCTTTAACCTTAAGATCGATAAAATAATGAAGTTGCTTTTTAAAGGCTGCAAAAAGTTCATTAAAAGAACTAAACCTTTTGGGATCTCCGGTTTCTAAGCCCAACCGTTGACCCGTCTTAGGATCCAGGCCATTGTGTAAGACCAATTCAAAAATCTTGGGCAAATTAAAATACCCTGTTAAAATATAACTTTCTTTGCCAAAAGCCCCTGTTTCCACACAACCACTGGTTCCGCCTTGACGAGCGTCCTCGATCGATTTACCCTGACGCAGAAGTTCCTCAACCACCGTGTCAGCATTAAACACCGAAGGCTGCCCCCAACCCTTCCTTATGATCCGGGCCGCTCTCCTTAAAAAGCGATCCGGATTTTTCTTGCTTAACTGGATATTCGAACTTGGCTGCAAAAGACGCATTTCATCAATCACATCTAAAACCAAGTAGGTGACATCATTGACTCCATCCGATCCGTCCGCTTTGAGCCCGCCACTGTTGATATTGGCGAAATCCGTATACGTACCGCTTTCCGCCGCAGTTACCCCGACTTTAGGCGGCGCTGGCTGATTATTAAACTTCACCCAGAAACACTGCAGCAGCTCTTTAGCCTCTCCCTCAGTCAGGGTTCCCTCGGTTAAGCCTTTTTTATAAAAGGGATATAAATGTTGATCCAGCCTTCCAGGATTAAAAGCATCCCAGGTATTAAGTTCGATAATAACACCCAAATGCACAAACCAATAAGCTTGCAAAGCCTCCCAGAAATTTCGGGGGGCATGAGCCGGAACGTGAGAACAGACCTCAGCGATCCTTTCCAGTTCCGCCTTACGAAGAACATCTTTTTCCGATTGGGCCAATTCCTTAGCCTTATCTGCATATCGCGCTGCAAGCAGAATGATCCCCTCTGCGCTGATCCGCATAGCTTTTAGTTCTTCCTGCTTATGATATGCTTCGACATCGTTTAAATAATCGAGTCTCGCCAAATGAGCATCGATGTCGGCGATGAAATCCAGAAAACCCAAACGATAGATTTTATCATCAAGTACCGTATGCCCCGGTGCCCTCTGTTCCATGAACTCCGTAAAGATCCCGGCATCATAAGCAGCTTTCCAATCCGCAGACATCTCCGTAAAAATGAGATCACGCATGGACCTTCCTTCCCAGTGAGGAATAATGCGCTTTTCGTAGGCCTCACGCACTTGGGGACTGACTTTAAACGATATTTTAGGGCGGGAATCGAGAATATCTAAATCTTCAAGGCTATGACAGCAGAGTTCTGGATAAGTATAGGTAGCCTTAGGGGCCGGTCCCCTCTCCCCTACAATCAATTCACCCTCGTTAATACAGATCTCTTTCTGCTCCAACATGTACTTAAACGCCAAAGCCCGCTGGACAGGGACGGACGAATTTCCTGCCGTACGGTAGAACTCCGTCATCAGCTCCGCTCTTTCTGAGGAAATATAGGCTTCTGTCTCTAAACTCAGTTGCCTGAGCATGGTTACCCTTCCGTTCATTCTTAGATCTCCTTCCCAACATTTATCCCCCAATTTTAACCTTCAGACCAAACTGTTCCAACTGGCCCACGATCTGCTCCATGCGTTCGTTGTCTGGGGATTGTATGTCCGACAATAGATATGCAAGACCAAGCCGCTGGTACTTATCCACCCCCGCTTTATGGTAGGGTAGAATATGAAGTTCAGTGACACGTTTTAAGGATGCCACAAAGTTTCCTAATTGGCTAAGGTTTTCTTCATCATCATTAATTCCTGGAATGATCGGTACCCGGACAATGATCCGGGGATGGTGCTCAACAAGCCAGCGCAGATTATCTAAGATAAGTACATTAGGAACCCCTGTGAAATCTTGATGTTTCTGACGATCCATAAGTTTTAAATCATACAAAAACAGATCTACATAATCGCTTATCATTTGCAAGAATTCAAGGTTTACGTACCCGCAGGTCTCCACAGCAGTGTGGATTTCCTTCTTCCTGCACTCTTTAAGCATTTCTAAAAGAAAGACGGGCTGCATAACCGCTTCCCCTCCGGAAAAGGTTACCCCACCCCCCGATTCGTCATAGAAGATTAAATCTTTCTCGATCTCAGCCATGACCTCGCTCACTGACATCGTCTTAGCTACAAGTTCTCTTACCCCAGCATGACATGCCTTACAGCATGCTCCGCAGGCTAGGCATTGATCCCGAAGGTATTCTAATTTTCCCGCCGTAGATATAACCGCTCCGTTCGAACAAATCTCCAAACATTGCCCACAGCCGATACATCGGTCCGGCCAATACATTAATTCTTGTCCAAATCCCTGACTTTCTGGGTTATGACACCACTGACAGTTGAGTGGACAGCCTTTGAAAAAGACGGTCGTCCGAATACCAGGCCCATCATGGATAGAATACTTCATAATGTTGACAATCTTGCCTTCAACCGTGATTGCGACCATCTCCTCTTCATTCAACCATCTCTACTACCGATAGTATGAGAACAAGCCACTGAATTACAGCAGCTTGCTTACGTCGCTATAAAGTTCGTTTAAGAAAAGCTCAGTTTTCAGAATTTCACTCCCCAAGATAGGCCTTGGTTATTCTCTCATCACGCCTTAGCTCGGCACTATCCCCCTCCATAACTAACTGACCTGTTTCCAAGACATACCCATAATCCGCTAATTTTAAGGCTATCTTGGCGTTTTGCTCCACAAGTAAGATCGTTGTTCCCTCAGAATTCAACCGCTTAATAATTCTCATGATATCTTGGACTATCAGCGGAGCCAAACCCATTGAAGGCTCGTCCAATAAGAGTAGTTTTGGCTCTGTCATCATGGCGCGGCCGATCGCTAGCATTTGCTGCTCTCCACCAGACAGCGTCCCACCACTTTGCTTCTGACGGTCTTTTAGGCGCGGGAAAATTTCAAAGACGTGTTCGATTCTTTTGCGGCGCAGCGCTTCAACTTTTAATGTAAAACCACCCAGCTCCAGATTTTCCTTGACCGTCAAGTCCTTAAAAATCCGGCGCCCTTCTGGTACATGGATCAACCCCATGCCAACAATATTGTGGGCTTTTTCTTTGGCAATATCCCGACCATAAAACTCAATTTTTCCAGAAGAAGCCTGGATCAAACCTGAGATCGTCTGTAAGGTCGTGGTCTTTCCGGCGCCATTGGAACCGAGCAAAGTGACAATCTTCCCTCGGGGCACTTCCAAACTAACCCCTCTCAGAGCATGTATCTTGCCGTAATAAGTCTCCACGTTGTGCAGGACGAGAGCCATATCGTTCATTCCTCATCCTCCTTACCCAGGTAGGCTTCAATTACCCTTGGATTATTTTTGACTTCTTCCGCCGTCCCTTCAGCTATCTTCTGTCCATAGTCAATAACCACTATTTTTTTCCGAGACCTTCATGACGAGACCCATATCGTGTTCAATCAGCAATACAGTAATTCCTAGGTCCTTCTGAATACGGCGGATTAAATCGACTAGCTGTTCTTTCTCATCTTGGTTAAGCCCAGCCGCGGGTTCATCCAACAAAAGGAGCTTCGGTTGTGTAGCTAAGGCTCTAGCCCACTCCACTCGTCGTTGGTCTCCATAGGCCAAATTACGGGCTAAACGATCTTTCTTATCTAAAATACCAACGAAATCCAAACACTCTTCGCTGACCTGCCTAATCTTCTGTTCTTCATGAAGCTGGCTGGGTAGTCTTAAAATCGCTCCAAAGACTCCAGCCGAAGTACGGCAATGCATGCCAGACATGACATTTTCTAAGACAGTCATATCTTTGAACAGACGTAAATTCTGAAACGTTCGTGCCATACCCAGCTTAGTGATCTTGTGCGGCTTTTGCCAAAAGATACTTTGCCCCTTGAAAAGGATCTCCCCTTGGCTTCCCTTATAAAAACCCGTCAAGCAATTAAAAGCAGAAGTCTTACCTGCCCCATTTGGCCCAATTAGACTCATAATTGAATTCTCTTCTATATCGAAGCTCAAGTTACTCACAGCGGTCAACCCACCAAAACGCAAGGTTAGCTTTTTCACTTCTAAGATAGACATTCTACTTCATCCTTTTTTTCTAAGTTCCGGGTATTTATGCAATTTTCTTGGCACGTTCAGAAACATTACAGTTTTTATCTCAAGATTAAAAGACTTTAACTTTTTCGTTCTGGCCAAAGCCCTTGAGGACGGAAGACCATAATAATAACCAGCAGGATGCCAAAGAAAAGCATCCGCATCTGACCGATGCTTCGGAAAATTTCCGGAAAGAAGACCAGAAAAACAGCCCCCAGAATCGCGCCAGGAATTTTGCCCATCCCACCAAGAATTACAGCCAATAAAATCATAGCGGATTGGGTAAAAGCGAAGGTCTCAGGCGAAATAGCAGTCATCTTGACGGCAAAGAATGCTCCCGCTACTCCCCCAAAGGCAGCGCCAATCATATAAGCATAAAGTTTGGTCTTGACTGGATCAATCCCCATGGCTTCAGCAGCATCTTCGTCCTCGCGAATATATTGCCAAGCCCTCCCCAGGCGGGAATTATGAAGCCGTAGGGCAATGATGATGGCCAAGACGACCAAGACAAAAAAAGTGTAATAGAAATCCGTAATCTGATAGAGTTTATGCCCGAAAATACTTGGTCGTTGAATGCCAACCAGGCCGCTCGCTCCACCCGTAATTTTCAGGTTACGCGCAACAATCCGGGTGATCTCCCCGAATCCTAAGGTCACGATGGCTAAGTAATCGCTGCGCAACCTTAGCGTCGGGCCACCAATGATAATCCCTGCAATAATACAAAAAAACACGGCTATCGGTATGGTTAACCAGAAATTCAGACCTAAATTCATCAGAATTCCGGTTGTGTAGGCTCCGACAGCAAAAAAAGCAGCATAACCGAGGTCAACCAACCCGGCATATCCTATAACAATATTCAACCCTAAAGCTAAAATGATATAGAAAAAGGTATTGGTCACCACTTCTTCTACGTAGTTATTGGTAACCAGAGGAAGTAGGACGACGACAGTAATAAGTACTGCTAGGGCAACACCACGTGTTTTACTGCCACCCAGCCTTTCTTTTAAACGATCTTTTAAACCTACAGAATTACCCATCCTCTACATCCTCTCAATCTCGCTTTTACCCAAAATTCCAGTCGGTTTTAAAACCAGCAAAAGAATCAAGATCCCGAAGGTAAAAACGTCTTTCCAGGCGGACCCAATAAAGGGAAGTTGAGTGCCAGCAGTTTCCAGCAACCCCAAGACAAGACCTCCTAGCATAGCTCCGGGAATGCTGCCGATTCCACCGATGACTGCGGCAGTAAATGCCTTTAAGCCGATGATAAAACCCATGTAGAAATGAATACTGCCATAATACACTCCGGCCATAACCCCTGCCGCGGCCGCTAAGGCCGATCCAACAAAGAAGGTCAATCCGATCGTCTTCGTCACATTAATCCCCATTAAACGGCAAGCATCCTGATCAAGGGCAATGGCCCGCATAGCTTTACCGTACATGGTACGATTAATGAACCAATACAAAACGAGCATTAAAATTGCCGTAGACACAACCATGATGATTTGCGTATAAGTAATATTAACAGGTCCGATACTAATGCCCTCATAACCCAGGCTAGTACTAAACGCTTTGTATTCTCCATTGGTCATAACCATAACCCCGTTAAATAACGTAAAGGACACTCCCACCGCCGTGATCAACAGCGACATGCGCGGTGCCCGTTTATTTAAGAGCGGTTGATAGGCAATCCTATGTATCAACATTCCCAAAAGCCCCACAAGAAACATGCTAATCAATAAGGCCACAGTAATCCCTAGCCAACCGACACCTAATATGCTTCCGAAAATACCCAGAGCTCCGAAACCTACGAAAGCTCCCGCCATATAAATATCACCATGTGCAAAATTAAGCAGCTTTATAATGCCGTAAACCATAGAATAACCCAGAGCGACGAGACTATAAAAAGAACCAAGAATTAACCCATTCACGATCTGCTGGATAACGATATAAAACACTGACATGTCGTGCACTCCTTCACCCTCTTTGAGCTACCGAAGAAGATTGTACTAAATTTAAATATCTTGTGGTTGTCTAAGGACGACTGGGAAAAATTCCCGGTCGTCCTTAGACACAGTTTCATTACTTATTGCAAAACGAATTTACCACCCTTGACTTGAAGCACGATGAAGTTACTCTCTTTTAAGGTCTTGTCAGCAGCAAACGTTACTTTGCCCGCCAATCCCGTGAAATCTTTGGTATCAGCCAGAGCTTTAATAATTGCCTTGCCATCCGTACCTCCGGCCCGTTTTAAAGCATCTGCCATCAAGTTCATACCGTCATAGGCCAGCGGGGCATAAGCTCCGGGGGTTTGATTATATTTGGCCTTATAAGCATCCGCAAACTGTTTCGCCGCAGGCAAATATTCGGCAACCGGTGGCGAGAGTACATACGTACCTTCCCCAGCTGCACCCGACATCTGAATAAGTTTCGGATCACTACTTCCGTCTCCAACGACGATCGAACCCTTATAGCCACCTTGACGCAGCTGTTTGATCAAAAGTGCTCCATCCGCATAATAAGCGGTCCAGAAAATCAAGTCTGCATTTTTAGATTTCAAACTAGTAACTAAGGAAGAGAAGTCCTGCTCTCCTTTAGTGGTTACGTCATGAGACACGACAGTATTCCCGGCATCTTTCCATGCTGTTTCAGTCTGCTTGGCCAAATCGGAGGAATAAGCATCCCCTTGTTCCACCAACGCTACTTTTGTAGCGCCCAACTTTTTGAAGAGTTCGACAGCCTTCTGGGTCTGGTGCACAGCTGTACCGTTAATTTCATAGGTATTACCAGGATTTTGAGCTGCTATTTTCGAGGAATTAGCCGCCTCAACGATAAAAGGTATGTTCTTTTCATTGTAGATCGTTAAAGTCGGAACGACCGCACCTGAACAATAACCGCCGACAATCGCCACAACACCTGCGGAGACTAGCTTATTGGCAGCTGCAGTCGCTTGTTGTGGATCACAAGCATCATCTCCAATTATAGTGGTTATTTTTTTACCGTTGATCCCGCCTTTGGCATTAATTTCATCCACAGCCATTTTGATTGCATTTTCCATATCTTTACCGTAAGTCGCTTCCGAGCCAGTCATAGGCAAAGGTAAACCGATCTTAATATCTCCAGCGTTAGCTGCTGGTTGAGCGCTTGGAGTCATTGGTGCGCTGGGCTGTGTGCCGCACCCAGTGACAACCAAACCTAATACTAGGAGAGTCACTGCCACTATACGTAGATACTTTTTGGACATTTTAATTACCCCTCCTCCTTTTTGTATGTATAGGTACTTTATGATTTTTTACGTCCCCGCTTCACCCCCTAATTCCGGACCCAACCCATAGGTTGCTAACTCAACAAAATGGTTTTCAGCCCTCGGTGATACGAACACCTTCAAAATCACCGATACTTACAAACACTTTGATCCGGTCAGTAAAAAAGTTCATTCAGATTGTCCATTCATTCTATGTATGCTATCCCCTAAAATATCTCTATCCCCAAAGCGAAATAGCTTAGAAATCCCCCGTCGTTTGCAGTAACTTGGTAATTACAGGAATTAAAGACAGATTATTCAGATAAATTTAATAATCTGATTCCGAATTCAATTTATTAAGATGATATAATGCAATACTGACTCTGTCAATGATTTTTACTATACTCAAAACCAATTTTTCAATTGTGTTGTATAAAAGTAACCCCTGACAAAGAACTCCGCACCCACTCTAAGCGTGTGCGGAGTCCTTTTCATTTTTTCAATTTTGCCAAAGCATCGGCTAAGGCCGTATTAATTAACTTACCCTCATTTTGGTTCTGCAAGAACGAACCAACTTCCCTCTTATTCATAGTTCCTTTTTCAGTCTCTCTTCGTTTCGTAAAAGCTGAAAGCTTTTCGCGATGCCCACAGACGCAGGTGAACAGTTTATTTTCCCCGTCTCCCTTAATCTCCATCTTTTTGTGGCATTCAGGGCACCTTGCGTTCGACGTTTGAGAAATACCTTTCCTGTAACCGCATTCCCGATCTTGACAAACATACATCTCACCCTTCTTCCCTTTGACTTGAAGAAGAAACTTCCCACATTCCGGACACTTTGTCCTTGTCAAATTATCATGTTTAAAAGTTTGAGCACTGCTAATCACTGTTGACACGAGTTGAGTGGCATACCCTCTCATTCCCGTCAAAAAGGCTTGACTGTTGGCCCGCCCTTTGCTAATCTCTGTCAATTGCTGTTCCCACTTGGCGGTAAGTTCTGGTGATTTAAGTTCAGGGGGGACCAAACCAATGAGTTGAATCCCTTTTGACGTGGGGATTATCTCTTTACCCTGTCGATTCATATAGAAGGAATTGAAAAGCTTTTCAATAATTTCAGCGCGTGTTGCCGGTGTTCCTAGTCCATGACTCTGGTCCATCGCTTCCCGCAGTTTCCGGTCGTCAATTAATTTACCCGGATGCTCCATGGCCGAAAGCAACGTCGCCTCAGTATGTCTAGCTGGAGGTTTCGTTTTGCCAATTGTTAACTTAATAGACAAGTTCTTAAGACTATCACCTTTGCGAATTTCCGGGAGAGTTTGCTCTGCTTCCCCTTCTCCATTCTCTGACTCATCGTCGAAGTGACCCTGCCCTTCGTAAACCTTTCGCCATCCTTTAAGCTTCACGATTTTACTTTTGGCCGTAAAGAGTTCTCCTTTAATGACCACCTTAACCAGCGTTTGTTCATATTCAAACGCTGGAGAAAGAACGGCAAGAAAGCGTTTGATGATCAAGTCGTAAATTTTCAGTTCCTCCGAGCTAAGCCGAGACAATGTAGGAGGTTGTTCGGTTGGAATAATGGCGTGGTGATCCGATACTTTGGAACCATCTACAAACCGTTTCGTGAGGATTAGTTTATTTCGCAAAATGCTTCGAGCCAAATCAACATAAGGTCCAAGGGCGATGCTTTTTAAACGTTCTGGCAAGGTGGGTACGATATCTTCACTGATATGACGTGAATCCGTGCGCGGATAGGTGACTAATTTATGATTTTCATAAAGTTGCTGCATTACTGAAGACGTCGTTTTAGCTGAGAATCCATATTTACGATTGGCATCCCTCTGTAATTCCGTGAGATCATACGCCAGAGGTGGAAGTTCCTTCTTCGCCTCTTTTGTGACCTCCACGACCTCGCCTGTTTGTCCATTCACTTTAGCCACGAGAATATCTGCTTTCGTTTTATCGAATAAGCGAGTTTGACCGTTCTTATCTTGCCAGCGAAGTTCAAAGCCGTTCGTCAAGGCATTGATTGACCAATAGTCTTTCGGAACAAACTGTCTAATTTCATTTTCCCGTTCCACAACCATTGCCAGTGTCGGAGTTTGAACTCTCCCTGCGGAAAGCTGGGCATTATATTTACACGTCAAAGCCCTAGTGACATTCAACCCAACTAGCCAATCAGCTTCAGCGCGGCATTCAGCTGCCGCATATAATGTTTCATAATCTCTACCTGGTTTTAAATTGTTAAATCCTTCCTTAATAGCCCGCTCAGTTAGAGAAGATATCCACAACCTTTTGACAGGTTTTCGCCAGCCAGCCTTTTTCATAATCCAACGTGCTACGAGTTCGCCTTCCCGACCCGCATCAGTAGCGATAATCAAATCATCAATTTCGGGACTTTTCATAAAATTTTTAACCACGCCAAATTGCTTCGAGGTTTCTTTCATAACCACCAAATCCATCTTTACCGGAAGCATTGGGAGATCTTCCATCCTCCACGTTTTATATTTCTCATCATACGACTCCGGATCTGCCAGCGTTACTAAATGCCCTAAGGCCCAAACCACAATGTATTTGGACCCCATGAAGCATCCGTTACCTTTCTGATTGCAATTAAGAATCTTTGCAATCTCACGGCCAACAGATGGTTTTTCGGTTAATACTAACGTCTTTCCCATGTTAGACTCCCTTTCTTTTATGGTTTCATATACATAAGTACTCTCTGATTGGATTATCAGTAAGGTCCCTCACTTAGAATTTCTTCTTTTGGACTCCTTCTTCTATAATTTACAATAATAACTCCAAGCGCAACAAGAACTAAGGCCATAAACATGTTCAGAGTCAATCGTTCGCCAGGAATAAAGAAAGCAGACAAAATGGCTCCGGAGACGGGTGTCACAAACTTGTAGACACTAATTTCTCCCGCCTTATTGTATTTCAAAATGGCATACCAAAGGGAAAAGGCGGTCGCGGAAAGAAAGGCAGAATATATGAGAAGAAGGAAGGCTCGGTTCGTAAAAACCATAGCCTGAGGTTTTAAGCCCGGTAACCCAGTCGCAATAAGGAGCAAGGACCCTAAGAGCATTTGCCACGCTGTCAGAACAAAGGGATGAATTTCTTTAGAAAGGCGTTTTGCTAAAATCGTTCCTATGGCACTCACTAGACCTGATAAAATCATATAACCTTCGCCCTGCCAAGAAAAATCAAGAGTGAAACGCGCTCCAGCATTAATCATAATAATCCCTGCAAAACCTGCAATGATTCCAAAGAGCTTACGCCAATTCAAGCGATCATTGACATAAACAAAATGCGCTAAGACAACCACAAAGAAGGTGCCTGCCGAAGATAGGATGGCACCCTTCATGCCTGAGGTATGAGCCAATCCATTATAGAAAAAGAAGTACTGCAAACTAATTTGAAGCAACCCCAGCAGAAATAGTTGAGGGAGCATTTGCCCCCTCACTTTAGGTGACTGTCGAATTCCAGCGACGATTAGGATGAAAATCAGGATAGCTGCCAAGAAAAATCGCATTCCTGCAAGTACAATGATGGCTGATTGATCATTCGTTGCTATTCCAAGCTCGACATAGCTTACTTTCAAAACTGGGAAGGCGCTTCCCCAAAGAACTGCACAAAACATCGCAATGGCAATGACCCAGTATTTATTAGTTAAGTAGTGTCTTAAACCGCGTTCTTTACCTCTTAAAATTGAGTTAGAGTTCATAGTTAGTTCCTTTCCTCGGTTCATGAATGTTCTTATTTGTTAAATACTAAGCCCTTAAGTAGAATTGGTCAAATTTACTTACATCATAACTTTGGGAAACAAGTTCACTCTAGCGAAACGAGCTCAACAAAAAGAAGAGAACCCGTTAATTAGGTTCTCAAGCTCCAATGGCCTAATTTCGATATCAAGATCGGAATACTAGTAATCCGCAACGCATAAATCCTCATTTAAACATACTATAGCCTTGGCATAATTTTCCCGATCAATGACAAATTGCATGTTCACTTGACGAAGAGATTGAGATATACATTTAATGTTAATGTCGTTTTTAGCCAAGGCATTAGCCGCTCTAGCTAAAATTCTAGGCATAGCAATATTGGATCCAATCACACAAACAATCGCTGCCTCCTGAACTGTAACCGTTCGATATTCTACTTCAAGTTCAGCTGCCAAGGATTCATCCAGATCGGCTTGCCAGATAACGAGTGATATGCTATTGGCATTGGTTGTTTTCATGATGTAGCTGATATTATACCGTTTAAACTTCTCCATAATTTCAAGATCAAACCCCGGTTCTCCGACCATTGAAGTATCATGAATTTCCAAGACCACGATTTTATCCGACCCTGCAATGATTTCAATTTTCGCTTGGGGACCAATATAATCGTTTGATATAACCGTTCCCGGATGATCGGGTTCAAAGGTATTCTTTATGCGAAGGTTAATTCCAGCCATTTCTAACGGTTTAGACGCATTAGGATGAATAGCCTCCATGCCAATGTCCGCAAGTTGGTCGGCAACATCATAATTTGTCCTGCCCACCACGATTGCCTTGTCCACGCCAACGATTTTCGGATCGGCAGACGATAAATGAAATTCTTTATGAATGATTGCTTCATCCGCTTGAAGATGCGTCGCTATTTTGGAAAAAGTTATCTCCGAGTATCCCCTTTCATACTCCCGCATGATTCCTTCGATCCCTTTGGTATAGCCTGTGGCAACGATGATTGCTTCGTGAGGATTGACGTTCTTGAAGGATTTCTCGATGCGTTCGCTAATCGAAAGTTGTTTAGAATCACGAAAACCCGTTAGATCAACTAACTCAGAGAGAATACCGTTATTGCGCAGTATGTTTACAGTGTTAAAGGCGGAATGAGCCTCTCCGATGGATGCAAGTAACTCTCTTGCCGCGGAGAAAATACTATCCCGCTCGACATATCCAGAAGCCACGATATCTTCCATACTACTTAAATAAGCTTTCGTTTGCCTAACTCGTTCTTCTAAGAATTCACGGCATACTTTAGAATCCAGACCAATATCCGTAAACGATTCGTTAATTTTAAGCGTCTCTGTCAGGAGGTGATCCATAACACTCTCGTAATCTTCACCTTGAATAAAGCGTTGGTATACACCCGGTGCTTTAGTCTTCTTATCTTCAAGTAGCATATTGGTCACCCCTGCATATGCAGAGACTACAAATACCCTTCCATAACGAAAACCTTTTGAGTTTGAGTGGCCTATTATGTCCTTTAGCACATTCTGAAATTGGGACATCGATGTTCCACCAATTTTTTCCACAGTAAGCATAATATATTCCGAACCCCTCTTCTTTTTATTCACCTAAACCTTTTTATTCGGCGAAATTCAGCAAATTCCTTCAACCCATGGAATTGGTACTATTTGTTACGGACATGATTCACATTATCCTCGAACCATATTGTACTATAACAACTCAACATTTTACAACTTTAGTGATTTTTCTAAAGTTATTATTAACCCTTCCATTCTTGCTTAATTCCTCAAACTTAGTCATAATTAATAAACAACGTTTGCGAGTCTACTTCTTGATCACCAATAATGCTTACCAAACTAAAGGAGAGAATTACTGATGCAATACCGTAAATTTGGCAACCTTGACTTTCAGGCTCCAATTCTCGGGTTCGGGTGTATGCGTCTACCCATGTTCGACAATGATCCAGGTAAAATAGACGAAGTCGAAGCCATCTCCATGCTCCGCCATGCTATCGATAACGGAATAAATTATGTGGATACCGTCTACCCCTACCATCAAGGACAAAGTGAAATCCTGGTTGGCAAAGCCCTCCAGGACGCAATTCCTTAAGTGAACAAGAACTTTCTTTAATTAAAGAGGTCAAAAAGCAATACCTCTCTTTGACGAAGGTCGACTGTACTGCCTGTGGTTATTGCCAGCCCTGTCCTTCAGGTGTAGATATACCCCGCAATTTCGCCCTCTACAATGATGCTCACATTTATGATGACATCGCATCTTCAAAGTTTGCCTATAACACCTTCCTTGCCTCAGAAGCCAAGGCCTCAACCTGCATCGAATGTGGAGCGTGTGAAGAAGTCTGCCCACAGCAGATTGGCATCCGGGAACATCTGAAGGAAATCCAAAAAGTATTTGAGGGGTAATTCATGTCCCCAATCTATGAAATTGGTGAGACTCCCAACCTTAGAAGAAATGCTCAATGCCCTCAGGGCATTGAGCATTTCTTGTTATTTCTAGTTTAATGATTAATTCTCACTGAAACAGCGACTTGAATTAGCTAACATAAACAGGGGTTTCTGCAAATAATCTAATGGGTATAAATCATCCCTTGCTGAGATCAACGCCATAATCTTACCGACCTTGGATAGGGAATCAATAGAGACGATTACAAAAGCATCTTTTTCAGGGGATAAGGGATAGATGACATTATTTTTATTAAGAACATCGTGGTAGGCGTCCAGGGTAAGCACTCTGAAATCACGATTGCGCCAACGAACATCGTAGAGCTTGAAGGCTTGGTGAGCAACTAAGGGCAAGAGCCGTTCTTCTGTCAAATAGAGTTCAATTCCTATCATATATCCTTCACTATCAAGGTCATTCCAATATTCACAGTGAAAAGCGTTATCAACAGCCTCTCTATACGTTTTAGTCGCAAGACGCATTTGACTCAAACTTTGACCCATGCCAAGCCATTTAATCCTTGGAATGCTGAGACTGTTGACATCATAAAAAAGTCCAATATCACTTTTATCGAGGGTATACTCATCAGTCGATTCATTAGGCATTAAGTAAATGTAGCCCATTTGCATGCTGTTATCACAGGTAATAAGCACAGAACATCCCCCCCAAAGCTTCGTTTCTAGCTTGATCAGTTATTTAATACATCATACCACAATGTCCGCTAGTTTCTACTATCCAAGGCACTGTCGACATACATTCTTGTTATTAGACACAAAACCCCCACCTATGATATTCTTAATGGATATACTTAAACTAACATAAATATCGCCAAAGGAGTCTTTTCATGCCTCGCTTTATTATTTCCGAGGAACAAATTATAGACCTTGCCAACACTGACCGGGTGTATAAGAAGGGCGTTTCTTATTATATGGCCAGTAGAGTCCGTAATTTCATCTTTGCCCCCGATAAAGGTCTAGTTAACGCTTCTGTCATTGGGGGTTTGCGCTACTCAGTTCAGATAGCTTTTGAAAAGGATAGCTCTGTTCGATCTTACCGCTGCACTTGCCCGGCTTTTACTGAGTATCCCGGTGCCTGTAAACACGTTATAGCTGTTTTAAAAACTTGCCAGCAAAAGCTGCCCATTGCCTGGCCAGATCCCGTCGTCCAGAACCGTGTCGTTGAAGACCTGTTCGCTGTATTTGCCGACCATCACTCCGAGACCCCCTTCGAAGAGTTAACCCTGAATGTGGAGCTTCAAATTACAGCAGGACACAGACTTTCCGCCCATGTGCAACTCAAACTGGGTCTACAGCGTCTCTATGTTGTTAAGGACATAGGACAATTCCTCTCATCTCTTAAAACAGGGCGTTCTCTGGAATTCGGCAAACAATTT
Source organism: Desulfosporosinus metallidurans (assembly GCF_001936615.1). Taxonomy (GTDB): domain Bacteria; phylum Bacillota; class Desulfitobacteriia; order Desulfitobacteriales; family Desulfitobacteriaceae; genus Desulfosporosinus; species Desulfosporosinus metallidurans. The sequence continues at coordinate 43,748 of NZ_MLBF01000035.1, forward strand.
ACCCTTGAACCGACGCGCCAAGCCTTTAAAACGAAAGATAGGGCCCTGATTACTATGTTACAGGAAATGTTTGAGCAACATACAGCTTTGACCGAAATGCAAGGTCCCTTTTATTCCACTACCCTATTCAATCAAAAGTCCTTGCCGTTAACCGGTTATTACCTGACTAAATTTCTAGACGCTTTAGGGGATAAAGAGTTTCTTTGGGAGATCGGCTCTACTCCCCCCCAACCCTCTCACATTATCCGACATCGTCTGCCCATAGAATTTTCTCTGCTAGCCCAAGATAAAGATTTACTATTGGCCCTAGATGGCGCTGAAGTACCCATCCAACTTACGCCGGATGGCAGCTACTACGCTTATCGACAAATGATCTACCAAGCTTCTCCCACCCAAAAAGACCTGCTCCCCCCAATTTTAACGGCACTACGCAAAGGCTCCATGACAACTATTGCTATTCCAGCGACTCAGAAGGAATTTTTCGCATCGGAAGCCCTACCCTTGATCAAAAAACTAGGCCCGGTTAGTATTGACCCCATCCTCGAAGACAAATTCAGTCAAGAGAATTTGTACGCTAAAATATATTTTGATCGCATAGGGGATATGGGCATCACTGCTCGCCTAGAGTTTCACTATGGAGATACTGTTATTAATCCATTTGCGTCTACCCGAGAAACCAACATTGATTCCGAAGCTAGTGATCTAATCCTCATTCGCTCTGTAGAACAAGAGCGAACGATTCTGAATATTTTTGAACAGGCCAATTTTACTGTCTCCCAAGGTAACATCCACCTTGAGGAAGATGAACAGATTTTCGACTTCACTGTAAATTGGCTTCCCAAGCTTAAGGACTTAGCGGAACTATACTATTCCGACCAATTTAAGGTCAAAATCCGGACCTCAACAACCTTCTCTGGCCATGTTCGTCTCGACGAAACCCTGGACATCTTAGAAATTTCCTTCCAATATAACGACATTGAACACGACGAATTAGCGGACATCTTCCACTCCCTTCATCTGAAGAAAAAATATCACCGCCTTCGGGACGGCTCTTTCCTTGATTTAAACCAACCCGAATTGACTTCTATCGCTCAACTTCTCGATAACTTAGACCTTGAAGCCGATGATCTCAACCAAAAATTGCTCAATCTGCCGAAATACAGAGCAATGTATATTGACAGCTTCTTGCGCCAGGCAAATCTGCCGGGAGTGCAACGGAATAAAGCCTTTAAGCAATTGGTTCAAAGCATTCTTGAGCCCCAAGACAGTGAGTTCGAAATCCCAGCTGAGCTTCAGCATGTGTTGAGAGATTACCAGAAGACCGGCTTTAAATGGTTAAAAACACTGGCCTCTTTTGGCTTAGGCGGGATTTTGGCCGATGATATGGGGCTAGGCAAGACGCTACAGGTCCTCGCCTTTATTTTATCGGAAAAATCCTCCTCTTCTAGCCCAGCATTAGTCATCGCCCCCACCTCACTAATCTATAACTGGCAAGAGGAAGCTAAGAAGTTCACCCCCAGCTTACGAGTTCTTGTTGTAGAAGGTACTCCTCAAGAAAGACATGCTCAGTTAATAGATGTGGAAGAACAGTGGGACTTAGTGGTTACTTCCTATCCCCTACTGCGCCGAGACATCGATAAATTTGACAAGTTCAAATTCTCCTATTGCTTTTTAGATGAAGCACAACATACCAAAAACCCACTCACGCTCAACGCCAAGTCCGTGCAGCAAATTCAAGCTAAAGGTTATTTTGCCCTCACGGGAACCCCGATTGAAAACTCACTTTCCGAACTTTGGTCCCTCTTTAATTTTATCATGCCAGGCTATCTCCTCACCCATCAGGAATTTCGCAGAAAATACGAACTTCCGATTGTTAAAGGGGAAGACCCCCTGATCCTGGCAGAATTGAGCCGACACTCCAATCCCTTCATTTTACGTCGACTAAAAAAGGATGTCTTAAAGGAACTACCGGACAAAATCGAAACTCAGCTCAACGCTCCCTTGACAGAAGAACAGAAAAAATTGTATTTAGCCTATTTACAGGAAGCAAAAGGCAAAATAGCCCAGGAAATAGCTGCCGTAGGGTTTAACAGAAGCCATATAAAGATTCTCGCGGCCCTGACCCGTCTGAGGCAAATTTGCTGCCACCCGTCCATGTTCTTAGAAAATTACACTGGTGAGAGCGGCAAAATGTTGCTTTTCCAGGAAATCCTTGCAGACGCCCTAGACAGCGGTCACCGGATCCTAGTGTTTTCTCAGTTCACAACGATGCTCGATATTATCCAAAGCCATCTAACCACGGAACGTATTGAGCATTTCTATCTTTCGGGTTCGACCAAAGCGGCAGATCGTTTAAAAATGGCCAATTCTTTCAATTCAGGCCTTGCCCAAGTCTTCCTAATCTCTCTAAAAGCGGGCGGGACTGGATTAAACCTCACTGGAGCGGATATGGTCATTCACTACGACCCCTGGTGGAACCCTGCTGTAGAAGACCAGGCCACGGATCGAGCTCACCGCATCGGCCAAGAAAGCTCAGTACAGGTCATTAAACTAATTACCCAAGGAACCGTCGAAGAAAAAATCAACACCTTACAAACCAAGAAAAAGATGTTGATTGATTCTGTCATTCAACCAGGAGAAACTATGCTCTCCAAATTATCGGAACAAGAGCTAAGGGATCTCTTTGATTTGACTTAAGGCGGAATTCAAATAGAGGTATACCCGCATGAATTCCTATAGAAACTTTTCTGCGATTTACATATATTCCTTATTAAGGGGATTACAATATTGCAGAGAGAGTATATAATAGGGTTCAAAGGGGGACCATCTATATGGATCAACAACAGATCATGGAGATACTCGCCAAAATACTTGAGTCGCAAAATGAGTTTAGACAAAGTCAAGATTCAATGAGTCGAGAGATAAATGCCATGAGTCAAGACTTCAACTCTAAACAAGATTCAATGAGTCAAGATATAAATGCCATGAATTTAGATTTCAACTCTAAGCATGATTCAATCAGTCGAGATTTCAACTCTAAGCTACACTCAATGAGTAATACACTTGAAAAGCTTGCGTTGTCCATTGAACATGATATTATTGTAAAAATTAGTGCTTTATATGATTCCCGAGAAGTACAAAAAGATCATAATGCCCGAGTGGATGAAACCCTTGATCGAATCGAGAAAAAATTGGAGGTTCTCCAATTGGAAACCTCTAGCCTCAGAAGAATAAAGTAACTTGCCCTAACTATTGAAAGCTCACTTATCTTGATAATATCAACTTATCAGGCCCTATGATAGCATAAAAAATGCACTCTATTGAGTGCATTTTTTATATGGGAGCAGGATAGCTAAACCTTAAATTTTGAAACAGCAGACATTAGACTTTCCCCGAGTTTAGCCAAAGCTTCTGCAGATTGGCTTACTGATACCATAGTGGCAGCTTGTTCCTCTGACGAAGCGGAAACCTCTTCCGCGCTGGCGGCCGTTTGCTCTGCTATTACGCCAATACTCTCCACAGATTTAACCGCTTTGGTGCTCCCGCTGGCCATTTGTTGTGCAGCCTCCGTGACCTGCTGAATTTGCTCGACGACTGTATTAACCTCTTCTACAATGGTTCGGAAGGAATTTCCGGCTAAATTAACCGCTTCAACTCCTGCAACCACTCCCACCTTTCCTTTCTCCATCGCTCCAACGGCACGTTCCGTCTCCCGTTGAATGTTAGCAATTAGGGTTGCAATCTGAGTCGTTGACATGGATGATTGTTCGGCGAGCTTCCGTACCTCTTCTGCAACAACAGCGAAACCTCTACCCTGTTCGCCCGCCCGCGCAGCCTCAATGGCTGCATTTAAGGCCAATAAGTTGGTTTGATCAGCAATACCTTTTATTACATCAACAATTTGCCCAATCTGTATTGATTGATTTCCCAGCTCAGCAATGACTTCAGCCGTTTGAACCGAAGCATCTCGGACTTGTTCAATTTTTTGAACCGCATTTTCTGCCTGGAGAGCCCCCAATTCAGCAGCCTGCGCTGCCCTTCCACTACTTTGATTTACAGTCTCGGCATTGGCAGCTACCTGCTGTGCACTTGCAGACAACTGTTCAATGACCCCACTGGTTTCCCCGACTGAAATAGCTTGGTCCGTTGCACCGGTCGCGAGTTGGGCAAGAGTGTCAGAAACTTGTTCACTTGCAGCAGTTGCTTCCTCCGCCGCAGCAGACAATTCCTGGCTTGTAGCCGCCACGCTCTCGGACTGGGTTAAAACTTCTCCGATGAGTTCCCTTAGCGAATGTACCATCGCACCGACGGCTCGTGACAAGACGCCGATTTCATCTCTATTTTTAATATCCGGCATCTTAATGTTCAAGTCCCCATCAGCCACGGACTGAGCAACCTTCGTCACCGCTACAAGCGGCATACTTATATGCCGTGCCAACATAATCGCTAAAACACCCCCCCCGATCAAGGCAAGAGCAATAATCATGATCAGGAGCCTCACCACGGAATCCTTCGTAGTCTGAGCATCTGTAACAGATTTTGTCCCCCCAGTCGACATAAAAGCCATCTGCGCTTCCATATCCTTAAGAAGTTGTTCAAAACTTGCTTTACTCTTATCGGTTAAGATGGGACGGGCCTCAACATCCTTACCTTCTCCTACTAATTTCCACACCTGATCAGCATCGGACATATAAGTATCAAACGATTTCCGCATAGCTTCGTTTCGTGATTTTCCCTCAGTCGTTGTCACAGAGTTAGAATATGTAGCAAAATCATTCTCCCATTTGGCTTTAAAGCTCATGAATTGGGCTTTATTCTCCTGAAACATTTTCGCATCAGCACGCATCGTAAATCCTAACAAGAGAGTACGGCGCGTATCTTCTGTATCCTCAACCACTTGCGCCAAAGATGTAGTTGCCTTTAACCAATGCCCTCCTAAATCTTCCGCTCCCAGATTGATCTTATAAACCCCGTAATAACCCACGCCCCCTACAAGCAGAGTTAATAACAAGACAACCAAAAAGCCTAGCTGTAACTTAAGTTTTATTCCGTAACTAATCACGGACTTTGACGAATTTATTTTAGCCATAATTTTATCACTCCCGATACAGTTTTTATGGTATGTATTTGAATTCCCTTCATCTTTTGGCTCCTCTCTCTTTATAAGAATACATTTCGGAAAGTATTAAACTACGAGCCAATTTGACTCAAAATACAAAAATAGTTCATCCCCATTTTAAATAAATTAGTGATATTTAAAGAAATATTCAATATGATTTAGATAAAAAAAGTTTTAAATACTGGTGACATTTTTATGCTGAATATATCACTTAGCCAAATCTTTTACAATATCTTGACGAAATCTTGATACCTTAATTCTTTGATACTAGTTTACTAGTTAAAAGTTAGTAGAGTGCATTTATAGTTTTTCCACTAATGGTGCTGGCTTTCCTAAAAAATACCCTTGACCACAATTAATCCAAATTCTTCTTGAACGTCTTAGCTGCAATCGCCAATAAAATAAAGGCAAAAGCACATAAAGTCAGGGTGTCCTGCCAAAGGTACTTGACCCCCACCCCTTTAAGAAAGATTCCCCGCACGATGTCCAAAAAATAGGTTAAAGGTAACAACCCGCCCATGATTTGTAACAGCCTGGGCATCGTTTCCCGAGGAAAAATAAAGCCGGATAACAGGATCGATGGCAAGATCAAGATGAACGTCATTTGCATCGCTTGTAGCTGAGTTTTGGCAACGCTTGAGATCAGGAGACCAATAGCTAGAATGGTAAACAGGAAAATGGTGGACAGTAAGACCAGAAGCGGCAGACTTCCTAGTGGCACCACTCCAAACCAGAAAATCCCTGTAGCTAGAATCAGGGACAGGGAAACAAATCCGATAAACACGAAGGGGAGGAGTTTACCCAGCAGTAACTCTAGAGATCGAATAGGGGTCACGACCAATTGCTCCATGGTGCCACGTTCCTTTTCCCGTACAATGGAGAACGAAGTTAACATTGCAATCACATTTTGCAGTATTAGACCGATTAGGGCTGGAATATTAAAGTTCTTGGATTTCATATCCGGGTTGTACCAGACCCTAGTCTCGATATTGAGCGGTGTGCTCGTCACAATCGTAGCACCCTTGGCGACAAGGCGTTCACTCTGGAGCTGCAGTGATTTATTCAGGCCAAGCATTTGAACTGCAGACATAACCGCGCGGGCTACGGTGGGGTCGGAGCCGTCAACCAAAACCTGTACCGTTGCTTGTTCTTGCCCCTGCAATCGTTTACCAAAATCCGGAGGGATAATGACAGCAGCCCGTGCCTTGCCACTATCTATATAGCCTTCAATCTGCGTATAGCCCTGGACGAAGTTATCCGGATCCAAGTATTGGGTGTTTCGCATCGAAGTAATAAAATCCCTGCTATCGGCTGTTTGAGATTGGTCCCAAACGACCGTAGAAAGGTGCTCCACATCTGTGTTTACCGCATAACCAAATAAGAGAAGCATCCCAATCGGCATGGCAATGGCCATGACTAAGCTGGCTCGGTCCCGACGGATATGGATGAATTCCTTTTTCAAGACCGCAATAAAACGCACCCAAGAAAATCGTGGCATTAGCCTATCCCTCCTTTTTGACGCATCAGGTTGCGAGGGTCATCTGAGGCTTCATGCTCAACATAATAGATGAAGAGATCGTCCAAATTATCCTTCGCTTCTCTTTTTTTCATATCCTCCGGCGTGCCCAGAGCGATTAATCGCCCATAAAAGACAAAACCCAAGTAATCACAGGAAGCCGCTTCATCCATATAGTGTGTGCTAACTAGAACCGTCATCCCTTCTTTGGCCAGTTGATGAATTAAGTCCCAGAAAACTCGTCGAGAAACAGGATCCACCCCAGCCGTAGGCTCATCCAGGATGAGCAATTGTGGATTATGCAGCAAAGCACAAGCCAAGGCCACTCTTTGCTTCCAACCACCTGAAAGAGAAGCGACCATCTGTGGGGTTCTCTCCTTTAGTCCAATCCGTTCAATCACCCGTTCTTTTTGGACCCGGGCCTCTTTTCCCTTCAAGCTGTATACCCCGGCATAAAAATCAAGATTTTCGTTAACCGTGAGATCGTCATAAAGGCTAAACTTTTGGGACATATAGCCGATACGCTGTTTGATTTCCTCGGGTTGAGTTTTAACATCGTACCCAAGCACAGTGGCTTGCCCCTCCGTTGGTATCAAAACTCCGCATAACATGCGAATGATCGTCGTTTTCCCAGCACCATTCGGTCCCACAAACCCCATAATTGCCCCAGGTGGGAGTTGAAAGGTTACCCCTTGAACCGCCGTATAGGAGCCAAACCGTTTTATCAAACCCTGGCAATCGATGGCCAAATTCATTTTCTCTCACTCCTCTATTGCAGGGTCACATCCGCAGGCATACCTGCTTTCAACTGATCTTTACCTTCGGTAATACTAAGTTTGACAGCATAAACGGTCGTGGTTCTTTCTTCTTTCGTCTGCACGTTCTTGGGAGTGAATTCTGCCTGGTTACTGACGTATAGGATTTGTCCTTTAAATGTTTTTCCAGGGTAAGAATCCACAGCAATAAGACCTGTACCGCCCACTTTCACTTGGCTCAGCTTGGCCTCGGGGACATATATTTTAATCCACAAATCATTCGGGTCGAGCATCGTTACCAACGTAGTACCAGAATTGACGACTTGACCTAGTTCGACATGCCGATAGAGAACCTGACCACTAGTTGGGCTCTTAATGATCAATTTACTTAACGTCAATTCAGCCGCTTTGACGGACTGAGCTGTGATATCAACGGCCGCTTTCTGGGCCTGAATAGTAGGTTGTATATTACCAGCTTGAGCTTGGTCTAAGCTTGCTTGGGCGGCATTCACATTTGCTTGAGCGCTTTCATACTGGGCCTTTAATGTGTCAAGTTTGTTTTGTTGGGCATCCACAACCTGTTTACTAATCCCACCGCTCCCCAAGAGCTTTTGATCATTTGCCAGATTATTTTCTTCGAATTTTATATTCAGCGCCAAACTTGATAGATTAGCATTAGCCTGTTCCACCAAGTACGACAGACGACGAATTTCTTCCGCCCGCGCCCCTCCCAACAGATCGTCGAGTTTGGCTTGCGCCTGGACTTGCTGACTCTTCGCTGTGGCCAAGGTAAGTTTAGCCTGACTGTCATCCAACTTGGCAATGATGTCACCAGCTTTGATGACCTGACCTTCTCGTACGGACAGCTCGACGATTCTACCACCAAGTTCTGGCTGGATAGGAATTTCATTTGCTTCAATCGTACCGGAATATGAGTTCGTATCTGAGGGACGGTTAAAATATCTGTTACCCAAAACTGATAGGGTAATAAGGATAAGAACAACGACAATTAAGGCAATTTTTTTTCTCATGGCTTCTTTCTCTTCCTCCTTCACCATACACTCAAGACTTTTTTTTGGCTCCACTCAAAAAAAGGTTTACAATCGCTTTAAGTTCTTGCCGATTCTCGTGGCCCTGCTCACGTTCCGGAAACAGGGTTTTGGACACGAGATAAGCGGCAAATGCCCCAACAATACTGCGCATCAAGGTCCAAGCATCCAAATCGTCACGCAGTTCGCCTTTACTCTGGCGTTTCTGCAAAAACGTTAATAAGGACTCTTGAACACGTGTTACCACATTATTTAGTAAGACATCCCTGAGTTCGGGGTGATAATTAGCTTCAAGTAGAACGATCCGAAGCAAGGGCCACAAGGCGGAAATGTGTTTTTGCCGATCTTCCAAAATGAGCAGAAGAACATCTTCCATGGGTAAATTATCATGTTGCAATAAAAGATCGTGCAGAGAATTTGTCACTCCTGGACCAATAAAATTTTGCATCAAGGGAATTAAAGTAGCTAACAAAATCTCTTTTTTGGTTTTAAAATGGCGAAAGATCGTTCCTTCTGCCACTCCGGCTTCACGAGCAATTTCGCTCGTGGTGGACGCACTGTATCCCTTTTCAGTGAAAACCTTAAGGGCCGCTTTTAGTATTTTCCATTGTTTGTCCGTTAACTCTCCCAATAATGGATCTTCACCTACCCAAGGGTGTTGATAAATAGGTATTTTGTCAGACATAACTCAATCTCCTTATTTTGCTTATCTTTTGTTGGGTCATACACGGGCTTGCGTGTCTATTATCTAAATTTATTTGAGTCATATGAATTATAACAGAGTATCCTCTAAAAATAAATGAGTAAATAATTATTAAAAATGAGCAACTACTCATGGTCCCACTGCAAACTCTTGGCGGAATATAATTGCACTAATCATTTTCATTTTGCAATTGTCTTACTGCAGATTCTACATTCTTGACATCATTTATCTCAATTGCAACTTGAAATCTATTTTTCCATTTCTTCTCAGAACAAGTGTATTCGAAAAAACCTCATCAATTATTTGATTTCGAGGTATAAAAAACGGAAAAGTTAGGACAGAGGAGTCCCTGTTAGCCAAGACAGCCAAAAAACCGCCTCAAATAGGGCGGTTTTTTGGCTTTTTCATGTAGTCTTATTCTATCTAAGTAGGATCTTCTGCTATTAGAATACAATAGAGTTGTGAATATTTTGGGATGATTATGTTAAGGATTTTTTAAGTTTATTGATTTAAGGTAAATTAAAGTTAAAAAGACCCCCGCGTCCGGAGATCTTTTGCGCAATGTCCCATAGT
>NZ_MLBF01000036.1 GCF_001936615.1 Desulfosporosinus metallidurans
CTGAGGTATTCTCATGAAACTTACATGGGAAAACTTTTGATTACAATTTTTTCGTTTTTTGCGACTTGCTGTTCATCAATGACTCTAGGACTACACCCCCTAATAATAAAAATATCAACAATAGAACGATTAGATTTTTTGCCACCATGTTTAACCTCATGATCTATCAATATTTGAGACAATAGGATCAAATATTGATGGGTAAGTATAAGTCTTACTCGTATATTCTGATGATTCTAAACTATCAATAATCTGAATATTTGGCAATATTGTGTTCATATTGGTAATAATGATCATTTTGGTCATTCATAACGAAAGTTGAGTTTAATTGTTTGAAATGTGGTAATATTACAATAAGTTTTTGTTGAGTAGAAACGGGTGCTAATCCAAAAGCTCAAAGTCTTTATCGTCATGACCTTCTTCGTGTTAAGGGGTAGGTGAGGTATTGAAAAGAACCAATTTAAAACTACGCACCAAAATTGCCTTGCTATCGTTTTCATTAGTTCTAATTTCTGTTTTGCTAGTGGGCATCGTGATCATTGAACAAATTTCCAGTTCGACAGAACAAGAGATAGGAATGCGGGCAATGGCAATTGCCCGAACGGTGGCTCAATTAAAGGATGTGCAGGAAAATTTAGATACAATGAACGGTTCTAAAGTTATTCAACCAGTGGCAGAAAAAATCCGCCTAGCCACTGGAGTGGACTATATTGTCATTTTCAACATGAACCGCATCCGTTTCTCCCATCCTCTCCAGGATAGAATCGGGACTGTTTTCGCTGATGGGGACGAAGGAGCCTCCTTGAAGAACCAAGAATATCTTTCCCATGCCATCGGAGTCATTGGCCCTGCTGTCAGAGCCTTTGTTCCGATCAAGACGGATGAGGGAACTAGGCAAGTCGGGGTGGCGACCGTAGGAATTCTTACCCCTACATTTAGTGAAATTATTCAAAGTTTGCGTTTCAAACTGTATATATCCTTGCTCATAGGTGTACTTATAGGCAGTTTGGGATCTTTATATTTAGCCCGTGACATAAAAAAGAACATGTTTAGTCTAGAACCTCAAGAGATAGCTAAACTTCTTGAAGAAAGAGTCGCTATCTTTCAGTCCCTCGAAGAAGGAATTATCGCCATTGACACCCTCGGAAATGTGACACTTCTTAACAATGAAGCCCGTCGGATTACAGGTAACGACACTGACAAGATCGGTCTCCCTTTAGAAGATGTTGTTGGTATACCGGGGTTAGTCCCAACCATGTTAAGTGGGGAGGTTCGAGAGAATTGGGAATTGGTCATTAATAAAACGTTAGTCCTGGCCAATATTCTTCCCGTTCGAATTAAGGAAAAAATGGCAGGAGTAGTGCTAACCTTCAGGGAAAAGACAGAAGTCAAGAAGATGGCTGAGGAACTTACAGGTGTAAAGACGTTTATCGAAGCTCTCCGCGTACAAAATCATGAATCACAAAACAAGCTACATACCATCGCTGGTTTGCTGCAACTGGGAAACGATCAACAAGCCTTGGATTACATTTTTTCGGTAACCGAAGAACAACAGGAGATTATCGGATTTGTCAGTAGGAAGATTAAAAATACGAGTGTAGCGGGACTTCTTCTAGGAAAATACAACCGAGCTAAGGAACTTCATGCCAAGCTGTATTTTGATCCAGACTGCTATTTAGGAGATTTACCGGAGCGTATCGAAAGCAGCAAGCTGGTTTTAATCCTTGGTAATTTATTGGATAATGCCTTTGAAGCACTCCGAGGCAGGGACTTGGCTGAAGTTCATTGTCTTATTTTCGAAGGAAAAGAACTAGTGATAAGCGTGGAAGATACTGGCATAGGTATAGAAGAAGATAACAAGGACCATATCTTCGAATGGGGATTTTCCACTAAGGAGGCGCTTAATCACGGCATCGGACTTTCTTTGGTAAAACAAGCTGTAGATAGCCTAGAGGGGACCCTAGAAGTGGAATCGGGGACGTGGGGAACAAGGTTTCTGATCAAGATACCGTTACAGGGAAACGAGCTTAGGGGGTTAGGATTAGTATGATCAACTTGATCTTAGTAGAAGATGACCCGATGGTCATGTCTGTTAACGAAAGCTTTATTCTTCGAGTAGGAGGTTTCCAAATTGTAAATTCAGCGCGAACAGGTCGTCTAGCCTTAGAACTAATTGAAAAGCACAAACCTCGTCTTGTCATTCTAGATGTTTATTTACCGGATATGAGTGGCATCCAGATCTTAAAAGAATTACGTCGGCAGGGTACCCCTACCGACGTAATCATGATAACTGCTGCTGATGAAGTGAATATTGTACAGGATGCCATACGCTTTGGCGTGGTCGATTATATTATTAAGCCTTTTAAATTTGAAAGAATTAAGGCTGCTTTGGAAAAATATAAAGCTTATTCCAATAAATTCAGGGACCAAAGGATTATCGATCAGGAACAATTAGATAATCTAACCAGAATGAATTCGTTCCCAGTCTTGAATAACCCAGACAGTGATGTCCTACCCAAGGGCTTACGTGAAATTACCCTTAAACAGGTTATAACGTTTCTAGGTAACGGAAAACAAGGATATTCCGCTGAGGAAGTGGCCGAAGGGGTTGGCTTAGCGCGCGTTACCGCCCGACGTTATCTAGAATACTTAGGGAAAAATGGACGAGTTTGTCTCGAGAGTCAATATGGTTCTGTCGGTCGTCCTGTCAATATATACAAGGTTAACCGTTAATTAACCTCAAGTTTAGGAACAATCCTCTATTATCTACTTATAGGAAATAAGAAAACTAGTAGTCTGCCAACCAAAGGAATTCTAAGGATATCGTATTAGTTATAGGTTCTATGAAGAATTACCTTAAAATACGGTGTTCACCTTGCAACAAAAATAAACTACCGCTTCCTGTCCTTACGTTTTTCCAATATAAAAAGGGAAATCCTCTAGACCGAAGGACTTCCCTTTTTTAATTGTTAGAATGTTTTGATCGTTTATTATTCAATAAATGTCTTCATCGTCCGGGATATTCACGGCAAAGTGGGCTCCCTCAAGGATCTGTGCCAAAACATTCAACGGAGTGGTTGCCACCTCACGATACATCCGGTGGGTGTATAAGTGACGAACGTTGGGAAATTCTTGCTTAAATAAGCGCCGAGCCTTGTCTCCTGCATGATCGGCATCCAGGAGAACACAAACCTCATCATCACTAAACTCTGCTATCAACTGTTCCAACTTGTCTAATCCCAACGTCCCATGGGTGCAAGCGATCTCTACTGGTTCGTCCAAGAGCTGCTGCAAACGCAGTTTGTCGGTTTTTCCTTCTACAATAATAACTTTGCCCATTATCCCACCCAATACTTTCCAATCAATAGTGCCATTTTATGACCACTCTCCTGATTAGCTTCTACCCTTTGCTGCCTAAATATACTTTCCCCCTCTTCTCTCTCGATTACTTTGTCATAGCTTAGAATCATCCACTCCATCAAGCCAGTCTTGAATAACATTAACCACAGATGCGATGCAACCGTCTTCAAAAGGGGAAACCAAATTGGCTGTCCTAACCAGTTCCACAAAAGACTTACTGCCCCCAGCTTGACAAAGCCTGAGGTAATCTGCCCAAGCCGTCTCTTGGTCTTCTCGAGACCGTTTCCAAAATTGAAAGGCACAAATTTGAGCCAGGGTGTAGTCTATGTAATAAAAGGGATCGCCAAAAATATGCCCTTGTTGATGCCAGTAACTCCCACGTTCTAGATAGTCGTTGTCCTCATAATCACGATGGGGTAGGTATTTCTTTTCGATCTCTCTCCACGCTGCTTTCCTATCTTGTGGAGAAGCCTCTGGGTGAGAGTAGACGAAATGCTGGAATTCATCAACCGTAACCCCGTAAGGAATGAAGAGTAAGGCCTCGCTCAAATGGGTGAATCTGTATTTAGCTGTGTCATCTTTAAAGAAAAGTTCCATCCAGGGCCAAGTAAAAAATTCCATACTCATTGAGTGGATTTCACAGGCCTCATAGGTAGGCCAATGATATTCTGGAATGCGATAATTTTTGCTGCAATAGACTTGAAAAGCGTGCCCTGCCTCGTGTGTCAAGACATCAATATCCCCTGAAGTACCGTTAAAATTGGAGAAGATAAAGGGGACCTGATAGTCGCTAATATAGGTACAGTAGCCGCCACCGGCTTTACCCTTTTTAGCAACCAAATCCATCAGCTCATTGTCCACCATGACCTTAAAGAACTCACCTGTCTCTACGGACAACTCGTTGTACATGCGCTGTCCATTGTCCACAATCCACTTTTGATCTCCTTTAGGTTTTGCATTGCCCGTTTGAAAAATAAATTTCTCATCATAATAAGGCAGAGTCGCCGTCCCCAGCCTTCGCTTCTGTCTTTCTCTCAGTTTACTTGCCATTGGGACTATAGAGTTCTGAACTTGCCGGCGGAAGTTTGCCACCATATCAGGATCATAGTCTGAGCGAAGCATTCTAGCATACCCGAGTTCGATGAAATTCGTATAACCCAACTTCTTAGCCATGCGAGTTCGGACCTTGACCAAGTCATCGTATAGTTCATCAAGCTTTTTTTCATGAACGGTAAAGAATGCATATTTGGCTTCGTTGGCTCGTTTTCGTGTGGCACGATCGGTTGATAATTGAAATGGAACTAAGCCCGGTAGATTTCTCGCTTCCCCTTCGAACATAATCTTAGCGGAAGCGATGAGTTTAGTATATTCACTTGATAGTTTGTTTTCCTGTTGTAAGTCTTCTATGATTTCCGGGGCAAACGTTTTAAGGGTCAGATCGGCTTTTGTAAAAAGCTGTTTTCCCCACTTTTCTTCTAAGCCCTGCCTGAACTTGGAGTTCACGAGTGACTTATAATACTGGGAAATCAAGCCCTGATAAACCGGCGTAACTTCATCAAAATAATTTTGTTCTTCCTCATAAAATGGGTCCGCTGTATCAACAGTGTGGCGGATTATCACGAGCTGCTCCATTGTCTCAAATTCACTTCTTAACTCATTAATCTCTACCATCACCGTATTTTGTTGTTCGAAATCTTCCGCCTGATCGAACTTAGCCAAATAATTGGAGAACTTAGTTTCAAACTCCTGCAAATTTGGCCTTCGATATAAAAACTCGCTAAACTTCATGGGCACTCACCTTCCTTATGTCTTATCATATATGGAATAGTTCCTAGATTCAAATAGCTATCTTCATTTAACCTTTGCATAAGAAAAAGAGATCAAGTTCAAGCCTTAATCTCTTTGCTGTGCATTACAAGAAATCCCCTTATTCGAGAAACTATTAAACGGTCCAAGCGAATTCAGAGTCCACTAAATCCTTTTCTTGGATGAACTCCATCAGTAATTTAGCGGTGCCCCCAGTAAGTTTAAGACAACGGCGTAAGTGTTCAGGTGAGTCAAACTCATGAGGATTCAATACCCGGCAACAAGTCCCACCATTTTCATTTGAGAAACGATCATGAAAGTCATGGGCAGCATCATAGCCCGGTTCTCGGGATTGAGTGGGGTCAAGGCGACCCTTTAAAAGTCCTAAAATCATCACTGAGCCCGTCAAGGCTCCACACATACAGCCGGCATGTCCCAATCCCCCGCCGAAGCCCGTTGCCATTTTCAAACTCTCTGGGTTTAAAGGATTGTTCATCATTTCATTAAAAGCATGAAGAATAGATTCAGAACAATTTAAGCCATCTTTGAATTTGTTACCTGCTCGCGAACGAGCTTCCAATGCCATATCGTCCAAATTGATTTCCCCCTCTTCCCTTGCCGTTATCCATAGTGAACTCTATATTTTTCTCACCTATAGCTATTCTAGGTAAACTCGTATATTCCTACTATTCAGAATAATTTTTCATCTCCTTTTCAACAAGACAACACGTTTCATGAAAATGGCTCTCCGAGGATTACAAGTCATTCACAAGCTGAAGTTGATTCATGGGAGTTCCAATGTTTAATCTCCCTAATTCTGGAACACCGCAGATACGAGCATTTTCTTGGGTTGCTAGGCGGTAGACCTCTAGCTTTGGAATTCCTGTCTGAGCCATCCAGTCCAGCTCATCATAAAAGCCTTTAGCGTGCGGTACCCGATAAGCACCGGCATCCGTTCCCACACCAAGTCGAACATTGAGACGATAAGCCTCGTTTATTTTAGCAAGTTGTGTCTCTAAAATACGTTTTAAAGTATCGATTTCATGGGAAGAATATCGGTCTGAGGGATATTTTAAAATATTCCCGATTGGAGCAACGGTTGGAACCCAAGCAATCTTTTCCTCTCTCATTAGCTCAATATGCTGGGTCGTCATATAATAGCCATGTTCAATCGAATCGACTCCTGCTGCAATAGCCACAGAAATTCCCTCTTCCCCGCTGGCATGGGCCATAACGAGAATCCCGCGCCGATGAGCCGCCTCAACCAACTCTCGTAATTCCTCAACTGTCCACTGAGTGGGTCCGACCACCTGGTAATCATCAAACTTGATCAGTCCTGTTACGACGACTTTAAGTTGGTCGATGCCTTGATCGAAGAAGTCTCTCTCCTTTTCCTGCCACTCCAAGATATCTTTAAAACCCCGTCCCAGAAAACGGCCATACATACCCGCTCGATTCACGGCTTCATGCACGGATATAACCTTAGGTCCGGTCCACACTCCTTCATTCACTCTGTTTTTCGCGAGCCAAGAAAAGCCCGGTAAGTCACCGCCATCACGAATACCTACAATTCCCATCTCCAGATAGTGTTGTAAATAACCCTTCATGTTTTCCTCGATCAGAGAAGGATGTGCCCAGTTTTCCAAACACTGATAAAAGTCCAGGCTGTCAAGGGCCAAATGCACATGGACATCTAACCATCCGGGCAAAATGATATACGAATCCCATGGGAGTTTCTTTTCAGAGCAACTCTCTAAATTCCTCAAAGGCTGCAATGAGCTAATCCTACCATCCTTCCATTTCAAGAGCACGGATTGAGTGCACAAACCTAGTTCAGGGCTCCAATACCCTGCTATAACTGCTGCTCCTTGATCAGGGATTTGAATTAATTTTCTTTTAGCACTGCACGAGATAAACGTTGGTTCACCCATTTCTGACATCTCCCCTTCTTGGGACTATAATTCGGTATTGTCGAATAATTAATCCCCACACCGACTTTGAGTTTAATGAGTTAATTATAAGCGTGAGCTTAAACTTGTAAAAAAATATTGACGCGAATGACCTCGAACATGACAAGCTGGGATGCCTCAGACAGTTCAAACTTTTGTCAAACTTTTGTCACATATTTTTTCTATTATAAACCCGTAGGGTCAAACAAAACTAATAAGGAGAGTGAACTTAATGAAAAACATCAAGAAACTTATCGCCTCAGCTACGATCATCGGGGTTTTAGGGGTAGTCGGAACAGCCTATGCAGCGGTGACAAAGTCGCCTGCTGAGATTACGGCAGGTCTAACAGGGCAAACAGTTACCGAGGTAAACCAGCAGAGAGCGTCAGGAAAAACCTATGGAACCATAGCCAAAGACGCTGGCAAGCTGGCTGAATTCCAAGCGCAAACGCTCGAGCAGAAAAAGGCAATTCTCGATCAAAGAGTGAAAGATGGTCAATTAACCCAGCAGCAAGCCGATCAAATCTATTCTGCCATTGAGACCAATCAGGTAACCTGTGATGGAACTGGCAGTGCACAGCTCGGCAAGACCTATGGGCTCGGCCTAGGAAAAGGAACGGGTCTTGGAGCGGGGCAAGGTTTAGGGAAAGGAAACGGATCGGGACGACGCGGGAATGGTATGGGAAGTGGAATCTGTACTGGAATTGGGACCGGAATTAACTCAGGAACAGCCGCAAACTAAATATTTTCAAGAAGTTGGCTGCAAAATAGAAAATAAGTTTATTTTGCAGCTCCTAAAATTCAGACTCTTCTAAAGAAAACTTGGCTAGCGCCAAGCCTTAGCGAAGGCGGTCGCCTTAGTTGCACTTATGCGACCCAAAACTTATACTTTCTGACTGGTATCAAAAATGAATTGACATTCATACTCTCGGCAAAGTATATTAAAGCTAATTAGACGAAATCGAGAGGGTGTGGATGAAAATGAGTTATGGGAAACATTTGACGTTCAACAAAGATGGTAAAGTCGGAATTATTACTCTAGACAATGCCAAAGGATTCAACCTAGTGGGCACGGATTTTCTTTATGAATTAGAGGAAATCCAAAAGGAGATTAATAGTGACCACGAACTCGGAGGAATTGTCATTAATGCCAACGGTGACCACTTTTCGGCAGGAATTGATCTTAATTTCTTACAGGGGGTTAGTTCTCAGTTTATTATGGATAATCTGGTATGGCTGCAAAAGCTGTACTCCTTCTGGCAAGACCTGAACATACCTGTCATTGCAGCCATCAACGGCCTTTGCTATGGTTCCGCCACTGAACTTATTCTTGGCTGCGATATCAGAATCGCCGCTGATGATGCTAAGTTTTCAATTCCCGAAGTACGTTTTGGGTTATCTCCCGATATGGGAGGAACGACTCGCTTAACACACCTGGTTGGTATTGGTCAGGCCAAGCGGCTTATTATTGGCTGCGAAGAGATTGATGCTGAAGAAGCCTTGCGGATTGGCTTAATTGAAATATTGGTTAAAAAGGAAGAGTTAAATGAGCGGGCGATGAAACTGGCCCATAAAATGGCGAATTTCCCTCCAGTAGCAATTCGCTTTGCCAAAAAGGGTATTAATGTCGCTAATGAAAGTAGTGTAGCATCTGCATTGCTCTTCGAACAAGCGCAATCCACATTTTGCTGCGGTACAGAAGATTTGCGTGAAGGGGTTACAGCCTTCCTTGAAAAAAGGAAACCTGTATTCAAGGGAAGATAGTCCCCTCACTCTATAACGGCATAAACACATGCAGGCAGCAGATTAACATTCTGCCGCCTGTTTCTTTTTAGTAATACAATCCTTCTGTGCGAAAAGTTATTTGAGGCATTTTATTTGGCGCACTACCAAGCACCTCCTCAAACCTATTTATTTTGAGGAGGTTTTTCTGCCAGTCGGCAGTCGGAAGCTAAAATTCTCCGCCATAATTTTTCATCCGAAGTAACTAGAACAACCTTTCTAGAAACGGAAAGGTTATGAAGATACCCCAAAATGTCCTCCCAAAGGTTTTGTTCCTCCTTTGTTTCTTCGACGTATAAGAAAAGGGGTGCCTCTGTAGTGTAGTGGAGTGCTAATTGGGCAACGGCCATTCGATAGGAAAAATAGGTCCCTTGAGTCGAGGAAGAGGAAATCTTATTGACGATCCACTCCGCTTCTCGTTCGAGTTCCTTTCCATATTTGGTTTGCCACTCGCGCCAGGAAACTTCCAGTAAGGCCTGAACATCAAGTAATGCGTGCTGCAAATCCTCATACGCCATCCACTTTTGTTTAACATTCTCTATCTTTTTCTCCAGTGCAGATAACGACAGGTATTTTTGGCTACCCTGAAGACGATGTTCCGCAGTTTTCAGTTGTCTGCGGACTTCTAGCCGTTCTTTATTGATATCTGCCAGATCCGCCTGCCTTTCTTCTTTAGACAGACAGCTTTCACGTTCCAACTCAGCCAAGGGTTCCAAAATCTCAGCGAGTTGCTCAATATTGCGATCCCCGAGCAAGTCGCGATACCTCTTAGCGAGAACAGCGACTTCCTTTTCCGTCTCTTCTTTTATTCTCAATTGCTTAGCAACCTTCAAAACTTCAGCTAGGACTTCCTCACGATTTGTTGCTGGTGTCCCCCAATTTTCCAACTTAAGCTGCAGTTGTTCCGCACAAGCAGCCATTTTATCTTCTTCCATTTGCTGCTTTACGATTTCTAATTGCAGCGCCTCACGACTCTGTTGTAGGCGATGTATTTTTCGTATGTAGTCCTGCCAGCCGTTCAGCCATGCTGACAAATTCGCTGTTTTGGTCGCAGCATACGCTTGGTTTAAAATTTTAGTATGAGAATTCACGATCTTATGTAACTTTTCTTCCCGATTCACATTTGCTTGCAGTCTCTCCAATTCAGCATGCAATCGTTCAACCCGCTGCCGCCGCTCATGAAATTCCTGAAGTTTGCTTTGGAATTCCTTGTAGTTTGACACTTGATAGTTCTGATAGTCTTGGGCAAGGCGAAAGGATAGTCTTTCACCAATGCTTTTGCCGCCAAACTGTTCCTGGCATGCCCGATCAAGCAAGCTGCCAACTTTAGAGTTTTGCCACTGCGTCAAATGCCTTTCTCTGTCTGCAATTTTAGTTTTAACAGCATCCGTCACTTCAGTCATAACCTCTAACTCATGGAGTCGAGCGCGCTCGTTCTTGACTTTACTTTGGATTTCCTCGATTTCATGTTTTGTGAGGATGAGCTTATCAAGTTCCTCTTGTGCTGCATCCCTATCTTCTTCTACTCGGCGCAAACGCTGATCCGCGTCTTCCTCCAAACCTTGGTATCCAGACGTGTGCAGCAGGATGTCCGTCTCTTTAATTTCTTGTGCCCGAATTTTGGTTATGGCTGCTAAGCGCCCAACTTGATCTTGAACAAATGCCCACTCCTTGCACTCCTCACGTAGGCTTTCAATCATAGCCCAATCGACTCGAGACTCACAGGTAAGAGTCCTCAAATTCAACTCTGATTTTAGATAAGAATCTTCTAACCGGGCTAGCTCGCCTTGAAGTTGGCGTAACTCTCGATAGTCGGGGTTTTGAGTAAGTACAGCTAGACGATCTTGTAATTTTGCTGCAGCAGCCAAACTCTCCGCTAAAATCTTCTCTCTTTCTTGCAGATTTTTTATTTCAATCAAGCATACACGTTTCTCTTCTTGCTGGCGGTGCGCGGATTCCCAATCATGCCGTAGAGCATCATACTCAGCTTTAACCAGTACCATGCTCTCCCTCTGATCGTTCACTCTTTTTTGTGCTCCAGCGATAGAAGCCCTCACTTTAGTCAGCGAGAATCTCTCATCCCCTCCTTGTCGAAGGTTGCGGACGCGTTGATAAAAGTTATCCTCTTCGTTTCGTTCAGGCCATTCTACGACCCCTCCCTGAAGAAAAGATTCAATCTTAACCCCAAATAAATATTCCCCTAACGTCATTGAATCTGGCAAGGACACAGTTTTTCCGGTTTCATCCTCGATCACCAAAGTTGAAGAGCCTTCCCGTTCATCACCTTGCTGGATAAATTGTCGCCGAATATGATAACGAAAACTGTCTTCGGACACCCATACCTCCATTATACCTTGGCGATTATCCGCCTTTAAAGTCGATGGGGTCTTGAAATCATAGAATAGTTCCAGAAGAAAATCAAGCATCCTGTGACAACCTTTTTCCTCATCGTCTTCACGCCCCTGCCCAAGTGCGGCCAGCCCAATTTTCTGTACTAGCTCCCAGTGCTTTAATTTCTCAGCACTCTCAGCAACAAGACGCTCTTGCATATTCGCGCTAAATACTTGTTTCAGGGTAGGAAGGCCATTGCCATCTCCATTTTCAGTCCTTCCTTCCACAGTGGTAACTACTTTCGATCCCGATTCGGATAATCGCCCATCACTAGATATAATTTCGAGATAGCGAAACTTATCCGCTAAAAGCTTCTGTAATGACTGAACAGCTGCTTCATCTCCTTCTCGAATAGCTCCTGACAACTTGATCCTAAACAAATCCCTTTGTTGTTCAGAAATGCTTGTTTCTGCCAAAAGTTTCGCCGCAAGTCCTTCCATGTCGGCTTGCACTAAGAGAGCCTTTTCTACATAACGGCGCTGACCCAGTTCTCGGAATTCGAATTTGGTTGATCCTCTTTCTTCCCCAATCTCTCCCAGTAGAACTCCATGTGGTCCGCTCTCACGGAAACTTCGAGCTTCAGGAGAACCACAATCAGCCCAAAAGGTTTCTCCGGCTTGTTGGATTCCGCTCCATTCCTCTTTATGCCCCAACGCCAAGTAGTCCAGACCACTTGCGGCAATCTGTTCTGGTATGATCGGGATGAATTTATTCAGATTCTCAATTGGGTCAACCACTGCATGAAGAAGCATAAGCTGAAGCGTTCCGTCCTCCTTGGTCTGAAAGCCGTCCAGGAAAGGGCCGTCTTGACGATAAGCAGTCCATCCTGCTCCATATACTGTCACGTTTAAGGTAGGAATTTTAACAGAGTTGATACCCTTTGAGAAGATATGCACTTTGTTGGGCCATAAAGCTAAGCGATAAGCCGACGTATTAACGAGCGGGTCCCTTTCTCCCGGAGTAATAAATATTCTTGTTTCGTCTAGTTTAGCTAGTGTCCTCACTACCCGGTCGACAGTCTCTTTGCGCACATATTCCTGCTCAAATAAATCTCCGGTTAGAAAAAGAAGATCGATTTTTTCTGACCGACAAAGGGCGAGAACAGCTTCAAAGGTCTGCCACAAATCTTGATTGCGCAGTGACGCCCACTCCTCTGGTCCTTCCCAAGCGGGACTGTCAAATTGAAATCCTCCACAATGCAAAAAACGCACTCGCGCAGCCATGCACTTCACCTCCCTCCAAACAGGGGGACAGGTACGTCGTTTGCTTGTGAAACGACGTACCTGTCCCCCATGTTGTTACCACATTGCAATATGCCCATCGGCTCTCGGCTCGGTTCCACCCGCTAAAATCTCCTTAGAATTTCTCCAGATAATTTGGCCACGTCCAAAACTGGAAGCATCTAAGGAATACCGAACGTCATGTCCCCTGCGGGCAAGGGCTTGAGCGATATGATCAGGGAAGGCATGTTCAATTTCGATGGTTTTTCCATTAATCCATTGCCAACGTGGAGCATCAAGCGTTGCTTGAGGGTTCATGTGAAAATCAAGGGCGTTCATGATGACCTGGACATGTCCTTGGGGTTGCATGAAACCACCCATGACTCCAAAAGGTCCGACAGCATGGTCATCTTTAGTTAAAAAACCGGGAATGATGGTATGATAGGGACGTTTACCAGGTTCAAGACAATTGTCATCGTATGGATTCAAGGAAAAGTTGTTTCCGCGATTATGAAGACTAATCCCTGTTTCAGGGACAACTAAGCCGGATCCAAAACCCATGTAGTTACTTTGTATGTATGAAACCATGTTTCCTTCACCATCTGCGGTTGCCAAATATACGGTCCCCCCTTTGGGTGGGTTTCCGGGTTCGGGTTGAAGTGCTCTTTCACCAATTTGGTTCCGTCTTTCCGTGGCATACTCGTTCGATAGCAAATCGTCAAGACTGACTTTCATCTTAGATGGATCGGCAATGTATTTCTTTCCATCGGCAAAAGCAAGCTTAAGGGCCTCGATTTGCCTATGGTACGAGTCGGCGCTCTCTTTCACCTCAAAATCGAATCCCTTTAAAATATTTAAGGCCATTAGAGCTACGAGCCCATGTCCATTGGGAGGAATTTCCCAGACTTTATACCCCCGGTAATTAATACTGATGGGGGTGACCCATTCTGGTGTGTACGCCGCTAAGTCGCTCTTTCTTAGATAGCCACCATGCATTTTTGAAAATGTATCAATCTTATCTGCAATAACTCCGCTATAGAAAGATCGAGCTTTCGTTTCTGCAATTGATTGTAAGGTGCGGGCGTGATCTGGTGAATGCCAGAGCTCGCCGATTTTTGGTGCTCGTCCTTGGGGCGCAAAGGTCTTAAACCAATCTTTAAATTGAACGTTTTTAAGATCGTGAGCATATCGGTTGAAGGCGATTTCCCAATTCCTACCGACCGTTGGGGAAAGGGGGTAACCTTGTTCGGCATAAGTAATTGCAGGTGCCATCACTTCGGTCAGAGGAAGCTTTCCGAAACGGGCGGATAATTCGGCCCATGCTGCAGGCGCACCAGGAACGGTAACGGGAATCCATCCGTAAATGGGCATTTCCTTATGCCCGGCTTTTTCCAAAGCTTGCAGAGTCAGCAATCGGGGTGCAGGTCCACTGGCATTAAGACCGAAAAGTTGGCCCTTTGTCCAGATTAAAGCAAAAGCGTCCCCTCCTATTCCATTAGAGGTCGGCTCCACAACCGTCAGACATACGGCAGTGGCAATCGCTGCATCAATTGCGTTTCCGCCTTTTCTTAAGACAGATAACCCAGCTTCAGCTGCAAGTGGCTGGGAAGATGCAACCATTCCATTTTTAGCATACGTGGTCATTCGGTGTGATGAATAGGGATTGTGAAGTGTATCAAAGTTTAACATACTGCGGTCCTCTCCCATTAATTTAGAATCTCTTGTGTGAATAGCCAAGATTTCTCTTTAAATTGTTTCATTAATAACCACTATTTTTGGCAGTGTGAGCAGAAAAACGCATTTCGCCCCCCAACTACGGACGTTTGGATAAGCTCATGACAAACTGGACATGGTTTGTCGACCCGATCATAGACCCCGAAAAAAGGGTTATATCCCCCAGTAAAATCGTCCCATGGGGCAAAAGGCTCCTCCATATCTCCGCCAAGACGGATAGATTCCTGTACAACGGTTACCAAGGAATTATATAAATTCATTTTGTCAGTAAGACTTATCCCAGAAATCGAACGAGTCGGTAAAATGCCCGCCCTAAACAGGGCTTCATTAGAATAGGCATTACCCACTCCAGCGATATTTTTGGGATTCATTAACCAAGGTTTAATCATGCCCTTTTTTCCCTCAAGCAATTGACTGAAACCTTGGGCATTAAAATTTGGATCTAAAGGATCACTTCCCAATTCACGCAATTTCGTCTCAAGTTGATCTTGCCCAAGGTAGTGTAAGTAGCCCAGTGTGAGACGACAGAATAAAAGCACCGAACCGTCAGATAAACCGAAAACTATACTTACTTTTCCCGGAAGCCCCTTGATTCTTTGTCGTAAATCCTCTGCATTACTATGTACAATCTCAGACATAAGTGCTTTTGGGGATTGGTTCGAGGTAGACCCTTGTAATGTTTCCAAATTTTCTGTAGTTACGTAAAAAAGCCTACCATTAAGCATCATGTGAGTCAAGAGATAATGACCGTCATCAAGCTGAAAAACAAGGTATTTTCCCCTCCGCATAATTTCTGTAATAAGCCTGCCAATGACTACCTGGCAAAAATCCGTACTTTCTAAGTTAACACTTTTAGCGCGTAAGACATTAACTTCGTCAATCCGTTTACCCTTAACACATCTGTTCAAATAGTCTTTGTATATCTCCATCTCAGGTATTTCAGGCATACTATCCTCCAAAAGGCTTTTAACCATTTTTAATTTATCATTCCATTCACACCCGTTATTAATTCGCGACATTCTAAACAGGGGGACAGGTACGTCGTTTCACTGGCAAACGATGTACCTGTCCCCCTGTTCCTCTTGCATAAAGTTTTGAAAAATCAAACAGTTTGTGGTAATATTCTAAATGAATAGCTGTTCATAAATACTCATTAAGAGAGGGGAGCATAAAATGATGGTCAAAGCTGAGCTACATGCACTTGTGGAGAAAATGAATGCAAACCCAGAGCATATTAGACAAGAAAAAGATCGTGTTTACCAGGTGGATCTTGAGGAAAGTGGTTCATTACAAATTGTCTTCAAGAACAGCCAGGTGGAAGTAGTGGAAGGGAAAGTACATACCCCAGAGGTTACATTAATTCTTAATGAGAAAAATTTCTCTAAGTTACTCAAGGATAAACTAAATGCCACGATGGCCTTTATGACGGGTAGTTTAAAGGTTGAAGGTAAAATGGGGTTGGCGTTAAAACTTCAAGAAATCGTGAAAGCATATCAATAAGGCTTTGATACAAGTTCAACCCTCAGTAGGCGATATTTCAAAAGAAATATCGCCTATGTTTTACTTGACAATGAAAAAGGATGGCGCATGACGTTCACCGTACTGACTTGATGGATGATTAACTATCTGGTTGTCATAATAGAGAACGGTTGAGGCACCACCGTCAAGATTGGCGACGTTGTAAGCGCCGTATTCAAGCATGATATTCTGTACATCTTTTAAGGTCGCGCCCAAGGAACCAACCTGGCGTCCGTCGATGACTAGCATCAAAATAGTGCCATCTCGAGTTTGCCCAATAGCCGTCCTAGGAGCAATCCCCCATCCTCCGTCTCCATGAGTGATGGCCGGCTTACCGTTGACGACAAGAAAAGGGCCAAACGTGACGGCATCCCGTATACCCATTTGCTTGATTTGGGTTAACGTATAATGACCAAGGACAAGGACATTACTTTGGTCCATGCCAATGATATCATAGCTTGATACTCCTGAATCCTTGTATAGAATTTTACCGTCCGAGATGAGAATGCCTTGAGGGTGCCCACCGTTTCCATTTCCCTGCGGGTCATTAAACATTCCCCCGTTAATGACTGCGACCGCCCCAGTATCCTTGGCAATGTCTTCTGCCTTTTCTCCGATCGTGCCGAGATAACGCGTCGCTGCCACCTTGACGCGTCCTGGATTATTCACCTTAAGCAAGTATCCTTTAAATCCATTTTGACTGACGTCAATGAGTTCTGTGCCATTATTTTTGTTCGTGCTGAGAGCACTGATCGAGGATGGATTAGAGTTTCCCAGAACTGCGGCTTTGTTACTGTCCAGTATTTTTTGAATCTCTGCATCGTCAAAAAACCACTTTGCCAAGTACTGATGGTTCATGGTCGTCATCGCACTTTCCACCCACAGGCTACGAAGCGACTCGAAGGGTTGAAGAGGTGCATAAAGAAAACCCATTAAAAGTAAAAATAGTAGGGTAAAACTACTGAAAATCCATGCCATGAGTCGGGTCAACTGCTTTTTCTTCCGGCTGTAATGATAGACCCCTGCAGGTTTTCCAGGGAGTCGTGGCTGCATGATTGGTTGCGAAGACCTAGGAATCCCTGTACTGCCCATGTTACCTCCATCTCCCAAAAAGTTGTATTTTCGTCAATTAACTATAATATACACCTTATTGGTTAAAGAAGTATGAACTATTTATGAAGAATCAGTGAAAAAACTAGCAGAAACCAGATGATACTAAAGAGCAAGATCCTTAGTATCGAAAACTTTCTTTGTCAAATACCAAAGTAGAGCTGACGCGGAACTAAGCCCGATGATCGGCAACGCTGGGTCTATCGTTCCTTCTAATACCTCTTGCGGCTGAAACCATTGGAAGAGTGAGAGACCTTTTAGCCAGGACAATTTATTACTGAGTCCGCCAACAATATCCAGCCCATAAAAGGCTAGCGTTAATCCCACAGCATACGTTAAAGCCCGTTCTTCCTCAACGAACCAAGCTGAGAAGAAAAGACTATAAAGTTCAATCACTGAAAAAAAAGCAACTCCTAAAAGCCCTAAACGGAAATAACGCCAATGATTAATTTCGATCCCTGAGCAAAAGGTGCCAAAATATAAGCCAACGATTGTGGCTGCGACTAAAATAGCGTTCGTGCCAATAAGAACCCCTGCTTGGGTTGAAAGAACCTCACTTCGAGATACCGGAGTGGATAGCAGAAAAGCCAAAGATCCATTATCCACCATCTTGGCAAGTAAAGCATTCGCAGTTTCAATCCCATATAAAGCCATAAGAATCACCCAGATTCTAGCAAAAAACTGGGCTGATATAAAGGCCTCGAACGTATCCGTCCGAGCGTTTTCAGATACCCCAAATACGGTCTTTACCGCAGATGGTATAGCCTCTGCGATCTCAGTGACGGCGGGATTCTTAGCAATCACAGGGTAAACCCAGGTTATAAGTCCTTCATAAAGGAAAATACCTGCTGAAATGACGACTACTTTATTTTGATACTGCCTAAACATCGCCCGAAACAATGCTCTATTCAGAAGTACCCCCCCTTTCAACTACAAAACAACTATCGATAGAAATCCATAAATGCCTCTTCCAATTCTAGAGATCGTTGCCTAAAGCGTTTGACTCGAACTTGAGCGAGAGCCAACCATAGTCTATCCAGTTCACCCGCGACACGAATGACATAGCATTGCCCCCGGACCAGACTTATATCTAACCCACTTCCCCTCAGAAGCTCATAATCCTCCTCGCTCTCGACCTCAATTTCAAACGTGTGATACTCCACTTCTCTTAGCTGTGAAATGCTTCGAACGGCAAGGAGTTTTCCTTCCCGAATAATTCCAACGCGCTCACACGTCCGCTCAATCTCTGAAAATTGATGGGAAGACATAAATAAGGTCTTCCCTTTCTTCTTTTCCTCTAATATTAATTCGATGAAAACCTTTTGCATTAAAGGGTCTAGTCCAGAGGTCGGTTCATCAAGGATGAGAACACCAGCATCCAGCATCAAGGCCGAAATAATCCCTAACTTCTGTTTCATCCCCTTTGACATCTTTCGAATGGGTAATTTTAAATCTAAATCGAGAGCACTTACCAAATAATCACGGGTCTTCTTAATGTCAGGCCGTTCTCCGTGCATTCCTGCGATAAGATCTAAGAAATCTAAGCCCGACAAGTTCTCGATGAAATGAAGTTCACCCGGAAGGTAACTGACAAATTTCTTGACTTCCGTTTTTTCTCGCCAACAATCACGGTCATTGATCGTTACTTGTCCCGAATCAGGCTTTAAAAATCCCATCAATAATCGGATAGTCGTGGTCTTTCCTGCCCCATTCGGCCCAAGAAACCCAAACGCGGTTCCTGGATCGATCCGAATGTTAATGTTCCTTATTCCTCGTCCCTCACGATAAACTTTGCTCAGGTCACTAACCTCGATCATTTCCTCCCTGCTTCCTTAGACGAACTCCTTACACATCAAAACACCCCTAAATTCTTTTAAACAACAGGGGCATCGTATTATGATTGATCTATATTCATATCCTATTGTATGTTTCTGGGGAAACCTGTTGTGTCTGTCTCCCTAGTTCACCCAAATCCTTTCTAGCAGTCTCATTGGACTATACTTTTCCCAGATCAACTTTCGGCTGAAAGGCTTGGCCTGCTCAACCAAGCTTAATGTGGGATCTAAGGTATTTAGAATTCCATCTAGGGTCAACAAAGATTTGCCTACGAGGACAAACTCAGAGGGAATATGAATCCCATGGCGGAAGATAATTTCAAAAAAGTCCTGAATAGATTCTCCCATAGCTAATTTTCTCTGAGAAACTTGCAAATGTTTGTGACGTAACGTAGAAATATCCGCTAAAAACGTAAGCCGATCGATTTGCTCAGGTACTATCCCCATTTGCGAGAGTGTCTCTAAAATTTGGGCATCCTTTCCACGAACGAGTGCAGAAATCAGGGACAAGAGCTGATACCTCATGGCACGGGATAGATGTCCTGTCATCCCAAAATCAAGCAAGGCAATCTTTTCTCCAGGCAAGATAAGAACATTACCAGGATGAGGATCACCGTGAAAACATCCCTCGCTAAGGATTTGTTGAAGGAGTGCTTTGCTCAAACGATCTGCGATGCGATGAGCGTTATAAGTTGCTTTCTTAGAATCCATAATTTGGTGCAGAGGAATCCCTTCAATATACTCCAGAGTTAAAACTGAGGGATGGGTGAATTCCCAGTAAATCTTCGGAATCAAACTATTGGAATTCCTCTTACTCCATTTTGAAAGCTCTTCCGCATTTCGCCCCTCATGTAAGAAATCTAATTCCTCTTGAATAGTGTTAGAAAACTCCTCAAGAATTAGGCGAACAGGATAGCGTTTTTCCCAATGGGTTCTCTGTTCAATATTCGTTACAAATATTTTGAATATCTCTAAATCTGTTTTGACCATCCCACGTATGAATGGGCGTTGAACCTTTACAGCCACCTCTTCTCCGTTGTGAAGAACTGCATAATGCACTTGTGCAATCGACGCAGCCGCAAGAGGAACAGGATTAAATTCTCGATAGGCAGACTCGAGGCGAACCTGTAGAGATTCTTCGACTACTCGTCGTACTTCTCTAAAAGAAAGCGGGGTAACTCGGTCTTGGAGTTTCGCTAATTCTTGAATAATCGGTTGAGGAAGAAGATCTGAACGGGTACTCGCTATTTGTCCCAGTTTGATAAACGTCGGACCAAGTTCTGATAAAGCATTTCTTAGATGCACTCCCACAAGGGCTAAGTTTTTCTCCTGCAGCGGCATAAGATTCCCCGAGCTAAGCATATAACCAAATCCATGCCGGATGAGTACGGAAAGGATCTCATGCAAGCGGGCAAAATGTCTTGCAGGTGTTTCAAACATGCTGAATACTCCCCGTTTCCTAAACATACTCTTAATATATTTATGGAGCATTGAGCGTAACGTGACAGTAAAGCGCAAAAAATAAGAGAAAGTAAAACCAAGGCCTGTATATTGGCATATATTGGTAAAGAGGGGGGTGCTAAAATAATATGTTTTTGGGGAGAAATAAATTCTTAAATCAAAGCGGAGCCCTTGGGGAAGCTGGGAGCCCAGAAGTAAGAGAAAACACAGATTTCCTTAACCAAGCCGATCGCCCAATGCCAATGGGTATGCAACGTTTCTTAGCAAAAAAAGGAATCAACTCTTCTAACGATCTATTTAACCGTGTTCAATCCTCACCTCGTATGCCCTTTAGAAAAGTTCGGTAATCGCAAACAAGGGGACAGGTTCGTCGTTTTCTTTCTGCGAAACGACGAACCTGTCCCCTTGTTCCTTCCCCTTGTTCCTTCTGTCCACTATACTTATAATGTCTATTGAATTATTCTCTAAGCCCAAGGTGATCTTTAAGGGCGCTTTGCAGAACATGAGAAAAGTTTAAATGATTTTT
This sequence comes from Desulfosporosinus metallidurans, assembly GCF_001936615.1. Classification (GTDB taxonomy): domain Bacteria; phylum Bacillota; class Desulfitobacteriia; order Desulfitobacteriales; family Desulfitobacteriaceae; genus Desulfosporosinus; species Desulfosporosinus metallidurans. Next base: position 20,693 of record NZ_MLBF01000036.1, read on the forward strand.
GACAGCTAAATCATTTAGCCACTTAGGAATCGTAAGGGTTTTCTTAACCGCCTTATCTGCCATCTCATCTCGTATTAGTTTCATCCAAGCCTCAATAATCGTAACAAAGGCACCAGTGGATACGACAATCTTTTCAGGGGAAGCAGGAGAAGGAATAGGATCGCCGTCTTCTTCCATTCCATAAAGATGAAGTTCTAAAGCTTCTTTGGCCATCAATAGTGTTTCTTCTAAAGAGTCACCCTCGGTAATGCATCCTGGTAAATCCGGGAATGTCACAGTATAGCCTTTAGTTTCCCTGGGTTCAAAGATGGCAGGAAACAAATATTTATCCATTTCTTAGGCTCCTTTCGCAAAACTCATTGTTCGGTAATCCCTGCCTGTTTGAGTATACTTCTCACAGTCTTCGGGTCTAGGTCTTTTTTAGGGTGAGGTACCGTCACTTTATAGTTTAGTTTTATGAACTAGTTGAATATGTGAACCGCGCTGATTCTTTTCTATCCAGCCATCATTAAAGAGGATTCGAAGTATTTCCGTTGATGAGTACCCTTTCAATGTCGTTCCCTCTCTCTAACAATAGAATAATGCGTACTAATAATACGTGTCAATATTTCGCAATATTTTGGAATGATGTACTTAAAACACGCTTATTTCCTCCTCCCTCTCCTCTGTTGATAGGCCTGAGAGGACATCTTTTTACGGAGGGACTTATCATATCCTTCTTCAGACATGAACTGTAGCGATGCGATTAATTTCGTGATTTCCGCGTGGAGTTCTAGATCATTCATCTCACAGGCCATAGGATTCAGCGCGTTGATACTTGCTCATTATCGCAAGTTGCCCCAAAGCCAGCAGTTAATCGAACTAGTTCAAGACTTTCCCGCACATCCGTGTATTCTACATCTACGGAAAATAAGGAATGGTATCCTTTAGACAGAGGGGTAATGGAGAGCTCTAGGAGCAAAGCTTTTGTCTCCCCACTGTAGAGATCAGGCATCATGACTTGATGATTTCTTCCATCTGTTGAAGGATACCTGAGAATACCTGTAACTCTGACTTGTTAGGAGGGCTTAATCGTTAGGACTAGATTTTGAGCAATGAGGCTGAGCAAACCGGTCAGTTCTTGTTCAAAGATACCAGGAATTTGATCTGGAGTTTCAATATAATAGAAATTCCCTTTCCCTGCTTCTGCCATCTGCTGCAATAAATCCTCTTCAAAATCTTCGCCCAACCCAAATGTGGATACTTGGACACCACTTTGCGCAATTTCCTCAGCTTTTTTGGCTAGCGCTAGGGGGGTTGTAATCCCTGCATAGGCCATACCGTCTGTGAGCAAAGTCTTCTTCACTTCTTAAAATCCGGTGAGCATTCCACCACTAAGGTTTTTGTACCGACCAATTCCGGGGCGGTGAGCTTCACCATGAGGTAAGCCTTTTGGGTTTTGTCGGGTAGCAAGTAATTCTTGTCTAAAGCCATCTCAATTTGAACCTGATCCATAGTCCTTCATCCTTCCTTTACACATTTAATGCTTATGCATTTAGGATAGCACAGGGTGTAGCAATAATTTGTTTGGTCTGTCGTGTTAATCCACTGGAATCCGCCTAATCCTTTTTGTGACATAATTAAATGCAAAACCCCCAGCATTGCTGGGGGTTCTGTAGCACTTTATGGTTTAATGTGCCTAGAAGAGATCTTTTGAAACATCATCAAGAGCCCAACGCAAAGCCTGTAGATTGAATCAATGTTGAGATTGTCTTCCGCTGTCGTATCGAAAAAAACATTGAGCTTGGATTCTAAATCCTCTTCTGGTTTGGTGTAACAAATGAGCATTGGAACCTTTGGTAGAGGGTGCAATACAAGCGAAATATCAGAGGAAAAACTAGTATCCACGGGCTTACCGCTAAAAATATAAATTATGTCCTCGATTAGATCTGGATAGGCATCTGTAAGTTGTTTTAAAGGTTTTTCAAACCTCTGTTCAAAAAATGCATCCCATATCGTCTCATTACTAAGTTCCCTGAATGGAACCCATTTTCCGGAAGGATCATTTCCTGCACTGTAAATAATATAGTTAAGTAATGGTACCGTCACCCATACATTGATATGACAGTCAGATATCAGATTTCCCTCGGAATCAACCGTGAAGTCTTTTCCAAGACACTTAAGGGTCAACTTATCGTCAGAAAGCGTAGCCCCTAATCGCTTCACGGATGCAGAAAAAGCTATTGTAGCAATTTCTTTTTTCAACGGCACGAGTATTTGCTTCAGTTGCTCTTCGGGAGTCATTTGTCTGATGATTTTTCCATCTAGTTCCTCAATTATATTGCTCTTTAGATGAAGACATTCATCGAGACGTTTTTGTCCCTTGATTACCTCAGCGGCAAACGCCAGGCATGTCGCCATCCCACACAGTTTACAATTTGATTTTGGAAGTAACTTGTAAATTTCAAGTGGATTGTTAAGTAGTGACATATAGCAACGCCATTCCTTTCGTGTTATGGTCGAACTCCTACCCTTACGGTATTTCTCCACTTATCGAGATTAACCTGCAATTCTACGGTAAAATCTCTAACAAACAAGGGTAACAAACAAGGGGACAGGTACGTTGTTTCAGGCAATGGATACCCAAACGTGGAACCTGTCCCCCTGTTTATGCTGTTAGTTGCTCTTAAGCCATGTCTTGATGAACGTTATCCAGTTCGTCCTCTGGCACGTCAAACACTGCATTCTCAGCCGCAGGATTCGGGGTCTCTGTAAAGTGTTCCGGCAAACGATCATCCACTTTGGTAAACCCTGCTGCTTGATTAAAAGCTCGTTCCCACTGGATCGTGTTCCTAGCAAGTGCTTGAAGCTCCTCAATCCCATAGCCCGTCCCTAATTGGGCATTGACCAATTGACAGAGGATTTCCCGATGAGCACCAAGGACTCCCATGGAAAATAAACACAACCCCAAATAATCATAAATGGGCACTGTATACTGCGCCTTCTGAGATAGAGCCGCCTGTCCTTCAGGGGCGTTATGTTTTAAACTCAATCGAATGGTATTCCCAGCAATGTGATCTGCACCCATCGGAGAGGTCGCATAGGTCACCCCTGTCCCTTTGATGGCCCGCGGCTCATACGCAGCCATCGCCAGCCCTTTCCCACAGGAACTTCAAGCACTCCTAATACCTTGCCAGCTAGCTTCGCCCCATTACCCAAAACGCTTCCGGTTAAGGTTACCTTGCCGATTTCCTCCACTAGACGGATTGCCCCCTCCTTGTCCCCAAAGGTAAGAAGCCCGCCATCCATCGACACACCGAGTGCCGCACCCGTTTCGATCGTATCCAGTCCATAGTCGTTACACAAATAATTGAGTCGAGCGATGAAATCGAGATCATCAATCTCCAGATTCGAACCCATGATGGCAATCGTCTCATGTTCTAAGGGAGCGACCACATCTTTTCCCCACTAATCTTGTCCACTCTTGAGAACTGACCCGTGGAAAAGTTGCGTGTCGGCAGCCCTCCAAGAGCGTTAGTCACATTCACCAACGCAGCCGTCCCATAGTCAGCATAATTTTTAATCACGGGAGATGTTTTAAGAAGTTCAGCATATTCCTGCATTACGCTTTTAAACTCCTCGGGTCGTTTGAGTTCGAGATAACCAACTCCTGTATCATCAAGCACTAAGGCTTTTAGCCCTTTGGAACCCATGACCTCACCGAGACCCCCACGGCCACTGTACCGACTCGGCACCCCATCAGCGTCCGTATTAGCAATTCCTGCAGTAAGCAGGCGGTGTTCACCAGCCGGCCCTATACAAGAAATGGCGACCTTCTCGCCAAAGTCTTGTCTCAAACGGGCCGCGGTCTCATACACCCCACAGCCCCAATATTCTTCAGCTGAAAGCAGTTCCGCCCCTGACACTTTAATTTTAAGGATATAGTTCTGAGCATCTTTGGGGAGATCCTCGATAATCACCGCTTGATAGCCAAGCCCGAGCCAGCTTTAAGCCAACGACCCCTCCCCCATTGCTTTCTTTGATTCCACCTGTTAACGGACTTTTCCCTCCAATGGAAATTCGCCCAGAACTGAAAGCCTTACTGCCACCAAGAAGTCCTGGAGTAAAAATTAACGGGTTATGCCGCCCTAAAGGTTCACAGGTTGCCTTCACTTCTTCCAGCATATATTTGGCGATAAACGCGCGACCACCGAGAAGGCGATAGTTTTCTTTGGACTCCTCGATCACAACACTCAAAGTTGACATATTCACCCGTAAGATTTTGCTCATCGACATTCCATCTCCCTTTGTCCTTATAGCACCAATTCTTGCCCATGGTATTTCAGCCACTCTTTCCAAGACACATACTCCGGCATAAACGTCGCCACCCACTGCCAGAATCTCTCCGAATGGTTGGGATGCGTCAAATGCGCCAGTTCATGAATAATGAGGTAATCGATCACCTCTTCAGGGGCCATGATAATTCGCCAATTCAAATTAAGATTACCTCGGTCAGAACAGCTCCCCCACCTCGTCTTCTGATCTTTCAGTCGAAAATCTTGATAAGTGACCTGCATTCGCTTTGCCTGTTCATCAAGCTTGCTCTTGAGTACTCTGCGCGCTTGAACTTTATACCAATTCATAACAGCGTATTGAACATTGGACAGATATTGATAGTCGGGTAAGTCATAGGGTAGAAACACCACAAGCACCTGCCCTTCTAAGTTTACCCGAATCGATTGGCGAGCGTGTCTTCTGACACTAAGTCCCAAAATTTTACCCCGATAAGGGAACTCTTCCCCTTCGATATACTGTCTTTGAGGACATTCTAGAGTCTCGCGACTTGCGAGCCAATGTTTTAAGATCCATTCTTGTTTGGCGCTCAATAGTTCTTTCAGTTGCTTTGCGGATACATTCTTAGGTGCCGAAATTCGAACACGATCGTCCAATATGCTCAGCGTAATCCTTCGATACCGCACACTCCGTCGCTCTTCGTAGGGAATTATTTCATCCCCAACGCTTAATTGATCCACCGGAGAATCCTCCTCACCAACCCCCACTTTTCTTCATCTTACCATAAATTTTTACACTTTGTCGCTAGCATAGTAGGCGGCATGATTCAAGGCCCTTACTAGTTCCCCACAATCATGGATATCCGAGCCGATACCCAGAATAAAGGTATTAATTTCACTCCAGAATTTAAAGCTCAGGTAGTCCTTCAATTATTGAGGGAGGAAAACACAGTTGTGATTGGTCGCTGGAAGGCTGAGTTTTTGGAAAGAGCGTCCGAGGTGTTTTATTTCCTCCTCCCTCTCCTCTGTAGATAGGCCTGAGAGGACATCTTTTGAGATTGTCTGATTATAATCTGCGAAATTTGCAAAAGATTACTTAATCCAATAATATATAATGGTTCAATCAATATGAAGTTAAATAATTTGAGAAAGAAGATGGTTTTAATGGAATTACTCGATGCCATGAAATCCAGACGAAGCATTCGAAAATTTAAATCCGATCCCATCCCTGAGTTGTTTGTAACTCAACTTATCGAAGCCGCGCAATTAGCTCCATCTGGTAGTAATATTCAACCTACGCGCTTTGTTGTGATTAAAAGTGATGCCGTTCGTGCGCAATTGAGCCAAGCTACTCCTTTACCGTTTGTCAGCCAGGCACCTGTCGTCATTGCATGCTGTGTTGACGCAGAGTCCTTGGGAGGCATAGGCACTCGGGCGCGAGAACTCAAGGAAGCAGGGGCCTTCGCAGATACTCCCCTCGATAAGATGGACCCAGAAAGCTATGCTAAGCGCAGACCAATGGATCAAGCTACCGCCGAGGCCTATCTTCGCTTAAACGCAGCCATTGCTATTGATCATATTACATTACGTGCTGTTGACCTTGGTCTTGGTACGTGTTGGGTTATGATGTTCGACCAAGAGAAAGTAAAACAGATCCTAGGGTTAGGCGAGACTTATAATGTCGTGGCCTTAATCCCCGTCGGTTACCCTGATCAAAACCCCAAGGCTCGTCCTAGAATTGAGTTGAGTCAGATCTTACTTAAAGAGGTTTAAGGCCGAAATCATGGCACGCCCTAAACGCAAGTGAACATTCTCAAGTGAACCCAAGTTTAAACAGAGGAAGAGCTAGCTGAGTTAGTCTCTTCCTCTGTTATATGAAAAGAAGCTATGATAACTTCATTTGAAAAAAGTGCACCAATACGAGCAATGATAAGGAGAAAATTCGCTGTCCTGATCTTATGCTAACCTACCATGGCTAGCTTGTATTAGTAAGAGCATGCTCACCCAGTAATTTCGTTCCGTTCGGGAGGAAGCGTTCTGGATTTTCAAGCGACAGTCCTGATTGGAGAGCCACCAATCACAACCTAATTTGCCTCGTTCCAGGTTTCGAGTTATTTCAGCTATTATCTCCTGACTCCAGTCTTTCAACTGGGTGTAAGCCAGAACTCGATTTGCCAAGTTTTGGTACGCAGAATGAATGAAGGTCTGTGTATCCTGATTATATTCCAAGTCAAGGATGGGTATTACTCCGGACAGGTCGTGGGAAATATCGCTTAGCAAGTCCTGCTCTTCGTTGGAGGAATCGATATACAGGTAATAAAGTCTAGCCGTTTGTTTTTTACCTGATTGGCGCAAGATCCTACCCAATCTCTGGATTCGTTGTCGGTTGCTGCTCGTGGAGGAAACGATGATACCTATATCGGTTGCAGGTACATTTAAGCCTTCATCAAGGGCACGGCAACTTACCAGGATGCGAATTTGTCCATCTTGATAGTTACGCAGGATATTATTTCTACTCCTTGCGTCCATTTTAGAATGATAACGCCCCACCTGTTTGGGAAACTGAAGCTGTAACTCGTTATAGATGCGGTCCGCCACGTCAATTCTTTCGCTAAAAATCAAGACCTTTGCAATGGACGGAAGTTGGATCAAGAGATTCTGAACACAGCTAATCCGGGACTCGGCCCGGTAGACCAGATCCCTGCGCCTAATGGAAAGGGTAAGTACTGTACGGGCCAGAGAGGCTATGGAGGCTTTTTCAGATTCTTGAGCTAATTGCTCCAAGCTGGCAAAAAAACGCGTTCTGTTTAAGCCTTTTAGAAATGGACAATGATGGATAAGGGCTTCTAGAGCACGGGTTAGTTGTTCACTTAAGTCCAGATATTGTTGTTCTTCGTAGGGAGTGAATTTCAATTTTAGGTTAAAGATAGCAAAGGAACTAATGATATTGGCATTTAAGGCATCGACAAAACCGTATTTGAAGAGTTCTGGCCCCAAGGCAGGAACCAGTTTTTCGTTAAATGCAGCTGTTTCTGGGGTGGCAGATAAACCCAAAGCATAGTAATGTGTCGTTTGATCTTTAGTTGGAATTTGCGTAATGAAATTGAAGATGCGCGAATTTTCCGGGCTACTATAGTGATGACATTCATCCGCGATCAGCAATACGGGGTTACCTTTTTGATAGTCCTGTAGTATATGCTGAGATAACGTGTAGCGGGCCGAGTTGACCACATAAATCATATACTTCCGAGTAGGAGGGTCTTTGTGCATCCCAGAATAAATCCCAATGTCCTCCTTGGAAACCGCAAGATCTTCCTGCAAACTCTGAACCCATTGATGGGCCAGAAAAACCTTGGGCACGACAATCTTGATTTTTAAAGCAGGTGCTTGCTCTGCGGACAAGACATAGTCCAGCCTAGCTATGACTCCCAAGGCCAAGACAGTTTTGCCTGCCCCGGTAACGACATTTATAATACCTTTCCCCTGCTTGCGAAACCAAATATCCAGGCATTCCTCCTGCCATGGAAATAGCTGTTTTTTCAGTTGACCATAAACGTCAATTGCCATACTTTTTTCTCACCTGTCCCGCATATCGTGGTTCGTGGTTCGATGCACGATGTTCGAGTGAATGCATTTATTTTTATTTTCATCTTCTTTTGGTGCCGCTTAAGCGGCATAGGGGTCTATCCTTCTTTATTCTAGCTTACTATGTGTGCTATTAATAGGACCTAATAATATTATCGCAGCAAACTCGGAAGGAAATCAATTGTTTCATGTCGAATTCTTGCAAAAAAACTTGATTATTAATTATACTCTGTTTAAGCTGGTCAGAACCAGAAATAAAAAGGAATGAGATAAAGGAGCAATAATATGACGGATTATGAGGATTTATTCAAACAAATGGTGGTTGTCGAAAAAGAACTAAAGGACAAGATCAATAGTCTGCAAAAACTTTTTAAGAGCCTGAGTAAAAACATGGAAAAGGGTGATCTGAAGAGCTGGAATAAAGATCTGGGAGCTATGCGCGTCTACTTGAAAGAACAGGAAACCTTGATGGAAGGGATGCAGAATCAGGTCGATGACTTTGGGATTCGCGCTTATGTGGAAAATGGCGACTTTGCGGAACAAATGTTGGCCTATTGCGATCGTCTGGAGGTGGACGTAAAAGGAGACTATCCTAATTATGAAATGTTTCCCTTCAGAGTTAGGGTGGATACCGAAAATCTGGATTTATACTTGGACCGTAAACGTATCCAATGTTTGCGCCCCTTGGCCTTTGTGCAAGATGTGAAGGCTAGCCGGGACAAACTTTTGAAGGCAGCATTTGATCCCCGGGGCTTTGTCAAAGAGCTGGCTGCAGCTTACGACTTGATGCTCTTAAAACAAAACCAGGGAAAATTGTCAACTTCAGTAGTAGGGGATATTTATTTAAAGAGCCTCTACACTCTTTTAACCCCTATGCGACGTTTTCGCAAAGATTATGACCAACAGAGCTTCGCTTTTGACCTAGCTCGCCTTTATGCTACAGATATACGTTCCACCGAGGATGGACGGCAGTTTCAATTTGGCCCCAGTCGCAACATAAATAAGGCTATTCGCATTCTAGATCAGGATGGTAGGGAGCAGTATCTGGCAACCATCCGTTTTTTCGAGGTCGCAGTACCTGAATTGGATTTGAGCTGATTCGGATGAAAATTTAGGGGGGTAAGTGCATTGGGAAATGATATTCACTCAGCCCTGGCACGTTTGAGGAAGGGACAGGCTCCAGGTAACCGTAATATTTTGAGGGAAATATCAGTGGGCAGCGACTTTATTATGGATTTTTGGAAGGAAAAATACTTGGCGAACTATCTGGCCTTGGGAGGGAGCAAGATAAAGTTCTTGACAGGCCGCACTGGTAGTGGAAAAACTCACTTTTTAGAGTTGCTGGCCATGGAAGCGGAAAACACGGGCTATATTTCGGTTTGTCTCTCGGCACGGGAATTATGGATCCATGATTTTAAGGATATCTATACTGCAATATTGCGTCAGGTCAACCTGTTGGAACGTTTGCAGTTGTGCAGTCATGAGGTCATCCGGCAATTGGGGTATGAGCCCAATACTATTCCGGAAAATTTTAGCTTTGCCGATTATTTGTCCAGTCAGGGAAAACTCGACCCCTTGACCAAACGGGAGATAAGGGAACAGTTAGAAAAGCAATTTCTTTCCAACCCCCTGATAGACAATAATTTCGCTTTGGCCTGTGCCCTATTAACTGGGGGTATTTTAGGGCACCCCACTTTGGAAGAAGCCAGTCGCAAGCTGTTGATGCTGTGGCTGGAAGGAAGTCGAGAAGCCCCATTGCCCTCTCTTCGCCGACTGGGTTTGTCCCCCAGCAAAATCACCAAATATAATGCTAGGCACATGTTGCGTTCCCTGGTAGAGGTTTGCTGCCTGGCTGGTTACAAGGGTCTCGTTATTTCTATTGATAATATGGAAGTTCTGGTTGATGCAGAACATGCGGAAACCCTACGTTATACTCGTTTGAAACGTGAAGATGCTTACGAAAGTATCCGCGAATTGATTGATGAGATTGATACCTTAAAACACACTATGTTCGTTTTTTCGTTTGAGCGCAGTCTTATGGACGACGACACTAAGGGTTTGAAGTCCTATCAAGCTCTTTGGATGCGCATTCAGAATGAAATTGAAGGTACCCGTTTTAACCGTTTCGCCGACATTGTGGATCTTGATCGCCTGATTGATGAGGTCTATACGCCGAAAAATATTCTGAAAATGTCTACCCGCTTGGCTCAGGTCATCAACCGCCTTGATGAAGGAGCCATCCCTATTAGCTTGAGCACAGCGGAAGAACTCCACGCTAAGTCGCGCTTTGGTAAAGTATCTTTGCCTAGGCGGGTAGTTCTGACGACTTTGCAGGAAGGAGCAGAATAATGGATTTCGAAGCTCAAAGGATCATTGAAGCTTTGCGTTCGGGAGTGTCTTCCCGGGCGGTAGGGCACTATTTTTCCTCAGCCCGTCCAGAATTAATGGAGCAGATCTCGCGCAAGCTAGATCGGGTCAGAGATACTGGAGAATCCAGCGGTATGGTCGTTTCCGGAAAGTACGGAGAGGGCAAAACCCACCTTTTAAATACCGTGTTTAACTTGGCCCATAGCAACAATATGGTCGTCAGCCTGCTTTCCCTGAGCAAAGAGACCCCGTTTGATAAACCCTATCTGGTCTATCAGAAACTGGTCAGCAACACTTATCTGCCTCAACGCCTACAACCCGGATTCCAACATGTCTTACAGGATATTACTCCTAATAACCCCAACGCTCTGGATCTGCTATCCTTTACAAGTAAGCACTTGGTAACTGACAAGTTGTTTTTTGTTCTAAGATCCTATCTGCACGTTGATGACCCGGATGACAAATATTTGTTGATGGCGGACCTGGAGGGCGACTTCATCAATAATGCTTACCTACGTCAGATCTACAAAAGGATTTTTGCCCAACCGGTCCGCTTTGCCGTCCCCTTTAGCAAAACGCGTCACAGTATGGACTACTTTACGATGTTAAGCCATATGTTTAAGTTGCTAGGTTACAATGGTTGGGTAGTATTGTTTGATGAAACTGAATTGATAGGTCGTCTTGGCAAAAAAGCCCGCCTCATCGCCTATAATAATATGGCATCCTTCTTGTTCCCTGAGCGATATTCGCGCCTAGAATCTACCTTTACGATGTTTGCTTTGGGAGCATCCTATCGTGAAGATGTGATAGAGGCCAAACATGATTTTGAAAACCTTTCCACGGCGTATGTGGACCGCGCCCAGCGCGAGCCTATTGAGAAGGTTCTCAACCATATTATTAATGCCCCCCAGCTTCAACCGCTTAACCAAGATGAAATCCTAGCCGTTCTGGAACAGCTCCAGGTTTTTCACGGTCGGTCCTACAACTGGAAGCCTAAGCTTGATGTGCGTGAGGTTTTGAAAGCCTCAGAAAACAGGGGCTATCTGTTAAGAACCAGAATCCGCTCCGCTGTAGAATTGTTGGATCAGCTTTATCAGTACGGACAGATCGGGGATATTCGCATCAATGACCTTGGAGAACCACAGTATCAGGAAGAGGAATTACCCTCTTTGGATGAATGTATCGTAGATGAAAATTAGGCAAACAAGGGGACAAACAGGGGGACAGGTACGTTGTTTCAGGCAATGAATACCCAAACGCGGAACCTGTCCCCCTGTTTAAAAAAGCGAATAGATTGGAACTAGTGATATGAAGTCATATACTGCATACTCGATCGCTGAAGAGCATCAGGGCCTTACGGTAGAGGTCTACTTAAAACAAGTTTTGAAGTATTCGGGAAGAAAAATTCAGAAGCTGACCCGGCAAAAGGGAATTTTGCTAAACAAAAAAACCGTTTTCTTGCAGAAGAAAGTTAAAAAGGGAGATGTTTTGCGCGTTTTGGCTCTTGAGGACTCATCCTACGGGGTCGAACCGGAGCCAGGGTCAGTCGAAATATTGTATGAAGATAAATATTTAATAGTATTGAACAAGCCCTCTGGGCTACTGGTACACCCGGCGGGCCAAACTTTCCTAGGTACGTTAAGCAATTACCTCGCCCATTATTATCAACAACTGGGAGAAATCTGCACAGTTCGTCCAATACACCGCCTTGACAGAGAAACTTCGGGGTGTGTTGTATTTGCCAAAGACAGCCATACCCAAGCCCTGTTAGAGACATCCCTGAAGGAAGGAAACCTGAAGCGCACTTACCAAGCCGTGGTGAATGGAATTGTGGATCCTCCAGCCGGAACAATCAATGAGCCGATTGGTCCACATCCCACCAAGCCGAACCGGCGCGCAGTTAACCAAAAAGGGGACCAGGCCATAACCCATTACAAGACGGTTCAGAACTTTTCCGGAGCTTCCCTGTTAGAACTAACTCTGGCCACCGGCAGAACGCATCAGATCCGTGTTCATTTAACCCATATCGGGCACCCAATTGTCGGGGACAGGATGTACGGAAAAAGCTCAGCTCTCATTTCCGGACAAGCCTTACACGCCTTTTCTTTGCACTTCCCGCATCCGGTTGAGCAGCGTGAAATTGCAGTCGAAGCTCCGTTTCCAGCAAATTTTCTACGAGTGATTGAGAATTACACCGGGTGAAACAAGGGAAACACGGGGACAGGTACGTTGTTTCAAATAAATAAGGTCAAAACAAGGTATTTAATCCCCTACTTTCCATTAGAACATTGGAGGTTACGATAATTGTATAGAAAATTGAATGAGGTATATAATGAGCAACGTTGATATTGCTATTTCCAATGATTGAGCATATAATTTAGAATTAATAAACTATTATAAAATAGTTTATTTTATGGTTACAGTACATCAGAAGGAGGAAAAACTATGAGACTTCAAGGAAAAGTAGCCGTAATAACAGGTGCTGCATCTGGTATGGGAAAAGCAATCGCACTCGTTTATGCAAAAGAAGGTGCCAAAGTTGTCGTATCAGATATCAATTTAGAAGGAGCAAATGGAACCGTTGCAGAGATTGTGTCAAATGGTGGCTTGGCGACTGCTGTTGCGACCAATGTAACAAAAGAAGAAAATATCCAAAATCTAATTGATACAGCAGTTAAGGTTTATGGAACTTTAGATATTCTCGTCAATAATGCTGGTATCATGGACAATTTTTATCCTGCTGCTGAGGTAACGGATGAACTTTGGGAACGGGTTTTTGCCATCAATACTACCGGACCGATGCGTGCCATAAGAAAAGCACTTCCCATCTTCATACAAAAAGGAAGTGGGATAATTATAAATATTGCTTCTGCTGGAGGTTTATTTGGCTCCAGAGCAGGTGCGGCCTACACAGCTTCTAAACATGCGATTATTGGGTTGACAAAAAATGTAGGGTTTCAATATGCTACTTTAGGGGTCCGTTGTAATGCAATTGCTCCTGGAGGAGTCAATACGAATATAGGTACTACTATAAACGCTCCAAATGAATTTGGTATGGGAAAAGCAATGGCTGGTATCAACTTAAATCCCCGAATGGGTGAATCAGAAGAAATTGCTAGAGTTGCTCTCTTTTTAGCATCTGATGATTCAAGTTTTGTTAATGGCTCTGTCATCACAGCGGATGCAGGCTGGACTGCATATTAACCAACATATCTCAACGCTTGTTTGATTGTGGAAGAATAATTGCATGCCAAACGCAAAACCCCAGCATTGCCGGGGTTTTTGTGCATTATGTCTAGTGTATTTTCGCCCCAAAAGGTATGAGCCCAAGTTTAGCAAATTTGAAATGCTGAAGTCCAAATGGTATGCCTACAATTGTTATACAAAAAATTGCGCCTATAACGAGATGAGCTATGGCAAACTCCCATCCAAAAACGATGAGCCAGATGATATTAAAAGTTAGTCCTCCTGCTCCAAAATGTCCAAGTTCTAGTTCTTTTCCAAAAGGCCACAACACAAATTTCGAGATCTTGAAACATTGAACACCAAATGGTATGCCAATGACTGTTATACACATTATTAACCCTGCTAAAAACCATACAATCGAGGCGATGATCCCTCCAAATATTAGCCAAATAACATTACCAATGAGATTCATTGTCTTCCTCCCTTTACTAGAAACAGGGGGACAGGTCCCCGGTTTAAGCTTTCCAAACTCGCGTTTGAGGTACACCCGTTATTCGCGCAATTTGTCGTATACTGACCCCTTCCAATTGTTTTAATTCCTTAAGAATCTCTTCTTGCCTTACTCTCTCTTCAATCGCAATATGCAAGGCATTAATTCCGAACTGTTCCTTAATTTTTTCTTTAAGCATTTCATCAGTCATGCCAATTTTGTTTTCTTCAATATCGAGACATTCTTCGGTATTCTTCTCTCTGGAAAATTTTCCGAATAACGTTAAAGATTCGACTGCTATTCCTGAAAACATATTAAGAACATACTCCTTATCAACCCTATGCCCTTGGCTCATATAGTCTCCATAACTGCTCCATGGATAGTGGGAGATATCCTCTACCATCTTTGCCTTGATTGGATTCTGGTGGATATAGCGTAGTACTGTCAGGAAATAGCCGTCTGTATCCACTATTTCGCTCTTAAATCGTTCCTGAAATAAGTGCCCACATCGTCCATACTTCTTATTAAACCACAACACATAGCTTGAGCTGATGCGCTTCATCGCCGCACCTATAGGCTCTGATTGTTCTTGCAATAAAATGTGTATATGATTATCCATTAAACAATAGGCATATAGCTTATAGCAACTCATCTCTCTGTATCGAGCAAACGTCTCAATAAGTTTTTGTCTATCTTCATTATCTTCAAAAATGCTCTGCCGATTTATGCCGCGCATGATGACGTGATAAATACCCGTTGGACTTTCTTTCCTTGCTCTTCTCGGCATTTTGTCACCACCTCAAACAGATTGTAAAACAACGTACCTGTCCCCCTGTTTTCCCCATGTTAAAGCAATCCTTTTTCTGCACAACTGACGTAGGCTTCCCCAGCAGCAATGATGTGATCAATTACAGATATAGAAATGGGCTCCAATGCAACCCTGATTCTTTTCGTAACTTCAATATCTTGAGGCGAGGGCGAAGGACTCCCTCCCGGATGATTATGGGCTAGGATAACACTGTGGGCTTTATGTCGCAAAGCCGTTTCCACTATGACTCTGGGGTAAACCGGTGCTTGGTCTATGGTACCCTCATGGACGAGCGCCGGATAAATCACGTTATGCTGTGCATCCAGACAGATGACATAAAAAAATTCATAGCTTCTTCCTGCAAAGAGAGTTAAGACTTACTCCCCCGCTTTTGCTGTGCTGTTTAGGGTCGGTCTTATTCCCCATCGATCTTTGAGATAAATACGCGCCAAAGAAGGAATGAGCGCCAGCAAGACCGTTGAGTTTTCTCCCAAACCAGGAGTCTTTGCTAAGTCTTTAGGGTCGGCTTCCAAAACCCCGGACAGGGAACCGTACTTGTTGATCAAAGAATGAGCGAGTTCGTTGGTATCCTTTCTAGGTATGGCATAGAACAACAGAAGTTCTAAGATTTGATAGTCTTCAAAGCCATCTAATCCTTCTTCGAGAAATCGATTTTTCAGCCTGCTTCTGTGTCCTTCATGCATAGATTGGCCCCCCGCCCTAGTAATGGTCAAACTCCTTAACCTTACTGTATTTCTACACATTTCCAAATTAACCTGCAATGCTTTGATCAATTCTATAAGTTTTTGCCGTATAATTTATAGAGTTACATTCCAAAATAGTGAATGAAGTGAGAACAGTCTGGGCTCCAACTGACGTGTATACAAAATGTTATTTTCCCAGAGAGCTCTTTCCACATTTTTTCTTAAAATGCTTAGGTCCTGATCAGAAAATAATAGCAAGAACAGAGAACCTGTCCCCTTGTTTCCCCTTTTACTGCTGCTGAAGTACTCGTTCAGCAAATTGGTTGGTAAGACTCAGTATTTCTTCATATTTAATTAGTTTTCTCCGCCAGTCTGTTGGAATGTTCGTAAACCCGTAATAGACGCCCGCTAAACTACCGGTAATGGCCCCAACTGTATCGGTATCCCAACCTAAGTTAACGGCTTTTAAGACAGAGTCCTTAAATGTTGATGTGGTGAGAAAGCTCCAAAGGGCAGCTTCCAAAGTTTCGACTACATAGCCCCCCGATCTTATGTCATGCTCAGTAAGATTGGGGAGTTCGCCATTAATAATGCGCTGAAAATGATTTAACTCCTTACCTAATTCGGAGTCCACAAACAAGGTTTGGGATTTAATTCTCATGGTGTTGTATGCTTCATCTGGACTACCCCCTGTTAACAATTCTTTAATGAACAGGGAATATAAACAACAGGCCAACTGGCTGCGTGGATGACCATGCGTAATCTTGGAAACCTCACAAATTCTGTTAATCATTGTGTCCTCGGGCTCATGAGCGAAATAAATAGTCGCTGGGAGAATTCGCATCAGGCTTCCATTTCCATTACTCCTCACATCCGTGGGACCCGCTTCAAGTGGATCAATTCCAGCTATTAATCTCTCCATCGCTTCTACTGTAGTACCACCAATATCAAAGGACTCACCAAACGGAGCCATATAACCATCCCGATACCAACGCACAAAACGTTGAGCAATATCTTTAGGATTGTAGCCAACCTCAAACAGACTTTCAGCCAGACACAAAGTTAAAGAACTATCATCAGACCAAGCACCCGGTTCAAGGCGGAATGTACCTCCTCCGGTCATTTCCGTGATTGGCTTTTTCCTTATTTCTGTTTTGGTCATGAACTGAACAGGTAATCCTAATGCGTCCCCAACAACTACTCCTATGATTCCGCCTATTACTGCTTTCTCATTCAAATTTAAATCTCCTCGAACAAGGGGACAGGTTCCCCGTTTTTGTTCTGATTTCATGGCTAATTGATCAAAACTTCTCTCACACCTTGAATTGCATCTTATAGATTAGCTCTTATCCCATCAGATTGAGATAGATATCATACATCGATTTTTTGATGTCTCGATCGATAGTTTCCTTGGAAGCAACGAGTGGTTGCGCCATCAGATGCATCGTGATATCCCATATGGAATACTCAATTTCCTCAAATCCAAACTATCAGGATGTTGCGGAAAGGCTCGGTATGTAGTCAAAGGGGAATGGTCATTATGTCCAAGTTTTACATCCGTCCGATGGAGCTAGCAGAACTTACGGGCTTTTATGAACGAATTCAACGGGATTTTTCTTGTGGAGAGTATGCACCGTATGCTGTGATATATCAACAACTTCAAGATCACCTTCAGAAGGCACTGGTTTTCTGTGAAGGGAAACAAGATCTAGCCTATTCTGTCTGTGCCGACAGCCATAACAATGGCTATGTCCTTATTAGTCTTTTGGCAGTATTTAAGGAGTTTAGGGGACAGGGAATTGGGTCCGCTTTTATGAAAACATCGCGTGTAATGTATGAGCACAAACAGGCCATTCTCGTGGAAGTGGAACGGCCAGATCATGCTAAAACGCTGGAGGAAGCGAATTCACGTAGGCGGCGTATTGAATTTTACGAAAAAGCAGGGTTTTATCTTATTGTTAGTTCATAGTCCTTTCGTGCTTTGGATTTTTGACCTGCCAATTCTCCTTTCATGTTTTCCCTAACTATTCTAGAGAACGGTTTTCAAATCCTCTAAACTGAATCCTGCCTCTCGTGAAACAAGGGACCTGTCCCCCTGTTTCGCTCCTCATTGAAGACGATGGGAAGGGGATTTTTATTCCAACCTATGACCTGCTGAAATTTAATCTAGGTCGCTATCTCGCCAAGGATGGGCTGCACCCGAATTCTGCAGGATATCAAGCGCATTCCAATCGAATCAGTAAGTCGGTTGAGGCGATCATCACGGGATCATAGAAGTTACTAGCTATAGTGTAAGACCATGTGATTCGTTGTTTACCTCGACATAGCAGTTTGGAGAAAAGGTAATCCGAAATGAACAAGCGCAATAATCACTGCAATGGTAAGTACCAATTTAAATAACTTTTTAAGAATAAATACTACCACGAAAATCCCAAGAACTACGACCAAGATTCCTTTTAACCCTAGCCCAGCGAAAAAAGTCAACATTTAATGGTTTCCCCTCCTGTTTTATTAGTTAGAACATACCCTGACTTAAATGGTCAAACCCTCAAACTCGATCATTCTCGGATTATTTCTTCGGTTTTCCCCATGGACATACGCTAATACAAACCCCGCAGATTGGTTTGCCGATTTCGGGCCGTTTCGCAAAGTCTTCATTTACTTTCTCCACACATCGCGTAAAGTGAAGAGCCTCCTCCCTCGTTTGAGGATGATCCTCCCAGGAAGCCCCTTTAATAGCAGCTGCGGGACATGCTTCTTGGCATTCTTGACATATACCGCATCGATTGGGCAGTAAAGGATCAGGCTCAAATGGTGCGTTGGTCAGTAAGGTCGCTAACCGCACGCGAGGACCATACTTTGGAGTAACAAGCAGAAGACTTTTTCCCTGCCAACCGAGACCGGCTGCCTTAGCCATGGCTTTATGAGAAATATGACCCATCCAGTTAACCTTATCAACAATTTGAGAAGCAGGAATGGCAAGTGCGTGAAATCCCTCGTTCATGATTTGTCTTTGCAAACATAGGTTAATATTGTCTAAAAGCGTATTAGTTGCCAGATAATGGTGAAGATACAGGGGTGTTGGTTCAGTTCTAATCTGTTCAAAAACATCCGGAGTAATAGCAACAGCAATCACGACTGCATGGGTATACGGCTCAAGGAGTCCCTGAGGTAAGGTAGGAATTCCTTCAACACGTCGTAAGTCAGTTATTCCAACTAAATCCGCCCCTAATTCAATTGCTTTCTGTTTAATTTCCAAAGCACTAACCATGGTGTCCACTCCACTTCATTTAGTTTCTTAAACTTGTATTCTATGTGAATCTGACAACATCCTGCTACCTGTTATTTCTCGCCTAGCTCTTCTTCAACGCTCCCGCTTTCCCTTGCCACCTTTCTCTAAATATTCTAGAAAGCGGTTTCTAAATCCTCTCAGCAAGGCAAAGAACAGGTCGATTATCTGACAGAGTAACGCGTTACTTTTCAAAGTAAACATGAAGGGCGTCCCCGCAATCAATCAGCGTGATTGCTGACAACAAGCTTGAAGGACTGGTAGCGGTGAATTTAAGTGTATATCTGAAATCATGAGTTTTAAATTTTCCTTTTCTGAGAAGACTATGGATATCCCAAGAAAGGATGTGTGCTTATGATAAAAGAAATTTTCTCTGGTAAACTGCCTTCCGTCTTAAATAACCCAACCCCGTTTGCGCTCGAATTCGGCTCTGAGAAATCACCCAACTGCCAACGACTCCATTCGATCGTAGAACATGTTTCCGATACTCTTCAAGATAAAGTGGAAATTTATTATGTCAATGTTGATAAGGTTCCGGAAGTCAAAGATAAGTATCAAGTACAGGATCTTCCGACCATGATTTTGTTTAAAGATGGCAAACCTCAGGACACGATGGTCGGTTATCATCCAGAACAAGAAGTACACAGTTTTCTTATTCAATAAGGAAATCTGGCTTACGCCAAGCCTTTGGACTCTATCGGTCTCTTCAGTTACATTTAAAACAAGACATAAATGCAGACTCTTAACTTATGTTTCTATTACTTAGTAATGATAAAAGGAGGTTAGCACTGCTAGCCTCCTTTTATCATTACTTTTGTTCCTGAGCTCTCTATTACATTCCACCGACTGGTGGAGAAAACGCGACCGTATCATGGTTTAGCAAGATTTGCCCAAATTCGGCTTGATGACTATTGACCATGCAGATGGCCACATCTTCTAGCGGTAGATTATGCTTCTTTATGACATCAATCACTCGGCTGTTTTCCTCTAATTGAGTCGTTTTTTCTTCAAACCGACCTTCACGAAGGTCTCCAAAGAGCTTTACATTGACTTCCATTTCTAGGCCTCCTTACTAAATTTCCTTTGTATCTCAAAAATTATAAACCTGATCCAGCTCTTCACCAGTAAAATCCCAAGTAACATTGTGGGGAGGTACTGGTTCACTGAAGAATTCTGGTAGACGGTCATCCTTATTGGTAAATCCAGCTGCTTGATTGAAAGCCCTTTCAGTCTTGAGCACAAAACGTCCCATATTAAACCAATCATCCACGGACCAGTTCGACCCATACTCAGCGTTAATCATATCAATTAGGGCATGAGAGACTGGTTCGTAATCCAGTATTGCAAAGGCAGTGAAAATGCATAACCCTGCGCTATCAATAGCAGCCGTCGCAATTTGCAAGTTCCTGGAAAGTTCAATCTGCCCTTCCTTAGCTAATGGGTCAATACGCCCCCCCACATTTAACACATTTGAGGTAACTGAGTACCCTGCAGTATGGTCGGCGCCCATCGTTGTCGTGGCGTAAGTCACACCAATACCCTTGACCGACCGTGGGTCATAGGCTGGCATACTCTGATGTTTGACCGTCGGAATGCGGGTTACCCCAAAGGCTTTACCCGTAAAATCGGCTCCATTACCAAGAATACGACCAAGGTAAGTGCCTTCTTTAATCTCTTCTGTAAATAATTTCAGCATTCCAAGTCCATCCCCCCAAGGGAGGATACCTGCTTCCATAGCCACCATCATGGCTCCAGCAGTTTCAATAGTATCTATGCCAATATCATCGCAGATCTGATCAATATTCGCGATAATATCGAGATCGTCGACTGTGCAACCCGCCCCGAATCCCCAAATCGTTTCATATTCAAAACCAGAGGTGAGGTATTTGTTGTCTTTGTCATTATAGGTTTGGGAGCAACGAATGACGCAACCGACGTGACATCCATGAGTGGGATCTCCTTTTCTGCTCATGATGGTATCATACATGGTTTCGCCACAGATCTTTTCGGTCCCCTCGAATTGACCCATCCTGAAGTTCTTAGTCGGTAATCCTCCAGCTTCATTGAGAATGTTGACAAGTACATTGGTTCCATATTTAGGCAGAGCATTCCCGCTTACTGGGTGACTAAGTAACCCCTTATTGAAAATCTGAGCTGCTGTTTTGAACGTTTCCTTGTCGAGGATCTTGATTCCTTTGCCATCGTTATCATCCAATGTTATATACTTTATTCTTTTAGAACTCATCACCGCGCCAAGTCCACCTCGTCCTAAGCTGCGAATATGCCCTTTAGGGTCTTTGACAGAAATATTTGAGGCGGACATTTTATATTCTCCAGCCTGCCCGATGGTGATGACTCCCGTATTTTCCCCATATCTAGACGTTAAAGTATGGATCACTTCATAATTACCCTTTCCAAGAAGTTCGGTCTCTTCTTTGATTTTTACGCCGTCCTTATGAACATGGAGAGAGTACCATTGGTCTCCTTCTGGAATGTCCTCAATGATTAGGGCTTTTACCCCTAGCTTCGCCAGTCGTTGGGCCGCCGTCCCTCCTGAATTGCTCTCTTTGATGCCACCGGTTAATGGACTTTTAGCCCCAACCGATAGACGTCCAGAGTTAGCGGCCATTGTGCCCGCCAGCAAACCCGGCGCAAACACTAATTTGTTTTTATTGCCTAATGGGTGACAGGTTGGGTCAACCTCTTTGGCCACAATAACCGAAGTTAGCCCACGACCGCCAAGCAGTTTCCATTCTTCAGGTACTTCCTCCGCAACAAACGAAAGATTGGACATGTTGATTCGATAAATTTTCACGAATACACCCTCCAAGAACCTCAATTTTGTGAACTCGCTTCACATACGGATATCATTTGAAGAAAGCACGTTTACTATTCTATAAGGTATTTTTTAACCAAATTACGTATCATGTCTGTACGGCATTCGAACAACCAAATAATCTAAAAACTGCCCTATCTATTTTTTCTTCTGTTTAGCTAAGGCATTATTAAGGGGCCTAATACTCTCCAACATGCATCAACTTGCAAAGGATAACTTAATCCAATAAAATAATAATGTAGCATAAAAGGGGGAAATACTGTGCTAAACTTTGACTACTCAATTCCGACCAAAATCTTCTTCGGACAAGACCAAATCCAGAAATTAGCAGACCAAATAAGCCAATATGGCTCCCGAATACTCCTTGTCTACGGTGGGGGAAGCATTAAGAAAATTGGCTTATATGACAAAGCTGTAGCGTTTCTAACCGAAAATAACCTTCCGTTTTGGGAGCTTTCAGGTGTGGATCCCAATCCAAGGATTGAGACCGTCCGTACTGGAATTGACCTCTGCCGTAAACATCAAATTGACTTTGTCTTAGCGATCGGGGGTGGAAGCACTATTGACTGTGCTAAAGTGATCGCTGCAGGGTTCTACTATGAAGCAGATCCCTGGGATCTAATGATTGGCAAAGCCCAAATTGAAAAGGCTTTACCCATCGGTACGATCTTGACCCTCGCCGCAACAGGTTCTGAAATGGATCCTATTGCTGTGATTAGCAATCCCCATGCGAATCAAAAAATTGGGATGGGACATCCAGCAATGGCCCCTAAATTCTCAATCCTAGATCCCACGTACACATATACAGTCCCCAAACACCATACTGCAGCGGGTACGGCAGACATTATGAGCCATGTTCTTGAATCGTATTTCAGTAACCAACGGAGTGCTTATTTGCAAAGCCGAATGGCCGAAGCAATTTTGAAAACCTGTATTAAATATGGTCCTCTCGCTATGGAAGAACCGGAAAACTATGAAGCTCGTGCTAACTTAATGTGGGCCTCCAGCCTCGCCATTAACGGCCTTCTGAGTTACGGAAAAGAACGAAAATGGAGCTGCCACCCCATTGAGCACGAACTCAGTGCTTATTATGATATTACTCATGGCGTTGGACTTGCAATAATAACCCCACATTGGATGAGCTATGTTCTAGACGATAGTACGGTCGAAGTCTTTAAGGACTATGGGGTCAATGTATGGGGATTGAACCCTCAGGAAGACGCCTACACCGTTGCCCGAAAAGCGGTTGCCAAAACTAAAGCCTTCTTCGTCTCCCTAGGTCTACCGACAACCCTTAGAGCGGTAAATATTGACGATGAAAATCTTGGACTAATGGCAAATGCCGCGACAAAGCATGGTCCTTTAGGAGAATTCCGACCCATTAGCGCACAAGATGTCCTTCAAATATTAAAGTCCGCATTATAATCCAACGCCCTTCCGAGAATCGAATTGAATCAGCTTTTCCTTAGGGAACATTAAAACTAAAAAACGAACGCCTTTCAATATTTCGAAGGCGTTCGTTTTGTCTATCTCATGACCTTTTCCGTATAATAAGCAATTCCGATTGTACCTGGACCTACGTGCAATCCAATGACTGGTCCGATATCCATAACATCTATATTTATTTTTAGCTTTTTTATGATCTCTTTTGCAAGTTCTTTTGCTTCGTCTAGACAATTAATATGAAGAACTACAATCTCACCTAAACCAAACTTGCTGATATCCTGAAGCATCTTATCCATCATAGCCATAACAGCATTTTTCTTCGTTCGAACCTTTGTCATTATTGAGGTCTTCCCGTTTTCTACCGTCAATATCGGGATAATTTTAAAAAGGTTTCCGATTAAAGCACTTGCTCCGCCGATTCTTCCACCCTTCTTTAAGTATTCAAGATTTTCAGGTATAAATAAAAACCGACTTCTTTTTATGTTTTCTAACGCAGCTTCTTTAACCTGCTCCAATGTCTTACCTGCTTTTGCCGCTTTTGCTGCCATGATGACAGCATAGCCAAGCTGCATACAGTTAGACCTAGAATCGACGATCTCTATTTTTGCCGTTTCATACTTTTCCAAAACCATTTCTTTTGCAATTTGGCTGGTTGCTAAAGTTCCGCTCATGTCAGAAGACAAGAAAACGCAGCATAGACTATCGCCCATCTCTACTACACTTATCATTTCATTATATAATTCACCAACTGAAGGCTGTGAGGATGTTGGAATTCCTTTTAAAACCATCATTTTATAAAACAGATCGTTATCTATATCAACTTCCCTCATGCTGTCCTTACCAAAGGAAAGAGTTAACGACACCATCCTGATATTTAACTCTTCTCTAATATCCTCGCTTAAGTAGCTTGTGCTATCTGTTAAAATTTGTACAGCCATGCTTTGTCTCTCTTTCATTTCTTGCCTATCTAATACTTCAATCTCTATAGGCATATTTTGTTATATGATAGTTCACGACCTTGATCTCAAATTATCACAGTTTATACCTATTCTAATCGATCACTATCCGTTCTGTCTATGTTATTTGGGCGTCATAAACTGAAACCCCATTACTGGACAGATAAAATCTCCCATAATAGGGTTTTCTTTATACCTGTAAGTACCATCATCATATTACCCGCGCCTCAACCTCCGCTTGAAGGACTTATTAATGCTAATTCGTCACCATTCTTGAGTACTACAGAAAAACGTTTCTTCCCACTAATGTGCAGTTTATTGACAAACATAATTACCTGCATTAACTGCTGTTCCGAGATGTTTGGGCAGCTTTGCATGACCTCATTTAACACCTGTCTTACTGTGCCTTCTTTTACAAGCAGCTGCCTTATATTGCTGTCAACACTAATCAACCCAAAAAACTTAACAATAATCATACACAGTAGCCTTCCAACCCCAGCTTTTTCAGTCTGCGTTTTGTTGGCACTCCCTGTTCATCCCAGCCTCTGATTTTGTAGTAGTCTTTAATCATTTCTTGCAGTTTAACCTTACTGTCAGTATCATCTGCCCTTTGAAGTTCGCTTGTAAGTCTCTTTGGCAGGGTATCGTCACTACCCTTCAGTCCTTGTCTAAGGTTGATAATCCTTTCTAGATTGTAGCCCCTTTCACCTGTCATGATAAAGCTTCCAATCGTCATTTTGAAGCCTGACACTGATTTAATTGAATAGGGATGCGGCAGTATACCCTTGATGTTAAAGCTCATTAACCAGGTGTGGTTATGCAAAGAACTCACTAACCAACCAAAAGAAGGTATTGTCTTGTTAATAAACCTTACAATGCTCTTATTTGGGTTATTTACCAAAGCCTGTGGTAATAAAGAATAGGTGGTAAATAGACAAGTACCACCTGCTGATACTACCTCCATCAAATCTTGAAAGAAGACGGTATAGGCAGCTTTTCCCCTGGAAACCTTTCCACTAATGTTCAATCCCAGTCCTTCAAGCACAACAAGGTACCCCCCGTTTAAATGGCAACCACCTCTGTTTGCCGTTGCATAACCTAATCCCATTCCTTGTGCTGCACGTGGTTCATAAGCTGCAATTTCAAGCCCCTTGACATTCATGGCAAAATCACTACCGCCATATTTGTCTGAAATACGTTTTGTTCCCTCTGCCAACTCATCACCTATCCCTTGACGAGTTGCTACTTTTTTAACCAATTCTTCCAGACGTGAGCAGTCACCAAAGGTCAAACCATTATTCCATAAGCCTTTTTCATTGAGCTCCATAGCAAAACCAACACAACTACCAAAGCTAATGGTATCAAGTCCATACTCGTCGCATAGATGATTCAGGTTTAATATACTTTGCATATCATTATTAAGCAAATTGCTGCCAAGCAAGCCCAATGTTTCTACCTCAGGTCCTTTAACCTCTTTTCCATAGGCTTTAACCACCCTGCCACACTGAATTGGGCAAGTTAAACAGCCCTTGTTTTTGATTAAATAATCTTGCCTTAAGGTTTCACCGTTAATCGTTTCAAAGTCGTCATAACTACCCCTTGAATAATTCTTTGTAGCAAGAAGATTGCGATAATTCATCATACTCACAAGTGACGCGGTTCCAAGCTTTGGCAACTGCTCGCCTGTGAGTATATGTTTTTTCAGCTTTTTAATCCAATTCAAGTTGTGGTTTTTAAACTTTTCCTTAGCAAAAGTTTCTATTCTTTCTTTTCCACTGGCAACAACCCCTTTAAGATTCTTGAAACCAAACACAGCACCAACTCCGCCACGCCCCGCAGCACGCTCCTCACTGATCACAGCAGCATACCTGACCATATTTTCGCCAGCAATCCCTATAACAAACTTACCTATGTTTTTTCCACCCAAGAGTTCTTGTACTTCACTAGTATTTCTACCCCATAAATGATCAGCATTTTTAATTAATATTTCTTCGTTTGTAATATCAATATATACTTTTTCTTTGCTTTTTCCGCAAATAATCAGTCCATCGTAACCCGCGCGCCTAAGATGCAATCCAAAGCTTCCACCGCAATTTGAGGAAACCAACAGACCTGTCAAAGGTGAAATTGTAGACGTATTAAATCTAGACGAAGATGGCGACGTTGAGCCAGTAAGAGGTGAAGTCGTGATGACAATAATGTTTTCCTCAGAAAAAGCTTCCACCTTGCTTTTAAAAGAATCATAAATAATCTTTGCAGCCAGCGTTTTGCCTCCTAAAAACATTTCTCTATCCTTATCGGATACAAGGTAGTCCTCAACTATACCACTACTCAAATTTATCTTAGCAATTTTTCCAGCATATCCAAACACGCTATCTACTCCTTAATACTATAATAAATACTCATAATATCCTCTTTTGACATAATCTTTGGCACAGGATAAAGTGGGTTGGCTTCTGATAAAGCACGTTTTACCATCAACGGAATATCGCTTTCAACAATACCGTTCACCTTGTTTGGAATCTCCATACTCTTGTTGAGTTTCTTAATTGCTTCAATAAACGTTACAGCCTTTTGTTCACTGGTATCGCCTGGTACACCTAAACCAATCAAGTCAGCAAGCTCTGCCAAAGGTTTATGTGCTGACTTGCCATAATACTCTAAAACATAAGGCAAGATGATGGCATTCGCTAGTCCGTGAGGAACTGAGTAAAATCCACCAAGCGTATGTGCAATCGCATGTACATTACCAACATAGGCACGTGTAAATGCTAAGCCTGCCAAAAATGAAGCTTTTTGCATTTTCTCACGTGCTGCAAGGTTTTTGCCGTTGGAAAATGCTTCAAAGATATTTTCAAAAATTAATGTTACCACTTCTCTACTGTACTTTATCGTCTCTTTTGTATTACTTCTGCCAATGTAAGCCTCGACTGCATGTGTCAAAGCATCAATCCCGGTTGTCGAAGTAATATGCGGCGGCAGATTTGCTGTAAGCACCGGGTCAAGGACAGCATAAGCCGGAATCAGTGAGGTGTCATTAATTGCATACTTTTCATGGGTCCTGCTATCAGTTATCACTGCTGCAATTGTGGTTTCACTCCCGGTACCAGAGGTTGTTGGAATAGCAAACAGAGGAGGGATTTTTTTCATAACCTTAAATACTCCCTTCATCTGAGAAATGCTCTTTTTGGGTCTTGCTACACGTGCACCCACACCCTTCGCGCAATCCATTGGCGAGCCACCACCAAAAGCAACAATACCATGGCAATTGTTTGTTTTGTACATCACCAATGCTTCCTCGATGTTATCAATGGTGGGGTTCTGAACAGTTTTGTCATACACAATAAAGTCCACACTCTCATCATTTAAGCCTTTAAGCAGTCCGTCCATAAGTCCAAGTGATGCAATAACCCTGTCTGTTACTATCAAAACGCTATTAATACCCTTGCTTTTTATTAGCCTTGGCAGCTTGTTTAAACTGTTCACTCCCTGAATTAACTCTGGTTTACGCCAGGGTAGTATGTGAGAAACCAATTTGAAAACACTTTGATAAATCCTGCAATACAATTTATACATTACAAAACCTTCTTTCTGCTTAAAGTTATGGCATTTTATTAG
>NZ_MLBF01000037.1 GCF_001936615.1 Desulfosporosinus metallidurans
TCTTCACCGACACTATATGTTGATTTAACTGATAGTGTCATAGAACCAGGTAGAGAACTAGCAAAAGCTTGAGTTTGTGAAAATAAGATAGAACTTATTAAAATAAAGCATAAACCTAATACTTTTATTTTTTTACTATTTAGCATTGTTATGACCTCCCTCTACACACTACAATATTTTTCATTACCTCAGCATAACCAACTTTAGGTCCATTTTTCCGTGCTTGCAACAACCTGTTAAAAAGCTGCGACCGACATTCTGAGCTAGAATCTTGGTAGAATTTCCATTGATCTTCATTCGTAAATCCGCCTCCTTCCTGACTTGGCTTTCTTTAAACCCCCTCAATTTTTTATTTGCACTATATAGACGTCTTTAAATTGATTTTGGATTTAAAATAAAGAAAAAAATTTAAAAATATGAAAGGCACGAAGCAGAATATTCACTATGGCTAGTTAGATGTGGATGCAAATTCAACAGAATTAGTGCTTATTTGAGTGCTATAATTAGTTGTCATCGTAATACACTGGTTTTTGAATAGTGGGACTCCTGACATCAACACTGTCGGCAGTACACGTTAGTTCCAACTGAAACTGGATCCCGTGCTCACTTCTTCCAGAATAAGCCATGTATATCACACAAATACCCAGTGTTATTGCAATGTGAAAAAATACAATAATGTAATAATATGGGTTACCCTCAAATATTTCTATTATTTAGTAACTTCGACGAATTATAAAGCATTCCTTTATAAATATTTCGATTCATTATGCTAATATTCTACAGCGTTTTTCCTCGTATGTGAGCTAAAACTAATCTGGCAAAATCGGGATTTTAAGATATTAACAAGAATCATTTGCCTATAATATTATTATAATCAAGTTGATTATAGAATTAATGACAGCGACAAAGGGGTCAGCTCCACCTATACCGCTCCACCATCGGCAGATAGATATGTCCATTAATATTGTTCTCAAATAGGTCATGGGAGGATTCTGCTATCAGAATATCCTTGTATAGCGATTCCCTGCAAAATTCCTGCAAAGGCTTCGGCACACACAAACCCAATTTATGAATGTCCATATCCTTACAAGCATTTAACACTTGCAGATAGTCTTTTGCCTCATGGGGCAGGATGCTTCCGCAGAGCAAACGGATGTCCGCCTCTCTGAATATCGTGGGTGGTTTGATTTCCCCGCAGTCGTAAATGATGAAGTTGTAGTCTTTATCCAGATCATTGGTAAAATAGGGGTTGACACCGCCGACAGGATAGGCTTCTCCGTCTTTTTCCGCACTTATTACCATATTCAATCCGGCCTAATCTCAGCAACAGATGCACGCAATATACCGCCTGTTGCTGATGGTGGATAGGTCCCGTTCTTCTTCTATTTTTTATAAGCAATATGACGTTTGATGATTTTGGTTTCAAACTCTCTACAGTCGGCATAGCTGCTTTACTTGGGGCAAAAATGACAAAAAATGGACGTAGGGTATAAGGAAAGCTCCTTGTAACCCTACGTCCTTAATATTTTAAGCTAATTAAAGAACTAAACGACTTTAGAGCAGACCAATTTCATCATATAGGTAACGTTCATTCTCATGAGTATCACACAGGAGAAGAAATGTGGGAACAATGTGACGGCGATATTGATGCATATTTGGATTTTGTAGGAACAGCAGGGACATTTATTGGCTATGCAAAAACTTTAAAAAGGCACAAATTCGATATTAGATGTTATGTCGTCGAACCAGAAACAGCTTCTTTTTTAGCTGGTAAGCCAGTTTCAAATCCAAACCATAAGATACAAGGCGGTGGATACTGTATGGAACTAGGGTTCATAGAGAAAGAGTTGGTATCAGGTTATTTAAGTATTACTAATGAAGAAGCTATTCAGATGGCAAGAAGTTTAGCTAAAACTGAAGGAATATTTGCAGGTTTTTCTTCTGGGGCAAATGTAGCTGCCGCAATTAAACTTTTAAGTGGTGCTGAGAGAAATAATTCGATAGCACTAACAATAAACGATTCAGGATTAAAATATTTAAGCACAGATTTGTATGATGCCTAATAACAGAAAATGGAACACGCGGGAGCGCCTTATATGAAGTGCCCTAGGAGTCTGCCCTATATTACTAAACCCATCAAATGTGATACCTAATCTTTCATGTCTTCAACGTCATTAATATCGCATCCCGAAAATGCTCCAAAATTCACCCAGACGGACTTGTCTGAATCTTAGGAGACGCCCCGATTATCTAATACGGTCTATATCCACACGTTCCGATAGGTAATGACACCCCACAGCATTACCAGTTAGGGTTCCAAGTCGCGAAGATTGCCAACGAACAGCCGCGTGCATCAACCACGGTTTGGTGCGCGAGGGGGCGCTTTAGGCGATGGCTAAAGTGAGTTAAATGTGTCGATGTGCCGGGGCACACTGTTTAACAATCATTCTACAGACTTCTCTTTCCGGGCCTTTTTCTTTAGTGCCTTCTCTTGGCGTTTCTGATACATCTCATGAATCCAAATACTTACCGGAGCCTTCCACTGTTCACTTTTGCTTGGGATGTTTTTGATCAGACTTCTTGGATTCAATCCCATTTCTTTGGCCATTTTCACGGTTTCTTCGTTCAGTCTGCATTTCTTTTTTGCTTCAGCCCATTCAACATCCTTGTTGTTATTACTGGCCATACCATTGTCCTTTCTTGGGAAGATTTTTATCTAAGAGAATTATTGTCTTCTTTCAAATACCTTCTAGCCAATTCCCGCGCCTTCTCGATACCTTCTTCAGTCAGATATACTGATTTTGCACCGCGGCCGTCACTAACCAAACCCCCATCGGCCAATTCATTTAACGACTCGAATGGATACCCTTTCCAACTTCTGCGAACTGTAGTAAATCCAGCGTCTTCTTCCCAAGATGTTAAATACAACAGCAACAGTGTCAACTCATTAATCGTGTCGCCCATTTGGTGCTAAGTCACTCCTTCTTAATATTTGAGTAAAAAATTTATCTCATTTTTGCCGAACGTACCCACGCTCACAATAACTCGTCACCGAATATTGCCAACTGACATCCGTAGC
Organism: Desulfosporosinus metallidurans; assembly: GCF_001936615.1. GTDB lineage: Bacteria > Bacillota > Desulfitobacteriia > Desulfitobacteriales > Desulfitobacteriaceae > Desulfosporosinus > Desulfosporosinus metallidurans. The sequence continues at coordinate 3,080 of NZ_MLBF01000037.1, forward strand.
GCATCAGCCACGGTACGGAGGCGAGGGGCGTGAGGGGCTTAGATATATGTTCTTTAGTCTGCTGCCGGACAACACATCTTACATACCCCCAACTCCATTTGAGAACCATGTTAGATAGCTGATCGGAATAATAGCATTACATAATAAAGCTATTATTCCGAACAAGAACCTCTTGTTTCTGTATAATGAAATAAGTGAAATTATGACTCCAACGAAAGAAATAACGAATACTACTATCAAAGAATATTCAAACAGATAAAACAAGTCCTCGATATGCAAAATGGGCCCTAAAAATACCATTATCACTATCGTTAATGTTGATAAAAAGGGGCAAACCCATATATTTTTTACCATTATAGCACCTCTTAATTAAGGTTTCACTGGAATACCAGTCACCCATCAAAAACGCCCATGTTTCCCCAAGACATTACCTCGGCGGTTCGCCATAGGGGGTTTTAACCAGATGCGCCATTCTTTCATCGTCCATGGTAGTCACCCCGCCACATATCCCAACGACCCTGTTTACCAAGATTTTACCCCGGCGGGCTGCGCCCATATATGTGCATCAAGCACGGTTCGGAGGCAATATCTCTGGAAGGGCTTAGGGTACGGGCTACACGCCATTTCTTAACAACTAACCAATATGTTGAGGTTCATTCCCTACAATTTTATATTTCTCTTCTTCGACGACGGTCCCATCTTCTTTGGCCTTTTTAAACGTTATCAGGTCATAGCCGTCACTGTTTTTACTTTGAGATGTTTCATAAATATATCTCACACCGTTTTCAAGCCGTTCTCTAGTTCCAATCCAATATGGACAGTTATTCAACAAGGGATTGGATTTTGTCAATTCTGCGAATAGTTTATTTGATGCCTGTACGTTAATATCTGGAAGCTTCCTTTGTACAGGAGCCGCACTTACTTCTGCCGTTCGCCCAATACTTTTTAGGTATTCTGCAGCCTAGGCTTCCTGCTGCTTTGATAGATCCAAATAATACTTGTCTGCTAAAAGCACTTGATCTTTAAACTTATTGGAGAACATCTTTTTCATTGAATCAATATACGCCGCTCCGTCCTGAGGTTCCTTATAATCAAGCAAAGAGTACTCGCCATGTTCATTTTTGGAAAATGTTATTACTGTCGGAATGGCTCCACTTCCGCTAACCTTAGTGAAAATGCCATTTTCGAAGCTGAAAGCTCCATAACTCGCTATAGTATAAACCTTGGTAGTTTCATTACTCTCCTCGGTACCAAGGATTATGTGTCCCTCAGTGGCAGTTTCCCCAGGTCCATAGGCAGTTATCCTGGATTTTATGGCATGGCTTACAGAAGTATCAATATCTTTTAAGATTTGAAGTTGTGGCCCCATTGGAGAACTTTGTTTAGTTAGGCCATTTGCCACTAGTACGCCACCCAGAACAACCATGCACAATAATCCAACAATAAGCACACGTCTTTTCCTAACACTTGCAAAGTATGCCACAAGTTTAGCCTCCTCTCTCAGATGAAACTGAGCTGACGCCAGTTTTACTAGACATTACCCAAGCGTGGTTCGCTATGTTTAGTAATGGAACTACCACCCCCCACAAAAAATCGCTACCGAGGATTGCCAACAGAGACCCATATGCATCGAGCACATTTCGGAGGCGCGGGGTGTAAGGTGTTTAGGGTACGACTGAAGATGTCGTCAATATAATCCGCCTAACATTCCATAAACATCCTTGAATTCTAATGTTATTTTGGGTATATACGAGTCCAAGTATTTCCTCCATCAGTCGTTTTAAGAAGAGTATTAGGAGAACTGTCCTTTGACCGAACAAGCACCCAGCCGATCTTGCAATCGGCAAAGTCAAGCTCCATGATGTTTTGCCCTTTCTGAAGCAACTCCTGAAGAGTTTTATCAGGATTGGTTTCACTCCAAGTCTTGCCCCCATTACTGGTATGATAAAGCTTTCCATTAACCGGAGCAGTGGAACCGGTATCCCGATGTTCCGATCGCCAGTGCCACCAATCATTGGCGTTAATGAAATCTATTGTTAGGCTTTCAGGCTTGACAGGTTTCCGACTTTGCCACGTTAATCCCCCATCTTGGGTTACGTAAAATATAGTCGCGTATTCAATAGTTTTATGGCTTTCAGGTACAAATGTAGTCATGAGAATGCCTTCCTTAGAATCAGTCGAAAGAAATACTGGAGGAGAAACAACATCAATTTCACCGCCTGAAAAACCATTTGGAAGAACGAGTTTTTGCTGCTGCCAAGTGAGACCGCCGTCCCGCGTCATATACAGCTTATTGCGGGTAGTGCTGGTGTTAGCTCCCACTACCCAGCCGGTAGCAGAATTGCGGAAACGAATCGTTCCCCCAAAGGGAAGAGCATTTTGAGAACCATCTGTAATGGATATTTTAGACCATGTAGCCCCACTGTCAGTGGTTGCAAACAATTGGCCAGGAGAAGAATTCATGCCGTGATCCGGTTCTATCATCAACCACCCGCGTTCTGAATCTATAAAGTTCAGAGAGCGGGGGAAGCGTTCGGCACCATTGTTCTCCACCGACACTGGGGCAGACTGCCAGGATTGCCCCCCATTATTGGTCCGGAAAACGATTATTTTGGACCCTTTGGACCCATCTTCTGTCGATGTTGCCACCCAGACAGTGTTAGCATCGAGAAATGCCAGAGTAGTACCACGAGGATTCGCAAGTTTCTCGGGTGGTGTGATATCCTCCCACTGGTTACCTCCATCGATCGTCCGCAAGATCCTGCCATTGCCTAAAGCCCAGCCGGTGGTTTCAGTAACCATCCGGATAGACGACAGTCCAAGTGCTTCCTTGGATGTATTGTCAGTCGTATTAACTGGTTGATTTGTTTGAGGCTCAGCAGGTTTCCCCATTGACAAACCAGAGCATCCCACCAGCAACAAACTTATAATCAATACAGCCACAGGTATGCTAATTTTCTTTTCCATTAAAGCCTTCTCCCTTTCCTCAACGCCTTCCAGTTTGCCTAGACTTTCCCCCTGCGTGGTTCGCTTTGTTTAGTAACGTACCTACCTACCGCCTACGATAACTCGTCACCGAAGATTGCCAATGGAGGGCTATATGTATCAAGCACAGTTCAGAGGCCAGCTATCATATTGTCTTTTTTCTAATTATTTTGATCCTCCAACACCTATAGACTTCATGCACCGTAGGATTTTTATGGCATCACCTGGGTTATCCCGCCAGTCTAGCAGATACCAGACTGAATCATTCACCTTCCAGAAGATTTCTGTGGTAGGGTGGTTTGCGCCAAGATAAAGGAAATATAATTTCCCGGGGGAACCCGAAAGAGCCAGGCCATTTACTCCAATGGTTTTGATGATCTCGGAGGCATAATTTCTGGTGCTATCCTCTTTATTGTTCGGTCGAGCCGCAACAAAGTAACTCCACTGACCAATTTCCCATGAGATTGCCCTATAAGCATCAAGGTCCATAATATATTCCTTGCCTTCAATTCCATTAGGAAGGGTGATCGTTTTTACTTCTTTGTTTTCATTGATAAACTGCTCTACTATTGGTGGTCCTAGAGGGTTCTCAATGTTACCGGAAAGTGTCCCTGCATATGTACCGGTATCGGTTCTTTGATCTGGAGTCCACTGGTCGATTTCTATCGTAAATCTATTCTTGCTTGTTTCGAGATTAAGATGCCACTTATTTTCCTGATAAGGGGGAGGAAGGTAAGATGGTAAATAAACAGGGAAATTACTGGTTTCTAACAACAACTTTCCGGAAATAGGTCTAAATGGTGTGGCTATTTTCGTTATTGTTCCACCTTCAACCATAAATGCTTTTGTACCCATAGATGAAATTAGGATGACTATAAAAATGATCGTAATGGCAAATGAAGTCGTTATTTTCATATGATTTCTCTCCTTGGCCTTGAAATTTTTCGGCGATTCAAGTGCCCGAATAAATACCCACGATATACTCCCCGGTGTTAAGCCTAATACACCCACCGCCCCACTATAGCAGATCCTCTAAGATTACCAACAAACCACCGCCCTCATCAACCACGGTTCGGAGGCGCGGCGGCGGGAGAGATCTTTGGGCACGGCTAGCGGAATGGGAAAATGGACAAGCAGGGAAGATGCAGTGTGAATGTGCTGTAAGAAGGCAATTGATTTTGCTTTGCAATTTCCTATTTAATTCTTCTTGCTGTTTTCTAACAAATCTATGATTCGATCGAGTTTCCTCAAAACCTCCATGTCACTTTTCCGCTTGTTCGAAATGGATATTAACTTAAACAATATTAAGCAAATGACTAAAAACGAAACCACCTGTGCGATTAAAGTATAATCAATAGCAATTGGACTACCCACCGAAATTCCTCCCCATGCAACAATATAGACGACATTTATAAAATTGATTAAGGTTCAGATAAACGTAATCACGTTAAACATTCCCACCAATGCTCCAACGCAATCTGTTTCCTTAGACTTTACCCCACTGGGATCGCTTTATTTACTAACAAACTCATTCACCCACGATAACTGTCACCGACGATTACCAACATTCACCCGTACCGCATCAACCACGGTTTGGAGGCGAAGGGCGGGTGAGGGAGCTTTGGGTACGTTTAGCCACTAGGAGTACAACTCAAATCAGCGTGTGAGGGCTTCGATTATAGTCCCATGTAAAAGTCTCTTTAGTGATTCCTCGCCATTTATCTCCTGAAATTGAGCAATCCATTCCCTTACGATCCCCAATACCTGCTCCATACTCAGTTCGCCCTTGCCGTATTTTCGCAGTCCCATCTATTACAACAGCAATCTTTTCATCTTTTCTCTTCTTTGACATTATGTTATACCCTCATATGGCGTTGTAAATCTCTTTAGAAGAGAGCGCATCATGCTCTCCATAATACTGTCAATTTTTTTTGCAACCCTGGGGATCTGATGTCCGGATTCTCGAATTCGTTTCTGCCTTTTTAGTGGATACTCATAGGTAATTTTACCTTCCCATGCATAATCGAGTTGCTCTTTTACATATCTTTGCTCACTCTCGGTAAGCTCATTAAAATCCTTGCTATCATCCACTCTTTGCGTTAAACTCCCGATAGTCATTGGTAATCACATCTCCCCAACTTCTTATAATATCAATCGCTATTGCTACAAAGACAATATCGTATTTCCTTGGCATACCTGACATCGCTACATAATGCCAATCCATGCTTCCCTACTTAGTACGGCGATTCCCAATTGCCATTAGGTGGACATAAACCTCTACTCTTGATTTCATTTCATTTGGAAGAAGATTAATGGATGCACCACTATGTTCCCTAATGTGGTCATTGTTTCTGCACCTTCTGCACATCTCTCAGAACAGCTTAATTACCTCTTCCTCTAAATCCTTCGGTATTGTGGTACGGTCCAGCTTTGCCCTGAACTTCATAATGGCAGTTGTTAACTCATCTCTGTGATGGCTCTACTTTTTCCATATGGCGATAGCCTGATCCAACTTTACTTTCCGATCGCCGGTCCACCAAGTATATGGATACGCCCCACCACTTGCTCTAGCCTCAACAACACCATTCCAAGCACTTACCTTAGAAGGCAACTCTCCTGGATCAAGAACTAGAATTCGGCAAAGGCTTAGCGTCCCATTGTTCTCTTTTGAATACTCCAAACCTACTGCAACTACCCAATGTCCAGAGCCTGGATATTCCATACCCATAATAACGGGATGGTTTTCTTTAATGTGCTTTTCGACAAAGCTCTTTACACCTACTCCACTTTCTTTAAAAGGTTCAGTTCCTAGCCTTTTAGTAAATGCCCCATCGATAAAATCCTGTAGTTCTTCCAAATTAGTTCCATCTCTAAAAAGTCCCTGGCCCCTATGTATCTTTTCCAGAACCTTACCAATTGAGGTTTGCTTACTATAACGTGAAGATAAAACTGACGTTCTGTCAGCGAGTCCACAAATCAATAGGCTCATTAACAGACAGTACGGTCCACAAGCCCCATCCAAGGAGCCTTGGTGAAGATGTACCTGCTGTTCCTCCTCTTTAGGTCCCATCGCGGCAGGCCCTTCATGCGTAGTATCTATAAGGTCAATCACGTGAATCTCTGTCATTAATATCTCCCCCATTCTCTTTTGGCACGCACTTTATCCCCATTTTAAGAATTAAAAGACAAAAATACAATTGAGTTGGCAAATATGAATATGATTGATAATTACCGTGCACTTTTTCAGAAAGCCTATGTATGGTATAGACATAGGGACATATTCACCCCCATCGAAGACCGCTAATAAGTGAATGGCTTAGTATTAACCCAATGAAAATTTGTTCAGCTTCAGAAGGGTGACCCACAAAGTTGTTAAACTTAGGTGTCTCAGATGAATGAATCAATCAGAGAGGAGGATTTTGATAACTACATTCGATGAAATAGAATATTTTTTCATGCGGGTCAGTTGAGAAAGCAATAAGGAGGGCATTTAAAAATGGGTATACTACAAGCTATTTGGGTATTAAGCATCTTGGTTATTTTAATTGATGTGGTACTTTGGTTAATTTTCAAAGTCAAGAAAAACCTAAACCGAGCAAAGTTATGGAAAAGGCTTTTATTTGTAAGGATAGGCTTAAGCCTATCTTTTTTTATTGTTATGCTCATAGTACACAATCAAGCAAATATTCAGACTGACGTTCTTCAAAAAAACGCCAGTACCCTTAAGGCACCAGTATCTCAGACATCCCTGCCAAAGAGTAACGAATGGAAAATTTCAGATATGAAGGTAGGGTTGCCGTTTTCAGACGTTGAAAATAAACTTCCGTCGGACGCTACTATTGAAGTAAAACTAGTTAAGGGTGTGGAAGCGTACGTGATCACGTCTGACCAGCAGAAAAAACAATGGACCTTTTCCAAAGAAGGAATGCTTCGGGGTATATCGGTTAGCACGGCAGGCAGTGGTTTGGACGGGGGACTAACAGTAGGTGACAAAGAGTATCACATTACGGACATAATGGGAGCGCCGACAATAAGTCCTAACAATAGTCAGGATAAACTCTACGTTTATAAATTTCCTGATAACGAGATCCAAGTTCGTGTTAATGAAGGTTCCGTTGATCGGATTAATCTGAATATTCCCGACGGCTACCCTGTACCTTCACTAAAAGCTGATGAGGCCCAAAAAATCCTTTTGTATTACAACACAAAAGTGGCGGATAAATTCTCCAACTCACCTCTAAATACTAAACCGAAAGATACCAAAGACGCCGTCCAGAAAAATTCTCCAAGCGACAAGACAAAGACTGTCCAACCTTTAAATCCCACTACTAAGGCACCTACGAAGGCATCCAGTAAGACTTCGTATGATAGAGATAAGCTTGTTGCAACAGCAAAGATAGTCAACTCTTATTTTATAGAGTATCAAAACATTAGTTTGTCTAATACCCCGGCAGATAAGAAAAGCACACTTAAAGCTTTGCAAGAAAAGGCTGATTTATGGAACTTGTCCATAACTTTGGAAGAGAATATTGTTGTCCAATCAGAAGATAAGTTGTTGTGGCGTTGGTTAGTTCAGTTCACAGACCAAGTAGGTAGTGCGATAGACTATCATCTTGGCTACCTAACGGGAACAGATCCTACGTTTAAGGCATTATCTCTTTCCGAAGGTCAAAAGGCCCTAGTGAACGCGGTAAGTCTGGCTGCACAATACCAAGAAAAATTTGGAGATCTGTAGTGAACCAGCTCTTTACCTCATTAATACTGCTACCAAGAAAGGATGATCAAAATGTCAGAAGAACCAGCAAAATACGAAGCTAATGGCAGCGCTAAAAATGAGAATTGCGATGGCGTCGATCCATTCCAAGAGTCGATGCAACGTGTTGCCAAAGCCCACGATAAACTTTTACAAAGACTCTTCGGGTTTGTACCGGACCAACCTGAGACCTATGTTGTCAGTAGGAAGAAGTACACCAAAGCAATGAAAAGTGTTCAGCAGGATTTTGATCTCGTTGAGGGGGACCCAGATTTCATCTTGTTTATCTTCGAACAATTGAGCAGGTCGCCACGATTTACTGATCTTCGAGAAGATAAATGGTGAAATGCTAAGCAGGTCTCCTTGGTTTTATGACGAAATAAATTAGAATCATACAGGTCACGTGGACATGTTAATAACAGATCCAAAGTCATCTGAAGCCTAGGGCCGGCTAAAGCCAGCCTTGGGGATGAATATTTTCTAAGCCCACATTGTTTTATAGAACTATAAATATATGAAAGCATGCTGTAAAAATGATCCCAGTATATTTAGCGATGAAAGAGGAGAAAAGCCCTCCTTCATTGTATGTATACAAATAGATTGGAGTGGTTGACATGCCATTAGATGAAAAAGATCAACAATTATTTCGAGACTATGTTATGCCCTTCATTGCCAAAAATCGTTCTACATCAAGCCAAACGATTCTTGAACTGTTGGAAAAGGAAGAGCCAAAACTTCTGAAGCGCATTAACAAAACAAGTAAAAAGATTGGTCCTCTAGCTTATATTGGAAGATATCTACTTGCAAAATTTAAAAAAGAGGGCTGGTTGGTTAACGAGGATGAATTGTGGACGGTAAACATCAATCAGGAGCGCTGTGCTCAATGTTTTAAACTTCTTGATGAGGTATATTTAGTTGACATTGAAAACAACCGCTTCTGCAGCGAAAATTGCGCGGATGACTTTGAACCGGAATTTGTCGAGCCTTATGATTCATACTGGGATCAATACATGTATTTGTTCCATACTTTTAGCGAGCTGTACCCTAAATTTGCTGTATTCAAAAAACCCCTAGAAAAGGTAGAAGTCATTAGTCCGTCCACTCATTTGGCTTTACTAAAAACACTGCAAAAAATTGAAGAACATGTTTATAATCCAGAAAATGACGGAATTATGCTTGACGAGGGGGCAGATGGCCCGATCGCCGCTGAGATTTATCGGATGCTGTCCATTTTGAACAACGAACTGCTGCAACTTCGCAAAGTTGAAAAGGTGTTCCGTAAACACCGACTCAAACAAAAAGGAGTCTTTGCCATTATTGTGGATTCCGAATATTTATCTGGTTCCAGTAAAAACGATGCAGTTTTTAAGGAATTTATCCGTAAAAATCGAAGATATAAAATGTCTAAGAGCAATATGTGGGGAACTACTAAGCTTGAAAAACGCAACCAATGGTACGATGAACTAATCCCTCAATTAAAAAGCGCACTCCATTATGAAAATTATGTTGAGTGCCCGATTTGTTCATTATTAAGTGAAGAAAATCATACAAAAAAGGCCAATGATAATTATCGTTACTGTGAATATTGCTATGACGACGTTAGGCTAGCTGGAGGGTTTGACCGTGAACTTTATGACTAACGATCAGTCATTTCCATTACCGCTAATTCATCGTGATATTCCATCAAAAATTTTATAAATGCTTTACCTGCCAAACGTATGTTGCTTTTCTTCTACACTACGCGGAACTTGTCGTTCCGCGTAGGTACCGCCCTCTTCAAAATAGGTCCATTACCCTTTGTGGAGAGACAAGTTCCATCGAATATAAACCTTTTTAAATTATACTAAGCAGCATAATGCATCTATTCCAACGTTCTCATACCAAGCCTCTTTCACTATTCCTTGCGCTGTTGCGTATGGAGTGATCAGAGGTATACCCAACTCATTTGACATGCAAATACCACTGATATAATCCCTATTAACTTGAGGATATTTAGTCTTTAAATCCTGATACCAATTAATCTTAGGTGCTACTAAATGAATGCGCGAATCATTACTCATCCAAGTAATAATTCTTCTTATTAGCTGGGACTCTTGGCAGAATAAAGATATATGAATGTCATATTGAGCCGCATACGTAATATAAATTCGTTTATATTTCACTAAGTAATCAATCCTATTTAAGAAAAAAAGCATATAGATTGACTGAGCATCCAAAAGAATCTCCTCACCCAATCGTGACCGTTCTTTCTCAAGCACTCTGCCATCTTTACGAAAAATTTGCATCTGTTTCTCAAGTTTCGCACCCAATAAAATGGCTGAAATTTCAGTCTAAAAAAGGTGAAAAATATAGCTGAAATCCGCATGAACACTGAGTTTATGGTATAATTAGATGTCGATCCAAATTAACCAAAAATGAGGTGTTATCATGCGGAAACCTGTCAAAGAAATTGAAAACGTGCTCCAAAATCATGGTTATTCGATTAACAACATTATATGTGAAGTTATGAAGACCTTCAAGCTTAAAACACTGTGCCACCAAGTTAGCTTTCAAAAACAGGCGGGCTACAGTACTTCGGAAATCCTCGTACTCATGTTGATGCTACCCCTAATGTTACTAAAAAGTGTCCACGCTTTATACAAAAGTGAATCTAAAAAGGTTACCACTATGAAAAAAGACACTATCTATCGCCTGAAAAATAATGAAAAAATGCCTTGGAGAGCATTACTACTCGTTATGGCTAAACAGTTCCAACGATTAGTGAATCCTACAAACGAAATGGATGACAAGTCCGCCTTCATTCTGGATGATACGACTATCGCCAAAACAGGTCGGAGAATTGAACAGGTTAGCAGGGTATTTGACCATGTCGCAGGGAGAAAAGGTACTAAACTAGGCTTTAAAAATCTCACACTTGGTCTATTCGACGGTAAAATCTTCAAGCCTTTGGACTTCACCCTTCAAGCAGAAAAGGCACTAACGAAGGCTCGGCACCGCAAAGAACAGTACAAAAAGCTGAGAGATCCAAAATCTGCCGGGGCGAAACGTATCCGAGAATGCCATGTTAGCAAAATTACGAACGGTCTTGACATGCTGAAACGGGCTTTAAAACAGGGATTCAAAGCCAAATACGTACTTGTTGACAGCTGGTTCAGCAGCCACGAGTTTATTCAAACGGTTCGGGAACTGGGCAAAAATCCGATGCATTTGATTTGTGGAGTCCGTAAAGATGGTCGAAAGTATCTCTACAAAGGGGATTCCTTCAACGCCAAGGAATTGCATAGCGTTTTAAAAAACGAGGGTCAAGAGAAACGTTGTCGGAAGCGAAATACCCGTTATTTCGAAGCCGTTGTTGATTATGAAGGAATAGGGCAAGTTAAATTGTATTTTTGCCGTTTTCCCTATCAGAAAAAATGGAGGTTGTTTCTCTCGACCGACACATCCCTCAGTTTATTGAGCATGTTGGAGATCTACAGCGTCCGTTGGAGCATAGAAGTCTTTTTCAAGGAAACAAAGCAGTACCTTAAATTAGGGACGTGTCAATCGAGGGACTTTGATGCTCAAATCGCTCATATTACAACTTGTTATGTTCTCTATACTCTTCTGGCCTACTTTCGTCGAGTGAACGCCTATGAATCCTTGGATGGTTTGTTTGCCGAGATTAAAGACGAACTTATTGAGAAGAATGTAGCGGAACGCCTGTGGGAATTATTTGATGATTTACTACAAGTGGTGATAACAAGCATCGCCAAGTCCGGTTTAGTGGACCTTTTGGAATTTAAGAATTCCCATGAATATGAGTACTTGAAAGAGCTATTTGAGAATTCATTTCTTACTAATCAGCTGAAAGCCCTTGAAAAGGCTAGTTAATCATTAATAATCAAAAGGTAACAATGACATTAGGCTACCGGGAAACAAGAAAAGCAGGGATCTAGAGGGGTGCGAAACTTCAGCTGTTTGATAGCAATTATCTCACATACTTTACTAGGCATAAGTAAGGGGCTATCAACTTGTTTTCCAAGGAGAATCTCAGAAGCGTTTCTTATATGTTGATCGATAGAAAATCCTACAATTTCAGCCTTATCTAAATACTCTTTCGCTTTTTCAAACTGATTGTTGTTAAGGTATAGAATACCAATCTCATACAATGCATGGGGCACCGAAAATTCTTCATATATTTTTTTATATTCGTTTATTCTCTGTTCATAGTTACTGTAATCACAAATCAACGGCTTAATCAGATTTTCCAGTTCCATTTTAACGTTTTCGTCAATTATCAATGCTTCATATGCACAATAGAAATCCACAGCTTTTTCATAATTTCTCTGATTTATCAAAAATACAATATATACACAATAAAAATTAGAAGCATCGGGGGCAGTAATATCCCTCTTCTTCGTTGCCAAAGTATCATAAATCTCTTCAACCATTTCAGGACGATTGCACCTTGTGTAAAATTGTAGCAGTTGTTGATAAATAAGCGGTGACTCTAATTTTTCACAGAGTTCAATATATCCTTTTTCAGCATCTGCTAAATTACCCGATAACTCCTGAGCATAAATATCATACAATTGGTCTGTGTCATCTTTCCTCCAATTTTCCTGATACTTTTTATAATATTCATCAAACAGTTTCGATCTTCCTCTAAAGAACAGCGCATCTAGAAAAAATTGATACAACCTTTTTGTGGATATTTCTTCTCTGTCTATTATAGATCGCAATTCATCAATAATAATATCGAATTTCTTTTGTCTGTGATAATACCCCATACTAATTAATAGTCTATCTTCAGGGTTTAACCTTAGTAATACATTATTATCCATCTTACCCATCTCAAGGTCGCAGTTTGCTTTCATCAAAATCATATCATATTCTTCACCAAAATATGGATATACTGCATCGTATTCCTTGGATAAGCGATAATACTCTTTGGAAATCTCCAATAATTTAAGATACTGATATCCTATTCGCTTATATACACTTTCTTTAAACTTACCATTGCTCTTGGCTATAACCAGTTCAAAACAATCTCTTGCCCTACGTAACATAGACAAATCAACATCAATCAGCCGGATTAAACTTTCTAAATGTGCCTCCTTAATTGCAGCATAATAGTAGTAGAGCCCCAACTCCTCTAATATATGTAAATCATTACCCAAATTATAGGCTTTGTTTAATAGTTTAATTGCATCCAAGTATTGTTGGTATACTTGTCCCGCCAAATTTCCCAACATTAAATAAGTGTATTTTTGCTCCTCCTTCGATACTTTCTGCGCATATAATTTGAAATCATTATCCACATATTTATGTAGTGTTACCCTATATTCCTGTAGCTCTTGTGGTTTGGCAACGCTCCTTGGCTCTTCAACACTACTACAGGCCTTCAAAAGATCTCTAAATACAAGTAAGGTGGGATCATTTGATTTAAATTTAATAGCCGCCTCTATAGCTTCAATCGCCTTATCCCATTCATGCAGATTATAATAGTACTCGGCTTCTCTCCGATAGATAAAATAATAATCCTCTTCCGTATTTATTAAACGGGCAAGTTCTAGATATCTTTTCATACTTGGATAATCACATAAATACCCATAACAAAACACCATTCCTAGATAGACATCTCTTTTCTGATTATCAGTCAATATCTGAAAATCTTCATCCGTCAGTAAGCGTAGGTATTTCTTTAGGGCAGTGCCTATCTGATATTTAGATTCATTCTGTTTGATCTGACGTAAAAGTTTATCTAATTTGCCTTCTGTCGCTGAAATATCAATAATTTTATTCTCAACGCTACCGGTATCCAATTTCTGCGGTGCTTGCTCCAGTAAACAAATCGACTCCAATATACGCCGAATGGCTTCTTGATGACTTGTTTCAGTAATCGAATAAATTATGCATTCCACATCATAACGATTTCGAAGTTTGTGAATTTTTTCTTCCGTTGCTTCGCTTTCGCTTAATAGTATAAAATGTCTGGATCGTGTTAGACGCTTTGATTTATCCATTAACTCTTGAAAATAAATATCGTCTAGGGAAAAACCAATAAATAGGAACGTGTAGCGATTTTTAAAAGCCTCAAAAGTCTCTTTATATAATTCACTTTGGTAAAGTTTTTCATATGATTGCTTTGAAAAGACTATTGTATTTGGTTTACCTATCATTCCATGAAGATTTATGATCGTATTGTCATATTTATTGTGTGCGATCTCATTTAAAAACCCTTGCCCAATATCCTCCAATGTAAAGACTTGAGATTCAAAATAATCAGCCAAAAAGTTATCGTAGTTCGTCGTAATATATTTTGTGCAATGCATCTCTATCAAATCTACGTAATTATGGTCAACATCTTTATCAGTGGTTTTCTTATATTGTAAAATATAGTCACTGACGGCGGTTTGAATATTTAGCTCATCAATACCTTGGGCTTTTATCTCATCAATTGCATCCAAATAATCTTTATTTTTAATCAATTCTTGAATTGACTCCATCTGTTTTTTGGAGAGATTATACATAGAGCCAATTCGAATAATTAATTCACCCCAATCTGGCATTTTAAAACACCTTGACAGCCCAGTCCCAATTATCGGCACCAAGGTCTGACTTTTATACGCTTCTCGTAATGTACTTAGATTATATTGCATAAGATTCTCTCCCTTTTGCGCTAAGGTAGCTTATCCCACTTTGTCTAATCATCCATTTTATATGACGTAATCATCTCTAAGGCATTCCACATATTGATTTAATTACCTCCCGAATTTGTTGTAACAGTCCAACAAGTTACAAAAACTGCCAGAACTTCGATCTGGCAGTTTACCCCCCTTGTTCAAGTGAGTAATTTCGAAAACCCTGTTTGCCTAGTATCGCTGGATTCTAGGGGACTGGGTTTTCGCTTTTCCCCCAGAAACTTATCTAAAAACCGAAAACTTTTTCCAGTTGTATTGGAACTACATACCAGCTATGGAACTAATCTACCTTGACTTTTCGGAGTTACCCCCAAAATTGATCGAATGGCATTTATTACCATATCTTTAAATATTGGGGTGATCACTCTGTTCGGTCATTGGCAAACTCATTCCGAGTATCAACAATTACTCATTCAAAACGTCTTACTTTTTTACCAATTAGACAAACCCAGAGTAACTCGGCTCGCCAAAGCACTATCTAAACTCTATATCCTTGATCTGGATGGTTTAAAACCCATTTTACAACCTTATTACTCTAATACCGGGGCACCAGCTAAACACCAACCTGAGATCTTTCGTTCCTTTGTCCTGATGTCTGAATTAAAATACCACGGCATTTCCGATTGGGTTGATACCCTTAAATCTGATGCTCTTCTTTGTTCGATGATTGGTGTTTCTCCTGATGATGTTCCAGAGGTAGGAAATCATTATGACTTTATTGACAGGTTTTGGTTGGGAGAAAACCCCAATGCCCGGGATTCTCTCCACCCCTTCAAACGCAAGCCCCGTAAGAAGCTTGGCAAGAACCAGAAACAACCACCACGTCATCCTGGTATTATTCAAAAATTTGTTGATTTGGCCTTGCAAGGTAAAACCTTTGAACTTAGACCCGAAAGGCTTCTTCAACAAATATTTGCCAAAGTTGCTGTAGAACCTTCCGCTAAGGCTGGCCTTCTTGGGGATACTCAGAAGTTGGGTATCTCCGGAGATGGTACCTGTATTAACACGGGCGGAAGTCCTTATGGAATAAGAGTTTGCGATTGTAAATCTAAGGGTCTCTTCAGCTGTGATTGTCATCGCAGATTCTCTGATCCTGATGCTCGTCACGGCTGGGATAGTTACCACGAAGTCTGGTTCTATGGGCATTGTGGCTATTTCTTGTCTGTCTATAATCCAATCTTAAAGGCTGATCTTCCACTCTATCTTCGCCTAGTTGAAGCTCAACGTCATGATGGGGTTAGCGCCATTGTCGCTTTAGCCGAAGCCCGAAAGCTCTATCCACACTTTAAGTTCGACCGGTTTATTGGAGACGGTGCTCATGATAATTACCCAACCTATGAACTCCTCAATGCCTGGGATACTAAAGCTGTGATTCCTTTAAACTCAACAAATAAAGGCCATTTTAAGTTTCCTCCACCTGTTAAAGTTAATGAGTTTGGTGTTCCCATTTGTTTAGAAGGTCTTCCTATGATTAACCATGGTTTTATGAAAGATCGTTGCCGGAATAAATGGCGGTGTCCCCTTGCCATGGGCAAAATTAACCATTGTTCTCATAAGGACCAGTGTTCGCCTTCTCCCTATGGAAGAACCGTTTACACGAAACCCGAGTGGGATCAGCGCCTTTTCACAGCCATCCCTCGCGGTAGCAAAGAATGGAAAACTGAGATGAAGAAACGTACTTCTTCAGAACGTGTCAACAAACGAATCCTAGAAGATTACAACCTAGAAGAAAGTCATACTCGTGGCAAAAAACGTTTATCCTGGTGGGTGATGATTCACTCCACAAACATACACCTCGATGTAAGACTTAAACTATCCAATTTTAGCCTTCTCGCCATTCTGGATGATCTGATGACAAAAGTGGCTTAGATAGCAAAATCCCTTTTTTATGCTGGGTACTTGTTAAAATCTATCTTTGATAGGTTGGCT
Organism: Desulfosporosinus metallidurans; assembly: GCF_001936615.1. Classification (GTDB taxonomy): domain Bacteria; phylum Bacillota; class Desulfitobacteriia; order Desulfitobacteriales; family Desulfitobacteriaceae; genus Desulfosporosinus; species Desulfosporosinus metallidurans. The sequence goes on from NZ_MLBF01000037.1 coordinate 19,430, forward strand.
TTGCTATTCCATTCTTTTTGAGCCTTGCAATTATTTCTCGGTATCAAGCTTTAGAACCTTATTACCACCACCTAAAATTATTGCAGAATTTTCTTCTGGCCTACTGGAAGTTAGTTTTCGAAATTACTCCAAGTGTCCTAATATTGATTGCCCCCATCTTATCGCTTTACATTAACTTCCAACCCTTGTGGTGGTATGAACCCAACCAACTAACAAGACTCAGTTCCTTTTTTGAGGCTATGATCAGATTAACTATTGAAGCTTTAGCTTAAAGCCGCCAACAATTGTTGATAGACGTTACGACCCTGATCGTCCTGTTTCCACGCCATGAGAAAGACGCCCTTGCCTTGACTTTCTCTGGCCCATAGATGTCCAAGATTGTCCTTCTCTCCGACATCTTGGGGGTTGTATAAGTCCCCCTTGTATTCCACGACTAAAATACGTTTATCTTCAAGGAGGGCCACAAAATCGGGGTAAAAATAATCCGTTGAAGTTCGAAAGCGGAATGAGCGGGAATCTCGTTCAATATTTCTCACCCAAAATCGGAGGCGATCTCCCAGCATTTCGATAGCCCAGGCACACTCCATTTCTTCGCCGTTCATTTCGAATATACTTGGATAAAAATGCTTCTTAAAGTCATACTTTCCGTGATATTGACGAGGGGGAATGTACGCATTAGGTTCGAAGGAAAAACTGTAATTGTAGGAAACTTCGACATTTGGCGACTGCCCATATAAAAGTATCTGATAACCACGTAGTTTTGCCTGTTGGCGCAATCGGCCAATTTTGTTATTCAGCACCTTCTGCAGTAGAAAACGCCCGCGTGAAAGGGCCGTAAGTGGTATTTTTCGCTCATCTTCCAGAGAGGCAACGGTGCAACGAATAAATTCCAGCATTTGTGGCTGTGGAACATCTGGCATGCGTAGGCGCTTATCCAACCAATAGGACAATTCATTCACTGTCCATCCCGTATCCACAAAGTCAAGGTTTAATTGTTCAGCGGGGGCTACGATAGATTGACGGACATGCCCGTCCAAAATATCAATTGCAAAAGTCATACCATCTGGTTGTAACGAAAACTCTGTCTCGGTTAGTTGTGCTGGGCCAATTAGTTTCCAATCCGCGGCATAAAGAAAAATCTCATCGTCTGGTAATTCTAGTTCACCATCAATAAATAGGCATAATTGAGGAATGATAAATTTATCGCCACGATTGACGGGAGCGATTGCACGCTGTGTGGCGGATTGATGTAAATGCAATTTAAGTCTGGTTTCAGCTTGACTTCCTTGGGCATGGGAAACAAGTTTCTCCAAAGCAATGGAACTTATAGCACTCACGACTGTGGCTATCATCCCACCCGTGTCGGATTTTGACATGACGATGGCTTGTTTATCTGTATCAGGAAGGTCGCTTAAATCTACTTCTTGCGACAGCATTACAACAATCGGATCGGGCTGACGGAACGGTTCATAAGGTTGATCGTCTGCGAAGTCAAAGCTAGGTTGACGGGGTTCCAAGCTCTCGTCAATTTCTTCTTTTTCAAAGCCCATCTTTTCCACAAGACGGTCGTGAAGTTGCGTGACAGCATTGGGCCAAGATATCGATGATACGTAGGCGTAAGCGCGATTTAATACTTCATTTTTGCGTCGCTTTGCGTAGGGCATCCGTAAAACACGACCTAAAATTTGTTCAACGTCTTTGGCGGAATGGATATTTGCCACGGAGCAAAACACATAGGCAAAAGAACAGTCCCAGCCTTCTTTTAATGCCTGCACTGTAATAATGAACTCAATCGGACAATTTGGATCGAATAGATTGATTCCGTCGAGTTCTCGCTGATCACCTGTGACTACTGCGATTTTTTCTTCTGGGATATTTTCATTTGTTAACAAGTGCTCCTTTAAGACCTGCCAAGTGGTTTCTTGGCCCTGATTTTCGGCCTGAAACAGAACAATTGGGCGAATATATTGCGTCTCTTTTCCGCACAAAACTTCAAGCCGTTTGCGTTGCAAAATACTGTCCCGTACCGCTTCAGGCCACGTTTTATGTTCAGTCAGCACAATGGGAAGTTTAATCATTTCTTCGGCTTTAAGCTCCATCGCAGAAACGCTGTGCAACACGTTGCTATTTGAAGCGGGAGTTGCCGTGAATTCAACAACACAGGCAGCGTTGACACGCTCAAACACCTCAAAGCTTAGACGAGTTACATTGTTGTGAGCTTCGTCCACTAAAACAAGAGGGCGGTACATCCGCAGAAGATTAACAAAAGAGAATCGAATTTTCCCTTGGTCGTCACCGTTATTGATCGTGTCAAAGCCGGTAAACCCGACAGGAATTTTACTAAAAAGCGGTTCAAGATTCTCATTATGGGCATATACTTTACGCGAATCCGTGTTAGCTTCTTCGGTTTTGATCGTTTGCATGGTGCCGAGGACAATCACAGCTTTACTCGTTAAATCATGGGGACGGATTTGTGTGAAATCTGTTATATCCAGAACCATAAAATTGCCATTGAACGCTTCTCGTAAAGTTTCGTAATTATAATTGCCTGGGGTCTTGAGGGTCTCCAGTGTCTGCGAGCGAATAGTATTACTTGGAACCAACCATAGAACCAACGGAAATTCCCTTTCTAGATAACTTTCTGATGCTATCCGAACCGATTGGGCAGCAAGAAGGGTTTTTCCGCCGCCGGTCGGTAAGCGAAGACAGGTATATGGGACATTATCGAGCGAGGCGGGCAATGAATTAAACGCACGCTTGTTCACGACGCCAGGCTTTTCATGGGCATCATAAGCAACTTTCGCTCCGAGAAAACGAGCTTGTTCTAGATAGGTTTTCAGACTGTCCAGTGCATTAATTTGGTATGTTTTTAGCGGTATTCTTGTCATTCTCAACCCACCTTTACATCATAGGGTGTTTGCTTAAAAATAATATTGAGGGCATTGAGACGAGCCTTTCCTAGACGACTGGTTTCACCATAAATCACCTTTGGCCCGTCATGGCTGGAAAGATAGGACAGAACCTTCGAAGTCAACACATTGCCGCCGTTTGGGCGCTTGTCCCCCAAAATTCCGTTGTAAAGAAGGTAATAGGCTGTCCCATTATAGGTACCAAGATATGGGTTAAGGGCTTCGCTACGAAGTGCTGTACGAGTTTCAGAAAACCAGATATGGGCGGCTAGGTGAGCAAAGTGAATTTGTGGATTGATCCGCCCCTCGCCATCAAACACCGCCGAGCCAAGCTGATAAAACCGGAATCCTCCTCCGCCTTTCCATCCCACAGCCTCCGATATGCCGCCCTGTTCGCCCTCAATCACCTTTTTCAGGCGTGTAACACAATGTGTCACAGCATGGTCGCCCATTTCAATGCCGATGTAACGACGTCCCATTTTGTGCGCGATAGCAGCAGTTGTACCGGAACCAAGGAAACTGTCCAATACAAAGTCACCGGGGAGCGTAGCAATATGCAGAATTCGCTGCAACAAAAGTTCTGGCTTAGGTGTTCCAAAGGCGTTACTAAACAGTTTTTTCTGTTCAGTCATTGAGGTTTGGGTACTACCACAATCGCTTGCGCTCCACACACTTCTCGGCACTATAGCTTCGGCATCTTTAAGAAACATTTTGAATCGAGGCACTTTTGAAGTTCCATTCTTGCCCCAATACAAAAGATTGTTAGCCTCGTTTTGAAGGTGTTTGTCCATACCATATCGCCAGGTAAGGGTTTCCGGCGGCCAAATAGTTTCACCTGTGACTGGTTTTTTTATGCCGTAGTACAGGTTAGGCCGTTCAGTACGCGTTTTATTACCTGTATAGGTTACTGAATTCCACGGTCCTCGTGGGTCATTGTCAGGATTTTTGTAATAAGCGTTCTGTTGTTCTGTTCTAGGTAATCTATTAGGCGACCAGCTTTCACGGTTCTTAGCATAAACAACAACATAATCGTGGTCTGAACTAAAATATTTTGCATCATTAGCTGGCGATACACGTTTCTGCCAAACCACATTAACCACAAAATTTTTTCTCCCAAAAACCTCATCCATAATCACTTTTAAATAGTGAGCTTCGTTGTCGTCAATTGTAACCCAGATACTACCGTCTTCCGCCAGCAGGTCGCGTAACAATTCAAGACGCGGATACATCATACCCAACCACTGGCTGTGTTCCAGGTTATCATCGTAATGCTCAAACGCACTACGGGTGTTATAGGGGGGGTCAATAAAAATACACTTTACCCGACCCGCATAATAAGGTAACAATGCTTTGAGTGCATCTAGGTTATCGCCCTGTATCAGCATATTCGATGTGCTTGCGTCGCCAAATGAATATTCGTCCTGCTGTTCCAATAGCCGATAGGGAACCTGCTCGGTAGTTCGGATATGTTTGTCTCTATTAAGCCATTGTAAGATTGGCATTGCGTTCCCTCGTTTTCTATGATTTTTGCCTTCGATTTTCTATTTATTAACATTTTAGCACAAACCTTAGACATCCACTTGGAATATTTATTTCCACTTAAATCGTCACGCCAGAAATGTTGTGACTTGACAAGATGGGTGGGTTGCCTGCCTAAAGTAGCATCTTGTCACGAATGTTTGCTTTTCCAGCTTGAGTATAGGAACTCCGATATCACTTTGGCACTATTCATAGCTAGTATTGCATGTCTAACGCTTGGTTTATAGTACTTCGCATTTGATCTTCCGTGTGCATCGCTCATTCTATTTCTAAGGCTAGCAAGTCCATTAATTATTGAAACCATTCCAGACAGAATTTGTTTGAAGCATTCTTCCTCATAAAGACTCGGGTCTGTTTTAAGAACTTTGTTGACTTCTTTGTAAATCTTAATGAGATTACCATCACAGTCACTCGAAACGTTGTTTTCCTCCAAGATAAACAGGCAAACACTTTCAACCAGTGTTCTAGCATTGGTTATTGCACCATCGTAGTCACTGTTATCAATTTTCACTTCACACTTTTGCATTTGTTCTTTTATGTAATCAAAGCCTAGTTCCTTAAGTCCCTTACAGTCGATATGGTGCATCGGTTCAAGATCAAAATCAACGAAGAATCGCAATGACCTAATCTCTGGGGAATTATCTTTAGGTGGGTACACTAACATTACCGCATTTAATAAGGTTTTCTGTTCGTCATCACTAATCTTTACAAGTTTTTCGTAGTCTTCAATTGGTGAAAAAATATCAAACGAACTGATAGTCGAGTAAGAGTAACTGCCGTAAGTAGAAGACTCATCAACTACCGAGTGAGAGTTTTGGAGTTGGTCAGCTAAGTCAGCCCTTTCCCGTCGAATAAGAATTTTACATACTTTCTCGATACCTGGGTCTATCATTCTCTCACCCCTTATAGATACTATAAAGAAAAACGCAAGTTATCTGTTATCCCCCATAGGTCCCTACTTGCTACGGGGTTTACGAGGCGACACAACCACACTCTCTGACTTTCTACAGTTTTCGTTTAAATTCCTTCCAAAACATCTTCGAAAACTGCTGTTTATTTTCTGTGGGAAACTAAAACCAGCGCGTTCCATTGACGTTCTGGCAGTCACCAATTTTGACTATACACTCCGCCTATTCCAAAACGGCCTAACTACGAATTGTCTAAAACGGAAAACATGGCTCTGTAAATTCAACATTATAATTGAAACTAGGTTTGTGAACAAGTATCATGGGATCACCAACTGGCTTAATAAGTGTTGTTGTTACATCAAATATAATCGCATTATCTCCTGAATATCTAGTTGAAGAGTACGATATTCCATTATAGCCTGCCAACCGTGCACAATCTGCTATAAAGCGTGTAACAAAATACTCTGGTTTCCAATTGCTTTTTCTATCTTGAACTTTTTGGTCCAACAAACGTCTAGATAATAATGCTACTAATATTTCACTTTCTGTCATTCCGATTCTATTCCAATCACTTCGTAGATCGAGAATTTTAGTAATGCCACCAATTTCATATTCCTGAATCCAGACTAGACCAGGTTTAAAATATTCCTCAAGAACTTCACCTATAGCAGTCTCCCTATAATCGGCAATATACAGAACGCTTTGACCAGTATGGTGATATCGCCCATCTCTAGCCCTTCCTATAGGAGGCGCTTGCATATCCTTACTTTCATAAACTTCAGAGGATGAAGCTGTTCTCCCTCGATACCATTTTCCACTTAGAGACAAAGAAGGTACATTGCCTCTTAAGATTTCTTTATATATCTTCCTTCCTAATGCAGTAGTAAGTGCAAGTGAAGGATATTTATCCAAGTGTGACTGAAGCTCATCTATCTTACGTCCATATTTCCTTTCTGCGAGTCTACTTTTTTCTTGCGTTTCTAAATCAAAGTGATCCGCTTTGCCGACTATATCGTACCGTTCGAAGTTTGATGCTCCGCAATTATCACAGGTGATATGATTAGCGATATCGCCCCTAAATCTCTCAGGAACATCAAGTTCATCAAAAATCTCCTCAAGTGTGGTTTCCTCTCCTAGTATCCATATGTATTCACCGCCATCGTAAGGTTGGCAGGTCGGGCAATAACTTACTTCTTTTTGAACTTGTTGAAAATATCTCTGGGCAATCTTATTAAGTGTAGGTAAAAAATCATCTGGATCCACTTATAACATCCTCTCTCTGTTAATAACAAATTAGCGATTCATTTCACCTAAATAGTTGCAAACACCTCTAAAGCGGCGATATCACCGAACCAGTATTGTAATATTTTACATCAAATCAATCTGGCAAATAATTCAGATGACCCCTTCCAATCTCCCCACCAACATGTTTTAGCAAGACATCACCCCGACGGGGTTCGCCGTGATGGAGGAGCCGTGTCATAATGCACGGTTCGAAGGCGAGAGTCGAACCTAGAAGTAAGATAGTAAACGCTGCCAAAATTCATCCTAATTAATATCGTCTGATATTAGCAATCTCGATCAGCCTACTGAATATGTCCTCCCAATTGCTGCTAAGGTTTAAGGTTTTGACCAGAATAATTTTTCCACTAATAAGATATTCTAAATCTAGTTCTTCTCCATTTGTCGGATACAACAACATTCCTGTAATTGCTCCATGAAAATCGCTGCTGTTTATATATGTATAAATTTGATACAAGTTGCTTGAAATCAGCTTATTTGTTTCACTGTAGTTTCTCTTTCCAAAGGCAGAGCGATAAAACTTTGTGTCAATAATTAGTTGTGTTTGATTAATATTGTCTTCAAGAACAATATCCGTTCGCATTTCAGGTAGATATTCCAAGCCAATGTGATTGTACTCGCTACTTATACTCCATGAAATTTTGGGCGAATGAACCGTAAAATCCCTACGGGGCAAATGCTTCTTATAAAAATTCAAGACAAATTTTTCATAGAGGATCGCCATCTGTTCGTTCCGAATAAAATCTGCAAACCGCACGGCATTGCCCTTTTCGTTCGTTATCAGTCCGTAATAAAGCAGTTCGCAAATATTCATTAACATTTTGTAATGGATGTTGTTGCGATTGTATTTAAGAAACGAAAATGAATTATTTGTCAGCCTTATCTCATCAATATCTGAGAAGTGATACCTTGTTTTAATAAGCTCATTCTTCAATACTCTGTCAAGTTGAGGGTATTTTATCAAAGTACTGAGGGTTGTCTTAAGTATCTGATTGAATGGTACATTATTGGTAAATTCATCAAAGTCACAAATCACTTTCCTACGTTTTAACGATTGGCGTTTAATTGTTTTCCCCACATCAATTTTACCTCTAACTAGTGATAACTCCTCACAATATTCCTTATACTCTCGATGGAAGCCACGTTTACGCAAATTATTGATTCCACTAACCATTACCTTTGCCAGTAAATTGTAGATATTATCAAACTCTTCAATTCCAGTAATTTGGTCATCTGCTTGCTGCAACGTATTCCATGCGTAGCAAAGCATGTAATAAATGTTCTTGATCGGTATTTTGGGACTTTCAGTCATGTCCATCACCTAAGCAACTCATCTATGGAACTTTTTGCCGTTTCGATGTCGTCAAACCAGTACTCTTCTAACAATGGAGCAATTTCATATCTAATAATTGTTTCGTACCAACCGCTATTGATATTTTCACAATCGCAGAAATAACTATGCCCGATACGAAAACCACTACCTAAATTCGGATCAGTCTCAATTTTATTGTTTAAGTAATTGAGCTTTGTAATAATTTTTTTAGTTAAGACGGCATCAACATCTTTATCCAGCAAATATTGTTCGAACATTTTCACTCCAAAAGCGGGCTCAAGTTCGAAAAAGCTAAAGCGTCTACGCAGAGCATAATCAATCATAGCAAGACTACGGTCGGCTGTATTCATCATCCCAATAATAAACACATTGTCAGGCACGCAAAACTCTAAATCCGAATAAGTCAGCACTATTTTCTCGCTGCGCTTATCCGCTTCTATGAGCATAAGGAGTTCACCGAAAATTTTGCTTAAGTTACCCCTGTTTATTTCATCAATGATAAAGAAATAGGGCTTATTCGGATTGGTTTCAGCGTGTTTGCAAAATTTGTAGAAAACGCCAAACTTTAAAGAAAAACCGTTGTCATCTGGTCGGTATCCCATAACAAAATCTTCATAGGAATAGCTTTGATGAAACTGGACGACTTTGACTCGTTCTTCATCTTTCACACCCATGATCGAGTATGCAAGACGTTTGGCCGCAAAGGTTTTCCCCACACCAGGTGCACCTTGCAATATGATATTTTTCTTTCGTTGGAGAAGTACTAATAGGGTATCATATTGGTCATCTCTGATAAATACGTCTGATAAAAAGTCTTGTTTGGAATAGAGTTCATATATCGCTTCAGCTACATCAGCAGTTTCATCTTTGGAAGGTTCAGACTCGTTTACAATCTTCTCAAGACTTTCACAAAACTCTTCAAAGTCTGTAATATCCGTCAGGGTTTTTATGGCAAATTTTTCAGATAATTCCCATCTTCCTGTTTTAAGCCATTTGACATGACGCACATGCTTGTATTCTTCTGTGTTATCATCATACTCGTAATCCGAAATAACTTCTCCAATTCCAAGCAAAGTTTTCATACCAACCTTCGCATAGATCTTATCACCAATTTGGATTTCATTGCAGAATTGCCATAATGCAAGGCCACTGTTCCTATGATTACTTTGTGTTCCGTATGCAATCTTGAGTTGTTCCTTCATTTCATCTTTAGTATTAAACTTCTTTAAATCACTGACTTTCCCCCACCCGATTGCCATAATACCCTTCTCTATAAACTCATCCCACATATAGGCATCTTCTCCTGGAGCAAATGCCCAAGTTTTCTGATGGTCAATTATCAACGTATTTTCTTTTTTATCCGCTTCCCACAACTTTCGTATTTTTTCCGAATGTAAAATTGCTGAATATACATAACCATCGTTCATAGGATTTTTAGATCTTATTCCAATTTCGTGCATACACTCAAATAAATCACCGTCTTTTCCCTGGAAAATGAAATCCAATATCTCTTCTTTTCTCTTATCTGAAAAAACAGATATAGTCTTATCCGGTTCTAGTAGATATCTAATTGCATTTTTTACACCATCGGGTAATTCATCAAGATTAATATCTCTTTTTAACTTCAAAAAAGATTGCAGCCAAATATTTTGTCTAACAGAAGTATGCGCCATTGTCCGTTTGTCATCGTATTCATTGAATTTATTTTTCATCGCTGCGCTTTTATCAATATAGCTTACTAACTCTCCAATTATTTTCAGGACTTTATATTCTTGCAAATTAAGTTGAGATTTCTCAAGTAATTTTTCAAATGAAAATGGTTTTTCATTTGATTGTGCAATCAAATTATCCAAGATAGTATCTTCAACAACAAGTTGCTTGAACTCATTGTACTTATCGAGTGCTTTTTGAAAATAGTATTCCTCACTGTTTATGATTGATTTAATATTAGTGCTCTCTGCCGCTTCGCGGATTTCTTCTAGATAATCGTTAAAGAAAAAAAAGAACATTTAAAAGCCTCCGTTTACGTAAATTTTTTTAATTACTGCATTCAACAAATTACGGTCATTGGAATTTTCTAACTTCCCCAATAATTCGCCTCTACACAAAACTTCCACCTCTTTCATCGTTATCCTTCTAAGATCGCGGAAGTAATCTAGTTAAAAACAAAAATGACCAGACCATATCAGAACGATCCGACCGTTCATGAAAGAGACCTATTCTCTGACACCTTTTGGGACATGCCAACTGCCACCTAAACGGAAATTAGCCACGGTAATAGCAATATTATATAATGAACCTGTTTCAGTTTAAGAGCACTTACCTTTAACCTGACTCACCAAACCGTGCATACGTGTTCTCCTGGTCGTATACATAAACATTCTTCATTTCAAATCACTTGATTAGTGAAACTTTCTATTCGTTATTCGTCCAATCGACTTACAAAACAACTCCCATTCCAGCGGGAACATATTGTCGCCATACTTTTTAATAGTTCTCTCGACTGTGAAAATCTCAACGCTCCAATGAGTGCCATCACACACACCAACCTCTGTATAATTGGCTTTCCAGTTCAGCAGATTGACCATCTTTAATTTCTCTATAAAAGCTTGTGATGTAGAAACCTGTATTGACCTCTTGCTAGTTTTCTGTGTCTCGCCTTCATTGAAGCTCCAAGTGGTCTGAAGATTATCGAAATCAACTGTCACGTCATAATAGCCACCGAAGTATCCGCCAACTGATGCTTTGATGATCTTTATTTTTCCGTAAGCCTCGTCCATAGCTTGCTTTCTATTCCATTCATGTCCACAGTCGTTACAGGAGTAATCTGGATTCATTTTTCCGGCTTCAGCCTCTCTGGAACGCTCATAGCCTGGCATACCGCAGTCTATTTTTACTGAATTCTTTGACCCGCATTTAGTGCACTTCTTGTATATTATTGCCACACCTAACACCTCTTTTACAGTCCTCTGAGTATGCTGGATACATCCTTCAAATCTTTTATTTCTATTTCTCTCATCTCTTCGAATGGACTATAGCCGTTCCACTGACCAGAATAGGGATAATACCATGGAAATGAGGTTATCGAACGTAAATCCTTTGATACAAGATAGCAAAGAGAATTAGTATCGATCCCGATATCTACAGAATCATTTTCTTTTGGTTCCCAATTTTTCTTGCTTATTTCTATTTGGACGAGAGATAAATGTGGAAATACATTTATCTCTGCTTCTTCAAATGTGCATTCAACCCAATACGAATCTATATCCTCATCCGCTTGTTGCTTTCTCGGAAAGTTACAGCATGGCCAGTATAATTTGATTTTCAAAATAGATCACCTCGCTCAATGATATCTGGGTTCTTTGAAATTTCAATTTGACACTGTTCTTAACTTTAAGGTTCCACATCTTTCCTGTTTGTCCTTCCAAGGTAATAGAATTAATCCAAAATATACAAATTAGGACGAATCATCGGGGATACCGCTAGTTTGATCTACATACTTTTACTCCTTTTGACAATCCTCAATCAATGAACTCCAAATCTGCAGGAGACACAATCCAATGGACTTAGCCTTACTCCTCTTATCTTTATTCTAACTCGTCTATGGGACAAAAAAATGTTGACTCAATTCTGGTTCTTTAACTTCCTTCCGAGATAGCAAAATAATCCAAGAGTGGCAGACAGAATCAAATAGGCCAGATCATATCAAAATGATCTGACCCTTCAAGTCTAGTTCATTGGCTCCCTTTTGACGCCAGAAAAAAACAATTCTGATGGAATCATATCATATACAATATGTTCCGGCGCGCTTGCCATACCTCAAAAATGTCTAAACTAAGCCCTACAAACATGTTCCCAGACAGTAGCTAGTCCTAGTAAATTGTTTAATAATATAACTCAGACTCCGAAACCACTATCTGCCTTTAGCTTGGTTTTCTGTTGAGACAATGATCTCGACGTGCCTATCAATAACCTATCGTTCTAATAGAAGCCCATGGACTTGGCCTTTATTAGGGATTAATTAGCCGCCTTATTCTATCCATCATAGGGGGATTAACCCTAATAAAGTTGAAAAACTCCTTGCTATTTAATACCACTACGTGACTATCTTCTATTACACAATCTGGTGCAGATAATTTATCTTTCCTTGTTTGTCCTTATCACCAGTACTAAACTGGCTTATATCAACCGATAGTCTATTGCCTCTTCTTTGAACGAAATGTTTCTGACGAGTTTCATATAATTCCTTCCAAATTACACGACCACGATCCTTATAATCATCAAAAATACCAACCGGGAACCAATCGGGGATTGGCAATTTCGCTTCTCGGTAATAGTCTCTAAATATTTTTCGAGCGAGATAGAGATAATCATTCGGTTGATAAAAATCTTCGTTGTTATTAATAATTTGAGCCACTCTCCACGAAAAATCAGCAAAGAGTAATTCATCTGAGGCGCCCATGATTTGACTCAAATATTCTTCGGCTTCTTGCTTGCGTTTTGTATCGAAAGCATTATTTACCCCCAGATAGTAGATCCTTCGTTTAATCTGATGTGAAACATCAAATTGGGAAGCATTCGTTGTTCCTATTAAAACCGGATGTTTAGAATCATAGGAATTTGTTACCTCTTTTATAAATTGCTCCCCTTTGAATGCTAGTTTACTTGTGAAAAAGTCTCGTCCTATAAATAGGCATAAGGTTACTCGACTTAAAAAAATCTACTATCACATTCTTACCAGAAATGTGCTCATACGGCATATACTTAGATGGATTACCCATTAAAATGCTGATATATTCAATTATGCAACATACTGTCCTAATTATAAGAACCTCACTTTCAATCTGGTAGTTGGTGTAAATAAAAAACGGCCGAAGTCTCAACAGAGTAACCTCAGCCGTATTTTATATTCCTATTCAATTGTGCACTCTATCTCTGATCCATCAAGTTAAGTAAGTTCCATCTTATTTCGGAGCTTTCTATTTTTCAAGATCTTGGCTCCTATTTGGACCTTATCCTAGATGAACAAATGCCAGACAACCATCTGGCAAATTACTTCTGTGTCCGACTTAGTCCATATTCTCACGAGCAGGTTTGACCAAGACAGCCACCTCAGCGATGCCACGGCATGGACTGGATGTACCATCGTCCCATGGTAGCGATACTGGTAACCTAAATATATACATACAAATATGTTAGGAAAGACGCTATCCCGGCGGGTTCGCCCAGATAGAATAGCAGTGTGCTTCAAGCACAGTTCAGTATACAAGGCCCTTAGCCTACGCGAGGCCTAACGTCCAAGAATAGCAAGTCGCAAAGATAGCCAACAGAAAGTCATGTCCACATAAAATATACTGGACTACAAAAAAATACCTTGAAGTCAAAAGATCGTCGATGCATTGAGGCATTGAACGCTTATGGACATTCTGATCACCTCCTTAGTCGTTTGGCTAATGAGATGGATCCATTAGGTATTCAGCATAGCTTCTCTTGTCTTCAGCTTCCTCTTCATCGTAAGGGGTAACCTCGTCATAATGCTCCCTACAGTATCCGTCTATAAGATCCCGCTCATGATACGCCGCTTCATCTTGGCACAAGGGGCACCTACCGTATTCCTCATAATTCTCTAGGCAATCTTCACAGATCATTTTGCGAGAATAATCTTCCGCTGTACCATTGTTGGAACCTCGTTTAAAGATCGGTACAAGGTTTTCTAAACACTTACATTCAATGCACTTTTTCATTTGAAATACCTCCTTCGTTAGTATCTTGATTATACAAACTCTGGTGCGGTACGTCATGTGAGTCAAAAATCTAAAAAATGGGGTAACCCATTATTGGTATTCGTCAATTTTATAAAGTAATCCGATCATCATATCGGTTATTTTTTTAAGATACATTATGAAGGAGTCCTTAATCCCATATATAATTTCCTTGTCATATATCTCCAACAGAGTATTGTAGTAAATGCTCTGGATTTTGTTTTTAAGTATGTATTCATCGATCAAGTTGCACTCTCTAAATAGCCCACGGCTAATTTTTTCTCTTATAAACATAGATTCCTTAATGGAATTGAACGTGGCCACTCCAGTACTATTCACCACTTTTTTAACCATAGTGTGAGCGTTCGTGCCATTATACTTCAGCCCATCTTCAATAATCTCTCGGTATACAACTTTCATATGTTGCAAATAATCAGCCGATAACTGGCGCCCAGCACTTATGTTTAACACCATACACAAAGCTGCGCATTGTGAAAACCGCTCATTAAATCTCTCATACTTTTCACGTTTACCTTCCAAAATTATGTTTATTAAATCCTTCTTACCGTCTATTTCGCAAATAAATCTGCCTTTACAGTCGAAATTTTCATGAACAGTTTTCTGATAAATAGGCTCCAACATTTGCTGGTTTAGCAACTCATGTATACTAACATTTACCCTTTTCTCATTTCTCTGCCCTATACTTAGTATGCAATTGGCAAAATCCTGAAATATGTTATTTTTCTTTATAGTACGCGGCATAATTTCATTCGAAGCCTTACTCACGAAATCAAGAACCTCTGACAAAAAATCAACTCTTTTACTAATTGCTTTGTTTGTAAGAATGTGGTATATAATGGCTTGTAAAAAAAGGTCTGAATATGAATTTTCTGTAAGCATGAAAACTTGCATATCTTCTTTTGCATTTACCATTCCTAAAGCCCTTAATTCATCATTACCCTCTGTGCATTCGCGATGATACTCAAATATGTGCCCTGATATCTTTTTATAATTTTCGGCAAACCCCGATGATAATTGTCTTAATTCTCTAATTGAAGTAGCATTTGTGTTCCGCAAGGATACAAAAAGCTTGCCCTCGTTGTATACTGGATGAAAGCACCCTACTGCGGTATCTTACAATAAAACTCGTTAGCAAGTTTGTCTAGCTTAAAGTCAGTATTATATTTGTTCAAATTAGATATTAACTTTCTATTTGGATATATCCCCAATGATTTTTCACCGATAAGGTTTTCTTCTGAATCTATTAGACAAATAGCCAATTTTATAAATTGCTTTTGTTCTTCATAAGAATATTGTGAAACATCAAAACGAAAATTTTCCGCTCCTAGTAGACTTGTATAAAGGCTTTTCACACGTTTATACATCCGGTCTAACTCATCCGGAACTTTTGCTATTTCTTTAGCAATATCATACTTAATGTTGCAAGCCACAATGCCACTCCTTTATATAAACGTTCCCTTTCATAGTATTTTTAATCCTCATATTCTTCGTACTCAAATTCCTCAGACTCCTCATACTCGTAATCCTCATGTTCTTCGTGCTCAAATTCCTCAGGTTCTTCGTAATCTTCATCTTCATGTCCAAATGGATCTGATGAGTCGATTACTTCAACATCATCAAACTCAATTGATACTGAGTCGATATCTAACGTTTTATTTTCTTCATCATGATGACCTGACAGTAAATTGATGCTAATTCTCGCATCTAGCTGAGAAAACACATCGCCACTTAACTCCATGTTGGGCTCTTTACTATCATAATGGAAGTTATGATCGACTGAAACTTCAAACTCAACTCGACAATTAATCACAACATAATCATCAAAAATCTCATATGATCTGTCTGTAATCTCAACACCCTGAACTGTATCCACCATAACAAAATCAGAATTACAATTCGTATTAGCAATTTCTGATAATTTATCTTGGATTTCACCATATATATTTTCATGAAGATAATCTTCTATCTCTAGAAGCAACCCATCCTCACGATCAAGTTTATCTATTAGTGCCTCCACATTTTTACTCACAAGCTCAGAGCTCATTCGAACAAAGTCATTGAAATAGATGACGAATATTTCAGCGCCGCTTTCCTTGGCTTCATTGATTAGCTCATCTCTAACGCCAATAATTTCTTTATGCTCTATTTTAAACCAATCTTCCTTTTTATCTCTTGTAATGAATAGCATCGGTATTTTGTCTAAATGTGATTTTTTCATTATTTCCTGCCATACAATCAAATCACCAAACTCATTACTATCTTTATCCCAATCGCAGTACCCTGGAGGGATTCTATCTGAATATCTTGCAGCACCAATTGATTGTATATTTTTAAGTTCTTCATCTGTTAAAATTGATGAAGACTTAGAACATATAGATTTCTGAAACACTTGCACCAAACCCGATAGCAAGAATTCTCGGTTTTCTTTAGTAGACGAATCCATCCTTTGGTTAAAATCAGATAATAAATCATAAAACACCTCATTCATATCAACAGATGAAACAACATCAGCTAATAGCCCATGGCCTTCTTCGTAAAGTTCATTAGACAATGATTTAAAAACTTCACTCATTTTTGTAACACTATTATCCAATGTTTTATGAAACTTATTAAGCCTTCCAAGTGCTCCAGATCTATCGCCTTTATATTCAAAATTTTTACTCATTTCCACAGCAGCCACATGATTCGATATCCATATCCGTTTTTCCACAAACAGTAGCGTATCCATTACACACTTAGCTAACTCAACATTGCACTCTTGAAGAAACACTAAGGCAGATGTGTCTAACGAAATGATGGCTTCACTCCAAAGTCTTTTAAAAACTTGCGCGTCCATATATGCCAAAATATTCACCCCCATCAAATGGTTATCCAGGTCTTAAAGATGGCTTATGTTGTTGCCACGCCAGGGTTGCTATATACCCGAAATCCCATGAATATTCACATCTAAAGAACTTTCCACATCTTTCCCTCATTTCCTCCCAATGTGCCTCGGTTTGTCGGATCGGCTCGATAGATTTTGAGAAAGTAGTTATGCTAAGTTATCTCTTGAAAATCGCATAAAACCAGCTTTTATAGCCAATTAACCGTTTTGATCCCTTAGCAAATAGTCATATAACTTAGTAATATGACTATTTGTTTCTTTATCTGATGTTAGGTTATTTCTTAGAGTGGGTAGTTCACTGCATAGCTCACTGTGAACTCTACTATAGTTCATCAAATGAGCATACCACCCCCTTGGTTTAAAAGTAAGTTTTTTCAGAGCTTCACATAATACATGTTACTGCTTTTGCCGCCGTTTTCCCGCCATCTATTTTCCTTGCGAAGATGTCCCGTCCTTTCAAGATCTGTGACGGCTCTTTTTACGGTGCTCCGTGACAGCTTCAGTTCTGTAGCGATGGTACCAATCGCCGGATAGCACTTGCCGTCCTTGTCAGCCCGATCATGCAAGTACATATAAACAGTAACAGCTCGATGTGGAAGCTCTGATGCATAAAGTGATCAAAAGTATCCCATTGCACCCCTCCTTAATCTGTGCGCAGCGGTGGTTCCTATTCCTGTAGATCCCGAAATCGTGAACCCTTTATGCTCGAACAGCGGGGGAGATGAGCAGTAACTTGGTGCCATTCAGTATACCGCTCCACCATCGGCATATAGATATGTCCGTTAATATTGTTCTCAAACAGGTCATGGGAGGCTTCCGCTATCAAAATATCCTCGCTTAACGATTCCCTGCAAAATTCCTGCAAAGGCTTCGGTACACACAAACCCAATTTATGGATGTTCATATTCTTGCAAGCCTTTAACACTTGCAGATAGTCTTTTGCCTCATGGGGCAGGATGCTTCCGCAGAGCAGACGGATGTCCGCCTCCCTGAATATCGTGGGTGGTTCTTTGATTTCCCCGCAGTCGTAAATGATAAAGTTGTAGTCTTTATCCAGCTCATTGGTAAAATAGCAGTCAACACAGCCGACGGGATAGGCTTCTCCGTCTTTTTCCGCATCATAGATATTGACAATCCAGTTCAAATGCCGGTTGGTATTGGTCTCCACATAGCAGGCGAAAGCCCCCCGCGCAATGAGCCAAGCCGCCAGGTTAAAGGCGGTGACGGTAACGCCGCTGCGCCGCTGTGTGCCGGCAACGGCAATCTTCACATTTCGGGCGTCCCACCTGTATTTGACAATTTCTTTTGGTATCAAGGCTTCGGGAAGAGCGATATCCTGCATAAGGCTTTCCTGTGGCCGCTTATACTTTTGCATACCATCTTCCGAGAGACACTCGGCAAGCTCATCCCTGATGCCATCCATGCTATCGGCAGTCACAATATCCGTTACGCCGATATCTACCAGCCTACCGATATAGGCGTCTGCATTTACCATATCCGACAGGATGGGGATGATTCTCACATTGAGCATCATTTGCATGGATTGGAGGGCAACGATGAAATCATCAAGCTGCTCCTCTATACAGGAAACATCCACAAGGAAATACTTGCAGCCTATATAATTCCTGATGTCCTTTGCGGCAAAAAGCTTCAAGGAAAACCTGCCGATGAGCTTCTTTATCACAAGCTCCTGCCCTTCCATAAAGTCGGTCAGTCCGCTTTTCCCATTACTCGAAAGATACAGCTGCAACGCTCACACCTCCGTCATAGGGCTTGTTTTCCTGCTTTTTGAGATTTGCAGTAAAGAGCAGGATGATCCCGATTACCACAATCAGCACATAGATAAACAATTCAATCAATTTTTTTCGGTTATTCATTGTCTACCTCCGTATTAAAATACTCAACCAAAGTAAAGTGCTTGTTATGTCGATATAATCCAGAATGGGCCGCCCGCTTCGGCGCTTTTATGGGCTTCATTCAGTATGATAGATAAATCCCACGCCTGTTCGCTGCGTTTTTTGCTGGCCGGGTCCGCCACCAGGATTTTTCCCCCGGCGGTCACGCCCCTGAGTACGATGAAATGCCCGCTGGACGTAAAATGCCCTTTGCCCATCAGGGCGACCACCAGCTTACCGGAGGACAGTGCATCAACGATTTTTTGCGTTTCCTTTGCCGGGCAGCCTTCCGCCAGCAAGCCAAAGGCTTTCGCTGCGCCCGGAATAAGGGAATGATAGGAACCGCCGCCGGGAGCCCAATACCCGTTATCATAAGACCATTTTGCCATTTCCACAGGGTCAACTGTTTTACCCGTCAGGCTGGATACTACCATAGCCATTGCGGTAGGACCGCAGCCATACCCGCCGATGTTGTCTGTCCCGTAAGGCTTGTCTTTATATTGTTCAGCTCCTTGGTTGTAGTAGACCACCGGCGTAACTCCATCGGTGAAAATCACGCCCTTATAGGAGGTTACGCCGCTTTCATAATCCGTTGCTGCAAGGTACTGGTACATCCCGTAGTCGTTTTGCAGCCGCTCGACCTCGGTAATGGCCTGGCTATCGAAAAACTCACCCAAAAATTCCAGCGGGTGGGTAAGGATATAAACGAAGGCCGTCAGGATGAGAACTACACACAGCAAGGGTGTAAGAATAATAATCAGCAGCCTTTTTCTTGCTTCCTCATCGGAGGCAAGCTTTAAGGCCGCCTGGGCAAGAAGCTTTGCCGTTGCCGGATCAATTGCCATAAAATCAAATCACCTCCATTTAAAAGGCGCTCCTATAATGAGGAGCGCCTTTGCGGTTCATTGGGCTGTGTCGCTAGTGTTTATTAGAATCAGTTCGCACTTCAAAGGTATTGGGGTCAATCAGAATCACAGTCTTTCCCAGGGTGCGGGCAAAAGCAAGGATGTTGCCCGCGCCGCCGGGTTTGCCGTTCCATACCGCAAGCACATAATTACTTTGCTTGACCATGTATTCCTTTTTCTTTTTGATGCAATCCTTAGTGTAATGACGCTGCAAAAGGGTTTCCTTATCGCATCGTTCCACAATAGAAAAGTACCTGTCACGCTGCCCTATCGTCCATTTTGCCGCCTGATCCTCACAGGGAATAACGCACTCCAGGGTAATTTCGGGATAGTCTCTTTTGAGGTCAAGGACGATTTCTGCGGCAAACTGGCCGACACCTAAATCAACACCACACATGAAATGAGTAACTCCCAAAGCTTCAATCAAATAGACCGCCTGTTCCTTCAGTACCTGCTTCAACCGCAGGCAACCGGCGTTTTCTTCGTCGAACCCAATGGGAAGGCTTTGTGGGCGGGGTCCCGCAAAGCAGCAGGCAGGCCTTATATTGGCTTCTTTAATAAGCATCGTCATTTTAAGCAACCACCTTTCTCATAATAATAAGGAATTAAGGCATATATTTTCTTACATTATATGGAATACATTTCCCTATGTCAATAGAAACATATGCTGTAATTCCGTATAATGAACCGATGTATTGTCTATAATCATATATACAAGGTGGTGAATTGTAATGTATGAGGATTTGTTTTACGAAAGATTAACTAGGCTCCGCACACAAAAAGGGGTTTCCGCAAGGGATATGAGCCTGTCTTTAGGTCAAAGCGAAAGCTATATCAATAAAATTGAGAACAAAAAGTCGCTGCCGTCCATGACAGGATTTTTTTATATCTGCGAATATCTGAATGTCCCTCCAAAGGATTTCTTTGATGACGAAGTAAGCTTTCCGACAAAATTAAATGACTTAATTGATGAGTTAAAGAAGCTAAACGATGGTCAGTTGGAGCATCTTCTGGCTATTATTAAGGACTTAAAGACAAAGTGAGAAAAGCAGGCTGCATGAGATATACAGCCTGCTTCTTTTTTTATCTTCCTCCAGCCTTACCCATATAGTCAAACTTGTATTCAGGTATCTCAAAATTGACGTGCAGACGCTTGGAACCGATCACAAATAAGGCGTGGCCTCGTTTCTTGCTTTCCAGCAATTCTTCCTCCGCTTCGGTAAGATTGTAAAGTTCCTTTGTTTCCTGCAAATTCTTTCCGTCCGTCCCCATAATGATTTTGATACAGGGGATGTCAAGTAGGGCCTGCCCATACATCTTGATTTCAGGGGAAAGAAAATCCACGACGCTGTGGGAGATGATGATTAGTCCTGCTTCATATTTTCTCGCCCGTTTTTCCACATTGCGCAAAAACACAAGGCTCTGCGGCACCTGGGGGTCGATCATCAGGTAGGCTTCATCGCAAATGAGCAATACCCGCTCGGTTCTGTCTTTGGACATCTGCTCCCAGCACCAGGTCAACAGGTTGAAGTATTGCGTTCTTTTGATGTTTTCGCTGGTGTTTTGCAGGGAATGGGTGTCCAAACAAATGCAGCGGGAATGGGTTTCCACGACAGTGTGGCCGTTCCACAAAAAGCTGTCGCTGCCGTTGGCTACATCATAGAGCAACAAGGCCAGGTCACGATAGACGGGATTGTTGCTATCCTTCTCCGCTTTTTCGGAAATCAGCTTGTGCAGATCACTGAAGGTGGGAAACTGTGTGTTGGACAGGGTGGTAATATCCGTGTCCCAATAGATGCCGAACTGGTTGTAAAGCTCGATGACGCTCTGCTTCAGGATGGCCTTCTGCATGTCCGTGAGGCTGGGCAGGTAGAGATTGAAGAAGATTTCCAGATTCTTAACATGGAGCGCCATGTCCGACATGCCGTTGCCCTCGTCCCGGTACAGTTTGCCGCCCTTTTCATCCGGCTCGTCCTCGCTGTCCCTGGGTGCAGGCCGGATTTGCAGGGGATTGATTTTGCCGTTGGCGCCACCCCCCGCGTTAATCCAGTCGCCGTTCAAATTCAGGCACAGGTCCCGGTACTCCGATTCGGGGTCGATGAAAATCAGCTTGGTGCCTTTCATATATTCCGCTAAAGCGATATGCTTGACGGCGGTGGATTTGCCCACGCCGGCCACGCCCATAAAGACCATATTGGAATTGGTGCGGTCATTGCCGCGCTTCCAGGTGTCTACTATTATCAATCCGCCGTTGTTGTCCTTTGCAAAATAGTACCCGGTGCCGTCATTGAAACCGGAGCTTGCAAAGGGGAAGCCGCCCACAAAGGTGCTCATGGGGATAATCCTCTGCACAATGCTCTCCACCACCGGACTTACGGGATAGGTTGGGGAAATGGTCTGCAAGCCCTCTTTTTGCAGGTTGGCAAGGGTTCTGACCTTGCATTTCATCACGCTGACGACACTCTCCACCCTTCGGCACCCCTTGACAAAGCTTTTTTCGTCATGGGCCACCGGCATGATGACAAGGCTCATCAACACCACGGTTTCGCCGTTTTGGTCGATCTGAAGCATGATCCGCTCTCCGTCCTCCGCGGCTTTTTCGCTTCTCTGCCTGGTAAGAGGGTCCTTGGCGCCGTTGGCGGTGGCCCGGTTTTGAATAATGCTCTTGGATATGGCTGAAATCAAAGCGCTGTTGTCCACCGGCTGGATGCCGATGGAAACAAGGGTGCCCGGTATGTTGGTGATTTTACTCAGCCAACCCGTATCCACCTTTTGCGGATAGCGGACAACGCCGTAAATCTTTCCCATGTTTTCACCGATCACCAGGCTGTTTCTCTTGATTTCAAGCCCCATCGGAGAAATGACGTTTAACAGGGCCTCATTAACCGGTACAAACTCGGTCTTTTTTCTTGAGATTCCTATCAAAATGCAACACCTCCGCCTAAAATGGGAATGGAAGGGGTAAAGTCCGTGTCCTCCAGGTGCATATAGGCGGGGTTGTTGATGAGGTTGCAGAGCCGCACAATATTCTGCTGTTCCAGGATTTCGCAGCCAATCCCACAGTCGTCGAGGTTTCCCGCAAAATCCTTTGCCTTCACCAACAGTTCCTTTTCGGCGCCCTCGTCGGCTTTTTCCCAGAGAACGATGTAAAATTGGCGCTCCACCACCTCGCCGGACAGGGCAAAGGTTGTCATCTCCAGAATTTCCTGTTTGAGAAGTTCTTTTTGCTTGGTGTCGGAGGTGGCAAGCGCCGCCGACAGCTCGGAGATCAGGGGCGTAATGTCCACCGGACGGGATACGGCAAGAAATTTAAAGGGGTGCTGTATGCCGGACATGCTCGCTGTGAGCTGCTTGACCAACTGATGTTTTTCGCCCTTGCTGAACAGGTCGATGGTGATGGGGTTTATTTTCAGATAACAGAGGACAAGCTGGTCTCTTGTGTAGAGATATTTGCCTTTGATGTCCTTGACATTGACAAACTCATTGGCTGTCTTTTGCTGGCCGTCCGCTACCGCAGCCTGTTTTTTCCTTTTGTCCGACAGCCTGATGAAAAGAAAAGCGCCGCCTCCCAAGGCAGCGCACACCAAAATCATAATGATTGGAAAAATCAAGCCATTTCCACCTCGCTTTCTTCGATTTCCTAAATGCCTTCGCAATCTACCGATTTGAATAGGCTTCTATGCCCCAGGCGTAACCACCTCCAGATAAAGAAAGAGCTGCACCCGTTTAGGTACAGCCCCGAAAGCCCTGCATTATAGCTCCATTTCGTCTTCGTCCTCATCTTCGTCATTAAAAAGAGCCTTCAAGAAGTCGTCACTGCTATTGTAAGATTTAACGCTGACATAGCTCGCGTCCTCGACCTCTTGGACTGTATATAATTCCGGCTCCCTAAATCGTCGCATGTATTTTTCGATTTGCTCATCCGTAAGAGAAGCTTCTTCACCTGTTCCATCATCACGGCAGATGATAAAAGTCCCCGCCACAATATCACCGTTATCCAGCTTGCGATTTCCTGGAAGCCCCAACAGCTTGCCTTCCTCATTGCAGTAGAAGAAGGTGTCTCTGTCAAGTCCGACATACTGTATATTTCCGCCCACAATCTCCTGCAAGGACCGGAGATCGTTTTCAATTTCAGCAACATAAGGCGGCTTTTCAGGCTCTACAACCAAAACACGAAATTTTTTCAGATCCGTTTCGTTTTCCATAAAAATAAAAAACCTCCTTCCGTACTTATGGGTTAAGGGGCGCAAGGTGCCAATCGTCATAGAGTGAGCCGGAAATACTTACATCATCCCTTATGCTGATTGACAGCATACCGGCAGGGGTCCAGGCGTCCTGAATGTAGGTATCCACCGTGTACTGCCCGTTGGGATACCAAATTGGAAGAAAATGCACCCTGCGATTGTAGGTGGAATACCTGTTTGTCTTAAACTGAAACTGCGCGGAGTATCCGTTGGCCGTCCGGTCCAGCAAGCGCCAGTAATCCTTGTAATGGAATTCGGGAAAATAGGCGGTCGCCGTCTGCCCACCCGTCACATGAGAGGACGGTGCGTTGGTTGTAAACTGTGCATTAACGATGGTTTTTACCCCATAGCCCGATTTCATGGTGCTGCCGCTGGCGGTGGGCACTTTATCATCCGGCAAAAGGCTCATGCTGCCAGAAAGGGATGCGGAATAGTTGTCTCTGAGAAAATCATACCAGCCGTGGTCCTCCCACCGGCCGAAATCATACCAGCTTCCATACTCACCGCCGACCCACACCCAATGGGATATCCATACCCAATAGGGATGCCATTGCGCCCACCAAACGCCCCAGGAGGCCGAAGCTTTCACTGCCCTTGACGGAATACCGACTGTCGTAAAACCGTCGTTTCTATCCGTTGCCGTAGGATTCGGCGGTTCATTTTCGTCCAGACGGATAATCTTTGCAAGAATTGACGTTTGGCTTAATGTGCCTTTTGTACTGCTTACCGTAATGGTGATTCCCTCCGGGCTGGAGGGTGTGTGCCATTTGCACCACACAAGCTGGCTTTGGCCTGCGGGTATGACGATATTGCTGACGGTGTACGTACTGCCCTTGATCCTGAAAGTCACTTTTGCGGGACTGTTGGGATTGATTTCCCCGGAAGCATAGAGCGTGACTGGAGTAATCACGTCCGTATCAACCGTGTATTCGTAATCATAGCTTGTCTCAGGAGCCGGGGTTGGGGGTTGTCCGGCAAACCTTACGATACCCAGTCCGAGACAATTGATAATGGTATCGTTAGACTGGTTTTGGCCCGTCGCCCCAGAATAGGCGGTAAAACCCAGGTCCGGGGTTTCCAGGAACATCGATAAAGGCAGGTTTTTATGGGTCAGAGAACCCATCTTGGAGCCCAGACCACCGCTTAGCAAATTGTCGTACATGGCGGCTTCCGTTGCGGTCATGGCTACTTTCTGCCCTTGAAAAGTAAAATAGGCAATAGGCTCTAAGAAGAGTTTGTATTCTCCGCTAATGAGGGATTGGTATTCAATCCCTGTAAGTTGAGAAATATAGCGGACAATAATTTCATCACAAAAATATGCTTTAATTGCATCAATATTAACGCTACCATCCGCGCTAACAATTTTCGGCATTTCTATAGATGGATTTGCATACGTGTATGTGTTTGTTTCAAGCGACAATGATGTCCCATTTTGGTATTGGATTTTACTGATCTTTCCAAAATGATACTGTACTGTTGGCGTTTTATTAGTGATGTCAATAGATACTGTTGCAGGCGAACCCGTATTCGCATTGACAACCGTTACACGAACCCCGTCATTACCGCCGTTCCAATAGTTTTCATCACTTCCTCCTCCAAGACCGCCGCCACCTCCATCAATATTTCCACTACCGCCCGTATCGGCAAGAGCGACCATCGGCGAAAAGCAGAAAAGCAGCACAAGGCAAAGCATGAAGGACATAATTCTTTTCAAATGAGCACCTCCAGTCAAAATAAAAAGGAGTATGGCTTTTCATACCATACTCCAACGATTTGTTACGGCTATATTCAATCCATCTGACCAACTTTGTTTCCTGTTAGCTTGTCACCTTCGTTGCCTACTATTACACCCTTGCTGCCGCCGCCTTCATCCTTCACCCATCCAAAGCCGGGGATATATACCTGGCCGTCCTTTTTGTCCCCACTTTTGGGTTCACTGCTTTTTTTCTCCACAGTGGTCTGCTCTTTATCATATACAGGCGGCGTATCGGGATTTTTCAGGGCACCTGCATCCTTGACCACAGGTTTTTCCGGTTCAGCCGGTTTTTGTGGGGTTTCGGCAATTGGCACTTCAACGTCCTGCTGCTTGCTTATATCAAGGACTACATTGCTTGATGTCTGGCTTTCCGTCCCGTTGGTGAGGGCCGTAATATTGGAGACGGATACCCCGGCCTTGTCGTCGGTTTTTATATCATCCACTGTTACGTTATTGCTTATGTTATTTGCGATATTTGATTTATTCTTTTCACCGCTACCTCCGCCAAAGGAGAAAACGGCAACGGCCAGAACGACACACAGGGCGGCAAGTCCTGAAACCAGCAGCCTCTTTTGAGTCTTGACATTTAATTTGCTCATAAACTCAACCTCCTTCATAGGGTTTATCTATAAAAAACGAAGTGTATTTTCATACATATTATACCATTACAGCTTGGGCCGCGTCTAGCGGCCATTAGTCCTATAATTTTTTATCCCTCCGGGATAAAATGCACAATGTTTTTAGAATTTTGGTGTAAATCCTCCTTTCAGCTTCATGGTGATTTTCAAGGGTGGAAGATGTCTCCACCCAAAGGATAGGGGCACTTCCACATCCACTGTCCCCGTCGCGGATAGCTGCGAAATGTCGCCGGTGTTGGTCGGGGCAAGGGGCGCGTTCTGCATACTGACGGTAAGGTCGGACAGGGTGTATTCCACATCGGGGCCTGTGTATTTTACAAATTTTCCGCTTTCCGTTTTTACGCCCAAGGTGCTTTCCAGGCGGGAGTATACATCCCCGATGTCCAGCTTGACCACCCAATCCGTCCCGCTTAAGGTATAGCCTCCGCTGTAGCCCTCGCGCAGCCCGTTGTAGGCGTCGTCCCAATTCTCGGTGGCAACGTCAATCATTGCGGACTGAACTGCGTCCCGCACACCGCTTGCTATGACCATCAGCCGCATATATTCAAAGACCGTACAGGACAGGATAATCACAACAAGGACAATCGCCAGCGTCAAAGGGGCGGAATTACCGGAGGTATGCCGGAGGATTTTCTTTGTTTTTATCATTATTTATGATACACCTCCGATACGCCTGTCGCCTTCGCGGTCAGGGTAATGGGGAAGGAAGAAAAATCACCGAACAGGCCGATATCGACCGTGGTGGAGAGGGTTACGGTAAATTCTTCGTTCAACTGGATGTTGCCGGTTTTCGACCAACTGATGGCCGGGTCCAGGCCGGTTTCAGCTTTAAGACGGTTGGCTCTTGCCGTGGTTTCGCTCCCCACGCGCCCGGCGATTTCAGTCGTGCGGCAAAGCTCCGTCGCGAAGGTGTCAAGCTGCTGTTTAGCAACAAACACCGGCGCAACCCTGACCACCAGGGCAAGCACCATCATCATCGCGAGGACCACCACGACCGCATCAATATATCCTTTTCCGCTTTTGGATTTCAGCACTTTTATCATGGCTCCACCTCCGGGTCTCCTTCCTGCTCATCATCGGGAAGCAAGTCATAATCTGCTTCCTCGTTTCTCCGATCTTCCATTTCCCACAGATGATGCTCCAATTCTTCCTGCATACTGAAAGAATTTTCATAATCCCATGAATGAGCAATGACAAACAAAGGTTCTTGAAATTTCATAAGGTATTCCATCTGTTCCTCCAAAGGCTCAACGCTTTTCGTGAGCAGGTGGTAGACCAGCCGCATATTGGCAAATTCCCTTACCTGTCCTATAATTTCGGCTTTGTCCATGTCGTTTATTTTATTGAGATAGGCTTT
>NZ_MLBF01000038.1 GCF_001936615.1 Desulfosporosinus metallidurans
AACGGATATTATGATCGTCACCGTCATCATTCTGGTCGTGATCGTTCAGGGCCTACAGTCCTTAGGAACTGCCCTAGCACGTAAACTTTCTCACTAAGTTCAGTAGTACCTGCACTCTCTCACACATACTTATCATTTTCTGCAAACATGGAAAAATCAAATTTTAGGAGGAAAAAAATATGTTCAAGCTTAAGAATCATCGTCTTTTTACCTTATCACTCGTTATCTTGGCTTCTCTCTCCCTTGGTCTTGCCGGGTGTGGAACTTCAACTGCCCCGAAAGCTACGTCTGATACTCCTGCTAAAACCGTACTCAAAGTTGGCGCGACCCCAATTCCCCACGCGGAAATCCTCGAATATGTTAAACCCGCCTTAGCTAAAGAAGGCATTGACCTAAAAATCGTCAGCTACACTGATTATGTCCGACCGAACTTAGACCTAGATTCGGGAGATATTGACGCCAACTTCTTTCAGCACACTCCTTACCTAGACTCCTTTAACAAAGACCATAACTTAAACCTAGTTTCCATCGCCAAAATACACATCGAACCAATGGGCGTCTACTCTAAGAAAATTACAAAAATTGGCCAGTTCAAAAATGGCGATACCATAGCTATCCCCAATGATCCTTCCAACGGCGGTCGGGCCTTAGCCTTACTAGCAAAAGCGGGTCTCCTCCAGTTAAAAGACGGGGTCGGGATCAAAGGAACGGTCAATGACATCGTAGGTAACCCTAAACAACTCAAAATCACCCCGATTGATGCCCCTCAACTTCCCCGTGTTCTTCAAGACCCCAAAGTCGTCGGTGCAGTAATCAACACGAACTACGCTTTAGAAGGTGGACTCAACCCGATTAAAGACTCCCTCTTTACGGAAGACAAAGACTCTCCCTATGCTAATATTTTAGTCGTCAAAGACAGTCGTAAGAGCGATCCAGCTTTGCAGAAGCTAGCGAAAGCTTTGACCTCTCCGGATGTCAAAAAATTCATTGAAGACAAGTACAAAGGATCGATCGTTCCTGCCTTCTAAAATAAAACCATTGCGTTTAATTAACTCTTTATACCCGACATAAATCAAAGAGGACGAAACTCCATGCATCAGGGGATTTCGTCCTCTTTGATTTATGTTCTGAAGACATTTTTGGCTCCATGCTTTAAAGGCCAATGGTTAAGCGTCAAAAAGAAAATCTCTTGGATATACCAAATAGACAAAGAAAAGTAGCAACAGTTATATAACACACTGCGAAACCCTTACAATCAGAACATAAAATAGCTCAATAGTCTAGCGGGTATCCATAGAGTTAATCGATTGTAACCATATCTAATGACTATAGACGCGATGCTTGTAGTAATGCTATTCTTCAATTGCAGGAAATTACAATCTGTTTCTGCAGTAGGCTCACGTTAATGCCAGAATCGGCGACTATCATACCGCCGTAACGTGTTGGTAGTAACCATAATTACTGAAAGGCGGGATTTGTTTTGTCCAGCTTAACACATAATAAAAATACACCTTTAGTTGAGAAGATGAAGAGGGAGTCGGGAGAAAGAACCTTTCCAATTTGGCTATTATTTAACCCCAAACATCCTGTTGTTCGCCACTATATTTGGACACTTGTTTTGACTGAAATTCAGGACAAATTATATAGAGAGCTGCATACAAGGATTGATACCACTAATATTTATATTCGGAACGCTGTTAGCGATAGCAGAATTGTTCCAAATACAGTAACTTGGTGGGGTGCCGAATTAACGACAGAAATAGCTGTGTTCAGGGAGATTGTTATTGAACATCAACCAAAGATTCTAATTTCTTTTGGTTCATTTCCATTTGAATTTGTGAGGCGCGTCTACGGGATCAAACCCGAAAAGGGGCCTAAGTATTGGTGTACTTCTAACTTGGGAGATGAATTTGGAAAATCAATTGAGGACTTTGATGTAACCAAAACCAATAGGATTCCCTTACTTCGCCGCGTGGTAGAGAGTGATAAGTTCATAGAAGATCAACGTTATTTTGAAAATTATTACCATTATGTAGGAACAAAGATAGCTGAAAAGATTATTGAGAACAAGGACAGTCTTAATATTTGGATTTAATAAATGAGATCTAACATTTATGCTCTCTCAAAGTTATAATCTTCCCTACTACAGCCGCTCACCTATCCTCATGTGCTGGAATGTCTCCACTTAAACAGGAAATTTTGCATACCAATCAGCGATATGTGCACGGAAGCAGGGTTCAAACCTGCTTCTTTGTTATTTAGCGTGTTTGAAGTGATATCTTACTACTTGTAAATTCGTTTTTAATGAAAATAGTTAATCACCTTGAGAAGGGACATTTCTGGTCCATTTTAAGGCCTAGTTAAGCGCAAATGAGAGAATCTCTCGAATTTATCGAAGAGACAAAGTGAATTAGTAAAAGCTATATAGCACACTACGAAATCCGTACAATAAGAACATTATATAGCTCAATAGTCTAGCGGAGATCCATAGAGTTAATTGATTGTGACCATATCTAATGACTATAGACGCGATGCTTGTTGTAATGCTAATCTTATATTTGTAAGTAATTTGCAATCTATTTCTGCAGTAGGCTCAAACCATTCTTCACTCCATTAACTGACAGAACTTTGGCTGGATTACGCCGGAGTCGGCGACTATTATACTGCCGTAGGTTATTGGTAGTAACCATAATTACTGAAAGGTGGGATTTGTTTGTCCAGCTCAAAACTTAATAAATATACACCTTTAGTTGACAAGATGAAGAGGGAGTCGGGAGAAAGAACTTTTCCGATTTGGCTATTATTTAATCCCAAACATCCTGTTGTTAGCCACTACATTTGGACACCTGTGTTAACAGAGATACAGGATATGGTATATAGGGAATTGCATACAAGGATTAATACTACTGATATTTATTTTCGAAATGTTGTTAGCGATAGCGCAATAGTTCCCAAAACAGCAAATTGGTGGGGTGCCCAAGTAGGTGCTGAAATAGAGCAGTTCAGAGAAATTGTTCTTGAGCATAATCCAAGAATTCTTATTTCTTTTGGTGCATTTCCATTTGAATTTGTGAGGCGTGTCTACGAGATCAAACCCGAAAAGGGGCCAAAGTCTTGGGGGAATTCTAACTTAGGGGATGAATTCAGAAAATCAATTGAGAACTTTGATATAAACAACACTAATAGGATTCCTTTACTTCGACGCATGGCTTCGAGTGGGAAATACAAAGAAGACCAGAATCAAAATTACTTCGAAAATTACATTCATTATGTGGGTACAAAGATAGCAGAAAAGATCATTGAGAATAAGAATAGCTTTAATATATGGATTTAATAAACGATATTCATTACTAACCGCAATATGCAGTCCCCAAGCCATTGATTTTCATCGATGGCTTTTTTTGACTATAATTATCAACTCTCATTAATTTTTTCAGAAAAACAACTTATCTCATAAAAAATCGACATTGCAATTATAAGTCTCGTTGCTTTAGTTAAAGTGAGATTACATGCCTAAAAGTCAGTATCTCTTTCGTTGTGAGGTTGAGGAGATTCCCTTTATAGAGACACTTGCATCCTTTTTTGCAGGACGAGGTTAATCGTTGACGACAAAATATTCAGAATAGTTTAACTTACGGAATCCGCATAATTAATACAGAAAAACTTAAGTTCTAACGAATATTCAATAGTATATCCTCATTGTGACCATAATTTATGACTATAGACACAAGGGTAGTACTAATGCTAACCTTCAATTGTAAAGAATTATAAACCGTTTTTGCAAGTCTCACACCCTATCAAATAGCGGAGGAGGGGAGCATGTCTGGAACTTAAACCTAATCGAACTTGTGCTATATTTCTCGAAATTAAAATCAATGAAGGAGGGAAAGGTTATGATGAAAAAGTTATACGAATCCATTATGCAAGCCTCGAGGGCGCATGCCCAGTGGGAGATTAAAACTTCTTTAAACATTCTAAAGAACCGGAAAAAACTATTAATACTGTTCGTGATGGCCCTACCCCTACTCATTCCGGCAATGGCCCATGCGGCATCCGTCCTACCGGCCGTTATCGGCGGCAAATCAGCCTACGGCCCGTCCTTTTTTTCAGCATCAACTTTTTATGGTTCCATTGCTGTGGGTGTCATAGCTGGTCTAATCACAGGCTGTATAGGGGCAGGCGGGGGCTTTGTCATCACCCCGGCACTGATGAGCCTTGGAGTAAAGGGTATCCTTGCGGTAGGTACCGACATGTTTCACATCTTTGCTAAGGCCATCATGGGCACAGTCCTCCACAAGAAAATGGGCAACGTCCATTACGGTTTAGCCTTGGCCTTCGTAATAGGCTCTGCAATTGGGGTCACTGGTGGAGGTCAGATAAATCGAGCGTTATTTAACTTCAACCCCGTTTTGAGTGATTTTGTAATAAGTGCTATATACGTGGTTCTGCTGGGATTCTTAGGATTTTTCGCACTAGGTGACTTTTTTAAAACCAGGAAAAGCGCTTCCAAGGACAGTTGCGATGCTCACGGCGGCCCAGTTGGCATGACCTCTCTGGGAGTTAAACTACAATCCATTAATCTTAAACCCATGATTAAGTTTGATCAGGATCTGGGAGGAAGGAAAATTTCGGGTGTGTTTGTAGCAGTTAGCGGAGCTATAGCGGGCTTTTGTGCCTCAATCCTGGGTGTGGGCGGCGGATTCGTAACGTTCCCAATGTTTGTATACGGATTAGGGATTTCCACCGCAACTACCGTGGGAACCGATATATTCCAAATAATTTTCTCAGCTGGTTACGGTTCTATAACGCAGTACGCTTTGTACGGTTATGTTTTCTACACCCTGGCCATGGGTTGTCTATTGGGTTCAATATTTGGCATCCAAATAGGTGCCATCACCACTATGGTGGTCCCTGGCCGGCAGATCAGAGCTTTCTACGCAATTGCAATTCTTGCGGGGTTTATCAATAGGCTCTCTGCTCTACCTGAAAAATTAGGGTCAATGGGTTACATCACCCTGGCCCCTGCCACTGGCGCCCTGATTAGCAATTTAGGAGTATGGATATTTTTCGGGTTGGTTGCCTTTTTCGCCATCTGGATTATCGGAACATTTATTGTTAACCTACCAAAACTTCGAGCCCAATCTGACCCTGAGTTTAAGGCAACTGAAGGAGGTGTTTCTCAATGATTAGAAACGCAAAATCCTTTGCCATCGGTCTTGTACTGCTTCTGAGCTTTGCACTGTGCTATATTGGCATGATGTCACCCAACTTCGGTAACGGAAGAAACGGCTTGAACTACGCCGATGATATGTTTAACTCTTTCTCCAAAGGCTCTTCCAACTTCATCAAAGAGTCCACAAAAATTGCTCAATCCCAAAATGGAACCAACATTAATCTCACTATTAAGGCATCATCAGCTGCCGACGCCGTAAAATGGGGTAAATTGTACACTGGAGCCGGTGCCACTGTAACCATTAAAGATTCCGCACTGACCATCAACGGGGATTTTGGTAGAATTCTAAACTCCGTCGTGACTGACAGCGAATCCATGTACAATAATGATGGTAAAGTAGTAGAAAAAAGATACGGTTACGACCCACGAGAAGCGATCAACAACTGGAACAATTCTTTCAAGAAAATAGATAGCGCACTGAAAACTAAATCGCAGTTTAAAGAAGAAGCTGCCTTGGCCAAAGTGGTTCAAAAAGCACTTGAACCTGGATATAATTACTACGGAGTGGAAATAAAGAAGGTAAGTGATAATAAAAGCAGTCTCGCCTTCCTGCTCAGCTTCTATCTTTTGTACACCGTGTGGTACGGGTTCGGACTCTACTATCTGTTTTCCGGTCTGGGTATAACCGTAACCAAACCGAAGAAGAAAGCCGAGGTTTAAATTGAGAAGGGCGAATAATTAACTTGACCTTTTGTGGCAACTAGTGATCCCGCTGGTGCACCACCAGTTGCCGCAAGAGGTTCCTCACTTAAAATCTAGTAATACAAACCTATGTAAAAAAGTGAAGTTTTGATATGATGTCGATAGGGCATAAACCGAAGCAGGATCAAGAGAGGAGGGTTTACAATGATCGAGGAATCTGCTGATTTTGGGGTCAGGTACACTCGGGGTAGATTTTTAACTGTAGAACCAGTACCAGTATCTCAACTAGAAGGTGAACGCCATTATAAGTTTGAACTATTTAACAATAGGGCTAGGACCAAACGTCCCGTAGCAACTCTTACCACAAGGGTCGGGACAGTTCTCCAAGTAGGCAATGTCAAACCATCATTTATCGGTACTTTGGAGATCAGACCGGATGTGCCATTTAGTCAGGAGGAGCTACAAATGTTACCGGCTGACGTCGCTACACTGATGTTTAGGGTTTTAGGGGGCAATCCAACCGAAGAAAAATTTATAGTTAAAATAACCTGTTCGGTCCTTGATGATCAAGACGAAGAGGAAGTTAAACTAATTTCCGAATCATGGATAGATGGGACAATAAATTTCAAACACTACTCAATTTTTACCGGTCGGTCTGTCATAATGCCTTCAGGATAGTAGTTTCGATTAATTCATCCCCACTTTAAATACCGCCAACAACGTCAGGGAGGACAAAATCCTGTTTATCTTAGATTTTCGTACTCCCTGATGCTCCATCACGAAGAGATGCATCATCCAACCATACAATGGACAGAAGTGTAATCGTTTCCTAGAATGAACTAGTGTTCAAGCCTTTAAATGTTGATTCAGAATCTAATATAGCACACGCAGCTGATTTCTTTGCGATAGCACTAGTTTCACAGTTTAGAACAGCTCTTGCTCTTGCTAACGCGTTGTTGGAAGAGGCGAAAATCTCATTTTCCGACATGAAAATGTTTTCAACATCAATATCAGAAACAAGATTTGAATTCTCAAGCATTGAGCTAAGATCCGACTTTACACCACTAATAATAAGGATTCCGCCTGCTTCCCTTACCATCCTGACAAAAACTTTCAAAGCATTAAGTGATGTCAAATCAATAGCTGAAACATATTTCATTCTTAAGATGAACACTTTGGATTTATCAACCAAGCCATCAAGTTTCTCTTCAAGATCAGATGCCGAACCGAAGTAAAGGTTTCCTTCCAATTGAATGATTAAGATATCTACCTTTTCCTTGACTGTGGTAATTTCTTGCTCAATAATTTGCGATTCTTTCCCTTGTGTCGGGATAAGAATTTTGACAGGTACCTTGTTTGTATCTTTCAGGTACAAGGCAATTGAAAGCGCAATTCCCGTATAAATTGCATAATCAAGGTTAGGGAGCAAAATTGTTGCGATACAGGTTACCCACATGGCAATAGAATCAGATTTCAATTTACCTACTTTGACTACTTTCCTAATTTCCTTTTGGTCGATCAAGTTATATCCAGTCAATATTAGTACTCCCGCGAGGCATGGACTGGGAATATATTTGGCATAAGGAGCAAAGAATACGAGAACTAAGGCAACGGCCACGCCTGATAGGATTCCTGAGAATCTGCTAATTGCCCCGTTGTGATAATTGATTGCAGATCGCGTAAAGGAACCCGAGGCAGGAAAACACTGGAAGAAAGATCCCCCTATATTTGCTATACCCTGTCCGATAAATTCCTGATTAGCATCGATTTTCTGCCTTGAAGTGCTGGCAATGGATTTTGCGATCGATATGGCCTCTACTAATCCTATGACGGCAATCGCAAAAGCCCCACTGAACATATTTTGCATCGAACCAAGGCTGAATTGAACCATCTTGAAGGGGGGCAGGGAGGAAGGAATCGCGCCTGTAAGTTTTACACCCTTCTTTTCTAAAGCAAAAAATATAATGAATATTATAGGAACAGTTATTCCAATTAATGCGCCCGGCAGGTTTTTGTTAATCCTTTTACAAATTAATATAATCGCAATCGTCATAAGCCCCAATCCGAGTGCATATAAGTTAGTTTGGCTTAAATGGGTTATGACGTAATATAATTTTTCCATAGTTGACATATTTGCCGAATTTTTGATTGATATGCTCAATATTGTATTCAGCTGTCCGAGCGCAATCAATACACCCGCCCCGGCAGTAAAGCCTACAATTACAGTATGGGAAACGAAATTTATTACCTTACCCAGCCTAATGACTCCGAAAATGATTTGAAAGAAGCCAACAAGAAACGTCATTAGAAAGAGCAATTGATAGGCGTTTTCAAGTCCCATATAATTCCTCATTGACCCTGCCACAAGTAAACATATCGCATTGGTCGGTCCGGTAACGAGTTGGTTTGAACTTCCAAATATCGAACCGAGAATGGTTGATACTATACCCGTATATAGACCATAAACCGGGTTAACACCCGCGATTAGTGCATAGGCCATACACTGTGGAATTGCCACGACTGCCACAGTCAAGGCCGCAATCAAGTCTTTACTAACATATTCCTTTTTATACTCTCTTATAGTTTCAACGATGGGTATATATTTACTGAGTGTTAAGCTTGACAAACCAATCCCACCTTTCGGTATTATCGTTACTGTTGCCAAGGATCAAATTTCTTAGCTCCTTTCAAGGCAGCTTTTTTTATTCTCCTGATATCATGCAAATCATCGACCGTATTTTGGCCTTTCCAGGAGCCTCGGCCCATTCAGAGAGCAAAACTGAGGTTTGCTTTCCGGCATACGGATCAACTTGTTTTGACATGTTCTCGTCCTCCTTCTCTCGTTTAGAGTAATGTGTGATTTTACTCACAAATAAAGGGTATCACTGTGTAAGCATCATGTCGATAGCATATCAATATGACCATAATCATTTTGCGTTATGGCCAATTCGTTGAAGATTGAGCTAATATAGCGAAATTTGGCCGATCTTATCGTTTCAGATTGGTCTTTGATTTCTTCTCAATGTCCAAGAACATTGTGTAACCCCAAATTCCTCTCTTCTGAGCTCATATAAGAAGGTTTTTAATAGATTTGTGATTGTTGCATCAAAAATGCCAATATTGTAATCTTTGATTATACACAATAGCCCTCGGACACCAAAAAATCCCGAAGAGTGTTTTCTCTCTTCGGGACTTACTAACTTCCTATACAATGATAAATTTCGATTAAGGCTTGTGAATTTAATCATATTCCGAATCTTAGAATGTTCATGGATCTTCGCCGATCAATGGAAACACTCGATAACTCGCAATTAGACCGAGCGGTCGCCCTTCTAAACCATGATTTCACAGAGAAAATCTTAACCCATGAAAAACTTAATCCCCTTAAAATTGCCAGTCTCCTTCTTAGACCATGGGTATCCTTAAAACAGAAAACTACTCGTCGCCAAGTAAAACGGTGACCTTTTTCAATCCCACACCGTTTTGGCGATTGCTAATTCTTGACCCATTTCATCGAGTATTACGTGCCCAAACTCAGGATTTATTTGCTCTAAGCCCTTTACATAGCATTTCGAGCGAATACTCGATCCATACGTTGTTTCCTTCTTGTATATGATCTCAAGGGAGGCAAGATGATTATTCTTGTAGACGTCTTCAGGAATGACTTCGAGCATCCATTGAAGATAATTAGCGTTATTGACATGCCCATTAGTATCAATATCACTGCGTCTGACCAAAAAAGCCTGTTCCCCTTTACTTCCGCCCTCTCCTTCTTTCACAGCGTGTAGCTGATTAAAGTGGTCTTCAATCGCCCGTACTGCGTCCAATCCATAAGCATCACGGAATTCAAGGCCAATTCTTAAAGGTCGCTTTGTCTGGGTATTAATAAATATCCACAAGGACGTCGCTCTACCAATAATCTCCTGTTTGTGATTTCTTATTATAAATTCCCTCGTGGCATAAAAGCGTTCAAAATTAGAAGGCCAGGTTTCAATTATGACCTTTTCTCCATAGATAGGATACCGTTCGATTTGGAGGTTCCAACGATTTAAGATCCAAGCTCGTTGTTCGGTTTTTAAACGTCCTACCCCATATCCGACTGCCTCAGAATGGGCTATGGCTGCGTCCTCCAAATAATGGAGCATAGTTAGGGGCGTGGCCTCCTCAAGAGGGTTGACTTCATGATAATGGACCTCAAATTCAATTCTAAATTTCTGATTACCCACTGTTAAACCACCTACTTTATAACTTGTATTTAGTTTGACTTTATCTGCACTTTAAACTGTGTCTCATAGATCATTCTATAGAGACCGTCTTTTTTAATTAATTCCACATGTTTTCCACATTCCGCCACAGTTCCATTTTCGATCACCAAAATTTGATCCGCTGCTAGAATTGTTGACAATCTATGCGCGATCACAAAACTTGTGCGATCCTTTAACAACGGAACCATGGCTTTTTGAATATACATCTCAGATACAGAATCTAAAGATGAAGTGGCTTCATCAAGAATAATAATTCTCGGGTTTTTTAAAATCACCCTCGCAATAGACACTCTTTGCTTTTCTCCGCCCGACAGCTTAATGCCTCTATTCCCCACCAAGGTTTTATAGTTATCCGGTAACGTCATGATAAAATCATGAATATGCGCTGCTTGACATGCCTTAATGATTTCTTCCTCCGAGGCATCTTTTTTCCCGTATTTCAAATTTTCTTCGATTGTATCATTAAAAAGATAGGGTTCTTGCATAACAGTTCCTATCTGCTTTCGAAGGGACTCCAAGGTTACATCTCTTATATCCTGACCATCTATTTTTATGCTTCCTTTTTCTACTTCATATAGTCTGGGAATTAAATTGGTAATGGTGGTTTTCCCTGCGCCGCTGGAACCCACTAAAGCCACCATAGTTCCTGGATTTACTGAAAAACTAATATCCTCTAAAACTCTAATCTGACGGTTGTAAGAGAAATAAACCTTTTCAAAGTCAACCTTGCCCTTTATCAACTCTAAACTAGTAGAACCCAGCCTATTTTCAATCTCCTGTTTCTGATCGAAATACTCAAAAATTCTTTGAAATAAGGCCAAAGACCTTGTTACATCAATATGAATATTTGAAAGTTGTGAGACGGGCAGATAAAGTCTGCCGAGTAGCGCTACAAAGGCGATGATGCTACCTATTGTTATCTCGCCTTTAATATATAAATACCCACCATAAAAGTAGATAAGCATCGGTCCAATGGAAATAAATGTGGTTATCGTCATTCTAAACCATCTACCTACAACAGACTCCCTAATTTGCAGGCTGATAACCTCTTCGTTTGTCTTTTCGAATTTCTCATATTCGTCCTTTTCTTTGGTAAACACTTTGGTAAGTATGGTTCCACTGATACTAAGGGTCTCCTGAATAATCTGGTTAAGTTCGCTTATTTTTTCTTGACTCTTTGTGGCTATTTTCCATTTTACTTTTCCTACTTTTCTCGTAGGGATTATAAACGTTGGTAGGATGATCATGCCAACGATGGCGAGCTTCCAGTTCATCATTATTAAGACAACAGCCGTAGAAAAAAGAACAAAAAGACTACTAAGAGCATTGACCACAGTTGAGTTGAAAATATCCTGAATTCCATCGACATCGTTCGTTATTCTAGTAATAATCTCCCCAGGCTTGGCAGCGGAATAAAAATTCAAGGACATATGCTGCAAATGGGAGTACATTTGATTTTTCATGTTTAATACTATATGTTTTGAAATCCAAATGCTTAAGTAGGACTGTGCTACTTGCAAGAGTCCAAGGAGTATCGTGATAACTATTGAAATAACAATATAGAACGTCAAGATTTTTAAATCTTTTTGTGGTAAGGCTCTGTCTATTATTGTTTTAATCAATATCGGAGGGACAAGCCCAAGTACGGAAGTTGCTATTATTGAGCCAATGACCAGAAGCATTTGTATCCAATAGGGAGTAAAATACCTCAATATTCTGGCTAACATTTTTTTCGTAACCTTAGGCATTTCTACTTTTTCATCAGCAAATCTCATTCTGCCGATCCCTTGTTTCATATAATCAGCTCCTATAACCTTGACAACTGCTAAGCTTCAATAATTATATCATAGTTGCAGACTTATGGAATTGCATGATAAAGGTCATAAAGAAAACTTGGCTGGCGCCAAGCCTTAGCGAAGGCGGCCGCCTTAGTTGCACTGATGCGCTGGCCAAGGATGGCGAGAGGGGACCCACCCGAAACTTATGCTTTCTGACTGGTATGAAAAATGCCAACCCATTCATGGATTGGCATTTTTCTATATTAGTAACCCGACTTTTTACCCATCATCGAACTAATGCTCAATTTAAAAAGAGTGACCCCTGACAACGCGGCATCCTCAATGGCCGCCTTTTCATCCGTATAATGCTGCATGATGATTTTCATTCCCTCTCGCTTAGCATCTAAATCCTCTATGAACTCTACCTCGCCAAAACCAATGACACTCTGATACCGCATTGTCCAGTTACACGGCAGCTCATTGGGAACAATTTGGGTTTCAACCTCCACTTCAAAACAGGCTTGAGGGTTTTCTCGCAGGATCATTAATTTAAGGCCTGCTTGTGAGGAATGAAAATATAACGCTTTATTCTCGTATCCAAAACTCATTGGAACTATGTAGGGCATATTTTCATAGGATACGGCTAATCGACACACCTGAGCCTTCTTCATAATCTCATCGATGACTTCTTGTTCAGTGATTTCTTTATCTTTTCGTTGCATGTCTTTTCCCTCTTCTCAAATGGTTTGTCATGCCAAATTATGCATATATCAGATTTTTCTGTTTATTTATAGGGACGAGCAAAATTTCTAGGATAGAACCCCACAAATAACATAAACTACACCACAGAACACTCTAATCCTTATGCTACGGAGGAGGTGCCTTCGATGACTCACAGGGATCATAAAAAATCCACGCCGATATCTGTACATCCTGAACTGCGGCGCAACTTGCTTACCAATCCGACTCATGAATCTCTAAGCACGATTATTGAATATCAACTTTTTGATCAACCCTATCCACCTCTCGTGGACGATATTCTCTGCCTATTACCCTATTGGGAGCAGCAGGCCTGTGAAGGGAACGTGGTATTAGCTGCCTTGATTCAGTACCTGACACAACGCTCCCCCCACTTTATCAAAAACGAGCCCATGATTCAAGCAAATCTCCTACGAATTCGAATTTTAGCCTCAACACCAGGGATCTTCTCCTTTCCACCGTATGAAATTCAAGAACATCTCGTTCAATTCTTGCAAACGGCTGACGTCTTAGCCGACCTTCCAACCTTAGAGGTGGTGTCCTTTTCGTCCGCTGAAATTACTCCCCTCGCATCTGACCTAACCCGTTTTCGCCTAACTCCTCACAGCCGACGCTATATACAGAACTTATTTCATGCTGAACGACGTGAAGCCGTACTATCTGTTCTAGCCCATATTGCGAAACTATATCCCATAATTTCTACCTGTCGAAAAGCCTATGCCCTCATGCTTTCACTCGATAATCCCGACATCTGGGGTAAACACCCCTTCTGCCTACGCCTCATCGCCAATCGTTTCTGGGACTATCAATTAGATGAATGCAAATGAAATTGGCGTCACTTCCCCCCCGCTACTTCAAATAAATACTACGTTCCATACTGGGAATATAAGGGGACCACTCATCATCTGGATGGTTCTCTTTAGCATGTTGAAACTGAAAGAATTCAGCATCCATGAGATCCGCGTAATGGATCACAAAAGCTTCCATCAATTTCGGTCGTTTAGGGGATTGCCATTCATATCTTCCATGATGGCTTGTTATAAGGTGCAGTAACTTTGAGCGCAGCTGACGCGGAAAATCTGGAATCTTAGCAATTTCCTCAGTAACGAGTTCAATTCCTAAGACTATGTGCCCCAACAGCCGCCCTTCCGTTGTAAACTTAATTCCCCGCTCATACGAATACTCAGCAATCTTTCCCACATCATGCAAAAGCGCCCCCGTCATGACCAAGTCGCGATCCATTTCAGGATAGTGCCCGGCAATCCCATCCGCAAGCTCTGCCACTCTAACGCTGTGTTCCCAGAGTCCACGCAGATAGGCCTGATGGACTTTCATGGCTGCAGGGGCTTGCCGATAAGCTTTTCCCCATTCCGGATGGGCTAAAAGTTGTTGCAGCAAGGCCCTTAATTCCGGTTGCCTGATCCGCTCTAAAATCGTCGTTAATCGCTTTTCCAACTCATCCGCTGTGACCGGTGAACTCGGCAATAGATCGGACAAGTCCACATCTTCCACGGGAATCACGCGAATCGTTTCAATAGTTAGATCCAATGTTCCACGATACTCGGAAGCAACCCCTTTGACGCGAAAGATATCCTGATCTTTTAACCAAGCAAGAACTTGCGGACTATAATCCCACATTTTCCCTTGAATTATACCCGATCGGTCTTGGCACGATAAGGAAAGATAAGCTCCAGGCTTTTGCCGAAAGGGGACTTCTTTCCACTCATTGACCAGTAAAGTTCCTTCAAACCGTTCACCATTTTTACAATCTTTCAGCACTAAGCTCATCCTCTCTTTAGCGGACCTTTTATGAATAGTGTAACAGAGTATGGAGACGTTTCGATGAATAGTTCTTTAACGTTTCTCGAACCCGCTCAAGAATAAGTCCGCGAAGTTCTTCCGGCTCTAAAATTTCAGCTGCCGATCCGAACCCTAAAACCCAAGTAATAAATTCGTTGACCCCAATGATGTTATCTTCAAAGAGAAGCGAACCGTCATCTAATGTTGTTAATTCACTTACGCGATGAGCTACGTCTTTACGTACTTTCTCAAGGGTTTGCGAACGGTTGATAAAGCGTACTTTGACCCGGATTAAATCTCCATATTCCATCCCCCAACGTGGCCCAAACCAAGCCTTAAGGGAAAAACCTTCCGGATAGATAAACAATTCATTGGTTTCCTTCACTTCTTGAATGTTGTTCATATGAAAGGTTTTAATAATATCTCCGTGCCGGGCAACCAAATACCAATTTCTTAAACGTGAATAGTAGACAATACCCAAGGGATCCATAGTAATTTCACGACCATTAAATACTATTTTCAGGCGCTGGTTATTACGAGTTGCGGTTTCAATCAGGGGAAATGTTTTCCCCTGAATAGGTTGTATGGGGGTGAATTCCCCTTTAATATAGCGATAGGTTTCTTCCTCTTCCAACTCAAATCCAGACAAAATTTTCTCCCTTAACCCTTCTTTTAGAGCATTCTCTTCTTGAAGAAAATCGAGTGTACCCAAGACCCCGACCGCCTCGCGTACGTTCAGGTGAATGGGAGTGTAACGTTTTTCCGCAGCAGCCATAAACCATTTAACCTCAGGCTGAAACAGCTCCTCCCCATATTCATCGCTTTCTTCATCGTGATCCGTAAACAAGGGAATCGAATTTTCAATCGAAAAAGCCAACATTTTTAAATCCTGCTTCATAGTCCCCCAAGGAACACCGCAAGCATCCGCTAAGGCTCTCCCGGATACCCCGTCAGGATGGGACTCAATGAAGGCTAGAATCTTTTCCATACGTTCAATCGAGTTCAAGCGATCCACCCCCATACATTTGTTGGAGTCGCATAAATTCCTCCACTACCTTTTTGCGGAGTGCCGAAGGTTCAATAACCTCTGCCCCCGCGCCGAACCCTCGAAGCCAAACCGCTAACTCATCAAGTCCTTCAACTTGATCTCTCATCAACAGACCGTCTTCATCCTCTGTTAAGATACAGGTTTCTCGATTGGTTAATTCCGCTCGTACACGACTTAAGGTTGAATAATGATCATAAAAACGTATAACTACAGGTACTGGTTTTTGATCCCGATAAACTCCCCAAGCATATTGGTACCATGTATGTAAATCAAACCCTTCCACTGCAGGGAATAACTCCGTCAACAGGGTAACATCCAAAATTCGATTTACCAAATACGTTTTAATCATTTGATCTTGTTCGTCCTGAGCAACAAGATACCAATTATCTAGGACCCAATAATAGACGATCCCCAATGGGTAAAGTCTAAGTTGGCGCGCTGGTTCCTCTTCTTTGCGATAGAGGATATTGACTTTACATTTATTGCGCGCCGCTTCTTCAAGTTGAAAACAACACTGGCTGCGATGGATGTCTTGGATCGGTGTTCTCCCGTGAACAAACATAGTTTCACGAGTATTGGCATCCTCCCCAATCGATAGTTTCAATTTTGCTTCGAGGGATTTCATTTCGTCTGGGATGGGAGCTAAGGCCCGTGCGACGTTTAGCGCTTCGAACAGAAGTGTTTTTTCTCGATCCTCTAACTGAAGAGGAGGGAGTATGAGTTCCGATCGAACCACATACTCTTCCCCCTTTCGTGTGATGAGGTTCTTCTTCTCCAGATCTTTCATAGCCCGTTCCAATGTTTTGCGGCTAATTTCTTCTTCATCCCCGCGATTAAACCGCTTATAGATTTCTGTAATGTTTAACCCTCGAAAGGCGGAGGTTAACATCCGCAAGATTTCCATTTGCCGAAGCGTCGCCGACTTTACAGGCATAACCCCATTCCAGCCGCTCGAATGCAGATAAAGCATCCCTTGTGAATCTTGTTTAAAATGAAAGCCGTTGTCCTTCATCTCGTCAAAATCCCTCAAAATCGTAACTAGGCCGATCTCAAGGCTCTTTGCCAGGCTAAGGCAAGAATGTACCCATGGTTCTGTCGCAATATCTTTGACGATTTTGCGTTGACGCATTAATTTATCCAAACTGAATACCCCCAAATCACTTGCAACCGAAAGCAGACATGTTAAAATGAGATAAAGTTAAACGATCGAGGAGATGAACCCATCGTGGATCTTGACC
This sequence comes from Desulfosporosinus metallidurans, assembly GCF_001936615.1. Classification (GTDB taxonomy): domain Bacteria; phylum Bacillota; class Desulfitobacteriia; order Desulfitobacteriales; family Desulfitobacteriaceae; genus Desulfosporosinus; species Desulfosporosinus metallidurans. Next base: position 16,764 of record NZ_MLBF01000038.1, read on the forward strand.
TTAAAGCGAACATGAAGATGAAGATTAACATTACACAGAGGGCCATGGAATTCCTTCAAAGGACTAAAAAAGTTGAACTTTACGTCGAAAACATAGTCGTTTCACAGTGCTGTATTCCCCTGTCTACTCCCCCAAGTGTACGTAAAGGACGCCCTCGCAAACCAGAGGATTTTTACGCATATGACGTAGAGGGTATTACTGTGTATTATGACCGTAATCTCATCAACAAGTCGGAACTTACCATTGATGCTCAAGGATACGGATTTGTCAGAGGGCTTTTCGTTTCAGATTGGGTTATAAAATACTAAAGTCGGCCTTCAGGCCGACTTTTCAACGTCATAAGAACGTAACGTTCTTTCGCTTATTATTACTCCAAGACTTGCAAACTCATCTTATACTCGTAAATCAACTCGTTGTATTCCTCCGGCGAATTAGATTCGCAGATTAACATCTGTGCTTTTTGCAACAAACGTTTATGTACTTCTTCCCTAGTGATCAGAAAATTAATCATCCGCTTCATATTTGGATCCGTGGTCATCTCCAGATGTTGACGATATAGTTGGCTAGCCCTAGTTTCTGCCTGTACATCCACCTGCAGCATGTCGATAGAATCAATACTTTGATCAATATAGTTGATCACCCATGGGGCCCCTTGAGAATTTATACAGGTAAGCGGTGGCCCTCCTAATTTAAGAATCGCTACAGATATTAGTTCCATATGTCCTAGTTCTTCTGCAGCGATTAACCCAAGTAATTCTCGAATATATCGATTTGACATATTGGATCGATGGTTTAAGTACTGAATTGACGATGATAATTCACTATTTCTACCCGCATAATGTTCGAGTAACACCTTGGCAAATATCGGATCCTGACGTTCAACATATATTGGATAGAATAAATGCTTGCGATAATTAAACACGTTTATCCCTCCTCGTATAATAAAATTAGTTCCTCTTATAAGGCGTATCCTGCCTTTATTATATGAAAATGGGATTCCAGTGGTCACAACTATCACGTCACACTTCTCATCCATCGCTCATAAACTACTTTGAGGATGTGAACGAGAGTGATGTTGCGTTGTCCAAATTGCCAGAGCCTAGACCATTTAAGCAAGTGGATTCAATATACGGCTCAAACCTTAAAAATGAATATTATTCTAGCCGCCAATAGCGCAATTTATGTCTGTCCGAAATGCCTTAATTCATCTCCAAGTAAAGTCCTCCCCCGTATCGATCATTAAAGGTAGGCAAATTTAAACTTCACGCGGAAAACATAAAACTAGAGGCTTTTCAGAAATTCAATGAATTAATGAGAAGCCTCTAGTTTTTAAAACCAATGTGTTCAAGCAAAGCAAGAATATTTTTAGTTTAAAGCCCTTTAACTCCAATATCTCGACGATAATGAGCCTTGGGAAAATCAACTTGATCCACGATTGCATATACCTTTTCCCGTGCCTGCTGGAGCGTTGTCCCTTCAGAAGTTATCCCTAGCACCCGACCACCACTGCTCAGAATCTGTCCCTCACTTATTTCCGTTCCGGCATGGAAGATGACCGAGTCCTGATCTTGGAGCTCAGGTAGGTGAATGGGGACTCCCTTAGCATAAGCCGAGGGATAACCAGGAGCCGCCATGACAACACAAACGGCCACTTCCTCTTTCCACTCCAGCTGAACCTCGGACAAACGTCCCTCCGTACAGGCCCAAAGAATAGGCAAGAGATCGGATTTTAGTCGTTTCATCACAACTTGCGTCTCCGGATCACCAAACCGAACATTGTATTCCAATATTTTCGGGCCCTTCTGAGTCAACATTAGTCCCAGAAAAAGCACGCCTTGAAACGGAGCCCCTCGTTCTCGCATAACCTTTAAGGTCGGGGAAACAAGGTCGTGCATGACGATATCTTCAAGTTCAGACGTCCAAATTGGAGGAGGACTATAAGTTCCCATTCCCCCAGTGTTAAGCCCCAGATCGCCATCTAAGGCCCGTTTGTGGTCTTGAACTGGAACCATAGGACGCGCCGTTACTCCGTCTGAAAAACAAAGCAAACTGATTTCTTCCCCTTCCAGAAACTCTTCAATGACCAGCTTCCTGCCTGCCGAGCCAAAGCCACCCTCCATGATTTCATCCACTGCCTGGAGAGCTGTTTCTAAATCCATTGCCACAATAACACCCTTGCCAGCGGCTAACCCATCCGCCTTTAAAACGCAAGGTGCTCCGATGGTTCTCACGTAAGTCTTCGCTTGCTCTGGATCTTCAAACATTTCCCACTCTGCAGTTGGGAGCTTCGCACTTTTCATAATGGTTTTAGCAAAAGACTTACTCCCCTCAAGCTGAGCTGCCGCCTGGGTCGGCCCGAAAATTCTCAGACCTGCCTTTTGAAAGGCATCCACAATCCCTAAGCTCAAGGGGTCTTCTGGTCCGACAAGAGTTAAATCAATCCTCTTTTGGAGTGCAAAGTCCACTAACGCTGAAATGTCATGAGCAGAGATTGGAACATTCCATAAAGTGGTTCCTGCGTTCCCCGGCGCAACAAAGAGAGATTCTAGTTCGGGGCTTTGCGCCAACTTCCAAGCTAGAGCATGTTCCCGTCCTCCGCTGCCTACGATTAACACGCGTTTGTTGCCCACTGCCTCACCTCGTTTCCCCATCGATGTTTAATGTTGAAAATGTCGTCGATGCGTAAAGACCATGATCATTTTCAGCCGATTAGCAGCTTCAATGACCGAAGCATCGTGAATGGATCCGCCCGGTTGAACGATTGCCCGAATCCCGGCCTTGGCCGCCTCTTCAACAGAGTCAGGGAAGGGGAAGAACGCATCGGAGGCTAAATAACCCCCTTTAACCTTATCTCCTGCTTGTTCAATGGCAATCTTAACCGATCCCACCCGATTCATCTGTCCAGCCCCTACACCCAGGGTCTGTTCATGATTTGTAACCACAATGGCGTTCGACTTGACATGTTTTACAACCCGCCAAGCGAAATCAAGCGCTGATAGATCCTCTTCAGTAGGTTTAGTGTCTGTCACAATGTCCCATTCGCTGACTGGGGTTGTCCCTCGATCAACTTCTTGAACGAGATATCCCCCGTCAATACTTTTAAGCATCCAGCCTTGCTTCGTTTTTTCAGTGTCTCCTCTTCTAACCACAAAGAGCCTAAGATTTGTTTTTGCGCTCAGTATTTCTCGGGCTTCGGGACTGAACTCCGGTGCAATGATAACTTCATAGAAACACTCTTTAATCTGATCTGCACAATCCCCGTCAACCACCCTGTTAAAGGCAATTATCCCTCCGAAAGCGGAAACCGGATCAGCTGCAAAGGCACTCTGATAGGCCTCGAGAGGGGTCTTGCCCAAAGCGACTCCGCATGGGTTAGAGTGTTTAATAATCGTGGCCGCACACGCTTCAAACTCCTTCACAATCTTCCAAGCGGCATCCATATCGGCCCAATTATTGTAAGACAGTTCTTTACCTTGAAGCTGATGCCCACTGGCCAAGCTTCCTTCTGGAGCTTCCGAATTGATATAAAAGGCTGCCTTTTGCTGTGGATTTTCTCCATAACGCAGCTCTTGTACTTTTTGAGCCGTTAGACGCAGAGTTGTCGGGAAACCATCTAGGGTCTGAAGCTGTCGTTCTAAGTACCCCGCGATGAGTCGATCATACTCCGCCGTGTGAGCAAACGCTTCGGCAGCGAGTCGCTTGCGCATACCCGCCGAAACAGTTCCCGTTTCTCTCAGCACGTTCAGAACTTCTCCATAGGATTTTGGATTAACCAGAACAGTAACCCGTCCATGATTTTTGGCTGCGGCACGAACCATCGTCGGCCCGCCCACGTCAATATTTTCAATCGCCTCTTCGAAGCTTACCCCAGGTTTAGCGATCGTCTCCCGAAACGGATAAAGATTAACCACCACTAAATCGATAAAACCAATTCCGTTTTTCTCCATTTGTTCACGATGTTCCACACTGTCCCGTGCTAAAATCCCCCCGTGAATCAAAGGGTGGAGCGTCTTAACTCGGCCGTCCAAGACTTCTGGGAATCCCGTAACCTCACTGACATATTTCACGGGAACATTGGCCTCATCCAGTGCTTTATACGTTCCCCCAGTTGAAATCAATTCAAACCCTAATTCCACCAGCCCACTCGCAAAAGCAACAAGTCCCGTCTTATCTGAAACACTTATGATCGCTCTTCGTTTCATGCCAACCCCTCTTTCTGCAAAATCTGAACCCGGCGCCCAGTCCTCTCCACTTTTCCTAAAACCAAAAGACGGACAGCCTCCGGATAAATACGATGCTCCACAACTAAGATTCTCTGAGCTAAACTCTCTTCCGTATCCCCTGGTAGCACAGGTACCGCTTCCTGTAAAATAATCGGGCCGCTATCCAAACCTTCATCCACTAAATGCACCGTACACCCGCTCACCTTGACCCCATACTCAACGGCCTGGCGCTGGGCATGGAGACCTGGGAAAGCTGGAAGAAGCGAAGGATGGATATTCACAACTGGAAAATTGGCTTGACGAATAAACTCTGAACCCAAGACCCTCATATACCCCGCCAAAAGTAATAGTTCCACCCGATTTTCCCTCATCCAGATCAAGAGATCCTCCTCTTGGGCTTGTCGATGAGGATAATCCCTAACTAGAAAAACGCGGGTAGGGATTCCTGCCGCCTCGGCTCGTTTGAGCGCGCCAGTCTCTAATTGATCCGATCCCACAGCCACGATTTCGATCGGGAGACTACCATTTTGGCAGGCCTCAATTAAGGCCTGAAGATTACTCCCTCGACCCGAGGCCAGTATTGCGGTTCTCAATAGGATACACCTTCTCCTAGTACGACACTCCCTATCACAAAGCTTTTTTCTCCTAAATCAGCAAGCTTTCGGCTCACTGCACCCACATCTTCTGGGCGGACTATAAGGACAAAACCAATACCCATATTAAAGGTCCGATACATTTCCGGCCAGTCCACTTCTCCTAAACGTTGCAGCAAGGTGAAAATTGGAGGACGATCCCATGCTGAGGTGTCAATCTTAACTCCAAGACCAGCTGGCAAAACCCGGGGGACGTTATCCGTTAACCCTCCCCCCGTAATATGGGCCATGCCTAGAACTTCTCCCTCTTGAAGAAGCGGCAAAATCGATTGCACATAAATTCGCGTCGGACGAAGTAAGGCCTCTCCCAACGGTTCACCTAACTCTGGAAACACTTCCTCCAAAGAATAGGGTTCAAATACTTTCCGAGCCAAGGAATACCCATTACTGTGAAGCCCTGTAGAAGGTAAGCCCATGAGCACATCCCCAACTCGAATCTTTGAGCCATCAATTAACTGATTCCGATTCACGACGCCCACTGAAAACCCTGCAATATCATACTCATCCTCGGCATAGAAACCTGGCATTTCGGCCGTTTCTCCCCCAATCAATGCGCAGCCGGCCATTTCACACCCTCTCGCAACCCCACCTACAACCTTAGCGACCCGTTCAGGCGCCACTTTTCCCACAGCAAGATAATCGAGAAAAAACAAAGGCTCTGCTCCTTGAACCAAGATATCATTGACACACATAGCCACCGCATCTTGACCAATGCTATCATGCCGATTCATTTGAAAAGCCAGGCGCAACTTTGTTCCCACGCCATCCGTTCCAGAGACAAGAACTGGGTCCGGATATTTGCCCAGATCCAGTTTAAAGAGTCCACCAAACCCTCCAAGCCCACCGAGAACTTCCGGACGAAGTGTCCGAGCAACCGCTGGTTTGATGCGTTCCACGACTTCATTTCCTGCTTGAATGTCAACGCCCGCATCTCGGTATGAGTATCCCAACGTTTATATCCCCCTTACTTTCCGTCTTGTCCTCAACATTATTATTGAATCTATATCATCAGAAGTTTAGTTGAACGTTTCAAAATTGTTTTTACCCTGCTTTAGGCTTGAAATAGGAATAGGATACGTACCATTAAAACAGGCTAAACAAACGGTTGTCGTGCCAAGCGCCCTCAGCAAGCCTTCCTCAGAGATATAGTGCAGTGAATCAGCCCCCACGAACTCCCGTATTCCCTCAACATCGAATTGATTGGCAATGAGCTTTTCCCGTTCTGCCGTATCTATCCCATAGAAACACGGATAGGCGACTGGAGGAGAACTAATTAAGAAATGAACCTCCTTAGCCCCCGCGTTCTTGACCATCTCGACCAACTTGGAACTAGTGGTTCCACGAACAATCGAATCATCAATCATGACAACACGCTTATCTTTCAAGACACTAGTGTTCGCATTAAGTTTTAGCCGAACCCCCACTTCTCTCATGGCCTGGGTCGGTTGAATAAAGGTTCGACCGACATAACGGTTTTTAATAAGCCCTTCGCCAAAGGGAATCCCGAGCGCCGTAGCATATCCCAGGGCAGAAGCGGTCCCAGAGTCTGGAACTGCCATCACAAGATCAGCCTCTATCGGACATTCACGAGCCAGTTCTATACCCATCCTACGCCGACTCTCGGAGACGTTTAACTGATCGATTGTGCTATCCGGTCGAGCAAAATAAATATATTCGAAAGCACAAAATGCATGCTCAACTTTGGCAAGTCCCGGACGCGAGTGTAGTCCCTCTTCATCAATCACGACAATTTCGCCTGGTTCTACATCCCTCACAAACTCTGCGCCAATGGTATCCAGGGCACAGCTTTCCGAAGCCAAACAATACCGATCTCCCATCTTCCCAATACATAACGGGCGAACACCATGAGGATCTCGGATGCCAAAAAGCCTATCCTCTGCCAATATCACCAGAGCATACCCTCCCCTTAGATCCATCATGGTCTTGACTAATGCATCTTCTAAGGAATCTCGGCGATACCGAGTAACTAGGTTAATAATCACTTCACTATCAATCGTTGTTTGGAAAACCGCCCCGTTCTTTCCAAGTTCCTCCCTTAGTTCTAGAGCATTGGTCAAATTCCCATTATGTGCTAAGGCCATCATTCCTTTTTGATAGTGTACAACCAAGGGCTGGGCATTGGCAAGTAGACTTGACCCCGTGGTAGAGTACCGAACATGTCCAATCGCCATTTTCCCTTTCAAGCTTACTACATCTTGGTCAGAAAACACTTCTGACACCAAACCCATTCCTTTATGCAATGCAATGTTATGTCCATCTGAAACCGCGATTCCGGCACTTTCCTGTCCTCGATGTTGCAGAGCGTAGAGCCCGTAGTAAGTTAAACGGGCAACCTCCTGATTGGGAGCATAAATACCAAAGACACCGCATTCCTCTTTTGGTTTGTCCTCTCCAAATTCGAACATTATTGGCCTCCCTTTTTCCCGTGTTTGACACTTACGACTAAATACGTTCACAACATTCTGACGATCTTTGCAACAATGTCTTTCTTGCCCATTCATTCTTTACTTTAGGCCTGAGTGAGGACCTCTTTTACCCGACGAAAAACTTCCTGATACGCTTCCTCAACTCCTCCAAGATCACGACGGAAGCGGTCTTTATCTAACTTCTCCCGTGTTTCAATATCCCAATAACGGCAAGTATCAGGGGATATTTCATCCCCAAGGTAGACCTTTCCATTTGCGAGACCAAATTCTAGTTTAAAGTCGATCAGTTGAATTCCTGCCTTTACTAAGATGCCCTGTAATAGTTCATTAATCTTCAAACCCAAAGCCTGAATTTCTTTGGCATCTGCCATACTTGCCCAACCCATCGCAGCAACATGAGATTCATTGACCAGAGGGTCTCCTAATTCATCATCTTTATAATACAATTCAACAACGGGTTGGGAGAGAACAAGACCCTCTTCCACACCGAGGCGCTTCGCTAAACTTCCAGCTGCAATGTTGCGAACAACCACTTCAAGAGGGATCATGTCTAGACGACGCACGAGCATGTCTCGATCACTTAACAGTCGCACATAATGTGTCAAAATGCCTGCTTTTTCTATCTCCTCAAAGAAGAGTGCCGATAATTGATTATTGACCTCTCCCTTATCCGCAATTTGTCCTTTTTTCTCTCCATTGAAAGCGGTTGCGTCATCTTTGTAGGCCACCCAAAAATACTCACTCTGATCTGTGTCATAAACCTTTTTCGCTTTTCCCTCATATCGTAATCCTAACTTTTCCATAATCTTACCCCTTCCTTATTCCACAGAATTTAAATTTCTTTTCTCGTCAAGCCAATGAACGAGCAGTTCCGGGTGCTTTGGTGAACGTGCAATTCATTTCATTCATTTCTTCTAAACAAGTCCTAACCGCTCAAAAATATCTGCTACATGCTTAGTATGGTACGAGTAATCAAACAGCCCGCTTATCTCTTCTTCGCCTAAATATTCACGTATACTAGAGTCTCTCAAGATTAGGCTTTGAAATTGTTCTTTGGTATTCCAGGCTTCCATGGCATTGCGTTGAACCCGAGCGTAGGCCGTTTCCCGACTGACGCCTTTCTCAACTAAGGCAAGCATCACGCGTTGCGAAAAAATCAAGCCACATCCCTTATCGATATTTGCTTTCATTTGTTCAGGGAAGACTTGCAGTCGGTCAATAAGCTGGGTCATTTTGTAAAGCATATAGTCAAGCGCAATCGTGCTATCTGGTAAAATCATACGTTCAGCAGAGGAATGAGAAATATCCCGTTCGTGCCATAAGGCCACATTTTCTAAAGCAACTTGGGCATTTGCCCGAACCACTCGAGCCATACCACAAATACGTTCTGGCGTGATAGGATTTTTCTTGTGGGGCATTGCTGAGGATCCTTTTTGCCCCTTTCCAAAGGCTTCTTCTACTTCATGTACATCGGTTCGTTGTAAATTACGTAGCTCTGTGGCCATTTTATCCAGGGAACTGGCGATACCAGCAAGGGTTGTCATAAAGCAGGCATGCCGATCGCGTTGAAGTATTTGAGTCGATATTAGAGCAGGCTCTAAGTGGAGGACTTGGCAAACATGCGCTTCAACTCGAGGATCTACGTTGGCAAACGTCCCAACTGCGCCAGAAATCTTGCCCACCCTTATCTCCTCACGGGCAAAGGCTAAGCGTCTCTTTTGACGCCTAATTTCGTCGTACCATAAAGCAAATTTCAGTCCTAAAGTAATGGGTTCAGCGTGAATCCCATGTGTTCGACCCATCATAAGGGTGTCCCGATGTTCTAACGATCTACGGCGCAGGACCTCTTCCAGCCCTTTCAGTTTAGCCAGCAAAATATCGGACGCTTCAACCAATTGCAGGGACAAGGCTGTATCAAGGACATCCGAAGAAGTAAGACCTAGGTGAATGTGTTTTGCTTCATCTCCCACATTTTCGGCAACATTGGTCAAAAAAGCCAACACATCATGTTGGGTCACTTCTTCAAGGGCTTGTACCCTTTCCCAAGAAAAAGAAGCCTTTTCTCGAATGACCTCAACGGCTTCATTCGGAACCTTTCCCAGTTTAGCCCACCCTTCGCAAGCTGCAATTTCTATTTTTAACCATAACGTGAGGCGATGCTCGTCAGTCCAAATTCCTCCCATTTCAGGTAGTGTGTACCGTTCAATCAAGTGGAAGTCCCCTTTCTATCAATTATAATTCCCATCACTCAAGCGTTTCTGTAACGCTTCATCCTTCGCCTCGATATCCTTCAGCATTTGGGCTCGAAAGTCTTTAACTTTCATACTAAGGGCTTCATCCTGAATGGCTAGGATCTGTACCGCTAGCAACGCCGCATTGCGTGCCGCACCAATGCCTACGGTTGCAACCGGAATTCCTGGGGGCATTTGCACGATGGAGTAAAGGGCATCGATTCCTTCCATGGCTCCACTACTCAATGGAACACCGATCACTGGTAAAATTGTTGCCCCGGCTACAACTCCTGGCAAATGGGCCGCTAACCCTGCTGCCGCAATGATAAGTTTTCCGCCTTGGGCTTCAAAATCCTTCACCCACTCTACAGTTCTTTCTAATGTCCTATGAGCGGAAGAAATCTTGACTTCAAAATCAAGTTCAAATTGACGGAGAACTTTCATGGCTTCCTCCATGATTTTGTAGTCTGAATCACTTCCCATAATGACCCCAATCAGCCCCATATTAAGTTTGCCCCTCTCCTTTATTCTTGAGTAAACAGAAACCCAGGCAGGCAAATCCCACCCAAAAAATAGAGTGAAACCTACCCGCCTGGGCTTTTATCCCTTCGGTGTAATTTGATCTTTCGATCAAACCTGTACCACTCGGACAAAGAAGTACAAATCATTTGCCCTAGGTACACTTTCGCTCATAGTCAGGCCATTTACGGTAGCCTGGTAGAAACTTGCGGACCATATTTCCGCGGTTATATGAACTCGCTTATGAATTTTATTAAGTTCATTTTACAAGAAGGCGTTATGAAGGTCAATAGAAAATCGAACATTAATATATGTATTACTAAAAACGTTCGGTTAGTCTCAGAAATTTTAGATCCTTGTTGATCCCATTTGCTTGCAATCTCTTATCATGCAGGGATATATTAAAACCGATTTGGTCCTATCTTTCCCGTTTATGTAAAATAATTTCATTAAATTTTTAACTATCATCTTTATAAGTCCATTAAACCCTGGCTTTGATGGTTTTTATAATCCAAAATAGCCCCGCAGAAATGCCTAGTTCTGCTGGGCTTTGCTAACCTATTTTCTTATTTTAACCGTTTCATAAGGACGAGTTCTTCGCCCTAGGCTGTGAGACGGCTGTCAATTTTCTTAATGTCTATGAGATCAACCTCTCCACAACCAGCACTCCTTACGTTGAAGTCAGCGAGGGTGGGGTTTGGGGTATGCAATGTATTAGATATTGGAAACGACTACATCTCTGACTGGTCTTCTGGGGCTGGGGAGCACTTCTATCGTTTGATAGCCCATTCGAAACTGAATTATACTGTGCCATCCTGAAGTCCCTAAGATTTCGCGTAGCTTATCTCCGAATCGTGATGTCAAGTTGATTGAACACCTACACCTCAAAAAACACCAAAATCAGGCATGAGGTCTGATTTTGGTGTTTTAAGTGTGTTTTAGGTGTTTTTTTAACTTCATTTCACAATTCTTCACGGAAATGTCTCTCCTGATTGGACTTCTCTGATCGCCAATTATCATGGCTCTGTCAAATGCAATACGCTTCTTTAAATCTGCCACAAAATCGTTCGAGTTTGGAACAGTGATTGGGCCATTGTTTTTGAAAACATGAAGTATCTCGGTATCCACTTTTAAACAAGACCGGATATATTACGGGATAAATCGATATGTTTTCGAGAAGATGTACCTCTGGCACTTGTTTTTGAGTAAATTTACCTTGTGAAAAGAATTTAAGAAAATAAACAACCCCATCCAAATACACGTCAGATCTCGAATTATTATGATTCTCTTGCCAAAATCTCATTTATCTCTTTTTCGGTTGCTTTAACCAGAGTCTCTACCTGCTCCTCCGTATACTGTCCCCCAGCCTCCAACGACACTAAAGTATTATCAAATAGGTTGACCAACAAGCCATTTATTTTTGTATATCGTTCCTGGGCATTCTCAGGCTCTATAACCTTTCCGCCCCAAATCCCAGCCATACGATCGAAAAGGAAATTAGTAATTCTCCTCATGATCATGGCTAAAACCGCAATTTTAGGATCTGTCAGAGCCACAACGCTTTCATAAGTCGATGCTTGGACCTCCAGACGCCCAGCACTCTGTAGATCTCGGTGGGCCTTCGTTCCTTTCAAAACAATCAGGTGGTGATAGAGCAGGTTAGCAGTTATCGCAAGATTCTTTAATAAGTCATTTCGCTTTAGAAATTCGAAGTTGACCCGGATATCCTCCAGGGATGAATCAGGCTCAAACATGATAAACCCAATATTGGGTTCGATCCCATATTTGCGGAGGATTCTAATAGCCCTTTCATTCTGGGCAACCGTCGTCATCTTATTTATCCGCTTCAGCGAACGGTCACTACCGCTCTCCAGTCCTATGAGAATATGGCGCAGGCCTACTTCTACAAGCGCACTTACGGTTTCGTCATGAATATCATTAACCCGGGCCTCGATGCCAAACCGGATGTTCCTGGATTTAAGGAGAGTCGCCAAGCGCAAGGCCCGTTGCTGCCCTCTTTCACCCGGACCGAAAAAGTTCGGATCTGTAAAATAAAAATCCTCTATTTTATGTTTGGCAATTAAGTCATCAATTTCCGCTATGATATTTTCCGGAGTTCGCCCACGCCACTGTGAGCCCTGACCATAAAAAGGGTTGATATAGCAAAAAGTACATCCCCCATAGCATCCCCTACTTCCCTGCAGGTTTACTTCAGGCAGACGGAACAGGGCTTCTGTTCGTACGGGAAAAGGAAGAGCGTTCAGATCACCCACCAGTTCGCGCCGTTGAGAAACGATCGCCCGCGAGTTATCCCTCTGGGCAAGACCGGGAAAATCTTCAAGACTAGCTTGGCAAGTTAAAGCTTTTGCAACCTCAGCAAAGGTCAGTTCTGGTTCGCCCAGGATCACAGAATCAATATCCTGACACTGCTTTAAGATGTCTTCGAAGTCAGTGGTCGGATAATACCCGTAAGCCGTGATATAAGAGGATAGTTGTTCAGCCTTAACCTTGTGGAGAAAATCGTACAAGGCCGAATCCGTCTGCCAATGGTAGACCATATGAATTCCCAGCATGTCGGGTTGCATAGCTTTTACCCTGCGTTCAATTTCCTGGTAGTCGAGCCCATCCAGGAATCCTTCAATGATTTCGACATCATGCCCTTCACTTGTGAGCATACCGGCAATATAACCAGAATGGAGACAAGAGGAAAGGGGAGTATTGGCGATGTCGTTACATCGTTCAGGGCAGACGGTTCGTGGGTGCTCTAATAATAGTATCTTCATTTTACTACTCAACTCCCTGCCACATGAATACGTTTCTGCACTGCTGAATTGTTTCCAGCTTGTATCTGAAGGTATTAAACGGTTTAGGGTTGTAATAGGTCGGATAGAGCAGATCCGTTTCTGCATCGATGACTCCGTTCGCCCTGGCCATCCCTTCGATCGCTGTGCCTGGTAGAATGCGAATATTATTCAAAATGATGGTTCCCAGATTCTTTTTCCTGCTGTGCAATTCATACAGCCGTTCGACAAACTGGATACTTTTTTCACAGGTTTTTTCCGTCTCTCCAGGTACATTGACCATAAAATGATAGACACTGACTACGTCCGTTTGAGCGACGAGACTTGCTGCTCTTAAAATCTGTGCTTCACTAAGATTTTTACCTAAGACATCCAGTGATTCCTGGCACAAACCGTCGGGGGAGAAGGAAAAACATTCACACCCGGCCCGTTCAAACAAAGCGACATTCTTTTCATTAAGCTGGTCTTCCCGCATGAAACCGTCCCACCGAATCTTAAGCTTTCTGCGCAGTATCTCCTCACAGATTCCCTCAAGGTGACCGCGGGGAACGTTGAGTACAGGATCGGTAAAATGAAAACTCTCAATGCCATAGTCTTTGTGCAGGAGTTCCATCTCATCCACAACGGCCGCGGTCGGGCGGCACCGCAATCGCTTCCCTTGCAGTTGAGGATAGACACAATAAGCACAGTTGAGCGCACAGCCCCTTTTTGCCTCAATTCCAATGGTGGGAACGTAGTTGTTAAGCCCTTTATAAAGCACAGGATTCAGTAATAACCTATTAGCAGGGACATAATCCGCCATGTCAAAATTAGTTGCAGGCGGTGAAATTCGAACCTTCAGGCCCTCCCGTCGGCAGAGCCCTGGCAAAGGCGGTGGATTGTCTATAGAACGGAGAAGAGCTGGGAAGGTTACTTCTGCTTCACCTACGATTCCATAATCAAGTTCCGGCAAATCCAGCATCAGTCGTTCCGGAAAAAGGGAAAAACCGGTTCCGCCCACAATCAACCAGGCTTGGGGCAGAACAGCGGCGATCATTCGAACCGTGACAATAAAGGGAGAAATAAGCGAGCTGGTTTTATTACCCAGAGGATCAATATTTCGTAGGGATAACCCAATCCCCTCAGGTTGGAATGTCAAAAGCTTCTCCTTCAGCGCTCCGTAAGGGTCTCTTTCCAGGTTCATGTCCAAAATACTCACCTCATGGCCATAGCCTTGAAGGCGTCCGGCCAGGAGGACAATCCCGATAGGATACACTCTTTCCTGAGAAATGTCTTCTACGGAAGGGGTTTGGATCATTAGAACACGCACGATAATTCACTCCAATAGCAACAGGGCAAAATATCTGACGAATTCGCCCTTGTCACGCAAAATTCGAAGGTTAAGTCCCGCCCGTCGGACGGTTTCATAGACATCGATACCTGCTCCCTCCATTGAAGGCCTGGCATCCCGTGTATTGCGACATGTCCCGTCAGGAGTGTTAGCCACGCAGGTAGCACAAAGAACGCATGGACCGGCCCAATAAGCGAATGCTTTATGGAAGCCCGCCAAAAAAGCCTCTCTTTCGGCGTCCAAAACCCGGGTCTGGAACATTTTGCCCGGGGGCTCCCCCTCCAGAAGTAGAGCGTATGAAAAGTCTTGCAAAACGTCCCTTGTTTTTTGGGGAGAGGGACTATTGGGTGGGCAGTGGCCATGTCCGTAACGATCACAGCCATACTGGCAGCGGAGATCCGTCCAGTCAGCAACATGGACTTTCTCCGTGGCAATAGGAAGAACTTCCCCAAATCCCATCGCTTTAATCCTGGCAATCAGACGGGTTCTCTCATCCAGGTGGAGATTCGCCAGATTCTTTTCGTCTCTCGCGGCGAAGATTAGAGCTGTGTCCGTCGCTAAAGGGATGAGCTCGGTTGTGTACAGTTTTGACATGGCTAATTGTTCTCGGACCCAAGTTCCGGAAAAGATCCTGCCATTATAGGTATTAATAAACATATTTAAATCAAGCAGAGCAGCCTTGGCAGAACAGTGCTCAGGGAAGAAATCATGGATGACCAGGAATCCTCCTGGCTTGAGACAATTTGCAGCTCGGTCCAAGATCAGAGGAATCTCTTCTTCTGAATAGGCGTGGATAATATTTGAGAGAATGACAAGGTCAAATCCTTCCTTAGCTACGGACCAGGGTTCCAAAATATTGGTTGGTATGTAGGAAACCCGTTTTCCAAACCCCTTCTTGTCCATCAACTCCCGTGTATAGTTGAGGACTTCCTGAATGTCCACTAAAGTTGCCGATAGAAAAGGGAAATTCTCCAGAAAACCGCCGGCAATCGCCCCAGAGCCTGTCCCTACATCGAGTAGCTCCCCCTTCAGGTCAAGTCCCTCGAAAAAGGGTAGAATTTCCTCTACTTTGGTTCTGGCTACATTATCCATAGCGTTGATATACCTACGGATCCGCCGGGCTAACTGCTCTGGACCCTCTTCTTCCACTGGAAAATTCACTCTGCCGCCGGCCTTAAGGCACTCGGCAAGATCCTGCCACCCTTCCCGTAGGCCTTTACGCCAGAGAATCGAATCTCCTTGGTACTCACTCTTGCCTGCCACAAGATAGTCACTGGCCAATTTGGTATTAAAAAAACGTTCACCATCGCGAACCACTAGGCCTATGGCGCCAAGGGCCTGAAGAAAACGCTCCAGACCAGACGGAGGCATATCCAGTGCACCAGCAATTTCGGCAGTCGTCATGCCTTCAGACTCCAGCAAAGTAAAGACTTCCAGTTCAACGGCCGTAAACAGTGCCTCGGAAAACCAGTACCCTGTTGCCAAGTCTTCCAAATACTGAGGTCCTACATCCTGGGGATTATGCCGGAATAAGGGTGTTAATCCCATCTTTTATTACCTCCCCGTAGGATTTCCAATTGGGTTCACTAAATTTTATCAAAATCGTTTGCCCCCCGATCAAGTTAAAACCGGAATGGGATACGCTCCGTTAAAACAAGCTAAGCAAACGCAGTCCGTCCCAAGTGCTCGCAGCAAGCCCCCCTCAGAGATGTAGTGCAGCGAGTCCGCCCCAACAAACTCACGAATTTCCTCTATTCCCATTTGATTGGCAATGAGTTTTTCTCGTTTTACCGTGTCAATCCCAAAGAAGCACGGATAGGCTACTGGAGGAGAACTGATTAGAAAATGCACTTCTTTGGCCCCTGCTTTTCTGACCATTTCCACCAGTTTCGAACTGGTGGTTCCTTGGACAATCGAATCATCAATCATCACGACACGCTTATTTTTCAGGACGCTCGCATTAGCATTGAGCTTCAGTCGAACGTCCATTTCTCGCATTTCCTGTGTCGGTTGAATAAAGGTTCGATGAACATAACAGTTTTTTATAACCCCATCTCCAAAGGGAAGCCCCAGTTCAGAGGCATACCCCAGGGCAGAAGCGGTCCCTGAGTCTGGGACCGCAATCACAAGATCCGCATCAACTGGATATTCACGGGCCAGTTCAATGCCCATCCGACGTCGGCTTTCCGATACACTCAGCTGATCGATTGTACTGTCCGGCCGGGCAATATGGATATATTCAAAGGCACAAGACGTGCGTTCAATTTCAGAAAATCCCTGGTGTGAGTGTAGCCCATCTTCATCGATCACCACAATTTCACCGGGTTCCACATCCCTCACAAACTCTGCACCCGTGGTATCGAGAACACAACTTTCTGAGGCCAAGCAATACCCATCGCCCATCCGCCCAATACATAAGGGACGAACGCCATGAGGATCCCTGAGTCCAATGAGTTTATCCTCCGCCAAAATAACCAAGGCATACGCTCCACGTAGATCCAGCATGGTCTTAACAAGCGCATCTTCCAAGGACTCCTGGCGATAGCGAGTAATGAGGTTAATAATGACTTCGCTATCAATCGTGGTTTGGAAAACTGCCCCGTTTTTTCCCAATTCCTCGCGTAGTTCTAAAGCATTGGTTAAACTTCCATTATGAGCCAAGGCCATCATGCCTTTTTGGTAGTGTACCACCAAGGGCTGAGCATTCGTGAGCAGGCCTGAACCCGTGGGGGAGTAACGAACATGTCCGATTGCCATTTTTCCCTTCAAACAATCCACAACACGGTCTGAAAACACTTCCGACACCAAGCCCATTCCTTTATGCACATCAATGCTTCGTCCATCCGAAACCGCGATTCCAGCACTTTCCTGCCCTCGGTGCTGCAGAGCATAGAGCCCGTAGTAAGTTAGACGGGCAACCTCCTGAGTGGGGGCATAAATTCCAAAGACACCGCATTCCTCTTTTGGTTTGTCCTCTCCAAATTCGAACACGTTCGCCCCCCTCTCCTTCATTCAGTGCTTAATCCTCAATTTTCTTCACTTAAACGTTTCTGCAACGCTTCGTCCTTCGCCTCGATATCCTGCAGCATCTGAGTTCGATAGTCTTTAACCTTAATACTCAAAGCACTGTCTTGACTCATCAGAATCTGCACTGCAAGCAACGCTGCATTCCGTGCAGCACCGATACCTACGGTCGCAACTGGAATTCCCGGGGGCATTTGTACGATGGAGTAAAGGGCGTCGATTCCTTCCAGGGCGCCGCTATTGATCGGAACACCGATCACAGGTAAAATCGTTGCTCCCGCTACTACCCCCGGCAAATGTGCAGCTAAACCTGCTGCCGCGATAATGAGTTTTCCACCTTGGGCTTCAAAACCTTTCACCCAATCGACAGTTCGTTTCAATGTCCTTTGGGGGGAAGAAATTATAACTTCAAAAGGAACTTCAAATTGGTGGAGAATTTTCAGAGCTTCCTCCATGATTTTGTAATCTGAATCACTTCCCATAATGACCCCAATCTGACTCAATTGCTTCACCCTCCTTAGCAA
The DNA here is from genome assembly GCF_001936615.1 of Desulfosporosinus metallidurans. Classification (GTDB taxonomy): domain Bacteria; phylum Bacillota; class Desulfitobacteriia; order Desulfitobacteriales; family Desulfitobacteriaceae; genus Desulfosporosinus; species Desulfosporosinus metallidurans. The sequence goes on from NZ_MLBF01000038.1 coordinate 34,516, forward strand.
GTACCACCCGTTTTTCCAAGGTGTTCTCCAACTAATTTCATAGCGCAGAAACCACCACACATAGAACAGGCTTCAGCCCCTTCTTCATTACGCTCTCCACGGATTCTACGAGCCGTCGGGGGATCGATTGACAGTTCAATTTGTTTGTTCCAATCTAATGCTTTACGAGCATGAGCCATGGCTAAGTCCCATTCCCGTGCACCCTTTACTTTATTAACTATATCTGCGGCATGCGTGGCAATGCGCGTAGCAATTACCCCGGCGTGTACATCTTCTGCAGTTGGTAACCTAAGGTGTTCCGCTGGAGTGACATAGCAAATGAAGTTTGCACCTGCCATAGCTGCAGCTGTAGCACCGATGGCTCCTGTGATATGGTCATAGCCCGGCGCAATATCCGTGACCAAATTGCCAAGTATATAGTACGGAACATGATGACAGAGTTGTTTTTGGAGCAAGATCGTTGCTGGGATTTGGTCCACCGGTACATGGCCCGGGCCTTCTACCATCACTTGAACGCCAGCTTCCAGTGCGCGTTGCACCAATTCTCCAGCCACAATCACACCTTGGACTTGGGCGCGGTCAAGAGAATCTTCGATACAACCGGGTCGAATCGCATCTCCAACACTAAGCGTCACATCATATTTTTTACAAATCTCGAGTACGCGATCAAATTGAGTATAGAGAGGATTCTCTTGCTCGTTGTGGAACATCCAGCCCGTTAAAAAGGCCCCTCCACGGCTCACAATATCTGTGATTCGTCCTTGATTTTTTAACCTTTCAACGATAGACATGTTTAACGCAGCATGAATGGCCATAAAATCAATGCCACGCTCTGCCTGGCGTTCAATCATCTCGAACATATCCTCAGCTGTCATATCAACAACGCTTCCGTGCTTAGCAATACTTTCCATTCCTGTTTGATAGGTTGGGACTGAACCGACGGGTAATGTAAAGGTATCGAGCACCTGACGGTGGAAAGCATCAACATCTCCGCCAATGCTTAATTCCATTATGGAATCCGCACCAGCCGCTACGGCGACCCTTATTTTATGAAGCTCATCCGAGAAGTCCACACAATCCGGTGACGTCCCGATGTTGGCATTTACTTTGGTTCGAAGTCCTTCCCCTACCGCGATCGCGATCGAGTTCTTGCGTTGTTTGTTCTTTAAGATGACCACTCGACCCTGCGCTACCTTCTCGCATAACTCTTCCGCTGTAAGCCCTTCTACTTTAGCTAATCTTTCTACCTCAGGAGTAATAATTCCTTGTCTCGCTTTAATAAGTTGTGTCATTTGAATCTCTCCATTCTTAATTATATTTATTCTTTAGGCACGATGCATCGTGCTCCTGCCTAAATGTGCTATGTGCGTTATTGAACCTCGGACTTCGTACCTCGAACCTCGATTTAGCACTCCCACGGTAGTTCTTGAAAGTACTCACCGGCAACTGCCATGGCGCAACCCTTTTCACATTTTTTGCAGAAGGGTTTTTCGTTCGAGTGGAAATCCGAAAGTCTTTCCTGATCTAACGCTAACGTTTTCTGGGCTTCTAGATTCTGATCCCGTCGTGCTTGACTCATTTTTCGGTCCCAGTACTCTGCTCCTGGATACCCTTTTGCTAGATCGGCCACGTGAGCCGCAATACGTGAAGCCACTACTCCCCGATAGACATCCTGCGCATTTGGCAACCCTATATGTTCTGCTGGTGTTACGTAGCAGAGCAGATCTGCTCCAGCAGAACCGGCCATGGCTCCACCGATAGCAGCCGTAATTTCGTCATAGCCTGGTGCTACATCCGTTGATACCGGACCGAAGACAAAATATGGAGCACCCTGACATACTTGTTTTTCTAACTGAATGGTCGTAGCAATTTGATTTGGTGGGGTGTGACCGGGTCCCTTAATCATGATTTGAACTCCTGCTTGTCTGCTACGCTTAACCAACTCACCTAAAATGACAAGCTCTTCTATCTGCGAACGACACATTGAATCGGCCCCTGCACCGGGTCGCATAGCATCTGCCAAACTTAAAGTAACTTCGTATTTTTTAGCAATTTCAAGGATGCGGTCAAACATTGTGTATAAAAAATTTTCCTTGCCATGATAAAGCATCCAGCCAATGAGTAAAGACCCGCCTCGGCTCACCAAATTAAGTATCCGCTGATCATCCTTGGCGGTTGTTAATAATCCAGAATGCAGGGCACAATGCAAACCCATAAAATCCACTCCATCAGCGGCTTGACGTTCCATAACCCGAAAAAAATCTTCTGGTTCAAGTGCTAAGGCGGAACCTTTCGTGCGAACAGCTTCTGCAAATGCCTGATAAATGGGTAGAGAACCCATGGGTAACGGTACTTTTTTGATAATTGCCCTCCGTGCCTCGTCCATATCACCGGCTGTGCTCAAATCCATGATGGCATGGGTTCCTGCCCTGATGGCCTCATCTACTTTAAATAGTTCATCATCTAATCTATCCTCGTCAGCGGCTAGGCCAAGACTGGCACTAACCTTCGTACTTAGGCCGAGCCCAAATCCTTGTGGTTTTGTGGGCTGGTGATGGTTGTTATAGGGTATAACAATTTGGCCAGTGGCAACCCGTTCCATGAGAAGCTGGACGTTCATCCGTTCATTTTGGGCAACCATTGTAAAAAGTGGGATTTCTCGACCCTTTTGGGCCATTTCCATTAATGTCAACACCATTACTCTCCTTTCTCTATTTGAAGTCATTACCTTGAAAAGAACATTCTGCAGTGGTAAAAATAAAAAAAGTCTCTAATCACACAGTGACTAGAGACTTTTCCATGATCTCATCCACGCTACTCTTGGTTCTTCGACAAGGTAGGCTTGGGCTTAACTACAGGCAGGTCTCCTGGCTTACGGATCAACATCATCTGAAGCACCTTCCGGGAACTACCCCGTGGTTATACTTCTTGCTCCCCGTTTACAGTGGCGGGACCGCGCCGGACTTACACCGACTTCCCTATTCTCCTCTTAAGTGAGGCACCTGTAATTTTAAATTTTCTAGGCATAGTATAAACAATTAGCGCGTATTTGGCAAGCTTTTTTGTATACTAGCTTATTGATTTATTAAAAGCTTGCCATTGAGCAAGTTTCATCTCCGCGACAGTAGTAATTTCCAATTGACAATATAGCGCCAAGTTGGTAGTCTGATAAAGGTTTTCATCTAAGTTCCACTTTAGCATATTAAAGCATTAAACGACAGAGGGGTATGTATCAACATGGGAGACAAAAAATTAGGTTTTTGGTTATTAACCGCTTTAGTTGCCGGGAACATGGTCGGTTCCGCCATCTTCATGCTCCCCCAATCTTTGGCAAATGTTGCGTCGCCAGCTGGAGCCATGCTGGCCTGGCTCTTAACCGGATTCGGTGTTCTCATGCTTGCGCTTGTCTTTGGGCAATTATCAGAACGCAAACCTGATTTGCTAGGTGGCCCGCCCAGTTACACCCGTGAATTGTTTAACAACAAGACGAAACTCGGGCAAATTATGGGCTTTGAAATTTCTTGGGGTTATTGGACTTCCAACTCCCCCGGAAATGCTGCTATTTTAATTACACTGATTGGGTATCTTACGTATTTTCTTCCGGTAATTCAAAGTAAACAACTCATGGTTAGCTTCGGTTCCTTTGATCTTCTCCTAGGAAACTTCCTGACATTTATCATTTCGTCCGCCATACTCTGGATAATACACTTTTTAATGTACCGCGGAACTCATGAGGTTAGCAAAATTAATTTTGTAGCAACCGTTGCCAAAATTGTAGGCTTTGTCTTTTTCATCGCAGTGGTCTTAATCGTCTTCCAAACACAATATTTACACCCTTTTGTAGCAGAAAAAATACTCAAGACTGGGGAACACCTTGGGCTTTACGAACAAATGAACCAAGGTGCACTGCTTACTTTGTGGGCCTTCGTCGGAATTGAATCTGCTGTTTGGCTATCTGGCCGAGCCAAAAACCTTCATGATGTTAAACGTGCAACCATAGTTGGACTCTTTATTAGTTTAGCCATCTATTTACTGATTACGATCTTTGCCATGGGTGCTTTACCTCAACAAGAACTCATGACCGCCGACAAACCGCTTGTCGATGTCCTGACTCATATCATTGGACCAACAGGGTCCTTCGTCATGGCCGTCTTAGGTGTCTTGTCCATGATCGGAGCTGCAGTGGGCTGGATCTTATTAAGTGTGGAAGTGCCTTATCAATCGGCAAAACTTAATCTTTTCCCCCTCTGGTTTGTAAAAGAAAATAAAAATGGTGCCCCTGTACGTGCTGCCTGGGTCACCAATGGATTAACACAGATATTCTTAATTTCTACCCTTTCGGATTCGATTGCCAACGCCTTTAACACCATGATTGTCATAGCCACTCTAGCTAATCTAGTTCCGTATTTATTTGCAGCGATCTATTCCTTAGTGCTCACCCTTAAAGGAGAAAGTTACGAAAGGGTCAGTACATCCAAACGGTTTACCGAAGGCCTCATTGCAGCACTCGCCGCTGGTTATTCCATCTGGGTTCTTAAATCTGGCCTAACAGACTTGAAAACTCTGGGATTAGGAATGCTCCTTATTCTATCTGGGCTCATCTTTGTTCCGCTGTTGCCGAAACTCAAACCTGATTCCCACCGATAGAACTTCAACTAAACTAGCTCACATCTCAAATCCTACTCTGACACTTCATCCCTTTTATTAATAGCATTGATGGAAACAATACTATACTCACCGTTTTTATTTGTGATTCTTGAAACATGCCGTATGGGAATATTACACTCTGTACAGAAACCAAACGCAAAATACTTTTTAGTTTTGGTTACTTCCTCATGTTTCTGTACCAATCCCTCACATTCTGGACACCGCATATCCGATTGAGTTAGTAAACTCTTGAGCTCTATAATTTTTAACTCATTTTCAATTTGCACTTTTTCCCAGTTAATGATTGCATCAGTCCTATCATCATAGACCTTTCGGAAGATGTCACATGTGTAGACGGCATCACTTAAGGCATCGTGAAAGGGTAAACTCTTTTCAATCTCTAGGCCTTCCACTGCACTTTCTAAACTCGGTTGCTTGGTTAGGCCTCTAAACTTCATATAAATTTGTTGAATATTAATAAACTTGTCAAAGAATAAAGCATCAAAACCAAAAAATAAACAATTTTCTCTTAGTCCTAAAATGTCGTCCTGTCCCCAAGAGCATAAAACCGCGTCATTTCCCATCCATGTATTAAAGCTCTTAATTGTTTCCACAAAAGGTCTTCTCGGGACAACCTGACTCGTATTTATATTAGTTTTTCTCTTAACATAGGGATTCAATCTCTTATAAATAACGGGCTTTATTAGAGAATTGAATTCACTAATGGTCTCTAATTTATCATTTAATTTTACTGCTCCTATCTGAATTATTTCGTTTTTCAGATCGGGATTAGCTAAATCACCTTCTTTAAATCGAAAAAACATATTAAATTCTAAATCAAATATAATATAGTTCATTATTATTACCCCCTAAACCATTCCTCTATTATAATCCCTGGATCAAATAAAAGCACATACAGTCCCTTAAGATACATAAAAAAGTGGTACGATTTACCCAAAAATTAGGTAAAATCGTACCACTACGTCGTTGCGCCACTATATGGGTCTCTTACCAAAAGCTTAGTTGTTGATAAGAAACAAGCCTCTGATATTGGTTAAGTAAACTATCCAACTGCTGGCTAACCTCAACAACCTCACTATCAATAAGGTCCCGAGTTAGAGCAAATTTATTGAGTTTCTTACGTAACTCCTCTATTCTTTTCAAAAGTTTCTTTTCCACTGGTATTCCTCCTGATATGTCATTCTCAAGAAGAATTTTATTGCTTTCTTGCTGAAATGGCAAGAAGAAATTATCCATTAATAGGTAAATATTTGTCGAATATGGAAGTTAGATCTTCTTTATCAAGAATACTTCGTTGCCCTTGGCGTTATATATAACTTTGTCACAAAACATTCTCATAAGCAGAATTCCACGTCCTCCTTCAGCCTCCAACAGTTCATCATACTCTTCTTCATGCCTGTCCTTTTTTAGTTGGGCGTTAACAGCAATCACATTAAAACCCGGGCCATCGTCTTTAACCCTAATGATAAGCTTCGCACCCATCCGCCTTATTTTGACGTGAACTCGCCAACTCGAATATAAACCATTGTTCATCGCTTCGTTGATGGCAACCTCTAGCGTGAGTGCGTGGATTGGCACGTTCCGTTCCAAAAATTCACTAATAATTGCGTGAGCACGTCCAAGATCCCCATCATTTTGTATATCCAGCACGGTTGTCTCCTTGTTTTCCTGGAGGATCTCTATGCAAACAACGGAAAAATCATCCTTCCTTTCAGGACATTCCGCCAATTTCGCAAGCCAATTCATATATTCCGTAAAACTTCCCTGCTTACTTATTCCATGTAATTCTATTAAATCAGAAGCCCCATCACTCATCATGCAATATATTTCTCCTGCTTTAAGTGGTATTGTCACCATTTCAATATCAGGATCATCAATTAGACCGAGATAGCAACCAGATATAGGGACTAAGGAACACTCATGCGATTTAGCAGCTAAAAATAAAGTTATACCCGCGGAAATAAGTTTAAGCACGGAAGCTTGTAGATCAAATTCGAAGTACAGCAGGGCTACAAAAGAACCTTCATATAAATATTGCATGATTTTCTGGTTTATTATCTCAAGGGTGCCCTCTTCGATCTTCTCCCCAGTAAGTAGAACGTTATCCAGCATCATTTTAAATGTAGAGGTTTGCATGGCTGTAGCTACACCATGTCCACACACATCAATAATGTATCCGCACAGTTTATTTTGCCCTTCAAACCACTTGTAGTTGAAGAGGTCCCCGCTGACAATACTATAGGGCTCAAAGATCGTACTAACACGCACCTTGTCTCCAACAAAAGGATGGGGTAGGGAATCCTGCTGCACCCGCGCCGCCAACAAAAGCTCTATCTGGGTTTGTCTCTCTCTCCCGGAGCTTGTTTTCAATCTTCTTCCGGTCGGTTATATCAACGATACTAGTCGCTTTCAGCGGGCTATTGTTCGCTTCATCCTTTACAGGATAGCTCTGAAGCCAAAGCCACCGCATTTCTCCATCTAGTCTAATAATTCTAAACTCCTCGTTTGTAGCTTCGTTCACATTCCGAAAACTCTGGGGAAAAGAAGTACGCATCCTCTTACGATCAACCGGATGAACTAACTCGACCAATGCATGGGGATTATCCAGCAGACTCTGACAAGACATACCACTGATTCTTTCATAGGCCGGACTGACGTAGACAATTTTTTTCCATGTCAGTAATGAGGAAAATCTCATTGATCGTTTCAGCAAGCTGCCTGAATTTCTCTTCGCTCGCTCGCAGCTTTGCGTTTAACTGTTTGCTTTCGGTAATATCCATCATTACCGAAAGCAAAGCCTTTTAGCGTTCATAGGTTATCTCTGTACCCTTTAAAAGCACATTGATAATTTCACCAGACTTTTTAATAAGTTCTATTTCACAGGAGAGACAAGCGTCTCCCCTTATTTGTTCTATTAAAATTGCGTTAACGCACCCAAACAAATCTTTTGTCGTAAAACCCTTCATATGGCGATCTATGAATTCATCTTCTTTATACCCCAAAACTTCTATGCCGACATCATTCACAAATTCAACAATACCCTTTCTATGAATAACTACGATCTGGGGAGCATTATTTACAATTGCAGCATACCCTTCTTTACTTTCCCTAAGCTCTGCCTCCATATCAATCATCCCTGTAATATCTTCAAAACACTCCATTCTCTCGCTAATTTTACCGAGCTCATCTTTTAGTACAGCTACACTCTTTAAAACATGCCTGATTTGACCATCTTTCGTTATAACTTCACACTTCTCATTGATCAATGGTGAGTCGATAACCTTGAGACACATCGCGCAACCAGCCTCACCTACTCCATGCAATACCATTGAGCATTCTTTTTCCATAATTTCTGCTGCAGTATAACCCGTTATCTCCTCGGCTATTTTATTCCATCTAAATATCTTTCGATACTTATCTACTGAAAGGACAGCACTGGGGACAGTTCTAAAAAGCAATTCTGCGTATTCCACCTGCGGGAGTCTCCGCTTGAAAGCCTGAATACAGCTCGATGGAAACCGTCCCAATCTTAACAATGATCGGAACTTCCTTGACGGAGGGTTGCTTCAACTCAATAAAGGCTTCTTGTTTAAGGTCAGCTTTGTCCTCGCGGTTGCACTTAGTCAACCAGTATCGGAGTGTATTGATGCTTAGGTTGTTTTCTGAGCACCATGCAGCAGCCGTTTGGCCGGAAGCACGGTAAGCGTTTACCTGCTGGCGTCTGATCCTGGACTGCTCGTCAAGAGTCATGGATAATTCCTCCTCAATTAGTCTTGAGGTTATTATCCCAGTTCTAAACAGGTATTGCTATGTGCAGAGTTTTTGACAATTACTGTCCAATAGCTGTGTTTAAGCGATTTTTGATAAATGTTATGACGGGCTATAATGTCCACATTTTCATATTTTCAGGTTAAAAAGGGGGCTGACGGCCTGATTTGGCCATTTTACCACACTATTTGGACATTGACGGTCGACTTGCCGCAAGGTGTAGCTACTGTCTTCGAAGCCACGTGTATACACGCTTGTCAATGACAAGCCGTTTAAATGCCTTAGAAAGAGAAGAAGACCGACTGACGGACTGACAATCATACTTTGGTCTCTCTGTCTGTCAAATCCAGGACATTCTCATCGTCAAGATATGGACATTATGGGGTAGTAGAAACATTATTAACCAATTCATCGATCGAGATATCTAGCCCAGCCGCTAATTGCACAAGCTCATTTATACGAGGGATTTTTGATCCAGCTTCTATTTTTAGGAGATGTTTGAGGTTCATTCCAACATTAGTAGCTAACTCAACTTGGGTTAACTTACGTTTTTGTCTGTTATAGGCTATTTGTTTGCAGACGGTCTCATTAATTAAGATCAAGTTATTCCTCGCCTCACTTCTTGCACATCTGACAATTTATTTCATTTTAACTGATTTACTGGTTTTCTTGACTAAGATAAAACTCGTTAATCAATATGTAAAGCTTTTCGCTAACCCTTACGTACAATCGGACAAAGGTTTCATTCGGTTTTTGAGTGAGGCAAAAGCCCTCTATTCCAATTTCAGAGAGGGCTTTTGCTATTAGCTTCTAATCAAAAGTGTGGTCGTAATTATGAATATAATATATACCATCAGAAAAATGCCTATAACCACTAGAATTCTTTTTAAGAGAGTATTACCCATATGATTTATCATCCCCAATTAGACATGTAAAAACTATTCTGTATCCGACATTTCCCCCTGTGGTAGCACAGAGACAGATCACACAAAAAATCAATAAAATTATCACTTAATTGATTTTTTTGTCAGATAGTTGATTGTGACATTTTATTAGTTCATCCATTTTTTGTAATAGTTCTTTATCATGTAAGTCTTTACGTTTTAAAAACCGTATAGCATTTACCATGAAGTAAGCAAGGAATGCAAAACATCCAATGTAAAAGATCATCGGGAAAACAAGAGAGAAATCGTAGATCATTGAGCTTCCTGTCATTATTCAAACTACCTCCCAACCCTATACCCGCATGGTTGAAGAACATCTTTTTAAGGCATATACGTCATTTTTCACTTACCCGAACCTGAATAAAAAGATACTTTCAAAAATACTCACACTATTGTTTGAAGACCACCTTTTGAAGAGATGGTCTTCATGATTTAGAAAGGCGTGTCGCTTCCTATGGTATGCGATTTACAGTGCTTACATTCGAAACTATCAGATCCGGAAATCTGTCATGCCCAACTGGAAGTGCCAAAATGCAAAAAGTAAGAATCTATAATACTTTAATAACTGTTAATTTGAATTAAATGTAGTCCAAGATGAAGTATCTCTAACAAAACCCGATAAAGTGCATGTGTAAGTTTGATGGAAGGGAATATAAACTGTTAACGAATATTTCATAAATGACGAAGCAGGAGTAGTTCCACTTTGTTGATAATTACTAATTTGT
>NZ_MLBF01000039.1 GCF_001936615.1 Desulfosporosinus metallidurans
AGGTATGTTAGAGCTCCGAGCAGACAAAGACACTTGTAAAACCTGTAAAACAAGGGATTGCTATAAAGGCAATGACAAAGCGCCCGGCTGTCCTATGTTTGAATTTCCGATGGCTATGAAACGAGCTCTAGTCATCGACCAAAATTCACTGGTGGGAATGCGGGGGGTTAGGCGAATTGAATCATGAGGACAGCTTTTGATGCAACTTCCGCAGAGATTACAGTTGGCGTTGTTTTATGCGTGAGTAAAGCACTATCCGTTTCTATGCCGTATTTGGTTGTCATCCTGCTCTTCGGCATCCTGAACTTTCTCACCTTTACAGTAAGAATGGGAATGCGCATGTAGGCCAGGGAAGCAAAGGGACGGTTCTCCTGCTTCCCCAGATAAGGCTAGAAAAATTTCAGGTTTAAGGTTTAAGACTTAAGCGTACTCGTATTCACGAGTGCGCTCGTTCTAACAAACGTGGTTTTTAACCGACAGTGCCATTTGAATAAGAAGCATAACAATAATGATATTATGAGGGGGATATTACGTGCCTAGCAACCAAAATAACCAAAAAACCAAAGCCGTTGTAATTACGATTTTGTTAGCCATGAGTTTAGTTGGGGCAGGAACTTATGGCTATTTCTCCGGAACTCCTTCTTCAAGTCCTTCATCGACTCCTTCCTCATCTGGCAACAATGATTATAATAGTTTGAAAAACCGAGTAAATGCACTAACCCAACAGGTCAGATCAAACCCAAATGAGATTTCACTACAACAGGATTTAGGGAATGCCTATTATGATTTAGGTACAGCCGCACGAACAGCAGCACCGAATGAAGCGAAAGAGGATTTCATCCAAGCAACCAAATACTATCAAAATGTTCTTAACACTAAACAGGATATCAATGTTTTAACAGATATGGCCACAGCTGCCTTTTACAGTGGGCAAAATGATTTGGCCGAAAAAAGCTATAAAGAGGCCTTGACCGAGAGACCTGATTTTACTCAAGCATTGTTTAACTATGGAGTTTTCCTATCGGAAATCAAAAAAGACTACGCAACCGCAATTCAGATGTGGCAGACTGCTCTGAACAAGGACCCGAATGGGCCAAATGCTGATCAACTAAAACAGCTTATTGCCAAAGCTAATGAAGTGAAAGCTTCAAAGTAAGAGAACTCGTTCGGCTTAAAAAATACATCTTTGCTCGTTATCTACCTTGATGACTTATATTGATCGTCAAGGTATACTAAGGATATTGGATCTGGCTATCGTTTCAGTATTTATCTAACCAAAATGCCGTTAATGGCAAGATATTTGCAGTTTCATAAGGAAGGGGTAGTCCATACATGAAAATTTTGCTCGTTGATGATGAAAAGAAGATTACTACTGTGCTGAAGGCCTACCTTCAACAAGAAGGATTTCAGGTCAGTACAGCCATTAACGGCCTTATCGCTCTAACCATGTTTAAGGAGAACCCCTTCGACTTACTCATCTTAGATTTGATGCTTCCTGGTATGTCTGGAACGGAGATTTGCCAAGAAATCCGGAAAATATCCTCCGTCCCCATCATTATGCTCACAGCTAAAGTCGAAGAAGAAGACCGCATCCGAGGATTGAGTATCGGTGCGGATGATTACATTACGAAACCCTTCAGTCCTCGTGAGGTTGTCGCCCGTGTTCGGGCAGTTCTACGACGAGCCAATAACGAAACCGCACCCCTGGCAGACGTGATCTCGTATGACAACGGACTTACCATTGACAATATCCAACATGAAATTCGGCTCCACGATCAAGAGGTCTCTTTAACCCCTACCGAGTTTAAGATCCTCGGAGCTTTAGCCAAACACCCCGGTCGAGTGTACTCACGCGGGCAGTTGGTTGAAATCGTTCAAGGGCATGACTTTGACGGGGATGACCGCGTGATTGACGCGCATATTAAGAAGATCCGCCAAAAAATTGAAACCACTCCTAGCGACCCTCAGATTATTTTGACCGTATATGGAATCGGGTATAAGTTTAATCCAAGTACGGGGGAATAAAATGCGCAAAAAACTATTTCTCTCTACGCTGATCATCTCGCTTATTACTTTAACGTTCAGTATGCTTGCCGTAAATCTTGTCTTTCATCAACAATTCAGTGATTACCTAACCAAGACGAACGAAACGACCATAGAACAATTGCCCGCTCGTTTAAGTGCCCTCTATCAAAGCAAGGGGACGTGGGATCCAACGTCTCTGGATGAAATTAGCCATACCCTCCCGATCGGTACGGTCGTCACGTTGACAGATCCGAACGGTAAACTTATCACCACGTTAAGTAATATGATGGACGACATGATGCATTCTCAAGGCGGAATGGGGATGAGCATGAGCATGTCCTCGTCTTCCAGCACGAGTTGGAAAACAAAAACCCTCACGGTGTCAGGACCTCTCGGTACTTTAGCCACCGCAGTCGTCCGCTACCCGGCGAGCGCACCAATTCTCAATCCCCCAGATGTCCTTTTCCTGTCCTCAGTCAATCGATCTCTCCTCTTCGCCGGAGGGTTGGCGCTTCTATTCGGGATTATCCTCAGTTACTTCACAAGTCGCCGTCTCGTAGCGCCGCTGAAGCGTTTAACTCAAGCCGCTGAGCGTATTGGACAAGGACACCTTGATGAACGCGTTGGGATTCAAACCAAAGACGAGATAGGGCAATTAGCCAGTGCTTTTAATGCAATGGTGGACAATCTAAATCGCCACGAAATCCTTCGCAAACAATTCACCGCCGATATCGCCCACGAACTCCGCACACCCTTAACCTCGATCAAAAGCTATATCGAAGCCTTCCAGGACAATGTTCTACCAGCTGATCAAGAGAATCTTTCCTCTATACATGAAGAAATCGACCGCTTGGTTGACCTATCCAGCGACCTAAAAGACTTAAATGTCGCGGAAATTGGTGCCTTAACGCTAGCCCTCGAACCTGTGGACTTAAAGCATCTTATGCGAAAAGTGATCCGTAGCCTCCAGCCACTCATGCAAGAAAAACAATTGGCTCTGAATTGGAACGCTCCGCCAGAACTCGTGACTACGACTGGGGACGGACGCCTTCTAACAAGGCTCTTTTACAACCTCGTTCACAATGCCTATCGCTACTCAAATAACAGCGGGCAAATCACCCTCTCGCTTTCACAAACATTGGATTTTGTCGAAATCAGAATCAAAAACACAGGCATCGGTATCCCCGAAGAGGATCTCCCTTTTATCTTCGAGCGTTTTTACAGGGCCGACAAATCCCGCACCCGTGAGACTGGTGGAACGGGAATTGGTCTGGCCTTGGTTCAGCAAATCACAACCCTTCATCAAGGTACCATCACCGTACAGAGCAAGGTCGGTCAAGAGACGGAGTTTATTGTCCAGCTTCCTAAAGAAATAAAAGTGGTTGAGGATTAAATCCTCAGCCACTTTTCACAAGAACATCTACGATCAGGGTCCTTAACTTACATGAACTTTCAACGCATCAATAAACTGCATGTTGTACAGAAATACTAAAACACCCCCCTCCTAACGCTTAATTCAGGGCAGACAGAACGAAAGCAAAGGCTCCGCCCATATCGAGCAGCATCTTTAAACTAGGGTGGAGAGTCACGGTTTCTTAATGGAACGTACCCCGACATTAACAAAAGAATCATAGCCACCCACCAGAAGGCTGCCCAGTTATACTGCTGCGCCACGGTTCCTTTGGTATCCAAGGCAGTGGGGTACTTAAAAATTAGAGAATGGGGGAGCCGCATGAATATTATCTCTAGGAATACCAACGTTTCTAATCGTCCCAAATGGCTTCGTTACGGAATTATAGTACTTGGGATTCATCTTTTGGGTCTAGTCTTATTGATTCCCGAAGTTCGGGAGTATCCTCAATTGTTAGGATTTAGTTTTCTAGCTTATACCCTCGGCTTGCGTCATGCCTTTGATGCCGATCATATTGCTGCTATCGACAACACAGTACGTAAACTAATACAGCAGAAAGATGACCCCACAGGGATAGGATTTTTCTTTTCTCTCGGCCATTCTTCAGTTGTCTTTATCATGGCAATCATAACTGCGGTTTCCATGCATTGGGCACAACAGAATATTCCACAATTGCAAGCGATCGGAGGGCTTATTGGTACAGCCGTTTCTGGAGGGTTTCTGATTCTCATAGGGTTAATGAACCTTTATATTTGGTTTGACCTTTATCGATTCTTCATAGAGATGCGCAAAGGAGTACATGATGAAGAAAACCTTGATCAACTTTTATTGAATCGGGGTCTTATCTCTCGTTTCTTTAAACCACTGTATCAATTTATTAACAAAAGCTGGCATGTTTACCCACTCGGCTTTCTTTTCGGCTTAGGTTTTGACACGGCATCTGAGGTAGCACTTTTAGCCATATCCGCAAATTCTGCGACACAAGCAGTACCTATTAGTGGTATCTTATCTTTACCGATCTTGTTTGCCGCTGGCATGAGTTTACTGGATACTGCGGATGGAGTCTTTATGACCACTGCCTATCATTGGGCCTTTTCCACTCCGTTACGCAAAATTTATTATAATCTATCCGTCACTGGTCTTTCAGTGATCGCTGCTTTATGTATTGGTTTGATAGAATTAACTCAGATCGTTGCTTCTAAGCTTGGATTAAGTGGCGGAGTTTTTGGATGGATAAGAAATCTAAACTTTGGCGGAATTGGATATTTACTCGTAGGTCTTTTTATAGTTTCGTGGTTACTTTCCCTCTTCCTCTGGAAGATATTACGGCTTGAGGATGGAATCTAGACTACACCCAGTCGCCCATTATATTAGGAATAGCATCACGTATAGGCATTAAAGAATTGACGGCGAAAAGGTTGAAAATAACGATAAAGTTCTTGCATCTCCTCTAATGTGAAGATACAAGAACTTAAGAGACCGTTCAGTGAAGGATTAACTTACGCAGCAATCGAAATCTCGATGAGTTTTTTAGTTGAAATAACCATCAACTGTTGAAAAGCGATTCCCGGAATTGACGGAAAGCAACAAACTCCAGAGCTATGTGGATCAAATTCTTATATAAGTTTCCTACGAATTTTGTAAATATTCTCGGAAAAACTAAACTTACCTACCCATCTTTCCCGTGGATCCCATCATTGTGATACCACTTGATTTTTGGCCTGATTGTTGAGTGGCGCTCGAAGCATTCGCCTGATTAGGTCTGTTTGTTCCACTCATTCCTTGCCGGTTTTGTGAATTACTCATTGGTCCATTCATAGGAGTACTCATAGGCATCGTTTGCATTTGAGTATTTACGGGCATATTCTGGATCTGATGATTCATGGATACATTGGAACTCTTCATTGGAGTGTTGATATCTGTTTGAATAGATGATGTTTGATCGGGCTGAGAAGGCTGTGTTTGAGCCGTCTGAGAAGTAGCTCCCTGCACAGCTCTCATACTAGAGACATTGTTGTGGGTCACATAAGCCGATGAGTTGGGAGCCTGAGACGGTGTGTCTGTAGTATTGCTCCCCATTGTTGATGCGTTCACGATCCCTGCCAATCCAACTACTAAAGCCATTGATAATGTCGCCATTAATATTCTCTTCTTCATAATACAATCCAATCCTTTCATAATGAGCTTACTTAATTTGAAATCCATTGCAATACCCGTTTTGATTTTCTGTGTGGCTCTCACCTCCTGCAGTCATCAAAGTATTCGTACACCCTTTTGATTATCGAGGGGTAGGTTTAGAAATTATCTTAAAATCTTTTCTTCAAGGGTACCCCCTTAAATTCCAAATCTTTATGCGAAACTATCTAATAGGTGGAGGGGTTGAAGTGCAAGAATTATCGATTCAGCAAACTTTACAACTAGCCAAAGATGGAAATGAACTTGTTAGAGAAGAATTCATTGAAAATCACAAACCGTTTATCCTAAAAATCAGCTCTAATCTATGTAAGCACTATCTCACCTGGGGGCATGACGACGAACTAAGCATCGCCTTAGTCGCTTTTAATGAAGCGATTGATAAGTATGAGCCTAGCGAAGGTGCCTCGTTCTACGGTTTTGCCAAAACAGTCATGACAAGACGATTAATCGATTTCTTTCGCAAAGAGTCAAAACATCAATTACTCTCGCTTACCTCATCGGAGTCTGACAACGACACTCTTTACGATTATGATTCAGAAGCGTCTTTGGAAATGTATAAAGAGGAAGAACAAAACTATGATTTTGCCGAGACGGTTAAAAGCTATGTTCTTGTACTGGCCGAATATGGAATAACCTTAGAAGATTTAGTCCAAGTTTCCCCCAAACACCGAGACAGCAAAGCAACTCTCTATAGAGTAGCCCATGAGCTTTATACTCAACCCGATTTATTACAATACCTAACTAAGAATAAGTGCTTGCCTCTCAAAGAGTTGGAATTCCTTACTGGAATAAAGCGCAAGGTTCTAGAAAGAGGAAGAAAATATCTGATTGCCACGGTATTAATCCTATCCGCTCCAGAATTCAAGTCTTTAAAAAGTTTCACACAGATAGACTCGATAACTCAGAGAGAGGGGTTAGCGTAATGAATAAGGTGAAAGGCATTGTCATGAAGACCTCGAGAAAGATCACCATCCTTTACACTGAAGGTGGTGACTATTTGGAAATTAAAACACCGAAGTCCACTCCCGTTCTCGGACAAGTTATTGAAGTGGATCTGCCTGCGCATAAACCTTTAAATCAAAGATTCCTACAATTGGGTTCTATTGCTGCAATCCTGTTTCTCGCTTTGGGTCTTGGCGTATTTAACATTCTCTCAGGCGCAAATACCGCTGTGGCAGCCGTCGTGGTGGATATTAACAGTAGTAAAGAACTATTCGTTAACCGTGATGCCAAAGTTCTCAAGGTGATCGATTTAACTCAAGGGACCCAAACTTCACCATCTGACCTTCAACTTCAAGGAAAAGATATCTATACAGCTGTTGACGTGATGATTGATCAAGCGAATACTCAGGGAATATTGAACCAAAGCAAAAATTTAGTCATGACAAGCATAATACCCATGGACAACCGTCAGGTAGTCGTTGATCAGTCGAAGCTCCGTGACTCTATCGGGCGCCATATGCTTGAAAAAAACATTTCTGCCGACCTGATCGTTAGTAAAACAGATGAAACTACTCAAAAAACAGCTCGAAGCCTAGGTATGAGTGTAAACCATTATCAGGTATATAAGCGTTTACTGGATAAGGGCTTAGTTGTGAATTCTAACGGTTCTAGTTCCAACGACACTCTCCATATGTTGGCCGAGGCAAATACTACTTTAAACTCTCTTTTCCCGCAAGAAAGTATGACTATAACTCCTCAAAACGGAATACACCAAGATGTGCCCAACTCGATGGGAGCTCCGATGACAGGCGAAAGTATGCCCTCCACTAATTCCCACCAATCAGGTTCAAGCCAAAGATCCCCAAATATGACGAACACCTTACCCTCTTCCAGTACCACAATGCCTGACAACCATCAAAAGAGCAGTGCTCCCTCAGTCCCAATGCCCATGCAAGATAACTCAGGCAGCTCAAGTAGCTCTGGAAAACATGATATGATGCGTTAAATGTCAAAAACAAGGAGGCGTAATGAAACTTGAGTTTCGCTACGCCCCCTTTTATCCTTAAGCAAGTCGCCATTTTCCAAAGCACTAATGTCCAGTCTTCTCCCAATTATAAGCCATGACTCCACCCTATAGATTATCGTCTCCAATACCCACGAGCAAACACTAATTATTGTCCACAGCATCCAAACATTTTTACATCGCTCCTTTTTATAACTTAGATATGATCTTTAGGTCTTTGCCTTAACTAAGGCAGTGCCAAATGCCATCTAAGATCCAGCAATTCTAAATTAGAAATTCATCATGTTACTACCTGTCTTGACTGTCCCGCTCCCGTTCATCATCGAGCTTCCAGAATTGGTATTCCCACTTCCGTTGGTCATCGAGTTCCCTCCAGAATTACTCATGAATTGGTTCATCTTATCAAGGTTATCTTGTCCAATTTCGGCCTTAACATTTGGGTCTGAATTCATGAGATCTTGCATCACCTTAACATCCCCAGTTTGCATGGCCTTCTGCATCCCTGCTGAATTATGGAGATTTTGCATGGCCGTCGAATTCATTAAAGTTTGATGTTGACCTGGTGAAAAGGTTTGTTGCATGAAGCCTTGCATTTGACCCACCCATCCGCTGCCTTGTTGCTGAGTCGTTCCAGCTAAAGCTGGTAAAGCCATAAGTCCTACTGCTAACGTTGCGGTTCCTACGATTGCCGTGATTTTTTTACTAAATTTTTTCATTTATATTCCCCCTAATTTAATATCTTCATTCTACAGCTTTGCTTCATTTGATTTGCTGATCTTCCATGTCCTTAGTGTAACTCTTGGATACGATCATCTCATGAAAAAGTTGTGAATTTCTCATGAAGAAGGGACCCCGATTAAAAATCAGAGTCCCTCTTTTTTAAAATTTGCGTCAGGGGAGCATTGTTCCTTAGGATTTATTTTGCACTTAGGGCTTCCTTTACCAAGGGTTGCAGGGCTGGATCTTTTAGCATGGCGGCAAAGGTCGTTTTCATTTTAGGATCGGACATGATCTGTACCATAGGTTTATACATAGAGGGATTAGACATAATACTCACCATGTTATCATGATTTTGGCTACTCCCCATTATTCCCATCATATTCTTTTGTACCTCGCTATTTTTCATCACATCTACCATCACAGGCATCATTTGTGAAGACCCCATTATTTTTACCATGGACTGGCGAGTATCCGGTGAACTTAAAACATTCATCATTTCCGTGGTATTGCCCGTCATATATTGGGTCGCGCTGCTGGTATTCATCATACCCTGATTTTGACTGCCGCAACCGGCTAGACTTAACATGACAATAGAAATTAGAGCTACAAACATTATCACTTTTATTTTCTTATTCACAACCATCATCTCCTACTCTCTTAAATCACTTTAAATAATTCCCTTTTCAAATGAATTAGACAAGTTCAAACCATTGGGGCAAGGGCTCTCATTGATTACAATCCACGAAATGAGCGGCTACCAGAGGACAAGGAATGCAAAGGATGTCCTGCAAGGCTAAAAATTAAGAAATTGACTCAATAACTTAATATATTCCCAATAAGCAGACACCTCCTATACTAGTAATTGTTATATCTCTTAACTCCAACAACCCGACCCGATAAAGAAACCTCGTTTGTTCTTTAGGAATATACACCGTTTCCCAACTATTTTTGTAAAACAAAATGCTAGCAGGATATGGTACAATTTTTACCACTTTGTTTAGCTTTTAAAAGCGCTTTGTCTGAAGCAACGATAACGTCATGAATATATCGCCCATCGTCTGGATAACTTGAAACGCCCAAGGAAACAGTTATCTGGGGATATGCCTGATTATCAAGTCGACTTATTTCCGACCTTATTTTTTCGGCCATTCTTAACGCGTTCTTTTTATCGCAGTCCATTAAAATTAGAGTTATTTCCTCCCCACCATATCTATAAGCTCGGTCGGTCGCGCGGACACAGGCTTTAATGGTCTCACCTACCTTCTTGAGTACATTATCCCCAACATCATGGCCAAAGTGATTGTTGAAATCCCTGAAATTGTCAATATCGAGAAATATAAGGGAACATATCCCACTATTGTCAATATTTTTAATATCCTGGTCAAAAGCCCTTCGGTTTAGAAGTCCCGTTAGCTTATCCGTCATTAGGCTAACCTTCAATTGTTGGTTTAACCTTTTTATTTTCTCAAGCCTTTTATAAAAAAATACAGTCAAAATAAAATTCGTTAACCCAAACAAAGCTCCCAGTATAATGCAATGCAAAACAAGGTTATAGAATAAAGGCATAGCCATGAAATACAAGAGTACTACTGAATAAAGTATCCCGGTAAATACCATAGCTATTAACAACCATAATTTACTCATACAGCAAAAAACTCCCTCTTCTTAAGTGATCGCCAAAAGTTTCTCTTCACATTCTAAAAAAGCTTCTACCACATCCGGATCAAAATGTTGGTTTTTATCCGCTACGATTCTATTCATCGCTTCTAGATGGGAAAGACCTTCTTTATAAGATCTCTTAGATCGAATTGCGTCATATGCATCGCAGAGGGCGAAAATCCTTGCTTCCAAAGGAATCTCCTCACCCACAAGTCCATCGGGGTATCCTTTCCCGTTAAATTTCTCGTGATGATACGCGCATATATTCATCCCCATTTCAAGAAAAGACTCCGTTAAATGGTATTTTTCGATCGTCTCTCTGAGTACATTTTGACCAGTGCGTACATGTGTCTTCATTTCATCATACTCTGCATCTGTCAATTTACCGTCTTTCAATAAAATAGCATCAGGTATTGCTACTTTACCAATATCGTGCAATGTGGCCGCGTAATAAAGATTGTCTAAAAAGTCACGAGTAATAACCTTTTTATACCTTTTATGCGTGCTTAATTGCTGGGCTAAGATCACGGCATAATCTCTTGATCTTTCTAAATGCTTCCCTGTCTCTGGATCACGCCCCTCAGCCAGGGTGGCAAGTGAAAAGACAATAGCCTTTTGTGTGTTAATCGTCTTTTTCAAGACTGAAAAATTTGTAAGGATGCTGAACACGACTAAGCTGAGAAATATCAGAAACAAGGCTCCGAACAGATAAATTAGTTTGCCTAAGGTTACTTTCAATAAAGGAAATTGATGATATTCGGCAATGATAAACGGTTGATCAGCGAAGATCTTGACCCTGGCATAATGGATCATTTCCAGTTCAGTAACTGGGTACCAACCAGAATTACCCGTTAAGGCATAACCAAGGTTTTTGATATTGAACGTTCCAACGTTCTGATCGAAGAAAATATCTGTATCATCATCCGTTTGAATAAACAATTGATTGTTGGGGAGAATCTCAAAAACGTTGATTAAATCAAGATCGATGAACAAGACTCCTTTTTTCACAGCTCTGTCATCGAATAAAGGCAAGGCTAGTGTCATTAATACCCGCTTCGTTGTGTTAGTCCCTTCTTTTTCTGTCGCGAAATAAATTGGAGAAAGCGCTATCTGCCCTTTCTCCAATGCAACAGCTTTTTCGAAAAGTTTCCTATGTATCTCACGATTACTTAAGCCATTAGGCCAAGAAAGTGCCCTTTTCGCTACGCTTTCTACCTTTAACATCTCTGCACCAGACAGATTTGTGACCGTCATCTGGTACGATTGTTTACCCTCCAAAAACCCCGTGAGCACTTGCACTACTCCACTTCTTTTTAATGGATCAAAATCTTTGGCAAAGTATGATTTTAGATCTGGTAACGCTAAGATAAAGTCTAAGTCCCGCTGAAGATCAGAAAAATAATTGCTTATATTCGTTTTCCCTGAAGTAACTTCAGCCATGGTTTTTTGACTTCTCCATTGCGCTTCCTCTTCATAGACCTGTCTCGTCCCTAAATATAAAGATATACCAAAAACTACCAACAAAAGGAGGATGACTAAGAGATATACCAGGTTCTGGCGGATTAACTTTCTTATTAAGAATGAATCTCCTCCTGGCTGAGTAGGGAAACGCTTCATTAGTTTGTTATCCTTTCCCCTTGATTTGATATTACCAATGGTTACCATTGACATAACCCTATTATAACAGTAATTCAGCCGAAGTTGTGAAAAACATATGAATTTGTCAGAAAAAAGTTGCGATTCAAGCCTCAGTCGAAGGGCGAGTTGACGAGGCTAGAGTACATATGTATGATGTTGCCGGGACCAAACTTCAGTTGGCTGAGGATATTATTCAAAAGTTAGTGGACTTCAGAACAGGTGCCTCTTCAGCGACTGAAATTGCGACAGATGCTGAACTTCAAGTCAAGGTAATGACAGAAAACCACCAACGCATGAACTATGTGATTGATCAATTGAACCAAACAGGACAGCATGCCGAACAAGGTAACACCTTTGATGATACTACACAACTGTGAATATCCTATAAAGGCGGAACCCGATCCCTTCACATGAACGAGTTAATTGCCCAACCTGTGCAACGGGAGATTCTACCTGGACTCTACAATAATATGTCCAAATCTGGAGGCGGGATGATGACAACGGTTCTCTATAAACAATAAAAACCAACGGATTCTCCAATACTGAAGAGCGAATAGTGCAAGCTTAATAATGAAAAGGACAGTGTCTCTTGAGGAGCCCCTGTCCTTTTCTTGTTTCCGATGGCAATCTTTCATTTACTTTACATCAATAGTGTTTAGTATCGGTCCTTGCCAGTTTTCAAACCACACTTGGCCCGTATATCCATTAACGTCAAGTTCTGCGTAATCCTTACCGTCTTTTTGAACCATGAATTCGTAGTACCCAGGAGCTAGTTCCGGTTTTCCGATTGAATATCCTTGGCCCATTTTGCTGACAAACTCTTGCGCGCTCTTCGTGGCTTGTTCTTCACTGACCGTGACAGCCCCAGTGTTGCCCCAATTCATAGGTCCGTATTTGGTGTTCCACATAATATTCGGACCCATCTCAGCGATGATCTGTCCGCCATTCTTATAAATCATGACCTCATAGGCTTTAGCCCCCGTCTTCCCCTCTTTGAGCTCTACTTCATACCCATTGGAAAATTCATGAAGTTCGGCTACAACAACATCCTGGTTCAGTTTTTGAATATAAGCTTTAGCAATAGCTACGGCTTGATCCGATGTGGCGACTTCACTGTTGGTGAGGTTAACACCCAAGCTTTGGGCATTATAACCCCCACCCATCATACCATAGCCTCGCCCGTTTCCATTACCACCGAAGCCCCCCATCATACCGTAGCCTCCGCCGTTTCCATTACCACCGAAGCCACCCATCATACCGTAGCCTCCACCGTTTCCATTACCACCGAAGCCACCCATCATACCGTAGCCTCCACCGTTTCCATTACCACCGAAGCCACCCATCATACCGTAGCCTCCACCGTTTCCATTAGCATCTGGAGTAGTTACGACATTCGAATTATTGTTAGTAGAGGACGGTGTTGTGTTTATTGATTGACTTGTCGTAGGAGAACTAGTATTAACCGTGTTTATTCCATAGGTATCAGCGACAGTTCCTTGATATTGAGTTGTAGCAACGGTCGGTACTAAACCGAGTGTTTGTCCGACTGATTGGGCGACAACAGACCCAGAGTTCAGAGCGAATGCCGTGCCCGAAAGCGCCATCACGCTTGCTATTGAGAGCCCTACAATCCATTTTGTCTTATTCATCATATTTCCTCCTTTAAGTTAACCTTAGAATAGTTTCATTGCAACCCTGTCTTCATGTCTCAAAGTATAGCGAATCAATTCGATTATGCTGTGAATGAGTTGTGAATTTCTCATGAATTGATTCAATTATGCAATAAGAAACGCAATTGTTTTATGGTGTAGCTAGGATCAGTTTAAGGATCTTTGGTTTTTGATCTATAACGTCATTGATATGCAACCCCGCAGCTTTGACATTTTCTACAGTCCGACGATTAATGTGTGGCCCCATCATTTTCACCGTCAAAGGGTCTATCAAATCCATCAGTGTCCCCAACATTTTATGATCACTTCGAACATGTTCTAAAAGAATGATCTTTCCTCCTGATTTGCATACCCTTCTAATTTCCTGCAGACCTTTAATCGGATCCGGTACAGAGCAAAACACACACGTTGCGACGACCGTATCAAAACAATTGTCCTCAAATCTTAAATACTGAGCATCCATCTCCTTAAGCTCGACTTGCGCTTTCGTATCTCTAGCACGTAGCTTTGCCTTTTTCAACATTCCTGGGCTTATGTCAATGCCCGTGATTTCACATTCTGTAGGATAAAACTCAAGATTCTTGCCGGTTCCAACTCCCACTTCTAATACTTTTCCTGTCACATCACCTAGTAACTCGCGGCGTATGTCTGAGTTTATCATGCGATCCATCCAGTCATAGAATAGCGATGTCCGATTATAGCGTTTGCGTGTCAATATCGTTTCTTGATCCACTGATAAATCCCCTTTCATCGAAACTCAAAACCCACCTTGTTTAAGAATTAGCATGAATTAAAGGAGCAATAGAACATGTCTACCGCTTCCAGTTATACCTAAGCTTAATAAGATTGCTCGTTTACCAAATATTTGAGTTTAAGAACTGCGATGTTTCCGCGACATCAAAGAATCCCCTACCGTCAATCAATTAACATGGGCTTCAATTCCATATAGATCCAAATTAGTAGGAGAAAGTGAAGAATGGTTTTTAAACATCTTCAGCATACAAGTCATTACAACGTGATCACCCTCTACCAAAACAAGTTCCTGATCTATTAGGTTTTGGGCAAGATATTTCTGAGCGTCGGAAAAAATTTTGCGAGCATCGATTATGCTTTTATATCTTCCTACAATGCCGTTTGAGTTCTTTCCCTTCAAGATGAGCATAAATAATCGTCCTTTCGTAAGCTACCTTCACATTTCGAATTAATTCTTTGGTTCAAAGGATACTGATTGTTTAGTACCTTGTTGATGGGATTGATCATTTTGATTGTGTTGATCGTGTTCATGCCCTCCACAGCACCCGCCAGCACCCCGACGATGCATAAAGAACATTATCCCGAACATGAACAAATACCACCCATATTGGTTAAAAAATTGCCCCATAAAAGAGACCTCCTTTTATTTAGCTTTTCTGTTCAAGACAACCAAGACTGAAGGCGGGCTTCACCGTCACGCTTTCGCAATACTCCTTGGCAATGACAAAACAGCAGTAGAAATAAGGGCTATAACTATCATCCCCACACTACTCCACTGTGCTGAAGTCCAATTGAATAGATAACGTGCACCATCCCCTCGCAAAAATTCCAAGCCAAACCGTCCTAATGAGTAGAGCACAATATAGGTTAAAAAGAGGCTACCCTTTGGCCATTTGCGCCAACGCGCCAGGATGATGATCAGAGCAAAAACCACCATATCCCACTGCCCTTCCCACACCTCCGCAGGCCACAAAGGTTGACTGCCATAGGTGGCATATGCCGGAGTTCCCGCGGGATAAACCAAACCAAAACCTAGCTTCGTCGGACTACCAAAGGCATCCCCATTAAGAAAACAAGCGATACGACCAATCCCCTGTCCTAAGATAATCCCAGGGGCGGCAATATCCGCCATTTTCCAAAAATCGAGTCGATGCTTACGAGTGTAGATCCATCCTACAATGAAAGCCCCCACCAAAGCTCCTTGAATTGCCATACCTCCATGCCAAATCATCAGGATTTCCGCAGGATGGAGGGAATAATAACCCCACTCGTAGAAAAAGACTTGCCAAAGACGTGCTCCAATAATAGCCCCAATCACCGCGTAGACCACCAAATCCAAGAGATGCTGGCGATATTCCTTTTCCGAAGAAGCTAAGTGATAAGCGACCCCTAAACCGATGATGATCGCCAGGGCAACCACTACGCCGTAGGATCTTAAAGAAAATCCCCCGATGCTGAATAAAATTTGCAGCAAATTCTAGGTTCCCTCCTCAGAAAAAAGTTTTTAACTCGATATGGCTATATCTTACGATATCGATAAGATTATCTAATGAAGAAGTTGTGAATTTCTTATGAACGGAAAGTTTCTTCAATTTTAGAACAATCTCTAAGAATGTTCCTTTTGTACTTCGCTTCAATAGGAGTGTGTTCATTGTCACGGAAATAGAACTCAGAGCCATGAAGAAGGAGGCTAGTTCCGGACTCACCAGAAACCCAGTGAAAGGATAGAGAATTCCAGCGGCTAGAGGAATTCCTGTAATGTTGTAAACAAACGCCCAGCCCAGATTCTGCTTAATCTTTCGCATGGTCGCCCGCCCTATTTCAATGGCTCCGACCACATCACGGATATCCTCCTTGAGGAGAATGATGTCGCCTGTTTCTTTAGCCACGTCTGTACCAGATCCCTCCTATGACCTTGCATACCTTCTTAGTGTCTCAAACAGAAGCAATAATTATTAATAAAGAGCAGTTTCTCCCTGTGGAGCAACTGCCCTTATTTTATGAGCATCGTTCTACTCATTTACCCTTTAGATCTTGTTTGCGGCTTTGATATTCCGCGGAATCAATCTCGCCACGAGCATAGCGTTCACGCAGGATGTCTAATCCACCACTGTGCTTACCAAGTCCGTTTGTATGCACTTGCGAGGAGTTGCGACGAAATACATAGAGACCCAGTAGAATGATGCCAATTCCGAAGATCAGCGGCATGATTATTCCCATCCAACCATATCCAACAGCTCCATAACCACCGTATCCATACCCACCATTTCCCCAACCACCCATCATATTACCCCAGCCACCCATCATGTGAATTCCTCCTTCAATCGACTTTATGGATAAAATTCAAAGAATTGTAAGCTTAAATCTTGTTTTTCACACCCTGCTAACCAATAGGTTATCCCTTGTTAATTGATATCGGCTATCTTTGTGCCGAAAGTTCTTGTTTCCGCTCTAGGTATTCTTCTCGATTAATCTCACCACGTGCATATCGATCATTCAAGATATTCAGCAAAGTATGCGCCTGAGATTGATGGTTCGTGCAGCATGAACCTCTAGCATTGCCTGAACTAAACATATAAAAAGCAACGATGACCAATAGAATTAAACCAAACATCATCATAGATCCCCCCTCATTATATTATTCTCTCCTTAGATTTTCATACTACAGCTATGCTTCGTTTGATTTACTGTTCTTCCATGACCTTAGTGTAACTATCGGATACGTTAATCTCATGAAAAAGTTGTGAATTTCTTATGAAGAAGGGATCCTGATAAAAATCAGTATCCCTCTTATATGAGGCCATTCGTCCAATCTATCTTTCTATCTATCTTTCTGTTCTCTCACCGAGATAGCAAGAAGAGCTCACGGTAAGATGCGATCCATTACACTGGTGAAAATCCATGAGGAAATTGACAGTTGGTTGACCTATCCAGCGACCTCAAAGACTTAAATGTGGTGGAAATAGGGGCTTTAACGCTAATCTCGAACCTGCGGCCTTAAAGCACCTTGCTGGCAAAAGTTATCCACCCTATAAATCTTTCTATATTTCGAAACCCGAAGGGGCACGAGTTTAAACTCGTGCCCCGAAATTATCCTTTGGCAAGTCGCCATTTTTTCCAACGCGGTAAGAACGCACGATCAACGCCCCAATAATAAGCTGCTGCTCCGGCCCATAGGAGCAATGCCTCTAACAATAACAAAAATGCATTAATACTGACCGTACCTGCAAAAAGGTAATTAAAGTTCATTAGGATTCCACCAAATAAGGCAATCGTTGTTAGAAAGCCGGCAATTAAGCCAACTCCAACAAGAACTTCTCCCCAAGATACAATGTAACTAAATAACGTTGCATTTGGCAAGGCGATATTGCTGAGAAACCCGCCATACCACCACTGGACATCTGGATGGGCCCCAGTAGTTTTAGCCAATGCTCCTTTAAGAAAACCAGTAATCGCTGTTCCCGCCTTGGGACCAACCCAAACTGCCGATCCAGGTCCAAACGTCTTTCCAAGACCTGAACTTAACCATTGCCATCCAACATAGACTCTAAGTATGGTCCAAACCACTTGCATGAGTTTAGATTCTCTCCAAGCCATTTTTTACTACCTCCCTCGATTTTTCTAGGTCCTCACGATTAGGATCTTTTGCGTAATATGCCATATAACGGTATATTAGATACATAGAATCTCAAATTTTTTTTATATGCATGGACCCATGGCGAACAATGGCTATAGTATATTTCTCGGAGTAGAAGGAATTATTATTTGATTTATCGAAGAATAGAATAGCACTACACAGAGCCTAATGAAATACTATTTACTGACCATAGAATTTCTTATGATTATAAGTTTATTGAAAGATGTGAAACAAATGTATATCACTGATTATGAAATTGCTTTGAGATTATTATTAGCTTGCATTTTCGGAGGAATAGTAGGGTATGAAAGAGAACGAAATGACAGTCCAGCGGGATTTAGAACCCATATTTTGGTGTGCTTAGGGGCCGCATTAATTATGGTTTTATCCATGTACGGATTTAACAATTTTGTTTCTGTCAGTAAAGACCCAGCTCGATTAGCTGCTCAAGTTGTCTCAGGAATCGGCTTTTTAGGGGCTGGAACCATTTTAAGAGATAAAACATCAATTCGAGGTTTAACAACAGCTGCTTCCCTTTGGGTTGTTTCCGCAATTGGATTGGCTGCTGGAGCAGGGTTTTACTTTTCATCGTTTCTTGCAACCCTATTAGTTTTCTTAACATTAGAGCGTACTGTTGAAACCTATTTCTTCCGAAATTGTCAGGTGTTGAAAGTAGTTACCGTCAATGGAACGTGCAAGGTTAAAGAAATCAATCGGATTATAGTAGCCCATAGCATAATTCCTCAAAATATTTCAATGAAACTGTTAAAAGAAGAAGATAACAAAACGACTATTGAATACAATTTGAGAACTCCCTTCCGGGAAATTAATATGGAACTATTAATTGAAGATATTAATGAAGTTGACGGCATTTACTCTACTGAATTAGAGGAAAGTGGAAGAAGGCCATCATTATTACCTTCTCGGATCCGCTCGTTCGTACCCTTTCATAAGCGGCCCAAGGAGCCTTTTTTATAATTTGGCATTTGACACAACTACTCAAATAGATTTAAATAGTATTTAATGGATATGTTGGAGGTTGAATTATGAAGTTTCTTAATCTATTGCTTTTGGCGATACCCATCAGTCTTGCCCTGAAACTGTTGAATTACTCGCCTGTCTTACTTTTTGTTGCTGCAGGTTTAAGTATAATTCCGCTTGCTGGCTATATGGGCAAAGCCACTGAAGAAATTGCAATCTATGTTGGTCCAAGAATTGGAGGCTTGCTTAATGCTACTTTTGGTAATGCAGCAGAACTCATTATCACTGTTTTTGCTCTAAAGGCAGGCCTTGTAGAAGTGGTAAAAGCCTCCATCACAGGGTCCATCATCGGCAATCTTCTTCTAGTGCTAGGACTAAGTATGCTCCTTGGAGGTTTTAAATATAAGACGCAAAAATTCAACAGGGCTGCCGCTGGAATGCATACCTCGATGCTGCTTATGGCTGTAACTGGATTGATCATTCCAGCAGTTTTTCTAAACACACACACTAACCCTGCTGCAGAGCCTTTAAGTCTGGGAGTTGCTGCTGTATTGATGCTGGTTTATTTACTTAGTTTGATTTTTTCTCTTCACACACATAAGGATGTTTTTCGTCCCAGCCAAGAACATTCAGAAACTCCCAACTGGTCAAAGCTCAGAGCCTTGTTGACCTTACTAATCGCTACTGTTTTCGTAGTCCTAGAAAGCGAATTTCTTGTCGGTGGAATCGAGCCTGTGGTTAAAACTTTAGGTATCAGCGAACTTTTCATCGGGGTCATCGTGATTCCCATCATTGGCAATGCAGCTGAGCATTCCACTAGTGTGATAATGGCTCTTAAAAACAAAATGGAAATCAGTCTAGAAATTGCTATTGGTTCGAGTACTCAAATTGCGCTCTTTGTCGCCCCTCTGCTAGTATTTCTGGGCTATTTTATGGGCCGACCTCTCGACTTCCTCTTTACCAGTTATGAACTCATAGTCATCATCATGGCTACCGTGATTACTGCAATAATCAGCATGGATGGCCGTTCCAACTGGCTAGAAGGCGCACAACTTTTGTCAGCCTATGCCATTATGGCATTAGCCTTTCTTTTTGTGTAGTCACCCATAATTCCTGTGCTAAACGAAATGATGATCTAACCAATCAATGACATCCTTCATGACTTCTTCTCTATTCGTTTCATTAAGCATCTCGTGTCTTCCGTCTTTATAGAGTTTGTAACTCACATCTTTATGCCCATTTTTTTATGGATAATCTCACTTAACTTATGAAGATCTTCAACTAGCCACTTAAACCCTTCTGCTTCACCCAAATAGCCAACATTTTCAACCGTCTTCGCCGTTTTTCCATGCCCTCTATGATCATTAATATAGACTATATAACCATTATCCGTTAGTTTCTTAGCAAATCGCTCATAACGAGCTCCTGTTTCAGCCATACCATGGGCTATTTGAAAAATGCCCTTTAAATCAACTTTTTTATCCGGCATCCATACATAAACATATATCTCTGTTCCCTCATCCGATTTAAACGTAAAGTTCTTGTGAAGCATATGATTCCCCCCTATCCATTCCAATTCTCTATAACCCAATATATTCCTTCCTGATGAAAGGAATTCTGTTTTTAAAAAACCGAAATCACTACAATAAAATGTCGGATTATGATATTCTGGACTATATCTAAACACAAAGGGGGAAGATTAATGCTCGAACTACAGCAAGTATCTTTAGAGATCGATGGAAAAAGCGGGGTTGAGATCCTAAAAGATATTAATTTAAAATTCCATGAAAAGAAAATATATGTTGTCACAGGCCCGAATGGCGGGGGTAAATCTTCTCTAGCCAAAATCATTATGGGTGTTTATAATCCTACCTCAGGTAAAATCCTGCTCGATGGGCAAGAAATCACAGAATTGAACATTACAGAAAGAGCTCGCAGGGGTATAGGGTATGCTTTTCAAAGTCCACCTCGCTTTAAGGGCATAAAGGTCAAGGAACTGCTAAAAATGGCCGCCTCACATAATCCTGATAACGTAAATATCTGCGATCTACTCTATGATGTTGGCTTATGTGCTCAGGATTATCTCAACAGGGATGTGGATGCAAGTCTCTCAGGGGGAGAAATGAAACGGATCGAAATTGCTACCGTGCTGGCACGTAATCTTAAGATTGCAGTTTTTGACGAACCAGAGGCTGGGATTGATTTATGGAGCTTTCAAAAGCTTGCGGAAACTTTTAAAAATATTCATACAAAATATGACACTACGATCGTCATCATTTCCCACCAGGAACGTATTATGGAGCTGGCGGATGAAATAATTTTAATGTCCAATGGTACGATCAGTGCCCAATCCGAAAGAGATACTATTCTCGCCGGAATTTTAAATAATGATGCTTGCATGTGTAGTACCAAATGCGCGAAAGGGGTTGGTCAAAATGCTGAGTGCGTTGGATAAACTTATGCTGGAGAAAGTGGCCGACCTTCATGAAATACCACAAGGTGCTTTCAATATCCGGAAAAACGGAGCAGGGGTACAGCGAAATACGACCGCTAATATTGATATCATCACCAAGACGGATAAATCGGGGATTGATGTGATCGTAAAGCCTTATACCAAAGGGGAAAGTGTTCATATTCCCGTTATCGTGACTGAAGAAAACATTAATGATGTCGTCTATAATACATTTGAAATTGGAGAATACTCAGACGTTCTAGTGGTTGCTGGATGTGGAATACATAATTCAGGAGACCATAAATCCCAACACGACGGAATACACAACTTCTTCGTTCGCAAAGGCGCCAAACTCAAATACGTCGAAAAGCACTATGGACAAGGGGAAGGAACGGGAGAGCGGGTTTTAAATCCTAAGACCATTATTGATGTTGAAGAAGGCGGCGTTGTTGAGCTCGAACTTATTCAAATCAAAGGAATTGACCATACAAAGAGAGACACGGAAATCCGTCTCAGGGATAATGCCAAGCTTGTGGTCACGGAACGACTCCTCACGTACAAAGATCAAGACGCGGAGTCGAATATAACTGTTGAACTATTGGGGGCAAATTCTTCCGCCCAGATTATTTCTCGCTCCGTTGCTCAGGACAATTCTAAACAAGAATTCTATTTTGACCTAGTGGGACGCAATAAAGGTCGGGGACATATCCAATGTGATGCCATTATCATGCATAATGCACAAGTTCTATCCACCCCCAAGATTTCCGCTTATCATAGCGAAGCACAGCTCGTGCATGAGGCTGCCATTGGCAGAATCGAATCCGAGCAGTTAATCAAATTGATGTCCCTCGGATTCTCGGAATCAGAGGCCGAGGATACCATCCTCAATGGTTTTCTTAAATAAAATTCAAAACGAAATTTTATCTGCCAGAATCCACACACTCAGAGCCCAGTGCCTACGCACCGGGCTCTCTATCAATTCCAGTCACTTTCGCGTGATCCCCTTAGTTGGCCCAATGATACATGTGGAAATTATCTTCCTCTTTAGAGTTGGCAGAATGACTATAAAGACCCATTTCGGGTGTGTCAGGCTTATAGAAATCCTTTGGAGTGGTATCATTCTTTGCTATCTTTACGGGGGTATTAAGCGGCGTAACCGCATACAGATCTTCCATATCTAACTTATTTAATCGAATACAACCGTGCGAAACATCTTTACCGATGCTAGCAGGTGTGTTTGTTCCATGTATAGCCAAATCAACATTTGACAATTCCATAGCTCTTGTCCCATACACATTATCCGATTCGGGTACGATTTTATCCGGATTCATAATTTTTTTAGATATGTAGAAATCTCCTTCTGGGGTCGTACCGTCTTTACCCAAGGCAACAGAATACCTGCGAATAATTTTATCTCCCGAAATAATAGATAGTGTATGATTCTCCTTATCAATCGAAATATACAACGGAGAAAATGGAATATCTCGAGTATATGTGATATTCGGCTTTATCGCATCCTTGACAACAGAAACTAACTCCCCGTTAAGGGGAATTTCTTTAAGCGAAAATAGCCACCCTCCATCTCCAGAAGGAGCGAGGGTTACAGTATTCTTTAACTTATATGGATCTTTTGGTAATTCCGTTAAATAATTATTTGGAAACGGTTGATTGAGATCACCCAGATCTTTTGGCAGATAACCATTTTTCTTAACAAATTGGTATGAAGCACTTCTAACGACCGTCGCAGTCTCCCACAATAAACGTTCTTGGTTGTCCATAAATGCCGAACTGTCTGATGGGTAAATATAGACTTGAATATTATTATCCCTACCTGCCCAGAAAGCCATTCCCATTTCCCTATTGTCTTCATCGACAGCTAAGATTCGCTTGGCTGTTATAGGATCCATTTCATAGTCAGTTTTGAGTCTACCTACGAGTGCATTAACTAACTCTTCTTTACTCGCCCCTCTTTTGACTTGAATGATTTTGGGTTGATTACTTGTTCCATGGATGAACGTCCGTGTTGGTGGTTTTTTCTCTATCACTTCATAAGGCAACATATAGGAATAATTATTGGTAAAATAATGAGTCGTATTTAATACTCTATTAGGAATGAAGAAGATTGCCAAGAAGAGACTTAACACGATAGTTGCGACCAATAATAGGATTTTACCGTTGATACTAGAAATAGATTTATTTGTAATTTCAGAGATATTCCTTTCTGTCAGTTTCATCTCTCGTTCCATTCTAAGAACGTCTAGTCTGGCAGGAAGAAATCCTTTATTGAAGGAACCATTCATTAAATCAGAGGCTTTTTTAATGAATCTACGATACAAACTTAAATACTTATCGAGCTTCGTAGCATAATACTTATCTAAGTAATATTTCGCGTCGTTTTCCAACCCTAATCCTACATGATACATTGCCTCCTGATTTTCTGTCCGTCTATTTAATAGTTTCTTCCAGAATAAGGGGTCATTCTTCGAAATGTAATACCCATTATCTAAACTGAATAAATTGTCCTTCAGTCTTGGGTTAGACGCCAAAGTTAAGCACATCCCCTCTTGTACTTGAATCCGAATTCCTGTGCTAAGCAAAATAACTATCACTACTTTAAAGCTATTCCAGTGCTAGTACATTGAGACTTCTTTTCCGTTAAATAAGTAAAAACAAGTCTATAAGCATGATGCCTACAGACTTGTTTTTACTTATTTCTTTAGCTATATAGTCCTTCACGGAGATTGAATTGGTTTCACTGGAATTGTACAAAGCGCCAATTCGTTTGAAATTTGGAGTATCCCGCTGCGCCAACTCCATGATTTTTTCAGCTGATACCGCATTAGAGGTGCCTGTGACATTGCCGCCTGGTTTTTCGAGATTGGTCACCAGCCCAGACCCCAAGGGATCAGCACAGGCTGCAAGTTAGTTTTTGAATGATCTCAGGTCTCAAACTCGTTGCCTCCTCTAGTGGTCCGTTCATTCAACAAGATTCATAATTAAACTGTTATGATCCTAAATATTTCGCCGTCCATTCCAAATATCCTTCAAATCAAGGATGTTTTTGCTTTCTGTTAAATAGTATCGTGTACATAGAGTTGCGCTGAAAGCCGAAGTGATTCATAATAAGCATAATCTAACTTTCCGGCTATATGGTCAAAGCCACTGAGGAAATAGCCATGGCCTAATTGTTAGGTGCTTTATTGATTCTATAACCTTACGATGGAGGGGAACTTTATGCCGGACTTAAGTAAGCATGATCAGCCTGTAAAAATTCGCAACCGCCGTGTTCATATGGCCAATGAAAGAACATTTCTGGCCTGGATAAGAACAAGCATTGCAATCATGGCTTTCGGCTTTGTTGTTGAACGATTCGCATTGTTCATCAAACAAATGTCCTATGTTCTGGGAAAATCAAATATTGATATTGCATTGCCTCCCTCTCATGGATATTCGGCAATCGCTGGAATCTTCCTTGTAGGGCTCGGCACGATAATGAGCCTGTTGGCGTTTATTAGATATAAGAAGGTTGAATCACAAATTGACGCCGATACCTATCAACCCTCGTCGATTCTTAACATAGTACTCAGCATATCTGTCCTTGTCGTCGGAATCTTCCTGAT
This sequence comes from Desulfosporosinus metallidurans, assembly GCF_001936615.1. Lineage (GTDB taxonomy): Bacteria > Bacillota > Desulfitobacteriia > Desulfitobacteriales > Desulfitobacteriaceae > Desulfosporosinus > Desulfosporosinus metallidurans. Next base: position 24,729 of record NZ_MLBF01000039.1, read on the forward strand.
CATCTATTTGATTCAAAGCATTCAATAGTATGTGACACATTGCTCCAAAAATCTAAACGAGGCAACCTTGCACACTACAGGCTGCCTCATTTTTTAATCTTCTACCAATCTTTAATTTATATAAGAGCACGTAATGATCTACCTAACACCAATATAGATCACTTAGCCTAACCAGAAAAACGAAGTTTCTTCTTTAAGTTTAGGCTAATCTCTATTAAATAGAAAACCAGATCTTCAGCCGAAACCGGTCTGGCTAATAAGTATCCTTGCACTTCAGCGCACCCTTGAGAGCGCAGAAAATCTAACTGGGCTTCGGTTTCTACCCCTTCAGCGATGACTCGAAGGCCTAAATTATGAGCGAGTTTAATTATGGTCGTCACGATCTCGTTCCCATGTTTTCTCTCGTCCGACCGAGTGGTAAGCGCACTCACGAACGAGCGATCGATTTTCAAGGTATCTAAGGAAAATCGGCTCAAATAGCTCAGTGAAGAAAAGCCTGTGCCAAAATCGTCCAGTGAGAGACGGATTCCCATCCCTTTAAGTTCCTGAAGAATGGCCAGCGTGAAGGACGAATTTTCCATACTGATACTCTCTGTGATTTCCAGCTCGAGCCACTGCGGATCTAGCCCAGTTTCTGTGAGAATCTGGGCAATCTGGCTGACCAAATTTGCTTGTCGAAACTGACGAGCGGATAAGTTGACAGCGACACGTACGGGAGGATAGCCCATCTCCTGCCAGCGTTTGTTCTGCAGACAAGCGCTGCGCAAGACCCACTCCCCGAGCGGCAAAATAAGCCCGTTTTCTTCAGCAATTGAAATGAATTCTCCCGGGAGAAGAAAACCCCTCTCCGGATGTTGCCAGCGCACTAAGGCTTCCATACCACACATCTGACCGTCACTGATTCGATACTGTGGTTGGTAATAGAGGACGAATTCCTCATAAGCCAAAGCTCGACGCATTTCATTTTGTAAACCTAGACGCACGGAAAGGGCTTGATTGAAAGCAAGGGAGTAAAACTGATAGTGGTTTCGTCCTTCGTCTTTGGCATGGTACATGGCGGTATCAGCATATTTGATCAAGGTTTCAATATCCTCCCCGTCGGTAGGAAAAATCGCTATTCCCAGACTCACCGTGATATAGATCTCCTGTTCATGTAGGTGAAAGGGTGCCTTAAAGACGTCCATGATTTTTTGGGCAACCTGTGCCGCTTGGGCTTCTGATCGCATTTCGGGCAGCAGAACAAGAAATTCATCTCCTCCCTGCCGAGACACGGTATCTCCTTCCCGCAAGCAGGCAACTATGCGTTCCCCGGTAGCCCGCAATAGCTGATCCCCCATAGTATGCCCAAGCGTATCATTAACGAGTTTAAACCGATCAAGATCGAGAAAAAGCACAGCGACGTATGTCTGATGACGGTGTGCTTGAACAATGGCTTGGTGAGCACGATCTTTATACAATATACGATTTGGCAAGCCTGTCAGCGCATCATGATGGGCTTGGTGGGAAAGCTGGAGCACGAGAGCGCGCTTGTCGCTGACATCGTGAAAAACGAGCACCGCTCCGATCAGATCTCCAGCCCGGTCACAGATTGGTGCCGCCGAATCCTCAATGGAAATAGTATGCCCATCCCGATGGGTAAGAGCTGTGTGATTAGCAAGCGTTACAATACTCTTTTCTCGAAGGCATTGAGTGACTGGATTAATGACGGCCTGGCCCGTATTTTCATTTCGAATATTAAAGACACTTAAAAGTGGAAGACCCTCAGCTTGCCTGTTCGTCCATCCAGTCAGCCTTTCGGCAACGGGATTGAGATAAGTGATCTTTGCTTGTACATCGGTCGTGATCACGCCATCTCCGATGGAAGCCAGTGTGATCTGAGCACGCTCTTTTTCCAACCAAAGGGTTTCTTCGTCTTGTTTTCGTCTCGTCACATCTTCATAGATCGCAACCACTTCACGAGTGGATAGCTTGTAGATAAAGCCTTCCCGCCAACCACTGACGTACGCATTATGGTAGTAAGTAGCTGGGAAATGAGAAGCTTCTCCTGTCCGGAAAACGTGAAAGAAAATCTTTAGAATCCCTAACGATTCATGGTTTGAAAAGAATCGATCGAGAGGTTGGCCTAACACTTGACTACGGGGTAGATTTTCCATCTGTTCGGCAGCCCGATTGAAGGCCTTACAGTGAAAGATCTTTTCGTCTTCCGAGAACTGAAAAACAGCGACCGCATTACTCATGTTTTCGAACATTTCCTCATAGCGTTCTTCGCTGTCCCGTAACGCTTTCTGAGTCGCGAAGCGTTCGCTCACATCCTGTTTAATGGCAATAAAATGGGTGATCTCTGCGCCATCCGCCTGCACTGGGGTAAGCGTCATTTCTTCCCTGTAAAGGGTGCCTTTTGCGTGGCGGTTGATTAGTTCACCTCGCCATGTTTCCCCTGCGAGAACCGTATCCCACATGATTTTATAAAAGGAGCTATCCTGGTAGCCAGATTGAAGAAACCTTATATTTTGACCTTCAACCTCTTCAAATGCATAACCCGTCAGCCGGGCGAAGGCAGGATTAGTCCAGAGTAGGTTACCCGTTCGATCCGCGAGAACGATAGCATCAGCGGCGGCCGAAAGGGCCGTACGTTGAATTTGAAGTTGACTTCGGTCTTCATGGGATAGAAAGGCCATGGTAATCTGTTCCGCCAAAGATTGCAGGCGTTCAATGCGCACTGAGTTGAAATAATCTGGAAGATGAGTATACAAGGCGATTGCGCCCAAGCATTGTCCATGCGCCCATAGAGGAAAAGTGGCTATCGACTGCAGATTTAGTGCTTCATAAATGGCCCACCAAGGTTTAAACTGCGAGTTGTTGATCAGGTTCTGCACTTGCGGCTTTCCACTGCGAATAGCTTCACCCACTGCGCCCTGTCCCTCAGGGCTGTCATCCCAACGTATCTTGAGAGTTCTTACATACTCTTCTCTCACACCGGCTTGAGCTACAATGGCGACGGAACCTTCCGACTTTTTCAACACAACTGCAGCAACAGGATAACCGACGGAGTGAACTAATTCATCACAGAGATATTGGAAGATAACGTTCAACGGGTGTTCCGCGAGGATACGCTGCGTGATACCGTAGAGAACGGTTTCTTGCAATTCACTGTATTTTTGCATACTGATGTCACTCAACGTAGTGACCACCCAGCTCGGTTCACCTTGAGCATTGCGTAGGAGAACGCTGTTGAGGTATAGCCAACGCTGTTCAGGGTCAAAACGTTTCAATGTGTATCTTATTTCCTCGCTATCTTGAGCCTTGATCAGCACGTTGTAGGCATGAGTTTTCCAGCTAAAGGGTGCTCCCTGATCATCCATCCATGGGGTGACTTGAGTTAAAAATTCATTTTTCTGCATGTCGGACCAAGATGTGCCGAGCAGTGCGCAGGCCGCAGAATTGGAATTGAGAAACATGCCCGAGATATGTTGCAGAATCACGCCTTCTGCAACACTGTCATAAATGCGTTGGTAAAATTCTTCTTGCCGTTTTATAGCATCAAATTGCTGGTGCAGTTGTTCTCCTGCTAGGATTGCTTGCCCACTCCGGCGCATGAGAAGGTAAAAAAACAGGGTTGTAGCCAAAACCCAGAACCAGCCTTTTAAAACAGAGAATCGTAGAAACATTTCATGATCTCTTATGAAATAATAGAGTACCTGCTCTGAAAATTGAACCCATAATCCGCTCAAAAGAACATAAAGCAAGCTTATTTTCCCCAGCGAGAGAGACTTGTGTGAGGGTGGCATGGATTGGCTCCTTTCACAGAATTAAGTTAACATTCTATATCCTCACAATTCGGCAAAATACAATATATTCCTCCCAACATAAACGAAATATTAATCACTGAAAAAGACTGGACGTTTTTGCGTTTCCAGCCTTTCCTCTCTACTTATCGCTCTTTAATCTATGCCTGGCCCTCTTAAAGTTTCTTGATGCTTTGAAAGATAATAACTTCGTTAGCTGTCAATTTCTGTAATAAGATTGACATTTTACGAAGGATTTTTATTTAAGCCTGTAAAAGAACATCCCACTCTCTTCTATCCGGTCAACGAGTCCAATATGTGCCAGATGCTCTAAATGAGATAGTGCTTCCCCAGAGGCAAACCACTTTTGAGAATGCGGAAAATCGTCCCAACTTTTATGACTCAAATCCCAGTGCATAGAAGCAGCCATTTCGCCAGGTGTCTTTCTGCCATCTCGTAGAATATCCAGAATTTCCTTTAAGCGTACATCATGATGATTCAGAAGCTCAGTAATCCTCTTCTGGTGATCCCTGACGATTTTCCTGTGAGCTGTAAACAAGTAATCAATTTCATACTGGTACACCTTGTTTAGGCTCTTAAAATAGGTCGCTAGAATGTCCTCTTCAAATCCCCAGAAAGTTATATTCGGAGTTATTTCGTCTAATATGTGGTCCCCACAAAAAAACAACCTGTGGTTTCTCTCATACAATCCGATATGCCCTGGAGTATGACCGGGAATATCGACAACTTCAACGCAATAATCCCCTAGCACTAGCTGGTTTCCTTCAGACAGCGGGGTGAATTCGAGTGGCTCGGTCTGCCTAGTCCCAAACTCTTTACCAAAGCTTGAAGAATTGTCGCCTTTAAAGCCTAATATTTGGTTGAGTGCTTTAAAAAAGATGTCCCTTTTGGAAGTTTGATTTAACAAATCTCCATCAATTTGACTGAAATAAATTGTTTGTACTCCGCGTTTTTTGAGAGCCGGAGCAAGACCTGAGTGATCCGTATGCATATGAGTAATAAAAAGATCAGTTTTATTTAGATCAACATTTAATTCCTCCAGACCCTTCATTAACTCAGTCTGGCATTCTACAGTGTTAAATCCTGTATCGATGATCAAGTTTCTATTCTCAGATAGTATGATGTAACTATTGATCGCTCTTAAGGGATTTTTAGGCAGAGGTATTTCGTTCTTAAAAATATTCGGATAAACTTCAGTAATCACTTATTGTACATCCTTTCTAAAATAGCTACTCCTTGTATCTCTCCTATTCCACCATTACCATGAACTAATCCATAGTTCTTAACTCCTTTTCTCATTGCTTTACACATATCAATTAAAGCGTTTAAGGCTGGATTATTCCAGGGTGCTCTTGCAAAGTTCATACCACCGGTACTTGTAATTTCATAGCTCGATAAAAATTTCGGTAATTCCCTTATACTTTCAACCATCTTTGTTGTTAATAAAAATGCTAAAGGAATGGGGGGGAACATGTATATAGTTCTAAATTATCCAGCAATCTCTACCTCTGTCATAAGAAACCTCTCGACCCGTAATTTTTAATATCTCTCTTGTTATTTGATTTCCTTCTCTGTCAGTTATTCTCTGAATAAATAATAGTTGTCATATATAAAGTCAGTCCTATTCCATATTAATTTAGACAATAATTCTGAGAACAGAGATTTACACCAACTTAGGATTAAAGTGGAGGAAAAACCACTTTAGTGTAGAATCTAGTTGCTTAGCTATTAAAACTAAAAACGTAATGTTACTAGAGCAAGGGAGAAAGAAACATGAATGAGATTGCACAAGACTTAAATCGCCAGATACAACAAGAAAATCCCCATGTTTATGACTTATTATCAGAACTTGGAAAGAACTTGTACTATCCCAAGGGGATCTTAACTCAAAGTGCGGAGGCTAAGCTGAAGGCTTATCGTTTTAATGCGACTATAGGAATTGCGACTGAACAAAATCATCCGATGTTCTTACCGTTAATCCAGGAAACGTTAGCCAATTACGATCCTAAGGACCTTTATCCCTATGCTCCCCCTGCAGGAAAACCTGAGCTGAGACAGCTTTGGCGAGAAAAGATGTTAAAGGAAAGCCCTTCTTTAAAGGATAAATCCTTTAGTAATCCCATCGTTACCAATGCTTTAACCCATGGCTTAAGTATTGTTGCTGATCTATTTATTGACGAAAACGACCCTTTAGTTTTACCTGACAAGTTATGGGGTAATTATAACCTTATTTTCGGAGTTCGTAGAGGGGCGAAAAACGTCACATTTCCTTTCTATACTGAAGGAGGAGCCTTTAATACGACGGGCATGAAAGAAGCCTTACTTTCCAAGAAAGACCATGGAAAAGCAGTCCTTTTATTTAACTTTCCAAATAATCCCACAGGGTATACACCGAATGAACAAGAAGCAACAGAGATTGTTGAGGCACTGAGAGAGGTCGCCCAACAAGGAATGAACTTGGCCGTCGTTACCGATGATGCCTATTTTGGATTATTTTATGAGAACTCCATCAAAGAATCACTGTTTGCCAGGATCGCCAATATTCATCCTAGAATATTAGCCATCAAAGTGGATGGCGCTACGAAGGAGGACTTTGTGTGGGGCTTTCGTGTAGGATTTATTACCTACGCGTGTGAGCATCCAGCGATATTAGATGCCTTGGAAAAAAAGACTTTAGGTATTATCCGAGGAACAATTTCCAGTTCTTCTCACCCAGCACAAACTTTTGTCTTAAATGCCCTTCGATCTAACGATTTCCAAACCCAGAAACAAAAGAAATTTGAACTATTAAAAAACCGCGCTTGTAGAGTCAAACAGATACTCGATCAAGGAGCCTATGGCGATGCTTGGGACTACTATCCGTTTAATTCAGGGTACTTCATGTGTCTTAAACTCAAAGGAGTGAAGTCAGAAGCTTTACGCCTTCACCTGCTTGAACAATATGGTGTGGGCGTTATTTCACTTGGGGAAAGCGACGTGCGCGTTGCCTACTCGTGTGTTGAGGAACAGGAACTAAAAGATCTTTTTGATCTAATTTATCGAGGATTCCATGACTTATGGGTCAGAACGATTAAATAGCAACCTTATCACAATTCTCCATAATATCCTTTATTCCTCTTGTGATTTGAAATAAAACGACCATGGTACTGACCCATGAATCCACTTCATCGTCGAGATTGAACCGCATTTCTGGGGAATCGACGGAGCGTGGCGTTACTTTGTAGTACCCAAATTTCGGCTGCAAAAACATTACTACTCTGTGACAGCGAGTGCTCCGTAACCTCAACATGAAAATAGCAAAGCCGCTGTACCGCATAGGTCCAGCGGCTTTGCTGACGATCTGATTATCCTGATCCTAATGCTCAGTGCAAATAGTCTTATCTATTCTTAAAAACCGGTTTACGCTTCTCTGCGAACGCCTTACAGCCTTCTTTGAAATCATCTGAGGACCAAGTTAGGACCTGATACATTGCCTCCAACTCAGTCTGCTGATAATAATCGTTTTTCCATGCTTCACGTAATAGTCTCTTATCAAGACCTACAGCCATTAATGGCTGCAAAGCCAATTTTTCTGCCCATCTTATTGCCTCAGGAAGGCACTCCTCATGTGGCACTACTTTATTTAACAATCCCAGTTTCTCTGCTTCATCAGCATCAATGATTCTTCCAAACCACAGTAATTCCAGAGCCTTATGATAGCCCACTTTTTGAATAAGAAAATGCGATGCCCCACTATCCGGGCAAAAAGCCAATTGCATAAAGGTAAATCCCATACGAGCTTTTTCAGAGGCAATAATCAGGTCGCAAGCCATACATGCTGCAACAGAAGCACCAGCTACCACTCCATTAAGTGCTGCAATAACCGGTTTTTTCATTTCATAGATCGCCGTTACAAGTTCACCTGACGCATCATAAGTCTCCTTGGCGCTGATAGGGTCTTTTATTGAAGCTAACATAGAAATATCTCCCCCACTTGACCACCCCTTACCTGCTCCAGTAATGACCATAACTTTAACAGCATCATTTCCAGATGCCTCCTTGCAAGCAGCCTGAACATCAAGACAAACCTGATCATTGACAGAATTCATTGTCTCGGGTCGATTAAGCGTAAGCACCGCCACTCCAGTCTCCATGATCTCAAGTTTAACTGTTTTCCAATTCATAAACCCGCCGCCTTTCCCAATACATCTTATTTCTTATATCAGACCTAAATTTTTCAGGATGAACTTAGTTCGGAATGCCAGTCAACTCCTTTCCAATAATATGAATCTTTATTCATTAATGTTTTTCAATTTCGCCAAAACTTATGATATTCCTCTATTTTGTATAAACCCTGATAGCAATGAAGAAAAATCCCTGGAAGCCAGCCACATTGGCCTTCCAGGGATTTTTAAGTCATAAACTCGAATAGGCTACCTTTTACTCACAGTTTGGCCCCTTCTAACTCTAACCATTTGAAGATGAACAGTCTTCTAAGTTTTATTGAAATTCCTGCAGGCCCATCATCAATTTTGATTCTTGGGGAATAATATATTTTTATTGTATCTATTTCAATAGTCTTGAATTCGAACATTTTATTTGTGGGTGGCTCTCCAATATAGATCTTCGGAACGTAACGACCTGTTACGCTTTCGAGGGAACAAGCTCAGCCCCCTAGGGATGGTTGTGACTCCATTTCAATGACCACAGATCCGGATTTGGTTTTAATGTATTGTAATGCTTTTGGGTCAATTATAAACATTGCGTTTTAGATACCTCCTTGTAAGACATGGAATAATTTATATAGCCCTTAGGTTAATTATACCCTCATACTATAGTTAAAAGGAGAAAATTTCAATAAGGCCAGACTATGTATTTTTAGCGAAGGCGGTTACCTAGTTGCACTGATGCGCTTTCCATGGATGGCGAGAAGGGACCCACCCAAAAGTTATACTTTCTGTTTGGTATAAGCAAAACCGCTGAACCATTTAGGTCCAGCGGTTTTGCCGAAAGGAATTTGAAAGTGTTCCATTAAACCTAAAAACGGGGTTAAACCTTAGCAGCAAGATCCTCTAGAGACTGTCCTTTTGTCTCTTCTCCTAAAATAAGAACATTCAACACGACAGCCACTAAAACGAGCGCAAAGAGGATAAAAACTGTTCGGGTTCCTAGATGATATTTTCCAATCATTTTCCCAACAACGATGGGTGCTAAAATACCCCCGATACGCCCGAAACCAGCTGCCCAACCTGAACCCGTTGCCCGTGTACGGGTCGGATAAAGTTCAGGTGTATAGGTGTAAATGATCCCCCAGGCCCCTAAGTTAAAGAATGACATCAGCGATCCCATGGTAAGAATGACCGCCGCCGTACTTCCCTGGCCAAAGAAGTAAGCGGTTACCGCCGTTCCTAAGACATAAAGTGCAAGGGTTGGTTTTCGTCCTATTCGATCGACAAAATAAGCTGCACTAAAGTAACCGGGAATCTGGGCGAGCGTCATGATGATGACATAGCTAAAACTCTTAGTCAAGGAGAAACCTTTAAGAGCTAAAAGTGAAGGAAGCCAGGTGAAAATCCCATAATAAGAAAAGACGATCCCAAACCATAAAAGCCAGAGGAAAACGGTCCGACGTAAAAGGGGACGGGAAAATAGTTCCCTAAACTTAGCCTTATCCGCCTTGGCAACCGACGTCTCGTGATTTTCATGCATCTTCTGATTTACACCCTCATTTACTACAATTCCACTTTCCCTTTCAATTTTAACAACGATGGCTTCCGCTTCCGCTTTGCGTCCTTTATTTTCAAGATAACGCGGGGACTCCGGGATCGTTCTCCACAAAAACAAAATATAAAGAGCTGGCAGAAATCCGATAAAGAACGCGAGCGGCCAACCGAACCTTGGAATAATAATGTAGGAAATAATTGCTGCGAGCAACCAACCGAAGGCCCAGAAACTCTCAAGCAATACCAGAAACTTTCCCCGATGTTTTACGGGCGAAAATTCACTGACTAGGGTGACTGCAACAGGAAGTTGTCCACCTAGGCCAAACCCTACTATAAAGCGGAAAACCATCAGAGACGTAAGATTCCAAGAAAGTCCGCATAATCCCGTTGCTATACTGTAAGTCAATAGAGTAAAGGCAAAAACCTTTTTACGACCAATTCTGTCCGCAATCATTCCGGCAATAATTGCTCCAATCGCCATTCCGAGTAGACCTATGCTCCCAATGTTCCCCACTTGTTCCGGGCTCAGATGCCACTCTTTCATCAACACTGGCAGAATGAAAGACACAATACCCGTATCCATGGAATCAAACATCCAACCTAAACCAGCCGTGATAAGTAGAACGTAATGAAATCTTGAGACGGGCATTTGCTCCAATCGTTCACTAATCTTCATAACTTACTCCTTTTTCTCTTTTCTTTCTCTTTCTCAATATCATTGCGGGATTCTTTAATCCAAGTCCTTGTTTATCTTTATCTTGTTTTATCACGGTGACTATACATGTGTCAAGACACTAATTTGACAATTTCTTAAAGTTCGTATTAAAATTAACTCAAAGTAGGTGATCGTCAATGACACAAAAAGAAGGTCAATCCGGTCGGGAACGCCGGGAATACTTGTTAAACCTATTAAAGAACCGCAAAGAACCCATCAAAGCCGCCTCCTTAGCAAAACTCACGGGAGTGAGTCGTCAGGTTATTGTTCAAGATATGGCCCTTCTCAGAGCAACAGAGGAACCGGTAATCGCCACCCCGCAAGGATATCTCTATTTCACAGATATTCGCGCAAAAGGTATGCAGAGAATCATCTATAGTCACCATGCTCCGCTAGACACGGAAAAGGAATTAAATATCTTGGTAGATCATGGAGTTAGTGTGCTCGACGTTGGGGTTGAACATTCGGTTTATGGCAAAATCTTTCGCCCTCTTAAACTCAAAAGCCGTCTTGATGTCAAAAAGTTCATAGCTCAAATGGCGGAGAATGACGCTCATTTACTGTCCTCTTTAACTGGCGGACTCCATCTTCATACCATAGAGGCCGCAAGTGAAGAAATATTAAACGAAGTTTGTGATGCTCTTACCCAAGAAGGATTCTTGGTCGATCCAAAGAAGGTTTAATAGAAATAGATATTCATAATAATGGAAAAAACAGCCCAAGAAGATTTCTCTTATCAAGAAATCTCTTGGGCATAATATTTAAATGGCTGAAACACCCGATATAATCATCGGATAGTGACACCTAAGATGCTACTCACCGAAGTTTCTTGCCAATGTATCTAATGTTTCGTCAGATACCCTATACACAGTCCAGTCATCCATAGGGGCCGCTCCCAACTGTTTATAAAACTTCACCGAGGGTTCGTTCCAGTCTAAACACCACCATTCTAATCTCCCACACTTCCTTTCAATTGCTAATTTTGCGAGAAACGAAAGCATAATCTTGCCAATCCCTTTTCCTCTCATTTCAGGTTTCACATATAAATCCTCTAAATAGAGACCTGGTCGCCCTAAAAAAGTAGAATAGTTATGAAAGAATAAGGCAAAACTTACCGGTTTATCTTTATATTCCCCAATTATGACCTCCGCCATTTTTCTTTCGAACAAAGATTCTCTTAAAGCTTCTTCCGTTGCCACAACGTCCTGTGACATTTTTTCATACTCAGCCAATTCCTTTATAAATTCCAAAATAAGTGGAACGTCTTTTAAATCTGCAACTCTTAATTTGAAATCCTTCATCTTAGTATCAATTAACCGTTGCATGCTTTATCTCCTATTTTCCTTATCATTTCTTAACTATATTAATTCGTCATAATCCAATACATTCCTCTTTCTTTCAGACGAAAATTAAGTTTACACAGATAAACCAAGTCTGGAAGAGCCCAATTGACAAATATATACTGGAGTGTTATAAGGATTTCAGGAGGCGCACCAGAATTTTAAATGCTCGGATGGAGGTATGGATATGTCCCAAACTGCACAACAACCGAAATACATGGAGCGCGTGAATCGTCTGAAGAGTCGGGTACTTGGAACCCAGCCGGAGATGGATCTTGAGAATGCTAGGATTCTAACTGAGGGTTTTCGGGAAGCCGAAGGCGAGCCGCTGGTCGTTCGCAAAGCCAAGGCTTTTCGCCGGCAGTGTCAGGAGAAAACCGTCACAATCTGGGACGACGAGCTCATCGTGGGTAATCCTGGGAGCAAGATGCGAGCTGGTATTTTGTGCGCAGATACCTGCTGGTCTGTGCTCAACAACGAACTAGAGACTATCAACGAACGCCACTACGATCCGTTCTATCTGAAGCCTGAGGACCGGAAAATCTTCGAAGATGAAATTCGACCCTTCTGGAAAGGGAAATCCACCTATGAGGAGTGGCTGGTCCAGATTCCCGATGACACACGTGAACTGCGAGATAACGGAGTAATATACATAGATCGTAAAGCCGTTCGCGGCTGGGGAGAGACGACAGCTGGATACGAGTGGCTGATTCGCGAAGGGGTTTCGGGAATCCTAAACGTAGTGGAAAAAAGGAAATCCGAACTCGATATCACTATACCAGGCGATTACGAAAAAGATTACTATCTGAAATCCCTTATGATTGTTGGGGAAGGGATGATTTCGTTAGGAGAGCGCTATGCCCTTCAAGCGGAGCACTTAGCAGCCCGGGAGAATGAAGCACAGAGGAAAAAGGAACTTCTGGAGATCGCCGAAATTTGTCATCATGTTCCCGCTCATCCTGCGCGGACGTTTCGAGAAGCATTGCAGTCGTTTTATTTCTATCAGATCTCAATCTTTATGGAACAAAACGCTGCAAGCTATAACCCCGGTCGCATGGATCAGTACCTCTGGCCTTATTACAAGGCTGACCTTGAAGCGGGGCGCATTACACCTGACGAGGCGCAGGAGCTTCTCGACTGTCTTTGGGTCAAGTTCAGTGAACCGTGCCTATTTCAGGATGCTGTCACCGCAGAGTTCGCCGCAGGTTATCCGATGTTTCAAAACGTTTGCGTCGGAGGGGTCGATGATACTGGAAGGAATGCCGTCAATGATCTTTCCTATATGATCCTTAAGGCAACTATGGATGTACAGCTCTATCAACCCTCTCTGTCGGCTCGTTATAGCCTGGCCAAAAATCCCAACTCTTTTCTGAGAAAAGTAGTAGAGCTAATCCGTCTCGGAACTGGATTTCCCGCTTTCCACAACGACGACGTCGGAATCAAGATGCTCATGAACAAGGGAATTCCGCTGAAAGAGGCTTTTAATTGGAATCCGTGCGGCTGCGTAGAGACCAACCTGGAGGGTAGACTGCGTCAATACACGGCGCTTGCAGACATCAATCTCGGAAGCATCATTGAGTTTGCACTATTGGACGGAAAAAATAGGAAAAGCGGTCACTATATATCCACACGAACGGGAAACCCAATCGAATTTAAAACCTTCGAAGAGTTTCTTTCGGCTGTAAAGAAGCAAATTGAATATGCGACTCGCGCCGTTGTGAAAGGAAGCCATGTGATCGACGAAATCTGCATGAATCGCCCGTCTCCTGCACTTTCGTTCACCTTCAAGGAATGTATAGAGAAGGGAACGGACTACGCCTGGGGTGGAGCAAAATATAACGTTGGGAACGGGATTATTCTGATCGGGGTTGCGGATTTGATCAACAGCATTACTGCGGTGCAACATATTGTCTACGAGACGAAACAGGCGAGCATGGCTGAGCTTTTGGACGCCCTAGAACACGATTTTCAGGGGTACGATGAGATTCGTAAGCTTTGCCTTGAGGCACCTAAGTACGGCAATGACGACCCGATAGTGGATGATGTTGCGGGAGATATGTTTACCTTTATCGCCGACGAGATCGAAAAATACAGCAGTAAATTCGGGCGCATGACCCCTGGGATTCTCCCTGTGTCCGGTAATACACCCTTTGGGCTTGAGGTAGGCGCCCTCCCGTCCGGCCGCCATGCTTGGAGGCCGCTGGCAGATGGCGTCAGTCCAAGTGGAGGTACAGACTTCCATGGTCCCAGTTCGGTACTGAAGTCCGTGGCGAATATTCCTCACGCTAGGTTCGTTCAGGGAACTCTATTGAATATGAAAGTGGAACCGGAGATGCTGTCCACTGAAAATGGCATAACCCAGATGATGGCTCTGCTGAAGAGCATGTGCAGCCTTGGGGTCTATCATGTGCAATTCAACGTCATCGATCAGGATAAATTGATCCGTGCGCAAAAGAATCCTGAGGAGTACAAAGGGCTTTTAGTTCGAGTGGCAGGTTATACCGCTTACTTTGTGGAACTTGGGAAAGACGTACAGGACGAGATCATCGGACGCACTGTACAACACGGCATTTCTGTGGGGTGAACGTAATGAATCACAGTAAATTGATGGGTTCCGTGCTGAGAATCGAGAGAACATCCATCCACGACGGGCAAGGACTCCGAACCGTACTTTTCCTTAAGGGGTGTCCGCTTAAATGTCGCTGGTGTTCGACTCCGGAGTCACAGCGAACCGATCCCGAAAAAGGATATGTTCTCGACCGCTGCGTAAAGTGCGGAATATGTGTGCGCTCATGTCTTGAAGGGGCCCTTGCGATGTCAGAAGATGGCTTGAAAATACTCATCAACGCAGCCAAATGCAAAAATTGCTTTGTCTGCGTAGCAAAATGTCCGCAGAACGCATTTAAGAAATACGGAAGTATCATGTCCGTGCGAGAAGCGATTCGGGAAATCAGCAAGGACGAGATTTTCTTTTTTCACTCGGGCGGTGGCGTGACTATCAGTGGAGGCGAACCCTTAAACCAGCCCGATTTTGTCTCGGAAGTCCTGAAAGAGTGCAGAGAGCTTGGAATTCACACAGCGATTGAGACCAGCTTACACGCCCCCTACGAAAACATTGAAACTATTCTACCATGGCTCAATGTGCTCTATGTTGATCTCAAACAGATGGATCAGGAGTTTCATAAACAGTGGGTTGGCCCTGATAACTCACTAATCCTCGCTAACATCCGAAGAATCGATCAAGCCAACTACCCTTTGGAGATAATCGTGCGTATCCCTTTGATTCCAGGTGTCAACGATTCTAATTCCAACCTGTCCGCTACTGCTGAATTCTGCAAGTCCTTGAAAATAATAAAAGGGATAGAGCTGTTGGCCTACCATCGCCTTGGTATGGAAACCTACCGAAATCTCGGAATGGATTATCCCTTGCAGGACCTAGTCCCGCCGTCGCGGGAGCGAATCCTAGAACGAGCTGATTTTCTGTCTCGCCAAAACCCAGGCGTACCGATAAGAGTCGGCGGTGGTTTGATTTCGTAAGAATGGAAACAAAAACAGCCCAAGAGGATTCCTCTAATCAAGAAATCTCTTAGGCATAATAGTATAACGGCTGAAACACTCGATGTAATCATCGGATAGTCCGGAAGGATTTTTCATAAAAGACAATTTATGAAACGATATCCGTTATTGTTGAAAATATTGATACTATTACGGAACCTAAGATAAAAATTAATGAGATAATTGAAATAAGAAACAGCCTTTTCTTGCCTTTATTCCAGGCTGTTCCCTGGGAACTTTTGATTGAATTTTCGTCCCTGTTACTATCTGCTATATTCCTAGCCCCCACTTCGCCTAGGATCTCTTTTGCTATCTCAAGCTCATTTTCCTTTACATATAAATCGACACCAAGCTTTGTCATACCACAGGTAATTTTTAGATACTCACTAGCACCGCCATATTTTCTTAGCACTAAAATGTTTTCACTGGTTAGAAAGGACTCAATCATACTTGCTTCTTGATCATCCGTACACCCGATTAGAAATACCCATTTTCCAATAGTTTCAGATTTGCTATTCGGACACCAAGGCAATTCAATCACCCCTCCTCGACAAAAATACGAAGTTATTCACGTTACTAACGTTTCTGTGGGCCAAGGGTGTCAATTTTTCTTCCAAAACATCAACAGGCGCATCCAATCTTTGAAACCCATTCTTTGGGGAGTTGGTTTTCTCCCATAGACAAGACCAAATCCAAAGTAACCCTGGTATCTCTTCATAAAAGCGGCATTTTTTTGGAGTCGAGGCAATAATCCGGGCTGTCTAGAGACTTTTTCCGTGAGATCTTTGATCAGAAGCCAATCCTTTTTGAGTTCGTTTATGATAATATTTCCTCTATTTCTTAATGGTTGGGCATTTTTGATATCAACATCCTGAAATCCCGCTTGAGTTAGGGCATCTAGCCATTCTTCAAAAGGCAATGGATTTGTGCCTGAACCGAAACATTCCTCCAACTGTCTTCTAAGATTAGTGGGCAAATCTCTGAGCAGAGCCATTTCTAGGTCTGCAACTCTGCCCTCGGGCTTTAGCACACGATAGAACTCTCGGTATACTTTAACTTTATCTAAAAACACCGTCACAGATTCAGCGATTACTAAATCAAAGCAGTTTTTGGTAAAGGGAAGAGCATGCACATCGGCTACCCTAAACTCCACTAGATGAGAGACTCCCTCTTTCTCTGCCCTTAAGGCTGCTTTTTCTACCATTTGAGGATTAATATCGATTCCCATGATTTTGCAGCCAACCGTTTTGGCCAAATGACATGCGGTAAGACCGCTACCACACCCAGCGTCAAGAACATACTCTTCGGGTTTTACTCGTATGACATCCAAATTCTGTTTGGTAGCTGTGAACCCCCCCGGATGAGAACTGCCTATGCCCAGCCAAGCCAGCAGTTCAAAATAGTTCATTTCTTCAACTCTTTTGATTTCTTCCATACCATTTACCCTCCCTCCAACGGGTTCATGGTATTATATTCCATATTCATGTTTGCTGACAGTCTTTCATTTATAAGCTCTTTATTTTTGCAATGACATCCCTAATTAGCCTCGCTGTTATTCCCCATATCGTAACTTCTACAACCCTATATACATAAATTTTACTCATAACATTTCCCCATGGCCTAGTATATCGCTCCGGTAATCCTAATTCTTCCACTGGAAAAATCACAACTTCTTCTCCGTCTTCATTGATATATGAAGGCTGTACAACAATATTCACCCTATAAGTCTCTGGTTCAGTGTTCTCAAAATATGAAACTGGAATTGTAAAAATCCTTTCAACTTCATCCGGACTTATCCGCAAATCATCTAAGCTATCAACTTCTAGGATTGCTAAGAATGCATCTACAGTAGCCCCCATGTTCGAGAATACAGTATCAAGGGTACCAATCATTCTTATCTTCTCTGAAGGAACCCCTAACTCTTCTGTCGTTTCTCTGATGGCGGTCTCTCGAAAACTAGCGTCTTGATCAGGGTCAAATTTACCACCGGGAAAGCAAATCTCTCCCGCCTGTCTTATCATGGCAGCTCTCTTTTGAAAGACAAAATGATATTCTTCGTTGATCAGCATAAGCAGCACTAATACTGCAGAATTAAAATATTCTTCTTTGCCATTAATGCCAGGAACAACTGGCAACTTTTCTTTTAAACTTTCTATTATCAGTTTGTCCATACTATACACTTATCCTCTCATATTCCTTCTCACAACACATTGTATGCATTCTTTGTCACCAACCCAACCCCACTTCTCTATCTTTTTCATTTAACTTCTTCCAACATACTCCTATTTATCATCCGTCACTTTACCGTCACCGAAAACAGGTATTGCGTCCCCCAAAAACGTTGGTTTAGGTTTAAGTATTGCTGACCACAAAAAATCTTTGTTCCTAGCAGCGATCTCTCTAAGTTTATACATAGTCATGGCCCGCCCATAATCATGTCTGTCAGAAGCAACTCCATAGGCTTCCAGCCCCAACTCTCTAGCTACGTAAACCGCTCGCATGAGATGATATTCCTGTGTAACTATGATAACCTTATGAACTTCAAAAATATCCCTAGCTCTATACACACTCTCATACGTGCTAAAACCAGCATGATCCATAAAAACATCCTGACTCGGTACGCCTTTATTTTTTAAAAAATTCTTCATGGAATTAACTTCATCGTAATCCTTGCGTCCGTGATCTCCACTTACTAAAAGTTTAGGCGCCTTCCCTTGCTCGTAGAGTTCGTATCCTACAGTTAAACGATCATTAAGCATGGATGACACAATTCCGTTTGGGGAAACATAAGCACCTAAAACGAGAATGGCATCCGCGTTAGGAACGTCATTTGGACTAACTATGTATTTCGTTCCAACTGACTCAACGTTCTTATTGACAAGCAAAACAGTGGCACTAAAAAGAATCAATGCAATAACTGAGAAAAACATCACCTGTTTTAGGCGCTTCTTGAATATAAGCTTCTCCATATTACACCCTTTCCATCTGACAGATATCTTAGATCTCTCGCATATCGTCTTGCCGCAGACCTCGAAAGTCCTTTCTTCTTCCTTGTCCCTGTATCCTCGCAATTCGCCATAATCCAATACATTCCTCCCTTTCCATAGAGGAAATTTCATTTTACAGAGAAACAAGGTTGGAAGCATAGCTTCCAACCTTGTTTCTCTACTTATAGTCTCATCGCAACTACCCCTACTTCCGTCTCTTAAGCAGTTCCCTACCAACTTCTTCTACTCCAACCCCCCGCTCTTCTAACATTACCAAGACATGATAGAACAAATCCGACACTTCACATTTGATTTCCACAGGATCGGCGTTCTTGGCTGCAATTATCACTTCAGCGCTTTCTTCGCCAACTTTTTTGAGGATCTTATCAATCCCCTTTTCGAACAGATAGGTGGTATAAGCCTCTTCTGGCCGCTCCAAATTTCGGGAGTGAATCACCTCAGTCAACAGCTCTAAGGTTCTCCCAAGTGATGGCTCAGGTCTCACTTCCGGTTCTCCGATAGCCTTGAACCCTTCGCTCGTCAGGTCATAATGAAAGCATGAGAAGAAGTTTTCATGGCAAGCCATCCCAGTTTGTTTCACGGTTAACAGTAGGGCGTCCTGATCACAGTCAAACTTGATGTCGACGATCTCCTGGAAATGCCCGGAGGTTTCCCCTTTCAGCCACAGAGATTGCCGACTTCGGCTGTAATAACAAGCCTTGCGGTCGCGCAAGGTCCGGCGCAAAGACTCTTCATTCATATAGGCAAGCATTAGGACGTCTTTGGTCTCCACATCCTGGACAATCGCGGGAACAAGCCCTTGAGCATCCCAACGGATTGCTGATAAATCTAAGACTTCTACTTGATTTGCATCCATTTCGTATCTCAACCTTCCTATTCATATCGTAGTTCGAATATCGTACTAACGATTAGTCTATATCATGGTTCGAAGTTAATGCATCGTGTATTTCTCTCGTTCCAAGTCCTAGGACGCAGTGTGACACGAGCGCGACGTATTTACGTAAGCAGTTTAGCAAACTTCCGTTAAAGCGACCGACCCCAGACACGGGGCAGTGCACAAGGTTCC
>NZ_MLBF01000040.1 GCF_001936615.1 Desulfosporosinus metallidurans
GAAAGTCATATGCTCTTGGGCGTGTGAATGTCTCTTCAAAATCAGGATAAGCCTGTATCCATATACGCCTAAAATTTTGCGAAATAAATCCTGAACCATAGCTTTCGGATGTTGTGCGTGGGAAGAAATATATCCGTACCGGAAATATTTTTTCAATGCAGCAATTGTATTCTGCAAGATAGTCTGAAAGTTCAGAAGTTATAAATATCCTTCTGCTTATTGGCCCTTTGGATTGAAGTATGTCAATATATCCATTCTTCAGATGAACATCCTTACATTTGAGCATTCTTACTTCCTTGCATCTTAATCCGCAACAGTATAAAAGTCGGAACAGCGCAGGAATAACCAGGTCTCTACCTTTAAATGATGCATGTGGGGTAATTAAATCACACTCATGAAAAAAATCTGAGATTTCTGTTTCTGCAAAAAAGTATGGTGGTTCAGGACAAATTTTTGGACTTCTTTTTGGTGGGATAACATAAATATCCTCATAGCCTTGATTGATCAGATATCTGCAGAATTCTCTTAATACTGCAATCGTCCCGTATAGTGCACCAACATTCTGCTTTTTTGTATCAAGATAATCCTGTATGGACTCTTTGTCAGGAACTACAGCATCAGGATATTTTTGTAGAATAAATTTCACAAATCCCCTCAGAAATATTTCTGACGAATTGTACTGATATCCTATGCCATGTTTGTATGACAGAAATTCATCTGCCAGTATATCGATTGTTTTATACATGTGCACCTCCTGGAAGTGGAAGTGGAAGTGTACACTTTGAAAGCTCTTTACCATCCGTTGATATATATGTCATTGTGCTGTTAGGATCTCGATGTCCAAGAACCTCAGCAATAGCAGGAAGAGGAACTCCTTTTTTGACCATGTTTGATGCGGCATTATGGCGCATCATTCGGGTTCCATTAATTCTACCATTAGAATCAATGCCTGCATTTTTAACGATGTTCTTTAAAATCACATATAAACAACAATGGGAAGTAATCTTACCATGTGGCGCTCTTTCTTGTAAAAAAAGGTACTTCGAATCTGACATTGGGCGTTCCTCAAGTAGGTATTCCATCATGGCATTCCCATACGATGCCCTAAGAGGAAGGTTTAATGTAGCTCCTGTTTTTTCTTGAATCAGATAAACCGTTTCCTTCTTCCAATCAATATCTGAAAGTTTTAAGTTACAAATATCAACCGCACGCATACCGGTTTCTAAGGCAATAAGACCGATTGCTCTATTCCGTTTTGATATATCAGCATGGTCCAAGTATGATCGCAGTTGCGTTTGTTCTTCATCAGTATATACTTCAATGATTTCTTTTTTACGAGGCATGTGGGAAGGGAGCTCTCTGATGTAAACACGGCTGCTATCAAACCTGTTTAAAAGTTTTTTCATACCAGAAATATAGGAACCTAAACATTTCAAGTCCCAATGAGTTTTTGACATTTCCAGGAAAAACTCAGTTGTATCACCTGGAGATAATTCTTCTAATGAACAGTATCCTTTTTCTGAAAGATAGCTCAAGAAATAAAATGCTGCCCTACTGTAGGAACATATGCTGCCAGGTTTCAAACCTTCATCTTTTAAAACCTGTAGATAATCATTATAAATTTTTTCAAAGAGAGGATTTTCAAAATTCCTCGGTATTGAATCATTGCGTTGACACTTAGACCAGTCAGTCTTGCCTATAGCAATTAGCCTTTCAATCAACAAAACGCATCGTTTATGAAAGTAGTATCGGTGATTGCTATAAACACCTGGTTTGAAGACATAGTTGCTGTCAGCAATAAATACATTCCCAAGTTCATCGCAATAGAACTGTTCATCACGAGAGTCAGCTAGTTTCAATAGTCGATTGTAAACATCGCGGTATTGTCGACAGGTTTCTGTGCTGTAATGCTCTTTCATGCCAGCAAGAATAGTTGCAATTAGTTCTTCTAATGTTTTCTTCATATCCATTTTTGAATGCCTCCTTACGTTTGATAAGGTTAGGCTCTCAAGTATGAGAAAGAAAAGCAATAGACTATTCCGAAAGCTTTATGATAAATGCGATAATTTCAAGTATATCTGAAAAACTTCGGTATAGTATAATCTTCGGAATAAGCAAGATAAATATGTTCGACGCTATCGGCCATATGCTCCATCATAGCTTCCGCAGAACCTTCACCAGTTCCGCTAAGGTAATCGGATTGAAACCATCCGGTATGCCGATGGAATAGTCTCCAAAGGATAAGGAAAATTCCGCTTTTATAGGCCATGTTTCTTTCGCGTTGTTTTTATTTTCTGGCAGCAGAACCACTTCTGCGAATGTATTATCTCCGGCCTCTTGCTGTTCCAGAATTTTTAATTTTTTAACCCAGTAATGGTAAGCGGTATTCTTCAGTCCGTTTTGCTGGCACCACGCCTTTACACTCAGTCCGCTCTGGCGGTATTCTTCAATGCGGTCTCGCCATTGCTGTTCAAGGGCTAAATCTCTAGCCATAAAAAACCTCCTGTCTTGTATTCACTGTTTTTAACAGAATAACAAAGTCAGGAGATTTTTTCGCTACGCTATTTTGTCCACCGCTTACGTATTTATCTAAATGAATACCTGAATTAATTTAGATATTGGTCGCTACGAACTATACTCTTTATAAGGATGACACAATCAATACCTATCAGCATTAGAAAGATAACTAATTTCATCTTTAGTCAACACCCTTTTTAAAACAACTTATCCAAGATGGCCATCTATTGTGTTTATCATAAACTATAATTGTTACCTTTCCATGAACACTGTGTAAAGAATATGTTAAACCTTATAATGGGAAATCTACTGAAATGCTATGAAAAATTGAAAAAGCCCTTGCAATTAAGCTGAGACCTAAGTTTTTCTCACAAAAGATAATGTATAATCAAAATTTAACTGTGCATTATAACCTTACTAATAAGTGTGTTCGATTCTTTTGGAGGAACTGAGTGAAGAAACATTATTTAATTGTAGGGCTTGTTGTTGTAATCTTAGTTTATGCATTATTCCGTGGCGGTTACTGGGTTGCCACTCTACCCGGGTCATGCGTGGTTTGTCATGAGGTTAAACCCTACTTTGTTTCTTGGAAGGAATCTCCCCACAGTTATGTACCTTGTATAAAATGTCATGAGAAAAGAGGTCCGTTCGGTAAGATAGAAAATGCATTAACGCACGGGATAAGAGGGTTGGGCCTCCAAATAACTGGGGAGTTTGGTTCTTTTAAACCAGGATATGAAAGTCTTCCTATGAACAATTGCATTACTTGTCACATAGGTAAAATTAAATCTTACAAAGAAGCTCCTCTAATGCCAAAAGATCATCTAGAAATACTGAAAAATGACTCACCATGTATTAACTGCCATCGTAATACGGGTCACAAAACAGGATTAGGAGCCGATGATGTATTTAAAAACCAATGATGATTTAAAGGACAATTGTAAATACGAAAAAGGCCCCAGCAGTAAGCTGCGGCCTTCCTATTTTGTATTGATTTACCTATGCACTTGGCTGAGCACTTGGTTGAATCTGTTTAACTCCACTCTGTACGGCTTCAGCAATGATATCCTGCACGGTCTGATCCGCTGTTTGCTGTGCGACAGGCTGAACGGTTTGCCGTATAGCTTGCGTTACCGCTTCTTGGACTGTTGTCTGTGTTTGGGCTGTAACTGACTGATCCGCGGCCACAGTAACTGGCACCGGGGCAGGAATGCCTTGCGAAGAGGAGTCGGAAGGCACCAGCGCATCTTGCTTTGCACTCGGCTTAACAATATTCTTCATCACAAATACGCCCGTCTCAATCGCGTCCTTGACCGCTGCCTCCAACTCTGGAGTTGGTTGATATTCCTCAAGTTTCAGTAAATTCATGGCCGAATCAAATGCTTTCTGTTTGCGTTGATCCTCGGTAAGTTGGGAGCTATCACATAATTGTTGCGCAGCATGAACACCAGCCTGGGCGGTTTGCAGGACCTTCCTTTCGTTTGTTTGTGGATTTCGGACATGAGTTGTTTCATTCTGTCTCGTTCCTCACGTGCAAGATATAACTCTTCCTGCACCAACGCCAGCTCCTCCATAACGCAATCATGCGTTTCAATCGCCCGCCTCTCCGATGCTTCTCCAATGACATTCTGCCCAACCATGATCAAGCTGAGCGCCACAAGCTGGATAATCCCTCCTGAGACATAGAACACCACACTTTGAGCTTCAGGGAAAGCTAAGGGGATTAAGCTCCAAAACAAAAAGGCATAAGCGCACTACATGGTTGCCATGCCTTTAGTTATTTATACTGCTAACCAAGTGTTAAATTTATTCATAGATTTCCTCCTTTTTCTTGAATACGTATTTAACGCAATCAATATATGGCAGAATAGATTAAGATCAAAAAAGCGGGGGGATACACACATGACTAAGATTTACAACGGAACTGACAGAACTTTCACAGTGGTAACGGACGGAAACCCTAATTTAGTAATCGGGCCAAAATGTTTTGGAGAGGTTGAACTTCCAGAGGGTGCAGTATTCAATGCTCCAGACGGAAGCTTTTACGTAGAAGAGGAAGGAAGATTCTACGTAAGCCATCAGGACTATCCGAAAGATGAACTAGTAATTTATGAAGAAGGTTGAGGATTTTTAAATGGAAAGAGTAGGTTCAAACCCTACTCCTTTTTTTTACAACAATTATTCTTATTATCTCCTGCCTACAAACCGGATAGTTATACGCTGCCCTGTTTTTGTCAACTCACGGTTATTTATCCCAGAGCTTGCATCCCGCCATCTAAATTTCAAACTTGTTCATAACCCTTTGTTTTAAAACCCAATGTCTTATTCTTAAGTTCGGAACCTAATAGTTTGCCTGCCCTATAAGCTTGATCTATTGCATCCTTCTGTTCATCAAAATGGAGAGGACAATGCTCGCTCTTAATCTCGTCGAGAAATCCGTGGTCCTTAACAACATTGCCAATACTACAACTTGCTCCATACCCACAAGTATAACATTGGGAATAACCACGTGCAGCAACCGCACCAACGATCTCAATCTTATTTGATTGCATCATTTTGGTAATAAAAGTCTGAACGGTATTTCGAGTCTCTCTGCTATATTCCACGCTCACAACGACACCTAGCTTACCTTTTAGACTAAACACATCTCTGTGCCGAAAACAAAATGTCCGTTCCAGACAGGCGTGACCTAAGGCATTGATTGTACCATAGTAATTGGGGGCTCCAAATACAATAGCCTCAGCTTTGAGCATCTTTTCCCCGATTTCGTTCCAGTCATCCTTAACTTTGCAAAAATTATCTGTTGCACACCTTGTACATCCAATGCAACCGTTGATTCTTTTACCGGTTAATGAAACATAGTCGTACTCCATCCCACTAGCCTGAAGAACAGCTTTTACTGCCGCACTGGTAATTCCATCCTTTCTTGCACTGGCACCAATCCCGAGAATCAAGGCAATCCTCCCTTTCACTTTAAACAACTTGTACACAAATTCACCTAAGGCTAAAGAATCTCTAAATAACATATACACTCAACACGTACAAACCGTTCTGAGTGGCAACGTTAAACCCATTATATCTTTATCCTTACGTTAACGTCAATATAAGCGAGCCCTAAATATATTTCATTTATTCGAATTCGAGAAGGATGTGCTATACTAAAATATATTTAAAATAAATTCAAGATTAATGCGAATGGGAATGATTGGGATGAACCAAGAAAAAAAGAAGTTGTTAAAAATTGGGGAATTGGCAAAAAGGGCAGGGGTAACAGTACGCACAATTCGCTACTACGAAGAATTGGGACTACTGTCTCCGACTGAAGTCAGCCCAGGCGGGTTTAGATTATATACCGAAAATGATTTATATCGGTTCCAGTTCATTCAACGATTCAAAGATCTAGGCTTACCTCTGGAAGAAATACACGCATTGATTGACAGCTCAGAACCCGGAGAAAGCAAAATGCAAAGAATAATGGCGAGTTATTCTTTGTTTGAAAAGCAATTAAAGAAAATCGAAGATAAGATTTCCGAGCTTGAAGTCTCTAAAGCAAATATTGAGAAAGGCATGGAGGCCCTAAATGTTTGCAAAGAATGCTCACGGGAGATATGTCTTCCTACATGCAGTAACAAGAAGTCACTGTTATAAAGGCATCACGTCCATAAGCTCCATAAAAATGATCCATCTGATAGATTTCTTCCTAGCTCTTCGCGTCTTTTATACCATTGCCCATCCATCCAGCACCAAAGAGGATATACCTAGAATCTTTCTTGTATCAATAATTAAAGGTTGTCTTATGCGAAGATAGCGATCATAGTAAACGGTGATGCCTGAGACGTTTTGGGTCAGATACTCTTCCGGCTTGATAACTGGCTTTCCCCGCCGCACGGACGGGGGTAGATTAACCCCACCTCAACAAATGCGTGCGTGAACCGGCTCTAGCGTAATCGTACCTCCATATTTTAAGATATACTCCCTCGCTTTATCAGTTATTTTGAATATCAGCATGAACTTAACCTCCTTTATAGCTCTAATCATGTTCGTCGATTTCTAATGTTCCGCAGTAAATCAATCCGTTCATATTCCCTTTCGCTGACCCTAAATTCTCTTTAAGTTCCTGCTTCGTGAAGTTTTATTAACCATACAAGGCCACCGCTGACACTTAACTCATTACTTCATTAAATAGAACTATGACGCATCCGTTTTAGACTCAACTTGATCCTCAGCCTGAGATTTCTCTGGATTAAGCCATACTTCATTGGGCAAGGACCAGTCCCTTGTTTGACGTGTCCAACGTTCCGGATGACGAGCTTTTGCAGCCTCATAGAGCTGGTGCCGTTTCTTAAGTATCTCTTCACCCTGGCCACTGTGACGCTGGTGTGGCGTGAGGAATTTGATACCACTATGGTGATGGTTGTAGTTGTACCAATGGACAAATTCCTTGACCCATCTCCTGGCATCATTAATCGTTGCAAATCCTCCCATTGGATAGCTTGGTCGGTATTTGCAGGTCTTGAAAACAGACTCCGAATAAGGATTGTCATTACTAACCCTTGAGCGGCTCCTAGAAGGCGTAATACCTAATTGATAGAGTGTTTCCAGCATGGATGCGCCTTTCATCGGGCTTCCATTATCGGAATGCAGTACTAAAAGGCTTTCTTGTCTGGTTATATTCTGAGCCATGACCGCCCTCCGAATGAGTTGACTAGCGTTTTCTGCTGATTCTTCGACCCAGACTTCCCATCCGACAATGTCCCTGCTAAAGATGTCCAGGATGAGATATAAAGAGAAGTAGAGTCCTCGAACAGGGCCAGGCAAATATGTAATATCCCACGACCATACGCGATTGGGTTTGGTAGCACAATGCGTGGATTTAGGCTTGCTGGAGGGTGCCTTGCAACGACCACGATGATTCTGTTCACCCGCTTCGTGCATGACTCGATAGAAGGTTGATTCGGAGGCGATGTAGATACCTTGATCCGCAAGAATCGGGACAATCTGACTGGGTGGCAAACTTTGAAATTCAAGTTGGTTAACTACTTCCAGAATGTCTTTGCATTCTGCTTCCGTGAGTTTATTCGCTGGTTCAGGGCGCTTTGCCAAGGGTCGCTGATGGCTAGTTCCTGGGCCACACCGCCGTTCGCCTGTATGCAGTTGTCCTGCCAGGACTTAACCTGCTCAACATACAAACCTTTCTTGCGACAGTATTCTGCTAGTTCGATCTCACTGAGAGTGGATGTCTCAATCACGATGAGAAACTTGTCGCGTGTGCTCCACTGCTCACTTTGCTGCTCACCAGCAGGGGCTGCAAATCCCTTTCCCCGTATTTCCTTCCGCCACAACTTCAAAGTCCCCTCTGGGACGCCTGTCTCCTGCTGAATCAGACCAAGAGACTGGTTGTTTGGCGGTAACATCTTCGCAATAATAGAACTTTTTAACTCTTTTGGATATCTCATGCCGTTTTCCCTCCTGTGTTCCTTCAAGGATACTTTTCCTAAGTCTCTACGTCAACTATCGTAACACAGGGGGGCCCTTTTCAGCGTTACATACGCCTGATGTCAGAGAAAAAGACGAGCATAACGCCCATATCGCACCTTAACGTCGCTATACGTCCCACTACGCTCCATTATATTCCATACCCCACCGCCAGCTACCCACTACTATTAATTTAGTTTACCAAAGGTACTATCTTCGTTAATTGTATACAGCTTTACGAAAGATAAGAGCCCCGGCCCGTTTGGTCAGCTAATTATCACGTTATGTAGTGGCTGAGAATATTTACAGCCGGAGTTCTTGCACAACTGTTAACGCTGAATTAAAAAGCCCAAAAGCTGACGGTGTTGCCTGTCCATGATTTGATCGATATAATGACCATGACGTTACCTTCCTTGAAGAAAGGAGAAAGACGCCTCTGCTTATATGTGGTACCGCTACAACAGTATCACTAGAGACGTCTTCCCACCAACAACATGGTCATTGTATCAAATTATTCACTGGTTGAGAAGAAAGATAAGACCGGTGTTTTTTGTTAGGAGTGCGGAAATCGTACCTTGCCCTTTTTGCGGAGCACCCTTAGTCGTTGTAGGCAGTCGTCCTCGATCATGGTACCAAAGCTCTGGAGAAAGAGCAAAACTTATCATTCGCAGATTACGCTGCGAGTTGTGTGCGAGGATTCACCATGAATTGCCGGATTTGCTCGTTCCTTACAAACGTTATGACGCGGAAAGCATCGAAGGCGTTTTAAGCGAACCAGCACGAACGGACATTGCAGCGGATGAATCAACCCTCTTGCGCTGGAAACTCTGGTTTCTTACGTGGATCGTGTACGCTCAAGGCTGCTTACAGTCGATCGCGACCCGTTTCAACCTTCCTGTGGAGAACTCGTCCGTTCGTCCACAGTCGGTACTCCAATCCCTTGGACGATTTGTCGGCACCGCAGATTTGAAGATGAGCTAATCTTTAATTAGCAGTTAAGGTCGGAAATATTGTAGTAAAAATTGTCCCATTTTTACCTGTTTCAAAATTGAAAACAGCTTCATGCCTTTGGGCAATCCCTATCGAAATGGCTAACCCCAGACCGGTTCCAGTTTCTTTTGTCGTAAAAAATGGAGTTCCGATCTTCTCCTGTATCTCTTGAGGTATCCCTGTTCCCTGGTCTTTGATCGCCAAAACAACTTTATCTCCCATAGGATAGGTGTTGATTAAAACTCTCCCTTTTTCAGGAGTAACCTCCAAGCCATTACGAACTAGGTTGAGAATAAGCTGTTTAATTTCATTTTCGTTGATCATGATATCTGGCAGAACATTTAGATCTAAAACAACTTGTTTATTACTATTAAAGGCATCCGCTTGGAGCATGGGAAATAATTTAAGGATCGTTTCATTAATATTTTTGAGTTTAATATTATCTAAGCTCACCTTACTCAATGATAAAAAATCTGTAATTATGGCATTGGCCCGATCAATCTCGGTAATCATCAACTCTAGAACCTCTTTGTCTTCTGAATATTTGGTTTTTGTCCCAAAGATCTGTAAAAATCCCTTAACAGTTGTTAGTGGATTTCTTATTTCATGGCTAATTCCAGCTGCAAGCTGACCAATAAGATTAAGTCGTTCTAAACGGTCAAACTCTTGCTGCTGTCGCTTTAACTCAGAAATATCTCTAACAAAAACTGTCAAGCCCTCCTTATAGGGATAGGCATGGTATTCATGATTTTGATCAGGTCTTGCGAACCCTCCTGCTTCCCAATGAACTGATTGATTCTGGGACATAGCTTCCTGCATTTTATCATAGCTTAACGTATCAATAACCTGAGGGAATACCTCCCAGATACTTTTTCCTATTAGCTCAGTGTTCTCCTCGCTAATAACTATCTTTAGTTTATTGTTAACAAACGTGAACTTCCAGTCGCGATCCAATGCATAAAAACCATCTGAAATCCCTTCCATGATTTTATTCGTTTTAAGTGTTGACGATTCTAATTTCTGATTTATTTTTTTTAAATCATCTGTGTAAGTAGTAATTTTATTTAAAACAGGTACTAATTCCGGTAATTTTGTTAGAATTTGATCTTGCTCACAATCATTATTAATTATCATTATACAGAATTCATCTAAGCACGATTCAATCTGCTTAATATATTTTCTTATTAAAAATATAATTAAGGCTAATAAGGTTAAAACTAATATAACAATTTCACTCAATTCATAGAAGGATACTAATACATAATCTGTTTTCTTGGCATAGGCCCAAACATAGCCTACTAATTTTTCTTTATCATATATTGGTATATTAACCCCCAACAATTTGTTATTGGTTGATAAGTTATTTTCACTTATTGATCCCATTATAGATCGTATTTCATCAAAAGAAAATTCGATATTATTTTGATTTTTAACTATTAAGTCTAATTCAACATCGTAATAACCTACTAAATTATCATTAACATTATTAATTATTGACTGTACAATACTATCTATCTTTAATATTTTTTGATTCTTTTTTAAATTTGTATCTCTCTTTAATTCACCAATTAGGGATATTTGGGGTTGTATTTTAGATTGAACACTCAATGCACTTAATAATAAATTATAATTAAATTGCAAGGCTTGATTTTTCAAAAAGCTTTGTCCATAACTAAATATGAATATAATAAGGAAAGTAAAGATGCTGAATATGATTTTGAATAAAGTTAATTGAATAATAGATTGTTTTTTTATAATATTTTTTATATTTAAAATCATTAAGCTACCTCCAACTGTCCGAAATTTAAACATAAAAAGCTTATGAGAATTTATAGCAAACAATTAAAAGCTGGGATATCCCCAGCTTTTAAACTACCAAATGTGTTTAGCTACTGATAACCTATTGATAACCTTCTGATTATCTTTGCAAAGCTTTCGGGGTTTTGGGTTGATATGCCCATAAACCACATGCAAAAACGGAGGTTGCACTGGCTAGGAGCATTAACATTGAGGCAATCGTAGCAAAAAAGTACTTTTTCATAAGTCTATATTCACCTCCCTCTATTGAAAATAGGCAGTAAGGTGATACTTTGGTAAGATACACCTAAAACTGCGCTAACATTTAATAATTTATTATCGACAAAAGAAATTACAAAGAATGAAACAATTACGAAAGCTATTGACGAGATCTTGAGTTTAAGTATTAAACTACTAGAATGAATTGGTTTTGCTTCGCTGTCTACAGGAGCTAAGAAAGCTACTAGTAAAAAAGAAACGACCAAAATAAAGATCATAATATACTGATTAGCAAAATCAAAATCAACAAGTTTTTTAGCTAAAACTCCAATAATGCTATAAATAATAGAACCAAAGGCCAGACATTTTAGTGGAGTATTAAAATGAGCTCCTCCCGATACCTTTCGTAAAGAAACACCGAAAACAGTTGCAAAAACAGCTGGCATTAAAGCATTAAACATATATCCTAATACTATTATTAATAATGACCCTAATAAAAATAGAATTACCGTTTCAATGGCATACGCTATAATTTCCTTTTTATCTTCGCTATAATCCAATTCATCGGTTATTACTTCAGTGAGTTTATTACTAATATTTTCAGAGAAATTCATTTATTAATTCAACCTCTTTTTTTGGATAAGTTTATTTAATAAAAAAGCAGAGAGAAATAAAAGAAGTACTTGTGGTTCTGTTATGGCAATCGTTATTCCTAGGTTAGTGAATAGGGTTTCAGGTGTTACTCCAAAAACAGACATTAACAATGATAGGCACGCAAACTCAAATATTGCTAAAGCTAAAAAACTCAATATACTTGCAATAAGGAATAAACTGAAGTCTCCCTTGCCTTGCCAAGTCAAAGCTATAAATAATAAAATGATTAGCAAAAATGAATGAACCCCAAAAGGGACAGAAAACAGTCTCACTACATACGCACTAACAGCTAAAATAATCCCAATTAGTAGTATTTTATTCCATCTCAAGGGTATTCTTGCAATTACAAAAGCTAAAGTTACCATTGCAGTTTGTTCAGGTATGCCTTGTAAAAGTAAAGCAATGAATGGAATGTTTATAAATCCCACACCCTCTCCACTAACCATAAACCTTTAAACATAACTACTTCACAACGCCCTACCATTCTCTCTCTCAGTTCAATTATTGCACACTCCAAGAGTCGAATTTGCACGAACCTTATCATCCGAAATAACTTTTTCGAGCTTGGAGAATTAAGCCAAAAATGCCCACATGCCGAACGCTCAGCAGATAGGCATCTAGAATCCATTTCTGCAACCCGGCTGTCGTGGCAGCATCAAGTACTGTTTTAGACCCGTGGCTTTGCGTCTCTACCTTTCGATAGATTTGCCATATGACTTTGAATAACTGTTTTTACTTTTTCAATATTTAGTTCCACTGAGTAGCCTTTTCTCTTATCAAAGTTTGTAGTTTATGCCTATCTCTACCAATGGATTTATACTTCTACAAATACTTCACATTTCCTTCAAGATGATTAAATAATTATTCTTTTCACTCTATTTAAAAAATTACCGCCTATAAGAGAACGTTATATTTTTATAGAAGAAGAACGTAAAATATCAGGACGTAAGAATCCGGCATGAAAAGAGCGACCACTGTTTAAATTGCATAACCATGAGAATATGTTCCACAAGAAGCCAGAGTAGATCAAAATAAAAACCCCACGTTTTTAAACGTAAGGCTATTTTGTATTGAAGGCTATTTAATATTAATATGACTATATATCAGTTTCTTTAACATAATAAATACAGTCAGCAAGATATATTTTTCACCTTAACCTTAATCTGTATTTATACAACCACCCCATTCTTACATTTTATACTTTTGATAAAGTACGTTAACTCGTATAGCAAATCGATATATGTCTCTCTATTTAAATATCTCCCATTGCTGTCGAACAGAAGTCGCACAAGTGGACGTGTGGGAAAACTAGTCGGTACGGCTACGACTATACCAATTTCACCAGTATTGAGGGTTACTATGGTATCCTCAGGATAAAGGTTTAAGGATTTGCGAAAAGCTTCAACAACTTTTGGATTAAAATCCTTTCCCACAGTCAAAATTATTTCGAGAGCATGATAAGGTGGAAGTGCTTTACGATATGGACGGTCAGCCGTTAGGGCATCATATACATCTGCAACAGCAACAATTTGGGCATCAAGGTGAATTTTAATCCCACTAAGCCCATCGGGGTATCCTTTACCGTCCCATCGTTCGTGATGTTGTCGAACTGTTCTCAAGATACTTGGTAAAACATCTGCATTTCGCAGCATAGCTTCACCTTCAATCGGGTGTTGTTTAATTAGGTTTAATTCACTTTCAGTTAATGGCTCTGACTTATTTAATATCTCACAGGGTACTTTAAGTTTACCCAGATCATGAAGAATCGCACCCATAGTTAAATACCGTAAACGTCGCCCTTTATAGCCCAGTTCCCGCGCTGTTAATGTCGCTAATATTGCGACATTAACAGAGTGGATAAAGGTGCAATAATCGTGCTCTTTGAACCTTACCATATCTATTTGTAGAGAATTAAAATCCATGTAAATAGATTTGTCTTTAATCTCATTTATAATACACTCTATACTTACCATCGTCTGTGAAATTTGTTGGGTAGTTATTAACTTGGCTTCATGATAAATACTCCATATTGAACCCACGATGTTCCAATATAAATCTTTGGAAAAAGACTTATTATTGTTTACAGTAGGTATAACCGGATTCCTCTCAGCTTTTAAAGTATACACTTCTTTTCTAACCAGCCGTTCCCAAATCCGCTTTGTCATAAGTTGTCCCCTTGTTAAGAGCAGAAGACCGCTAGCATCAAACAAATCTACGTGGACGTGGTTCCCTAATACTAAAAAGCCTGGTGGTAGCTTTTCAAAAACCAAATTCATCTAATACCTCCCTGATTCCCGTTCCTGCTTAACTTTTTAGGAAATCAAACTTATGCTTCACTTCTGCAACTTAACTTGGTATCATTTCGCTGCCATTGTGTTCTAACTTGCCTCCGCTAAAACTACTTCTACAGTTTTGAGCAAAATGTCCAATTCCAGCGGTTTACGTAAGATATTGCGTACGCCAAAGCATCGTGCAGCGGTCTCGATATCAGATTCGGCACTAATCATGATAACTGGGATATGTTTAGCTTGATCGTTCTGCGCGAGTAGAGTTAACACTTGCAGCCCTGTCATCGCCGGCATGTTTTGATCGAGCAGAATAAGAGACGGGCTGTTATCTGAAGTCGCAAGGCGCAAACATTCCGGTCCACTATCCACTGCTTTAACGATATAGCCTGATTCCTCCAAAGCCTTGTGGATAAAGAGTCTAACCCCAAATTGATCATCGACCACTAGAATGTATTTTGCCAATTTTCTCACTCCTTCTTTTTAACATTCTATTTGTTACACAGGTAAGCAACGAGAAAGGCCACATATTATAGTAATTTCATTCATTTTATAACTATATGTCTCTTTTTTCAATATAAATATAGACAATAAGTCGGTAAGATGTTTTTGGTGGCCACCTTAAAATGGAATGGGAGGTGATAGATGTGTCTAACATTCAAGAAGTTGTAGGGAAAAATATTCAACTATTCCGCCAGTCTAAGGGGCTAACTCAAGAGAGGCTCGCTGAACTAGCAAACGTCAGTAGTTCATACATAGGATATCTTGAACGTGGACTTAGAACTCCTTCCCTAGACCTATTAGCCAGAATAGGCAACGCATTGGAAGTTGAACCAACAGTTTTACTCAAAACTACCTCAGAGGATACCGACCCAATACTAAAGAAGCTCAATGCCCTCCTTGCAGGACAAAATCCAAAACCAATTCGTTTTCTTTATGAAGTTGCTGTTGCCTATATCGCGTCAATTAAGTGATTCAGTTTATCTCCTATCTGGAAGAGGGTCTTCGCGTAAATCTGCGAAGACCCTCAGTTTTTATGTATACACCCTATTAAGTTAAACTCCGCTTGTTCCCTTTGTTCACTTAATCGTTAACTCACCATCATACGATGAGATACTTCTGTACAAATCAGGCCGACGGTCCCGAAAGATTCCCCACTCTAGGCGCTGCGTTTCTAATTGATCCAAGTCAAATTCAGCCACCAGCACCGTTTCATCGTAGCGGTTTGCTTCGACTACCTTGTTCCCTTGTGGGCCAGCAATGAAGGAAGAACCGTAAAAAGTAATACTGGAATCTTCGTCTACTTCAACCCCGATTCGGTTCGATGCTATCACCGGAATCAGATTCGCAGCAGCATGCCCTAACATACAGGCCTGCCAATGATCCTTGGAATCAATGGACCCATCTTGAGGCTCAGAGCCAATAGCCGTAGGATAAAAAAGCAGTTCAGCTCCCATCAACGCCATACAACGGGCGGCCTCCGGATACCATTGATCCCAACACACCCCAACCCCAATCTTTCCGTATCGTGTATTCCACACTTTAAAACCTGTATCCCCCGGGTTAAAATAAAACTTTTCTTCATAACCCGGACCATCCGGTATGTGACTCTTGCGATATTTTCCCAGCACTTCACCATTGGCATCAATAACGGCAAGGGAATTATAGCGGGCATAGTTTTTTTTCTCATAGAAACTGATCGGCAAGACCACCTTAAGTTCTTGAGCTACTTGTTTAAAATGCTGAACAGCCTTATTCTGTTCCAATTCCGTAGCATAGACATAATAATCCGCTTTTTCCTTCTGGCAGAAATAAGGGGTTTCAAACAGCTCTTGCAACAAGATGATTTGAGCGCCCTTTCCTGCTGCTTCCCTAACCAAGCTATCCGCTTTTTCAATGTTTTCAGCGACATTCTCAGAACAACTCATCTGAGTAGCCGCCACATTTACGTTTCTCACATTAATCCCTCCCTGCGGGCATCTGCTGGGTTGTACAATGCACATTCCCTCCCTCTCGGATGATCCCCATTCCATTGACAGTTCGAATCCGTCTTTCAGGGAAAACTTCGCCCAGCACCTGCGCCGCTGAGCGATCTGTATCTTTCGCATCACCGCCAAAAATGGGCAATATTATTCCATCATTAACAAAGTAAAAGTTCAGATAACTCAAGGTTAAGCGTGTATCAGTCTCCCTGTCACACAATTTCGGGGCTTGCTGGATAGGAATAATTTCAAATTTTCTCCCCAGAGCATCCGTTTCTTTTTGGAGGATCTTTAAGTTTGCTCGAGTAATCGCGTAATTTTCATCCTCAGGATCGTCACAAACTTGCATCAGAATTTTACCCGGAGCTGCAAAACAGGCAATATTGTCCACATGCCCGTCGGTCTCGTCGCCGTCTAACCCGTTTTTCAACCAGACAACTCGCTGGATATTTAAGTATTTCTTTAACTCTGCTTCAATCTGTTCTTTCGTCAGTTCAGGGTTACGATTGGGATTTAGGAGGCACTCTTCCGTCGTCAAGAGCGTGCCCTCTCCGTCCACATGAAGAGAACCCCCCTCCATAACCAAGGGAGCATCAAACTGCTTCAATCCAAAATGGTTGAGGATTTGCGGAGCTACCCTATCGTCCAAATCCCACGGCGCGTATTTGCCCCCCCAAGCATTAAACAGCCAATTGACCCCTGCAACCTCCCCGCTATCATGGACCAGAAATGTCGGTCCGTTATCCCTTAGCCATGCATCATTATGCTCGATAACCAGGAAT
The DNA here is from genome assembly GCF_001936615.1 of Desulfosporosinus metallidurans. GTDB lineage: Bacteria > Bacillota > Desulfitobacteriia > Desulfitobacteriales > Desulfitobacteriaceae > Desulfosporosinus > Desulfosporosinus metallidurans. The sequence continues at coordinate 16,702 of NZ_MLBF01000040.1, forward strand.
TCAATCCGTTCATTCTGAAATAGGCGCGAGAGCCTTTCCAAATCGGTAGGGTTAACCACAACCGTCACAGGTTCAAACTCTGCAATAGCCAGGATAATTTCGGCATAACCACTGCAAACCGCATCAAAATCTTCTGGATGACACATAGACGCCTGAACAGGCCAGGAAATAAAAGTGCGCGTATGTTTGACCCACTCCGCCGGCATTTTATAGTTTAAAGTGTTTGGATACATTACTTTACCTCATCTTCTTATCGTTTATTGTCTCGATATCAGCTATTGTCTGTCAATAATCTTCTAATAAAAATCTATAGGAGCAGCACGATTCACACTGATGGGTGCTATTATGACAGTTAAAGCCAACAATTTCACCTTCTCCTTGTCCAACCAGCGGTTTTAATCGATGGATTTCGAGGGATACCATCTTAGAAACAACTGAACAAACTTCCTTTCGTTCCTCAATGATTTTCTCCAACTGATCTCCTCCTGCAAAATCAGCGACTGCCTTTCACCCGCCTTCAATTGCGAACATAATAGTTTCCGGAATCGAAGTAAATGGCGTTCATTTCACAAGGCTCAGCTTTCATTATACAATAAAAATGTTCGGTTTTCCTGTTCAAGCCAACGCAAAGTCCCTTACTTATTATGTTCCATCAGAAAAAGCAGTTATTAAACGAACGTTGCTTAGTTTCAATATCCGTAATACATAATAGGAAGGGCTACAAGACTATCTGTAACCCTTCCTATTAATATCAACCCTCTGAAAGCAATTCTGTGGTGGCGTCCCAATCGACACCCTCTTCTGTTAAGACAACCCCATAGTCGTTCCTGGCCTTGGTCGGAGAAATAATACCGTTTAAGACATCTTGCCGAACCCTTTCTGGATCTCGCTGCAAAGGGTCTCCCCACCCACCCCCACCTGAGGTAATTACAGTAGTACCGTCCCCTTCGGCAACGAACGATCACGTTCTTTACTCGCCATAGTGATCCGTCGTCCATCTTCCATGGTCAATTCGGCGAAATTTAGACTGCCCGGTTTTCCTGAAACAGAGCCAAAGGGTGGAATTTTCATCCCGTCACCGAACATGACAATATTGGTCGGCTCGCCATAAAATTTCAGACTATAGCGAATACCTGGCCCCCCACGCCACATCCCTGACCCGGCACTAAATCATTTTGCAGCATTTGCGAATTTCTGACATTGCGGGTGATCAGCTCCATAACCTCATTGATAACCCGCCCCCGACTCACAAGTTTAATCGGGGGAATACGCAAGCCTTCCTGGAAAATCTCGGTCGCTTTAGCATTATAACTACCGGCAACAGTGATGAGCCCTGCTCACACAGTAGAAAAGAACCTCTCCATTAACGACCAAAGGGGTGATTATGCCGATATCGGGAAGATGATTCCCCCCTTGATAAGGATCATTAATAATAAAAACGTCACCTTCTTCGACCTGTCCTGGATATTTCTTAATAATTTCCTTAACGCTAAATGTTCCAGCGGCTGCTAAAATAGGAATACCATTAATCTGTGAGACTAAATCCCCATCTCCGTTACAGATTCCGCAGGCAAAATCGCAGGCCTCGGCAAAATTAGGGGATCTGGACGATCGTTCTAAGGCATAGCCCATTTCCTTTGTGATCGTATCCAATCGGTTAGCAATCACTGCGCGCTCGATAACCTCATCCATTTTGGCATTCATCGTTATCGTCCATCCTTTCCTATCCTAATCCTTAAGTTACCCGCTTGATCAAGTTCAGCCTGACAGTTTTCTTCTATTAAAATGGTCGAAAATCCTTTCTAATTAACGCTTTAACGCTGGACCTCGTAGCCTCATTCCTAGATTTAAGTCCTGCCATAAATCTCTATCCGCTGAAAAGACCCCACGCAAATAGACCGATTGTAACTTTTTGTTGTCCAATGCGTCCAGTGTTTCTCTTGTTTTCTCCAGTCCCGCGCGTATTTCAATCCTATCCTGAAAGGAATTCTCCTTTTCCTTAGCTAACAGTCGCAGGTTCACAAGTTCTAAGGGCTTCTCCGGCTGGCTATAACCGTAAAGTCTATGAGGGTTTTCGTGAAATCCCCTAGCTAACTGTTGCCAAACTGTCGGATCATTCGTACTACACGGCAGGGGTGTGTTAATTTCATGATGCTGATCAGGGTACTTTAAATCCGCTGACCAAACGTATTCGCGCTGATCGATACTTACCCCGAGGCGTGACAATTCTTGATCCGCTTGCCGTTGAAGTTCCACTACGACCTGATTCCAACTTGGACCTGGCGTTTCACCTAACACTTCAAAGAGGCTGCGCAAGACTTCAATCTGAAAACAAGCGTGGTGCAGTCCTTGGGCACAGAAAACGGGCGCTAGTTCAGGAACTACAACTTCTTGAATCCCTACCCCCGCTGCCAAAGCCGTCGCAAACAACAGCAGTGCACCGCCGACTGCGGCCAAGGCGAATAAACGGGGATCATACCCTTTTTTGACGGTCATGAGGTAAACGGCATCCACCATCAAGGAGAGAGCCACCTGATAAATGGCATAGGCTGCTTCAGGGACGGATAAACCTAACGGTTGAGCAATCTTCGTTTCAATTGCCTCATAGGCTAGTTTCTCATCTAAAGCCATGCGTCCGCCCAAAAAAATCGAACTGTCTAATAGACCCATGATTACTGCCGCATCAGTGATGGTGGGTTCTTGACCCCCTAAACCATAACAAGCAGGCCCAGGCTTCGCACCGGCAGAATGTGGTCCAACCCGCAACATTCCTCCCTTGTCCAAACCAAGCGATACTTCCCCCACCTGCCCCAACTGTATGAATATCTAACATCGGCAATTGGACAGGGTATCCGATTCAGACTAATTACACCCAGAGAAGAGGGGAACAATGTTTTTGCCGCATAGCCCACAATCTAAACTAAGTCCGAACAATCTAGCTTTTCCATTGGTTATGGAATTTATCTCTAGGAACGAACTGCTTCGGCTTAAGGTGCACAATCAAAACGGGACAACTGTGATCGACTGCGGTGTTCATGTTCCGGGCGGTTGGGAAGCTGGGATTTTGTTTGCGTCTGTTTGCCTCGGAGGTTTGGCCCAAGTTTGAACAATGGCACGTCCAGGACCGGAACCCATGGCCAATAACTTGCCATTTCGAATAGGCCAGCATACCCCGTTTTTAGAAATCCAAAAGTCCGCCAATTTCACAAATTTCATCAATATAGGTTAGTTTCTATGCTATAATCGTTATATAGAGGAGAATGAAAGGATGGGATTTGTGAAAAAGATCATTTTATCGATTATTACTTCGCTTGCAGTAGTATTATGCACACCGTTTATTACTCAGGCGAGCCCCTTAGTATACCCCACCGAGCGAATATCTGGGCAAGACAGAGTTGACACGGCTCTTAAAATATCTCAAAAAGGATGGGACTCTGCTCAAACCGTTATTTTATGCGAATACTCCGATTTCCCAGATTCTATCGCCTCAACTCCTTTTGCTGTGAGCATAAACGCTCCCATACTGTTGACTAAAGGAGACTCAATTGACCCGCGTGTGCTTAAAGAACTCCAACGCTTAAAGCCCCAAAAAGTTATTCTTCTGGGGGGAACCGTCTGTTTGCAGCCTTCTATCGAAAAAGAGCTCAATCAATTATCCCTAACTTGGGAGCGAATCGGCGGAGTAGATCGCTATGAAACATCCATCCTACTCGCCAAGCGATTGTCTACGGATTCCCTCATCGTCGCCAACGGGGATGATTTCCCGGACGCATTATCAGCCGCAACATTTGCTGGAATCAAACAAATTCCCATCGCCCTTACTTCAACAACGCTTCCCGAATCTGTCCTTCAATACATAAAAGATAAAGCACCCCAGCACATAATTGTCATTGGCGGAGAAGTTGTCGTTCCTTCCAAAGAACTCACTAAAAACAACTTTGCGATCGAAACCCGTTTGGGCGGTCTGGACCGATACGAAACCAATGCCAAAGTCACTACCTATATGAAAGAAACCTATCAATCCGATGATCTCTTCTTGGCATCCGGCATCACTTTTCCTGATGCCGTGGCCGGTACAGTTCTTGCTTCAAAATTTAAGGCTCCCCTATTACTCACAGAACAGAAAGATATCCCGCCCTCCGTTTACGCCCTCATGCGAGAACATATGAAAGTTGAACCCCCCTCAAGCACAAATAATGCTAGCAGTGACCTTAACAAAGGGAGAATCACAGCGGCAGGGGGTTTAAATCTTAGAGATACCCCTTCATCCACCGGAAAACTGCTACTAACGATTCCAAAAGACGCGACCATTGATCTTGCCAATCAGCAAAACCGCTGGTATAAAACAACCTATCAATCTAAAACGGGTTGGGTATCCGCTGACTATGTAACACTTGCTTCTACGAATGACTCCACTTCTACGTCTAACATTGATTTAAGTGTCAACGGTACAGTTTATATTTTAGGGGGAACGGGTGTTATTAGCTCAAAAACACAAACCATTATCGAGGGAAAAACGTCTTCCAACTATAACACCAATCTTAAAGACTTCCCCGCTCTACCCTCAACCCTCCAAAAACCTGAGACTCCCTCAAGAGGTGGCGACGTCATTACCCCTCCCCCTACTGACACTCCTTCTGACACCACTTCTCCTGTTCAGACAACTTATGATCCTTCCAAAGAAGTTCTCCAAGACCCATTTGCAGGCATCCCAGCCAACGCTTTAGCCGGCAAGACAATTATGCTGGACCCTGGACATGGGGGACCAGATACAGGAGCAATCGGCCCCAATCATACTTATGAAAAAGCTAACAACTTGGCCATTGCGCTTTCCCTAAATACTATCTTGCAACAAGCAGGAGCCAAGGTTATCTTAACTCGAACCGACGATAGTTCTCCCGCTTCCAATTATTCAGAAATAGAAGATCTCCAGGCCCGAGTGGACTTGGCCAACAAAAGTAATCCAGACCTATTTATATGCATCCATAATGATTCGTTCAGCAACCCCGATGTGCAAGGCTCTTCAACCTATTATTCCCAAGATAATCCTAAGCAACAGGAAAGCCTACAGCTGGCAAACAGCATCCAATCCGCTGTGACCAACACTGTTCAAACAAAAAATCGCGGACTAAAAGAAGCCGGATTTTATGTTTTACGCAAAACAACCATGCCGGCCATTTTGCTTGAGACAGCCTTTATTTCTAATCCCTATGAAGAAGCTCGACTACAAAACCCGACGTTCCAGAAAAACGTTGCCGGCGCGATTTTCCATGGCATCTACAACTACTATAAAAATCCTCTACCCAATCCATGATAAATACTCGATACTTGGAAACAGGGGGACAGGTACGTTGTTTCAGATTTAATTGAAACAACGTACCTGTCCCCCTGTTTCTACAGCGTTGGCTTAGGAACGGATACTATGTTTTAAACCCCAGTTAGCCAGGGACACGATTATCGACACGATGAAGGCAACCCAAAACCCATGTATATAAAAACCCGGTAAAAGCCCACTAGTGAGCATGATCATCCAGGTATTTATAATAAGAGTGAAAACCCCTAACGTTAAAAGATTCAGCGGGATAGTCAATAGGATCAGCAAAGGGCGAATCAGCAGATTGATAAGCCAGAGGACCAATCCGGCCCCTAAGAAGTGCAGGGGGGTTGACACCTCAATGGGCAAAAATTGAGCCGCCACGAAAAAGGCGAGTGTGTTGATTAAAACACGATAAATCTGTCGTTTCATCCTATCCCCCCGTTCACTTTAAACTTATTTTGACCCGAACATCTCCCGCTTCTACATCGACAACGTCCAGCCCTTTATACTTGCTCAAATCTTTGATGATGCTATGCGAGCCAGCAACAATGCCGCTTGGAGAAATTGCTTTCACCCAGCGCAGATGGTTGCGAGCCTTTTCCTCTCGGGGGAGCGGTACACGCCTCAGTGCCATTTCTCCAACCCAAGCCAAGTCCGCAAGGGCCTCGAAGAATTCGTCCACTACCCAAATAGGAACCGGAAACGCAAACCCCATCCGCCTTTTCACTTTAACCCGGACCATTAACAGCCTGGCTGATTTACTCCACACACACTTCCACCTTGATTCTTCCCTCTTGAGGGTCCGCTACTTCCACATCCACGATCTTGCCATCCACAGTTTCTTCCACTAATCGTACCAGTTCCTCAACGTCCAAGGCTTGCAAATCAAGGCCCTTTTGCTCCAGCTCCGCTCGCTTGTCCGCAGGAACAAAGCTCATTGCGTAAACCACCAGCTTAGAAGCGGAGCGTATCAGACTCAAAGGAACATTGACATTAACCTTCAACGACTTTTCTCCCACGACCCGAACACGTAAGAAGCGCTCCCCAGCTACTGAGCTAACTGACTCCTTTTTCACTAGGTCAAATTCTGAGATCGAAGAAACCTTTTCTGGAGAACCTCCTTCCTCAATCGCCTTCAACAGATCCATCCCCTCAGCCGCAGTAAGTTTACCCTCCTGAATCATCTCTAGGATCTTCATTTTTTCGCTGCTCATTTTTCCTACTCCCTTCCAGCCAATTTTCGATTCACCCTTAAAACCCGTAACATTTAACTCTTATCCTTACTTATCTGTTTCCTCATTTGACGCGTCGCTTCCTGCGCTGAAATTTCTCCTCGCTCAAGAGCTTCCATAATCTCCTGCCTGCGCAGACTTTCCTCATGGGGATTTACCACATTATTTTCAGGTTCTTTTTCCTTATCCACCCCATAACCCAGCGCCTCAATTACGCTGTCTAAGCGACTTCGCACGGTTGGATAAGAAATACCCAACTCTTTTTCCACCTCTTTGATATTCCCCCGGCATTTGATAAACGCCTCCATGAAAATTAGCTGCTCAGCAGGTAGCCGACAAAATTTACACGAGCTAAATTCCCCTTCAATTTTCGTTGGACAGTAGGTACAAGTTAGTTTGCTAATCTTCATTTCATGATCGCACACCGGACACCGATGGGGCATCTTATAATCCAAAGATCATCACCTCTCGTCAAATTGCCTTAAACATTTCTATGATTAAGATAATAATATCTTATGTTAATAATGTCAATGCAATGCTTAATATATTTAATATTTAACTTGATATTTTCAAGGTAAGTGATTCTCCGCAATTTTTGTCCGGACAGATAACATAAAAATGCAGCGAGCCTCTCCGAGAGACTCGCTGCATTATGTTTGGGTGGCAAACAGAGGGACAGGTACGCTGTTTCATAAAATGGAATCAAAACAAGGAACCTGTCCCCTTGTTTTCACCTTGTTTAATCTGTTTGCTTCTCAACTGTCCACAGGCCGCATCAATATCTACTCCGTGTTCAAGACGAATACTACTATTAATCCCTTGCTTTTTCAATGTATCATAGAACGCCAGCATTGACTCATGCTCGCTTCGTTGATAATGATGATGTTCATCCACTGGATTATAGGGAATTAGGTTTACATTGATGAGATGTCTCTTCTCCCCAATTAGGTTAGCAAGTTGAAGAGCATGTTCTCTACGGTCATTCAGATCCTTGAGCAGAATATACTCCAATGTAATCCTACGATTCGTCTTCATCAAATAATAATCAACGGCCTGCATTAATGTTTCTATCGAAAAGGCACGGTTTATTTTCATGATCCGCGTCCGAAGCTCATTCGTTGGAGCATGTAAAGAGATCGCTAGGTTTACCTGCAAATTAGCATCGGCGAATTCATAGATTTTATCGGCCAAGCCGCTGGTCGATACGGTGATATGTCTAGCAGGAATGGCCAGTCCTTTGTGATCTTTAATAATCTGAATAGCGTCTACGACGTTTTGCAAATTGTCAAAGGGTTCGCCAATCCCCATCACCACAACGTGACTCACTCTTTCATCTTGTTTCACTTGATCCAGATGCTGTTGAACTTTCATAATCTGTTCCACAATTTCTCCACTGGATAAATCACGATTTTTAGTTAGTAACCCACTCGCACAAAAGCTACATCCCATATTACAGCCGACCTGAGTTGTGACACAAACCGACAAACCAAATTTATGTCTCATTAAAACTGTTTCAATCAGATGGTCATCCTTTAACTTGAACAAAAACTTCACCGTTCCATCGTCTGATTCTTGCTTCAAGTGTTCGTTTAAGGATTGGAAGACAAAATGATCTGCTAATAATTGAAGACACTCTTGATTGACATCCATCATTTCTGAGAAGTGCTTAACCTGCTTTCGATAAAGCCAATCCCAGATTTGTAAGGCTCTAGACCTTTTATGCCCATATTCTATAAGCCATGCAGCCAGTTGATCTAATGGCAATCCATAAATGGATTCTTTATTCATTCGTATCTCCTCATAAGAGCTCTACTGTTGCCCGTTAATTTGTTAAAAGCTGCAATAAACCCCTGCTCTACACTGACAAAATCCCTTTGGGAAAAATCATGTTCCATCGATTTTTGAGGTGCTGTTTCAAAGATTTGATAATCCATCATTGCTTCAAATTCATAGTGCAGCAGAGTGTCGTCAACATCTTCAATCTGTTTCTGTTCTTCCATCGCTAAATCACCAAGTCCAAACCGTTCGTAAATTGTCGTTTGCAGCTTTTCCTCAATAATAAAATACTCCGGGAGGTTGCGCTTGACCGGCCGTGTTAAATCAGAAATATAGCTCTCGCTGGCATCGTGCAGGAGGCAAGCAAGTTGGACGCGTGCCGAATACCCTCGGCTTTCAGCCTCCTGATAGCATTGAAGCGAGTGCTGGGCCACGGAGTAAAAATGGCTGCTATGCCCATTGGCCCTGGTCATCAGCGACAAAGAGTGAGCGATATCTTCTATTTTGATGTCTTCCTTGATAGGCTCTAGGGGATAAAATTTGATTTTAGAATAGGTAAGGATGTAATCAGACATTATGCACCTTCCAATTTCTCAAACTATTAATATGTATTGCTTTTGAGTGACATATCATGATCTATCCAATTATACCACTCCAACCTGTCCCTAAAAAGACGAATCAGAAGGTCCGGCTCTCTGTTTTCAGTGATAGAATCCAACCCATTTACTGAATTTGCTCGTTAATACTTTATTCAAAACAGAGAAGGATTTAATATCAACAGTACAGAATATTCGGATTAATGAGTACGTAAAACTGGAGGTTAAGTATGAGGAATCTTTTTCAACGCAATTGGTATACGGAGGTGCGCCGTAGCGAGGACGGGCTGCTTAAGGGAAAGACTAGTTACATTGATACTTACCGGGAAGCAGTGGCCCATCTATCGGTCGACATTAATTCCTTTATCATTCAGGAGGCCTTGTGGGAAGAACAGCGATCATCGGAACCCATCAATGCTCGCACTCTCCAGGTTACACCACTGTGTGGCTCGAAAGCTTACTTCAGTTCTGGTCCTGTGCTTAAAGAAGCGGGAGCGTTTCTCAAGGACCCACTGGCGGTTGCACTGTTTTCTGAAACTGTAAAAGGGATTATCCAAGCCGAAACCTTTCTCCTGAGCGAGAGGGGCTTTGCCTCCGAAAAAGACTACGAACACAAGTGGATGGAATTTTATTCAGGCTCCTGTCGCTACTTCAGCAGCCTGGATAGGATCACTAAGACTTGGTTTGACCATGTCGGAGAGAGCAAACGGGAGGGCAATTTGTTTGTACGGTTCAAAACCCAGAGCCTTTTTCATTTGGGGAAGAGTCGCTATCTATTGACAGGGAATTTAAGTGATTCTTTCCACGAGGTCAACGTAAGGTTGAAATTAAACGGGGTTGCCGTCGAAGAGGCCGATGGTGTTCTTCTGCGTACTCCGGACCTAGTATGTCGCGAGGCGGCCGCTTTGCTAACTAATCTGCACGGCATTAATTTAAGGGGGGTGGCCAAAAAAGAACTGGCTGGCCTCTTGGGCAAAGGCCAGGGATGCGTTCACGTGATTGATTTAGTCAATGATTGCGCACAAATTCTAGAACTTTTTGGAATTGGCCAAAAAACATTCAGTTAAAATTGCATCCTTTGGAGATTACTATCTGTGAGGTCGAGAAAGAAATTGTAGGAACTTAAAAAGCAAGGAGCTAAATCACATGTTAACTATTGATCAAGATTTCTATCAATTTAGCACGTACATTCCGCCCATTGACCTTTCCTTCCACCAATACCTATTGATCACTCAAGAACCGTTATTGGTTCATACTGGTAATGTCCAGCAAGCAAACGCCCTGATACCTCAGTTGAAAGCTGCACTTAAGGACAAACTGAGGGAGAAACAGAGGGACAGGTACGTTGTTTCAGATCATGGGAATTGAAACACTGAACCTGTCCCCTTGTTTCTCCCCTTGTTTCTCCAGAAAGCTCCCAGAGATACAACGAGGCAACCGAGCCATAAGGTGAATACCTTTTTCTATAGCGTTCAAACGTTTCCTTGGGGAGTTCTTTGAGGCCGTATAAATTCATCATACCTCTACAGATGGCTAAATCCTTATAGCTAAGCACATCAGGCCGACAAAGCGAGAAAATTAGGATCATTTCTGCAGTCCAAACACCCACACCATGCAATGAGGACAAGTTTTTAATAATCTCTTCGTCCGTCAAAGTATCAAGTAGCTTAAAATCTATGACACCTGATTTAGCAGCATCTGCAATACCCGAGATGTACCTTGCTTTTCTCTCAGACATACCACAACTTTGGATTGCAGACACCTCCACTTGGGTAATACTTTCTGGTGTAAGATTACCAAGCAGCGTAGCCAATCTATTCCATACCGTTTCCGCAGCCTTTTTTGAAATCTGCTGACTGACAACGCTTGAAATAAGTGCTGTAAACGGATCCGGAGTAATCTCTCGCTGGATCATTCCTATCTTGTCAATAGCCGCACCGAGTTTTTTGTCTTTGCGTTTTAAGTGGTCAATTTCCTTTTGTCCATATTCAAAAATCGGCATATTTCTTTGTCTCCAAATCAAAGTGTCATTCTTCTACCATCTTTTCATATATTATCATAACAAAGATAACTAAACTATCTCTACTTAATTTTTATGGTCTAATTTACTACAGGCTTTATCTTTTGTTAAGCAGCCCTTCAAACTTTATTGCTTCTGTCCATGGAGACGGGAGCATAATTTCTCAGGTGAGATTATGAAATGAAATTTGAGTAATGGGATTTATCGAAATTAATTGATTAATTTTGATAAATCCCATTACATTATCCACTGATATATGATAAAATTCACATATTGAATACGTATTCATTTTGACTTTTTGTATTTTCTTGTTAAGTAGTTAACTACAGTTGGGCCTAATCAGAGTATGTGGAGATATACTCTCTTCTTGTAATTTTTAAAATAATTTCAACGAAGGGATAGTTGCCTAAATGAAAGAAAACACAGGAATTGTCTATGAGGACGTAAAGAAATGTGTTGATGAAGTCATCAACTATGTGGGGAAGGATATTACCTTTTCTATGACACTTGCCCTAGGAAAACCAGTTCTCTTTATCAATGAACTTTACAGGCGGGCCAAAGAAGATCCTGAAATGAAGCTTAAAATAATTACCGCTCTTTCTCTTGAGAAACCGAAAGGTCAATCTGAACTAGAAAAAAGATTTCTTAAACCCTTATCGGACCGAGTTTTTGCGGGTGTTCCAGAATTTGATTACATGCTTGATTTCAGTGCAGGTAAACTTGCGAGAAACGTTGAGATTTTTGAATTTTTCTGTAAAGCCGGGGGAAACCTGAATAATCCTGTAGCCCAGCAGAATCACTTGTCCTCACACTACACCCATGTCGTTCGGGATGCTATGGATTATGGTACCAATGTTTTTGGCCAACTTATCGGCGTCAAGGAAGTCAACGGCAAGACAATGTACTCCATGGGGTGCAATACAGATATCACTATTGAAGCTATACAAGCGGTTAAAGACAAAAGGGCCCTCGGCGAAAAAGTCGCTATCATAGGGGAAGCAAATAGAAATATGCCCTTTATGTATGGAGATGCAGTTGTTGAACCAGATAGCTATGACATTATTCTTCAGGGGCCAAAATACGACTATGAACTTTTCTGTCCTCCTAAAGATGCGGTTGCCCTATCCGATCATATGATTGGTATCAATGTGAGCACTTTGATAAAGGACGGTGGCACAATACAGGTAGGGATAGGCGCCCTAGGTGATGCAATTGTTGCTGGACTTATTATGCGTAATGAACATAATGATAAATATCGGGAGATCCTCGGAAAAGCTGGTATCATGAAACGATACGAAAAACTAATCAGTAAATGGGGAGATACGGGGGTTTTCCAGAAGGGGCTCTATGGTTCATCAGAGATGTTTGTCGATGCCTTTATGCAGATGTATAAAAGCAAGATATTAAAAAGAAAGGTCTTTGATAGCATCCCCCTTATGAAACTCATAAACGAGGGGAAACTCGCCGCTGATAACATCCCTTCAGACATTATCGACCAACTGATTGAAATGAGAGCATTACATTCTAAACTTAGTGAAAAAGACTTTACCTTTCTTACTGAATACGGAATACTCAAAAAGGGGCTCAACTACGAAAATGGTTTCATTATAGATGGAGAGGCCAAGTACTCTGCGGATATGAATGATGAAAAGAACAAAACGGAGATAAGAAAGCTACTCGGAAAAGAGCTTCTCAAAGGTCAAGTTATCCTTGGCGCCTTCTTTCTTGGCCCGAAGGCATTCTATAAGGCTCTTAATGACATGAGCGAAGAGGAAAGACAGCTTTTCGGTATGTCCGGAGTCGATAAGGTTAACCAGCTCTACGGTGGGGAGGAACTGAGGAGCTTGCAAAGGAAGGATGCCCGATTTGTAAATACTGGCATGTTGGCAAGTGTTCTTGGGGCAATAGCTTCAGATCAGCTCGAAGATGGCCGGGTTGTGAGTGGAATTGGTGGACAGTATAACTTTGTAGCCATGGGCCATGTTCTACCCGACGCAAGGGTTATTATGATGATCAAAAGCACAAAGGGTTCCGGTAAGAGTCTGAAGTCGAACATAGTCTTTAGCTACGGCCATTGCTCAGTACCCAAACATATGAGGGACATCATTGTTACTGAGTATGGGATTGCTGACGTACGGGGTAAACCAGAAAAAGAGGTCATCGCTGAGATAATCAAGATAGCTGATTCCAGATTTCAAAACCAGCTCCTTAATCAGGCAAAAAAAGCGGGAAAAATACCCATGGATTTTGAAATTCCTGAAGAGTATAGAAATAACACACCGCAAAAGATTGCTGCCCTCCTTAAGCCCTATCAAGCTCAAGGCTTCTTTCAACCCTTACCATTTGGTACAGATTTTACTGAAGTTGAGCTCGCTCTGGGGGGAGCTTTGAAAGCCCTAAAGAGACTCTCTGCCGGAAATCGCCTTAAACTGGCGAGAGGGTTACTGCTTGAATTCTTCAAGCCGATCCCAAAATCTACTTACCCCCATATAGAGAGAATGAAGCTTCTCAAGCCTTCTTCTATGAAAGAGAAGCTCTTCAGAAAAATGGTGGTTTTTGCATTAAGAAATAACAACCCCAATTTCGATAAGCCGCCTTCTCTTCCGATGAATGCTTCAAAACGAGGAGCCGCTAAATAATCCTTTATACTTACCACAATCATCCGTTCTCAAAACATGCCCCCGACAATATTATGTCGGGGGCATGTTTAATTTTTTCTAGACCAAGCAAGTAGCCAACAATTCGCTTACTATTAACAGCATTTTCTAGGCAGGGAATACAAAATATCATTTGATTAATATAAAAAAATCAAAATTCTTTACTAAATTAGGATAATTTTTATTACATTATTTAGCAAGACATGATAAAATTTATTTGTTCAATTATGAATGATTACTCATTTTTTTGTTATAGAAATAACCACAAAATTGGAGGAAAGGATAGGTGCCTAATGAAAGAAAAGACAGGAATGATCTATGAGGACGTAAAGAAATGTGTTGATGAAGTTATCAACTATGTAGGGAAGAATATTACCTTCTGTATGCCCCTTGCCCTAGGAAAACCAATTCTCTTTATCAATGAACTTTACAGGCGGGCCAAAGAGGATCCTGAAATTAACCTTAAAATTATTACTGCTCTCGCTCTTGAGAAACCGAAAGGCCACACTGAACTGGAAAAAAGATTTTTAACACCCCTTTCGGACAGAGTTTTTGCGGGTGTTCTGGAATTTGATTACATGCTCGATTTCAGAGCAGGAAAACTTCCCAAAAATGTTGAGGTTTTTGAATTTTTCAGTAAAGCTGGCGGATATCTCAATAATCCCGTAGCCCAGCAGAACCATTTGGCCACTAACTACACTCATGCAACCCGTGATGCAATAGCCTTAGGAGCTAACGTCTTCGGCCAGTTGGTAGGCTACAAGGAGCTCAGCGGCAAAACGATGTATTCTATGGCTTGTAACACCGATGTCTGTATTGAAGCTGTAAAAGCACTTAAAGACAAAAGGGCCCTCGGCGAAAAAGTCGCTATTATAGGAGAAGCGAATAAGAATATGCCCTTTATGTATGGAGATGCCGTTGTCGAAGCGGATACCTATGATATGATTCTTCAGGGACCACAATACGACTATGAACTTTTCTGTCCTCCCAAAGATCCGGTTGCCCTATCCGATCATATGATTGGTATTAATGTCAGCACCTTGATAAAGGACGGCGGCACAATACAGGTAGGGATTGGAGCCTTAGGTGACGCTATTGTTTCGGGACTTATCATGCGTAATGAACATAATGATTTATATCAGGAAGTCCTCGGAAAAGCCGGTATCATGAAACGATATGAAAAACTGATCAGTACATGGGGCGATACGGGGGTTTTCCAGAAGGGGCTCTATGGTTCATCAGAGATGTTCGTCGATGCCTTTATGCAAATGTATAAAAGCAAGATATTAAAAAGAAAGGTCTTTGACAGCATCCCCCTTATGAAACTCATAAACGAAGGGAAACTCACCGCTGATAACATCCCTTCCGACATTATTGACCAACTGATTGAAATGAGAGCATTACATTCTAAACTTAATGAAGAAGACTTTACCTTTCTTACTGAATACGGAATTCTAAAAAAGGGTCTTACTTATGAAAATGGTTCCATTATCGATGGAACCACCAGCTACTCTACTAATATGAATGATGAAAAAAGTCGAATAGAGATAAAAAAGCTACTCGGAAAAGAGCTTCTCAAAGGTCAAGTTATCCTTGGCGCTTTCTTTCTCGGCCCGAAAGCATTCTATCAGGCTCTTAATGACATGAGCGAAGAGGAAAGACAGCTTTTCGGTATGTCCGGAGTTGAAAAGGTTAACCAGCTCTACGGCGGGGAGGAACTGAGGACCCTGCAAAGGAAGGATGCCCGATTTGTAAATACTGGTATGGTGGCAAGTGTTCTTGGGGCAATAGCATCAGATCAACTCGAAGATGGCCGGGTTGTGAGCGGAATTGGTGGACAGTATAACTTTGTGGCCATGGGTCATGTCCTACCTGACGCTAGGGTTATTATGATGATCAAAAGCACAAAGGGTTACGGTAAGAGTCTCAAGTCGAACATAGTCTTTAGCTACGGCCATTGCTCAGTACCCAAACATTTGAGGGACATCATTGTTACTGAGTATGGAATTGCTGACGTGCGTAGCAAACCAGAAAAAGAGGTCATCGCTGAGATGATCAAGATCGCTGATTCCAGATTTCAAAACCAGCTCCTTGATCAGGCAAAAAAAGCGGGAAAGATACCCATGGATTATGAAATTCCCGAAGAGTATAGAAATAACACACCACAAAAAATCACTGCCCTGCTTAGGCCCTATCAGGAAAACGGCGTTTTCCAGTCCTTCCCATTTGGTACTGATTTAACTGAAGATGACGCCGTTCTGGGGGGAGCCTTGAAGTCCTTAAAGAGACTCTCTGCCGGAAATCCTCTTAAAATGGTTGGAGGGGTGCTGCATGAATTCTTCAGGCCTATCCCAGAATCAACTCACCGCCACATAGAGAGAATGAAACTTCTCAATCCTTCTACTATAAAAGAGAGAATACTGAGAAAGACGGTGGTTTTTGCATTAAGGAACAACAACAGCCTTCCTAAGGCTGCCCCTCATCAAATGCATGTTACAAATCGATCAAAAGCGGAATAGCCCTTAAAACAACCAAAAAGTACCCACGATAATTTTATAATTGTCGTGGGTACTTTTCCATTAATCCCTTTGAATGAAAGCTTATACAGGAAGTGTCTTTTGGTTATTCCCTATTTACCGTAAACAATGCGCTTGCGCAGCTCTCCGATCATGGCAGGAACCTCAATACTCATTGGGCACCGTTCTACACATCTCCCACACCGCAAACAAGAATAAATGAGTGGAGCCGCTTTTTCCATACCCCCAGCCACAAATGCCGTCCAAATCGCACCGATTCCGCCCATATAGATATGGCCGAAATGTCCAGCCGTCACTTGAAACACGGGGCACTCATACATACATCCGCCACAACGCAAACAGTGTAAAGCCTGGCTGAACTTATCCTCCTGGGCCATCTCACTGCGCCCGTTGTCCACGAAGATGACATAAAATTCCTTTGGACCGTGTGCACCGTAAGTCGTTACCTTCTCAATATCCCCTGTTTTGCTGGGACCACTGA
Source organism: Desulfosporosinus metallidurans (assembly GCF_001936615.1). Taxonomy (GTDB): domain Bacteria; phylum Bacillota; class Desulfitobacteriia; order Desulfitobacteriales; family Desulfitobacteriaceae; genus Desulfosporosinus; species Desulfosporosinus metallidurans. The sequence goes on from NZ_MLBF01000040.1 coordinate 33,318, forward strand.
CAATATTGACATAACCTGGCACGCCATACTGGGCATAACGCCAAGTGACCTCAGCTACTTTCATGGCTTCTTGGAACGTTGGCACCAATTTCTCAACACCCACCATCACGATATGGACGGGTGGAGCACCTGTAGCCAGACGCACATTCCCCTCATTTTCAATAATAACCATAGCGCCTGTGTCCGCCGCCACCACGTTGGCCCCACTGATCCCCACATCGGCAGTGAAATACTTTTCGCGCAAAAATTCCCGCACTACCCTTACTTCTTCGGCGATGTCTGGCTGTACTTCCTTCTGGAAAAACTTACTAAAAACCTCAGCCACCTGTTCACGGGGCACATGGATTGAGGGGGAAAGAATGTGCATGGGGCGTTCTTTACGCAGTTGTAATATGAATTCGCCCAAATCAGTTTCCCAAACTTCGTTCCCATTTTCTTCAAGGTACTCACGCAGATGGAGTTCTTCCCCCAGCATGCTTTTTCCTTTAACAACGGTTTTATTCCGACCAATGATCCCCAGGGCAATTTCTAAAGCAGCCTGATGATCCTTTGCGTAATATGCTTTTCCTTTGTTTCGTTCCACTGAAGCCATTGCCTGCTCTAACAATTGATCCAAGTTAGCCATAGCCTGGCGTTTGATTTCCTGCACCTCCACTGCCAGTTCTGGAGTGTGCGGAAAGCGTTCCAATGTTTCGGCAACTGTGTTGCGGTAAGACGTTACCGCCCTAGAGATTGCCGTTCGTATGTTGGTATCTTTACTAGCATCATTGAGGGACTTGGCATACGTGACAAAGTCCTTTCTTAAATCAACAGTCATGCTTCAATCCCCCTATATAAGAATTCGATTAAATCTTCGACAATGGCCGAATCGCCCTTGGCTTGGCCGCCCTCCAGTGCTGACAGACAATACGGACAGGAGGTCAGAATATGCTCCGTGCCGCTTTCCTTCAACTCATTAACACGCCGAGATCCAATGACATGAGATAACTCCGGAAACAGAATTTTGATAGGTCCGCCACAACATGACGTCCATTCTCGATTGCGTGGAGCCTCTTTCACCTCTGCTCCAACACATACCAAGATATCTCTTAATTCTTGATGGATTCCCAACTCTCGAGCTAACCGACAGGAATCATGAATGACGACGGCACCAGGGGTTGGTATTATTCCTAGTTTATCGCGCCGCTGCCACACCAAATCCACAAAGGTACGGATTTCCATGTCAAAACCCTCAACCATTTTAGGATAAACGAACTTAAAAACTTCTGCCGCATGGGGAGAAAGACAAACAATGGTTTTAGCTCCACTCTTCCTGATCCTATCTGCAACTTTTTTCACATAGACCTTCATATCTTCCATATAACCCAGTTCATAAAGCAAAGCACCGCTGTACAATTCCTCATTTCCCGCATAGCAGAACTCATAACCTAACCCTTGGAGTACCTTAGCAGCCTTAAAGCAAATCGAATTATACCTTTCCCTATCCTTAGCCAATACCGAAGAGTATATCTTTTCCGCGCTTATCCCGGCCTTATCCAACATATTACGTACACCCATCATCATAGAAAACGCCTTGCTGCCCTGATCGATATGAGTGATGGTTTTAACCAAAGAGTCGATAAAGGGAAGCAACTGGTATTCCCCGCCTGTATAAAAAAGCAGTTCCCCTCGGACTGGTAAGTCTAGTCCCTTGGCCCAAGCGGCAACCTCTGAACCCTTTAAGGCCAGTGGATTACCGTGTTTTACAATATTGTCGCTGATAATGTCCAACACCGTCGGCAGCTTCATTTCCACAACCATCAAACGTCCCCCCAAATTATTCCCTACAGTTTTCTTTCATTTAATAAAGCGCGCATTGAATACCTCTGCGCGCCTTTACCTGATCATTTACAATTCGTACTATAATTAGCACTGATCTTCTTTTCTGTAGTATAAAGAAAAATCTTGGTAAAAGTAACCCATAGAGAATATGTATTATGTATTCCTTCCCATAAGTTGCTTCATCCAGTGGATTTGTTTGATTGGGCAGCGCAATGAATCTCTTAATCAATAGTACTGTTCGAGCAAGTGGTGGAACAGTTGAGTTTGCACAGCAAAAAATACGGCGGTCTCAGACCGCCGTATACTTAGATAATTCAGCTTAATGTCTCATCACAAGACAAAAGTTGCTATGTTCGTCATTACTTACCACTGCGTTGTGAAAAACGCAGCTTACTCGCGTGATCTTCTAATTCGCCAAAATCCATACTTATAATATCTGACAACAAGTCTCGATCATGGAGTAAGTTCGTTAAACGACGCTCATCTTTGGTCTGGGTAGTATTGGCATTGGTGAGAATACTTAATGGCCGATAAACCGGAGCATCTTGTATTTTTAATGTCTTAAAAATTTTTAGGTCGCACTCCCGACGAACGGTCAACGAAGAAATAATGGTGATTCCAAGCCCTGCCGAAACCACTTGCTTAATCGCGTGAGTACTTCCCAGTTCCATTGAAATATTCAATTCACTCAGATCAAGTCCTCTCTCTCTAAGGGCTATCTCCATGACCTTGCGAGTTCCAGAACCTTCCTCCCGAGTCACTAGACGCTCAAGAGGAAGTTCGGCGAGGGTAATACTATTCCTTGAAGCCCATGGGTGAAAATAGGGAATAACAACAACTAACTCGTCTTCCCAGAAGCTCTCCACATTTAACTCCTTATACCTAGGAACAGGTCCCTCGATCAGACCAATATGCATCTTTTTCTCCAGAATATCTTGCGTAATCGAATCTGTATTGGCGATCTTCACCTTGAAGTCTACACCTGGGTGAGTCTTATACAAAAGAGCGAGAATATTAGGAAGGATGTATTCTCCTATGGTTAACGTCGCACCAAGGAAGATCAGCCTTCTCTGATCTTTGGATATAGCACATATCTGTTCTTTAGCATCCTTAAGAATGTTCAAGATACTTCGGACATGGGTATAAAAAATTTCACCCTCTCTGGTTAGAGTAACTCCTTTATTAGTTCGCTCAAAAAAGCGAGCACCATACTGGTTTTCCAAATTCTGAATCTGCAAACTAATACTAGGTTGACTCATATGGAGCTTCTTAGATGCTAAGGTAATATTTTTTGTTTCTGCCACCTCTTTAAAAACATTGAAGTGTTGTTCCATAATGATGCACCCTTTCTAGGTCCTCAATTCCTATCTCTATTTGCTCCGTGTATATTCCATCTCTAGAGGCACTTCATAAATTAAGGTGTCGGTTCCTTTTTTCCTTCCACAAGTACTACTTATTTCAAAATAGTACCTTTCAGATATCTGATATCTGATATCTGATATCTAGTTTCTGATATATTACTAGTTTTAACCCAAATATCTTGAAATTCATAATATAATCTTAACACTTTAGTCAAATATTTTCCACATTAGTACATATGCATATTTCAAAATATAGCCATACTCAAGCGATGAACACTAAACATTGGTAAAAAAGAGAAGAACAGTCAAACCTATGGTCTCGGTTCGACTGCCCTTCTCTTTTTGTTTAGAGTGATCAAAGGTCACTTCCTACGCATTTTTGCTCTGGAAAGCTTTCATAAACTCGGCTAAAGCCCTACACCCATCCATGCTCATGGCATTATAGACCGATGCCCGGATGCCACCAACGGAGCGGTGACCTTTTAAACCGATCATACCTTGTTGGGTGGCCTCAGCCGCAAAGGTTTTCTCCAACTCCTCGCTAGGTAAACGGAACGTGATATTCATCAGAGAGCGACTATCTTTGACAGCATGCCCTCTAAAATAGCCCTCACTGTTGTCAATGGCCTCGTAAATAAGGGCCGCTTTCTCCGCGTTGCGTTTTTCCGCTGCGACCAGCCCGCCGTTATTTTTAAGCCAGCGCAAGACCAGGTTCACCATATAAACGGAAAAACTTGGTGGGGTATTGTACAAAGAATCGTTTTTAGCATGAATATCATAACGAAGCATTGTGGGAATGTTGGAAGGGATGTCCTCCAATAAATCCTTTCGAATAATAACCACAGTTACCCCGGCTGGACCAAGGTTCTTCTGCGCTCCAGCGTAAATCAGAGAAAACTTAGACACATCGAAGCGGCGTGAGAGGATATCGCTGGACATATCGGCAACCAACGGAACACCCCCCAAGTCTGGAAATGACTGCCATTGGGTACCGAAGATGGTGTTATTAGAGCAAAGATGAAGATAGGCAGGGCTGTCACTCACCTTGAGTTCATCGACTCTGGGAATTCGGGTGTAGTTTTCCTCCTTGGTACTTGCTGCAACATTGGTTTTAACGAATTTTGACGCTTCTTTGTAAGCTTTTTCTGCCCACGCTCCGGTGAGAATATAGTCAGCGTGGCTCTCTGGGGAGACCAGATTCATGGGTACTGCGGCAAATTGAGTGCTTGCTCCACCTTGGAGAAACAATACCCGATAGTTTTCCGGCACTCCTAGTAATTCCTTGACAAGAGCCTCAGCCTCTGAATTGATAGCCTCGTATTCCTTGGTGCGGTGACTATTTTCCATCACAGACATGCCCGTGCCTTTAAAATTCAGAAGTTCGCTCTGCGCTTCTTCTAAAACAGCAAGTGGAAGAGTGGCTGGACCCGCATTGAAGTTAAATATTCTTTCCATATTTAATCAATCCTCTCCAAGTTTGAAATAGTTCGCACAACCTTATTGGACCATTATATCCCCTTAGATCGGCTGTAGCAATATAAAAATTGGATAATACGACTATTATACGACACAAAATTCATTCTGTTATCCCTCTGCTTCCAACTCACTATGAGGATTTCTCTTTTCTAAAGCATTAAGGTAGGCTTTAGCGCTGGCTTCAATTACATCCGTCGAAAATCCCTTCCCAACCACCAGACGACCATCCTCATAACGCAACTTGACTGTGGCTTCTCCCAAAGCCTCACTACTCCGTGTGACAGACTTCAGTGTGAAATCTTCAAGGGTTGCGATGTTCCCAGTGATCCTGTCAATAGTATTGAAAAGGGCATTCACAGGACCATTACCACAAGCGGCATCCGTTATCGTCGTTCCTTCAATTTCTAGGATCACAGTAGCTGTAGCCATTTGAACACCACTAGTCGCAATAGACATGCTTTTCAGTACAATGCTATTTCCAGTAGTTTCTGAATCCCCCATCAAGACATAAAGATCTTGGTCAAATACCTCTTTCTTCAGATCCGCTAATTTTAAGAACCTTTGATAAACCTCATCAAGCTGGGCCCCTTCTACTTTATACCCTAATTCCTCCAGACAATGTTGGAGGGCATGTCTTCCTGATCTTGCCGAAAGGCTGATTAAATTCTGTGGGACGCCGATTGTTTCCGGTTGAATGATTTCATAAGTCTCTCTATCTTTTAGAACTCCGTCCTGGTGTATGCCTGAGGCATGCATAAAAGCGTTAGCTCCAACTATGGCTTTATGATCCGGGACAGTCACTCCTGTTATCCGAGAAACCAGTCTACTGGTGGCGGATATCTCTCGGGTGTTAATATTGCTTCCCACCCCATAACCATCGCGGCGAGTATAAATTGACATAATTACCTCTTCCAAGGAAGTATTGCCTGCCCGCTCTCCTATACCATTAATCGTCCCTTCCACTTGGCCTGCTCCCGCTTTGATACCCGCCAGAGAATTGGCCGTTGCCATTCCCAAATCGTTATGGCAATGAACACTAACAATGGCTTGATCAATATTCTCAACGTTCTTAATGACATATCCGATAAGTTCTCCGTATTCCCAAGGGTTAGCATACCCAACTGTATCCGGGAGATTAACTACCGTGGCCCCAGCTGAAATCACTTCTTTGATAACTCTGGTCAAAAACTCCGGATCGCTGCGAAAGGCATCTTCAGCATAAAATTCAACATCACTCATAAATTTCTTAGCATACTTTACGGCAAAAACCGCTTGCTCCACCACCTGGTCAGGGGTAAGCCTTAATTTCTTGGCCATGTGAATGGGAGAAACCCCTATGCCCGTATGAATTCTGGGATATTCTGCCTTGCGCAATGCTTCCGCACAGATATCGATATCCTGAGTGACCGCCCTAGTTAACCCACAAATGGTTACTCCCTTGAGTTCCTTAGCCATCGTTCGAACTGATTCCATATCCCCCGGCGAAGAAGCAGGAAAACCAGCTTCAATTATATCCACGCCGAGTTTCACAAGTTGATGTCCAATCTCTAATTTTTCTTTTACATTCAGAGTGATCCCTAGGGATTGCTCTCCATCTCTAAGGGTAGTATCAAAAACATATAATTTACGCATTGTAACTTCCTCCTTAAAAATAAATAAACCCTTCGTCTCTGATTGAGACGAAGGGTTAGTTCGCGGTACCACTCAAGTTGACAGTTAATAACTGTCTTCTCTGCAGATACGGAAATAATCAAGTTTCGTTATTCGGTGGTCGGGGTCCGACGAGAAATATTATTTCTTTCATCGAACTTCTAACATCGAACTTCTAACATCAAAGTTCCGATATCTCCTTCCTTTTAACGGTGGAAGCTCCGTCCGAGCCTACTTTCTTACAATTTCGGTCGGCTACTCGAGGAAGAGTTCCAATTCTATTCCGTTACTGCCTTTCACCAACCAGCAGCTCTCTAAAACGGAAACGCGACTGTACTATTCCCTCTCATCGTCATTTTAGCAGTTTTTTATATCTTACACTACTTCGCAATAATGTCAAGGGCAAAAAATATTATTTGGCTTTGGCATAACTTTTACGGTTAGCTGAGATAGCAGCGGCGGCAAGGGCCACAGCCATGGCCACGAGCATCACAGAATGATACGCTGACATGAACGCCCCTATTTGACCTGATTTCGGTATAGTCACACCGCCCCAGGCCTCAAACAAGGATACCGACAAAGCAATACCCGTGACCATACCTAAGTTTCTCACCAAACTATTAATCCCCCCGGCAATACCCAGTTTCTGAGGGGGAACTGAACTCATCACACTGCTATTATTGGGCGATTGAAACATGCCAGAACCTAATCCCGTGAGCACAAGACCGGGGATAACTTGATAATAAGGAGCTGTGGCCGGCAGAGTCGAGAAATAAAAGAAGCCAAGTGCAGTAATGACCAAACCACCTGTTGTTAAAACTACAGGTCCGTATTTGTCAGAAGCATTACCGCTAATGGGAGCTACAATGGCCATCACCACTGGAAAGACCATTAACATTAATCCAGCCTGCGAGGGATTGTAGTTTAGAATTCCTTGCAAGTAAAATGGCAGAAGCATATTGTTGGCAAACATAGCCACAAAGGATAGCCAGCCCGAGAGATTCCCGATAAGAAAAGGGCGATTTCGGAAAAGAGATAAATTAATCATGGGATGTTCAACTTTACGTTCTATCATAATAAATAAGACCAGTAATGCCGTTCCCAAAAATAAGCTTAAGAGTACAGTAGGACTTGTCCAACCCCAACTCTCGCCATTATTTATGCCTAAGAGTACACCAATCATTCCGATTGTAAAAGTGAAGGCACCTGCAAAATCGAAACTCTCGTTGTTTTTGTGGGGTTCATCAGTGGGGAGAATTAGGAGAGCAACCACGTAGCCAATAATTCCAATAGGAACGTTAATGTAGAAAATGGAGCGCCAGCTAGCCAAACCAATCAGCAGTCCGCCCAACGCTGGACCTGTTAAACTACCCAGGGCAACAACGGTTCCTGTAAGACCTAATGCTTTACCACGCTCACTAGGCGGAAAAATAGTAGTGATAATTGCAGCACTGTTAGACATTAACATAGCCGCACCCACAGCTTGCAACACCCGTGTCCCCACTAAAAACCAGATATTTTGGGCTAAGCCGCACAGAGCTGACCCCAACGTAAAAATTAAAAAACCAAGCGCATAGACTTTTTTACGTCCCAGTAGGTCAGCAATCCTACCGAAAACTGGCAATAGGCTAGAAATAGTCAGAAGGTAGGCTGAAACTACCCATTGTAGGGTAGAGAGATTGGAATGGAGTTGACCCGAAATTGTAGGCAAAGCCACATTGACAATACTGCCATCCAACGTGGACATAAAGGTACCAATCGCGACGGCCGCTAAGACATACCAGCGGTAATTCGGTAAATCTTTAACTTTCTCTAGCATGGAAATCCTCCACTCTTACAAATTGTTGACGATTCGAGTTAGCAAATTCTTTAGTTGGGCCTGCAATAATTACTTGTCGTGATGATAATTGTTATGACATTTTAGCAAATATATTAATGTCAAGCAAGAACTGCATGATATTTAAACTCTTTATTTGATTGGAAAGACACCACGTGTATCCCAAAAATCCCTCCGCCATCGTCTCAGTAACACCCGTCAGAAAATAACGCTCTGTACGTGATCTAAACTACTATCTGTCGAAAGGCGTCTAAATTGTCATGTAACAGACAAGATATTCAGCGAATCAGTGATATACTTGAATAAAAACATGAATAATCAAATAATATATCGCAATCTCCGTTCAAAGTTTTGGAATCTCTCGAAAAACCTTGAACGGATTCACATTATGCCTGCTTTTAGGGAAAGCGGTGCCAAAAAAAAGTCCACTCATTCTCCCTTTTCCCTAAAAATTTAAAAAGTATTGCTATTACTAGGAGGTGAACTCGTCCAAGGTCTAGGTCTAGGGGTATTTGTGAAAAAAGTTTCTAAGCTATTTTAGAGGAGAGATTAAAAAATGAGTAATATTCCCATTGAAAAAACACCAACTGCACACTCAGGCGGCTGGTCCGCACTGTGGAGAAAAGAGGACTATTGGGCAGTCTGGCTTGGGTTAGGGGTAGTGTTTGTTGCAATATTACTTTGGGCCACTGGCAGTAACTTTATGAAATATGTCGCAATCAGCGTGCCGGCCTACTCCGATTTTGGCAAGGCTACAGGTTTTGTCACGAGTCATCTCGGCGGTATCTTCAGCCTTTTCCTAATGTTTCTTCTCATCTTTGGCGTCGCAGTGAAGATCCTTGGCCACAAACTAAGCCAGTTTATTCCTGGATTTGCCTTACTCTTCCTCATGAGTCTCATCGTCACTGTCTTAGGTTCTTGGAGTGTCATGAAGAAGTTCAACCTTGAAGCCCCGCTTCTGGCCCTTGCAGTAGGACTTATTATTGGCAATTTTGTTAAGCTGCCAAAATTCATGGATTCTGCCTTACGGACCGAGTTTTTCGTCAAGACGGGCATTGTACTCATGGGTGCTACCCTACCCTTTACGTTGATCCTACAGGCAGGCCCAACCGCTTTCGTTCAAGCAACCGTTATCGCTGCCACCACATTTTTAACCATCTACTGGGCGGGAACCCGTCTCTTCGGCTTGGACAAGCGGTTTGCGTCCACACTCGCGGCTGGGGGATCGATCTGCGGTGTGTCCGCTTCGATTGCCATTGGTGGCTCCGTTAAAGCCGAAAAGCATCATGTCTCGATTGCAATTTCGCTCGTCGTCGTGTGGGCTATCGTCATGATCTTTTCACTCCCAATCATGATAAAAGCGTTTGGAATTCCTGCTGGCCCTGCCGGAGCATGGATTGGAACTTCCGAGTTTGCCGATGCTGCTGGAATGGCTGCTGCTGCCGCCATTGGCGAACAATCGATTAAAACCTTTACGTTGATGAAAGTCGTTGGCCGTGACATGTTCGTTGGAATCTGGTGCTTTATCATGGCCTTTATCTCTATCACTAAATGGGAGAAGAAAACGGATGGAACCAAACCAAATGCTGGTGAGATTTGGACCCGCTTTCCCAAATTCGTCTTGGGATTCTTTGTCGCTTCCATCATCATCACCGCTTTAGTTGGTTCAGTTGATGCTTCAACATCCAAGGTTATTACTGCATCA
>NZ_MLBF01000041.1 GCF_001936615.1 Desulfosporosinus metallidurans
CCTTTTGGTGGACGTAAACATCTGCATGCTCAAATAAGTGCATATTGCCTGCATGATCAAGATGGAGATGGGATAAGACGACCGTTTTGATGTCTTCCGGTTTCGTTCCAGTCAAAGCAAGTTGTGTAGCAAAGTCTTGTGATTCTTCGAAATAGTAAGGGAAAACTCCTTGCAGCCCGGCAGGCCAGTATCCCTTCATTGCATCCGGGTGACACCCTAAATCGTATAATATTTTGCCTTGGGGATGATCAATTAAGACCGCGTAGACAGGTATCTTGATCCAATTGACTTGGGGTGTCTTATTGCCCAACGAACCGAGCACTGATTGAGCAACCATCCAGTTCTCATCACATTCCAGCCATCCATTATTTAGAACATATACTTTCATTTTCTCTTCCTCCATTTTTTTGAGATTAATTTTTCAGAGAACTCGCTTCCTTCTTAATTCGTCAGGAGTTTGGAATCACTGAACGATAAGGTGTTTGAGTTTGGAACTTAATCATGAATCGTTAATATACACCTCCTTAGGCATACAAATACTTTCGATATATTCTAGAATATTGCAATAATGATACCAAATAAAATAACCCCTCTATTGAGGGGTTATTAGGATTAATTAATAATTTAATTGTCGCAGAATTGCATTCTAAATTTTCCGAATATGGTCTTTGATTGCTTAAGTAGCTCCTTTCGCAATATTGCAACTAAGTCGCAATATTGCGATGATTTACTTTAGTAATCCATGTTTTAAAGCTTTACGATATATGGTACTTTTGTTCACTCCGAGTATTTCAGCTACTTTAGTCCATGATTTCCATTCTTCATACGTCTTAGAGATAAGATATGCTTCTGCTTGGGCAGCAGCATCTTGAAGCTGTGTACCATATTCCGGAAGTACATCTTTTCGATAAATAGTTTCTGGTAACAGATCTACGGATAACTCATCTTCATTTGTCGTAATCATTAAACGTTCAATGATATTTGACAATTCGCGAATATTTCCAGGCCACGGATAATCAGATAATACATTGAGTAGTTGAGCAGAAGCGTGGTATTTGTAATCATAGCGATTATTTAGCGTATCGACGAAATGTTTCACCAATAGCGGAATATCTTCTTTTCGATCCCGTAAAGGCGGTAGTTCAATGGGGATAACCATCAAGCGGTAGTAAAGATCTCCTCGGAAATTACCTTCTTTGACCATCTTTGGAAGGTCACGATTGGTAGCAGCGATTATTCTTACATTAACATCAAGCGGTTTTGTTCCACCTACTCTTATGATTTGTCTTTCCTGAAGCACCCTCAAGAGCTTAGACTGGAGCAGAAGCGGCATTTCAGCTACCTCATCAAGAAAAAGAGTACCGTTGTGGGCCAATTCAAAAAGACCAGGTTTTCCTTCTTTTTTCGCGCCCGTAAAGGCCCCGGAATCATACCCGAACAACTCCGATTCTAAGAGCTGTTCCGGTATTGCTGCACAATTAATCTTAATAAATGGTTTGTTTATACCTTTTCCATGTTTGTGAATTAACTTTGCTAATAATTCTTTTCCAGTGCCGGATTCCCCGGTAATTAATACTGTAGAATCGACGTTAGCTAGTTTCAGACTCAATTCTATAATCTTGCTCATACATATGCTGCGATAAATAATTCCCGTATCCTCAGCCTGTTGTGAACGTAAATGTCTTAATTCCGTTTCATACAATAATGTTTGTTCCTTCGATTTTTGGAGTTGATTTTGCAAATTATAAAGTTCTGTAACATCACGCACATTGGTAACTATACGGAATATATAACCATTTTCGTCAAATATTGGGTTTCCAGTTACCAAAACTTGTTTATTGGTCTTCTTTATAGTTTGTGTAATAGTAATGTTCTTTCTTCCTTCCATTACCAAGATAGATACCGAATGGTCAAAAATTCCTGCTTCGACTAATTCATGCATCGTTCTTCCTACGACTTCGCTAGCGGAAATTCCGGTAATTCGCTGATAGGCTTCGTTACAATTAAGAGTTAAACATTCACCATCGGTAATATATATACCGTCATATGAAGAATTTATAATAGATCCTAACTCTCTAGTAAGTTTTTTTACTGAGTCAAGTTCGCTGTGAATTGCATCCATACTCGATAAGTCCTGAAACACACAGACAGCGCCTGTAATAACATCATTCTTTTTAACAGGAGAATAGTTCGCAAGTATTGGTGTCGTATTTAGTACAATTTTTTCACCGTAGAGAGATTGTCCCGATAATAAGATCTTTGGCATTAAAGAGTTTGAAATATATTCAATTACCGGATGACCAATCAGTTGATCTACCGGGATTTCAAGAATCTCGGCAACGACACGATTGGCAAGAATTATGTTTCCACTTAGGTCAACTGCAAGTATACCATTATGGGCTGATTCAATAACAGCATACATACGGTCTTTGAGATCATCAATATCCGAACGGAAAGCACGGAGAAAATCAATATTTCTAATAATACCCTTAACCTGGTTATCACTATTTAACACCACTGCACCGTTGCTACAAATAGGCATTATTTCTAATTCAGTGTCAGACCATACACAGGGTATGTATTGAGCAAGACAACCCTTTATACTGGCGTTATGAGTTAAACCGTTTAGGACTTCTTTCAGTAAAGAGTCCTTTGAAACTATACCCACGTATTTTTCTTCTTCATCAATAACCGGGAGAAAATCTGTATCGCTCTTTTGTAAAATATCATTTGCTTCTTTAATATTACATCGTATTGGCAATGGGTTTATCTTGTGCATTATGTCAGAAGCTTTCATTTTAACCAACTCCTTTGTCATAATGAAAAAATTATCCAACCGTCCGCAAGTATTTAGACTGAATAACAATTTATTTCAACTGCACGATTCTGATAAGGCGCATCCATGTTCATTTCGCATATGTTAACATCATATCACTATATCCGCACTCCTACCATTGCCTCGTTTGGTCAGTGTTCGTATCGCTCCGCTCGGAATCAGGAGGTATAAGAGGCTCGCCGAGATTTTGTCCAAGAGCCTTTTCGATCTATTCAGCGGAAAGAAAAAAGCGCTCCCATCGGAACGCCTTTTCTTACTAATATTAACTTTTGTTAAGTACATACTTTTTTCGTGGAAGCAATAACCTTGCCAAGCAATTTCATGGTTTCGTATACAAATATTATATTCCATATTTACCATATTCTATCTGAAGCTTAGCGGCTAAAACGAACTTACCTGTGACGTTCGATAACGCGAGCGTGACCGGGTACGGTAATTTTGGTCTTTTCGAGACTTTCAAAAAAGTGGTTTGGGCTTCAGGAACTCATACAAGAGCACACTGACATCAAACGCCCTCACAATTGCCTCTACACAGCCCACGAAATCATCGATACGATGGTGGATGCCGCAGCCCTCGGACTCTTACGATTCTCGCACATGGAAGCACTCAAACAAGACCCCGGATACCAAACGATTAAAGATCACGACACCGTCCCAGATGAACGCACGTTACGCTATTTGTTGGCCAAATTAACCGAGAAATTACGCAAAGTAAACGATGCTCTTCTTTCGCTCAAAGCCGATTTGGACGGCCCTCGTAGCGTTTGGTTGGATTTTGATGACTCTGTGATTACTGTCTTCGGAAACCAAGAAGGCTCCGAAGTCGGCTATAATCCCCGTTACCATGGTCGTTCCTCTTACAAAGTCAAAGTAACCTTTGTCTCTGGGAGTGCTGAATTGTTCAATGCTGACCTCTGTGGGGGTAAAACAGCCAGTAACGGCGGATTTCTAGAATTTCTAAAAGAAACGCTGGCAAAAATTGATCCCCGTAAAACAGTGGTTGAGGGAATACGCATTGATCGTGGATTTTTCGACGAAGCCAATTTTATCTATCTTGAAGACGAGGGGTTGCAATACGTCTGCAAAGGGAAAATGACAGGGGGTATGAAGAAAATCCTTGATTACCTCAATGAGCAGACGCATCGGAGTCCTTAGGCAAGACCTATGCAACAGCGGAAATAAGGATCCCCTTGCCAGAACTCCACTAGGATATTAAAAAGCAGAAAAACAAAATAAACCTACAGTTAGCAGGTCTATTTTGGAAGCATATATTTGCCAAATTAAATTGGAAGCATAACCTTGCCACCGTGGCAAAATTATGGGTTAAGTAACACTTTCTGACTGTCCTAATCGCCTATGTATGGCGGAGGCGAACTTACAGAAAACCCCAACAGTGAAGCTGTGATATCAAACCAACTCCACTGTTAGGGTTTTGGTATCTGTAATGGATTAGTATTATTCTTGATGCCATGAATATCCTAAGAGTCCTTACTGAATCCCCCCTGCTTATGTACATCAGAAACAGGAATTCATGTGAAGCATCATATTATTTTAGAAAACATTAGAAAATTTCCTTCTCGATAGATCAATTTTGGGAGATTGCGAGCCCCGCCTGTCCTTCCTTGCAGTTTTCTTTCTCTCAACTACAAGGGTAAGACTTATATTAAGTGCCGGCAATGACCATTAATATTGGGGATTTCACCGTTGCAAAAGTGGGGAATTTTAATTTGAAACTTTGTCCATTCCATAATGCAATAAGAAGGGCGGCGGATGCTAACCTAAAATAAGTGATAAGGACTTTCCAAAGAGGTAGACATCATAGGAGCCAAAGCCATCTACTTAATAGACATCTGACGTATGATCCTATGTTATTGGTATATTGAGATATTTAAACACATTATTTACTCCACATTAACACCTTAGGTTATATCCCGGCCCGTTCCCCGATTACCTTTAACCTTTTTTTTGCCTCAAACATTATCTTCTCTTCATCCAGTGTGAGTACTTCCCTGTTTTTCATGACTAACCGCCCATTGATAACAACATCAGTAACATCGTGAGCGGTAACCGCCTCTACCAATGTTTTTAGGATATTATGAGTCGGCAAAATATGGGGCTGTTCTAAATTTATCAATGATAAATCAGCCTTTTTCCCGATGTCAATAGAACCTAGGTCACCCAACCCCACAGATTTTGCCCCGCCTTGGGTTATCATAAGGATCAGTTGTTCTGCTGTCAAAACAACCGGATCGAAGATTGGCAAACCCCAGTATGCATGGATACCAGAACGAAATACTTTCATCTCGTCAAAAAGGCTTAGACTGGAAGTTGCCGACCCATCACTTCCTAATCCCACTGTCATACCCATTTGTAGCATTCTAGGCGTCTTTGGAAAACCATGGCTATCAAAATTATTCCTCGGACAATGAACAATTTTGACTTGATGTTTATTTAGTAGTTCCAATTCTTTCTCCGATAAAGCAACACTATGGGCTGCTAATAAATTGGGTCCTAGTGCATTCAAACTCTCTAATAATTCTGCAGGACGTAATCCATAGTTTTGCAGACAGAAACTAACTTCGTCCCTGTGTTCCGCTAAATGCATATGTATCCCAGTGTTTAGCTGTCGGGCTAGCTCAGAAATCTCTTTAATAAGTGTAGGTGAACATGTCATTACCTGCCTTATACCGCACCAAATACTGATTCGCCCATCACCGGCACCGTTATATTCAGCGAATAACTCTTCAGTTCTCTTTAAGTTATCTTCAATAGTATCTTTCATACTATCCGGTATAAATGCACCCATATCCATTGTCGATCGTGCTATAAATGCTCTCATTCCAGCATCGATCGTCGCTTCAACGGCCTGTTCCATATATCTTCCACCTGCGTCGGCAAAAGACGTCGTCCCAGATTTTATCATTTCGAGACAGGCAAGTTGAGTACTCCAGTAAACGTCTTCTGGTTCAAGATTACTCTCAAAGGGTATTAAGATTCGAGCCCAAATCATCGGAAATTCATCCAAAGTTCTGCCACGTAAAAATTGCTGACATACATGGGTATGCCCATCTACCAACCCCGGTATAACCAACTTACCCTGACCATCAACAATTGTATCTCCGCTTATATCAGTCCCTGAATCTGCAATGTCCGCTATAATGCCATTAGTAATGCCTATATCTTTAGATGACTCAACCATTAAATCTGAACGTAGGCAGGAACAGTTTCGAACGATGAGATCATATTTTTTCATCTTAAATTAACTACCTCTCTTCGAAAATCTTGCTTTTTCTAACGACTTAAATTAATCAACTTTATCGCCTCTTCTACGGTTAAAGGATATGGGCGCTGACCCCATACATTATACTCCTTATCCAGAATTTCAATAACCTCAGTCACTTGTGGTACATTTAATCCTGTCTGACGAACTATTTCTGTTGAACGAAATACACACGATGGGGTTCCGTCTAGAACAATCTCACCCTTGTTCATTAGTAAAATTCTATTCGCAAATTCTGCCAACAATTCGACTTCGTGTTCAACCATGACTACAGTTATGTGTTGCTCTTCGTTAAGGCTTCTCACTGCAGCGAATACCTCTGCAGTTCCTTGTGGATCAAGATTAGATGTAGGTTCGTCCAACACTAGAATATCCGGTTGCATTGCCAGTACCGAGGCAATCGCGACTCTTTGTTGTTCGCCTCCCGAAAGAGTAAACGGGGATTTGTTTCGCAGTCCTTCTATCTTCAAAAGAGCTACTAATTCTTCCACTCTTTTTAAAATTTCAACCTTTGGTATTCCTAAATTTGCAGGACCAAAAGCTATTTCCTCCCAAACTGTATTTTGAGATAATTGTGCTTCAGGATCAGCAAATACCATTCCCACAAATTTGGCTAACTCTACAGTCTTTACTTCCTGAGTCTTGTAACCTTTAACTATGATTTCTCCATCGAGCTGGCCGCTGTAAGAGTGGGGAATCAAACCACTTATGGCTCGGCAAATGGTACTTTTACCAGAGGAATTAGGACCTACGATACCAACGAATTCTCCTTCTTCCACTTCTAAGCTGACTTTTCTAAGCGCTGGGACATCGTTCTCTAAATAAGTATATGAAACGTTTTTAAATTCTATGGCTTTATTCATAGAACCTTACCTCCTATGTCCATAGCACATTGGTCCAGCTATGAAGATTATTTATCCAATTGAAATTACCAAGTTTAATCCGAATAATTACCGCGATAACCACTATCAAAACTGATAAAATTATTGAGACTATATCTTTAAGCCCAAAAGAAGTATCCAATAAGGAAGTTGGATTTTTACTGATACCAAATGCCCTTGCTTCCAAAGCCATCGCAGTTGTCTCCATTCGTTCCATTGAACTTACTGCCAGAGGTACAAAAAGCGGTATTAAACCCTTGATTTTGTCCAAAATGTTTCGTTCTACCAAGCCTCTGGACCTCTGTGCGGCAATAATTATTTGGCTTTCTCTAGCACTTATCGGTATTAGTTGAAGGGACATCAGAATCATAAAACCTATTTTATGCGATAGACCGAGCTTTTCTAAACCACGAACAAGGTCAGACGGATGAGAAGTTGAAACATATAATAAGCCTATCAGCGCGACGGCCATAACCCGAAATCCAGAAGTTAAACCAAAATAAGCTCCTTCAAGTGTAAACGGGCCGAAATAAGGTAACGAAATAACATGCCCCAAAAATAAAGCTGGTGTTTTCCCTAAGGGATTGGCAAATCCATGAATGATCGTAAAAGAAATCACCATTAAGATAAACATTTTTGTTAGGGTATTAGTAATCGCATATCTTCCTGTAGCGATTATATTTATGCTTAAACTAACTAATAAAAGGCAAAATGGGAAAACGGGATTGAAGAACAGGAACGCTAGGACCAAGCCGCATATTAACCATACTAATTTGCTGCGGCTGTCAAACTTGTGTATAACTGATTTTCCTGGTCGATATAACGTTGGAGAATTCATGAAACCATCCCTTCCGTAACGAGCAACTTCGCCATTTTTGGGGGATCTAAATCATTTTGTTTATCGTTAGCAATTGCAAGGCGTTGAGCCAAAGAAAAAACTTGCGGTGGGTGTAAATGAGCCTTTTGCATGACTTTAGTATTAGTAAAAAGCTTTGCTGGGCTACCGTCTTGAATAATCTCACCTTTAGCCATAACGATTACCCTTGTAGCAAACTTAGCTACAAAATTCATATCATGGGTAATAACAATGTAAGTGTGCCCCGCATTGGCTAACTTTTGAAGCAACATCCCGACTTTTTCCTTTCCTAGATGATCCTGACCGGTTGTCGGCTCATCTAGGATTAACAGTTGAGGCCGCATTGCGTAAACTGAGGCCAATGCAATAAGCTTACGGACTCCACTACTGAAAGATAAAGGTTGGCGTTCCCTATCTTTTGATAGGTCAAAATAATCCATTGTCTCCACAATTCTTTTGGTTAATTCATTACCTTTAAGGCCTATATTTTTTAACCCGAATTTAATTTCCTCTTGAACAGACCTACTAAATAACTGATAAGAAGGGTTTTGAAAGACATAACCAATAAAACTCGATAATTCACCTGTCGAAGTATTACATATATCCCTACCGTTAACTAGAACCTGCCCACAAGTGGGCCGAAGAAGGCCATTAAAATGTTTGGATAATGTTGTTTTACCACTGCCATTTTGCCCGACAATTGCAATCTTTTCACCTTCCTCGATACAAAGGTCAATCGATTTAAGTGCTTGTGTCCCATCGGTATAAGTATGATTTAGTTGTATTGTTTCAATGATTTTAGCCATAGTTCTCCTTCCTAGGAAGATGGGAGAAATAGTTTCTCCCCGTTAGTCCCTGTTCCTTAACTAGCAATTTTATTGTCCTTTGTTTTGCCGAAAGGTGTAAGTATCTGATATTGGACTGGTAATGCTCTGAGGATTGCCACATCTATAGCCAACAATATTCCCTTATCAACCCATGATGTCAGCATTTGAGAGATAAAAAGTCCCTTGAATATCGACCCAGTCGATTTGATAAATACAGCCGATAGTATATCGATTGCTGAACCCGAAAAACCGCCATAGATATAGGCATAAACGAAAGCACTAACTACTGACATAAAAGGGACCATGACAAATAATGTTAAAAGGAGTCCCAGCCAACTACGAGTAATACTATATCGTGCAGCATATCCGACGATAAGAGCACAAACGACACCAACTGGAAAGATAAAGATCATCATTGGGTTTAAAGTTATTGCACGAACGATTGCAGACAAAATAGCAACAAGTGCACCATACCATGGTCCGGCAATCAATGAAACAAGAATTGTACCACCGGTATCTAAAAATAGAGGAATTCCTACAGCCTGACGAATTGCTGTACCGGCAAAATTAAGAGCTACCGCGGTCGGAACTAGTGCTGCTAAATAAGTTGGATTAACTTTGGGAAAGTCTACTTTCTTAAGGGTAAGTAAACTCACGATAAATGACCTCCTTAAAATAATTTAATTATCACAAGTTGCTACCGAACGCCAACTTATTATGCTGTGCCAAGATGTTTGCTAGCGCAGGGCTTTTCTCATATATGTCGTATAACCTTGACTCGAAATGGACAAACAGAAGCGTTCACATGCCAAATCGCCTCCTTTCTGCGGTATTAACCCCACCGTGTGTTCTAAACTTAAACGCCTAACCACCCAAGACGACGTGATACCTGATCGCCCGTTTCGCAACACAAAGTAATATATTGGTTTAATTTTGGCTCAATGCGAAATTGTGGACCGACAATAGCAAGTGTTCCAATAACTGTATTTGTGTAATCACGAAGGGGTACTGAAACTCCTACCGAGCCTTCGTCCATCTCCCCATAAGTTAAGCTATAACCAATCTGCCGAATTTCTTCGATTTGCTTCTTTAATATGTTTGGATCTGTAGGAGTCTGTTTAGTGAACTGAATTAACCCCGAATTAATTACCAAGTCAGTACTTTCCTGGGGCATATGAGCTAACAGAAGCTTGGTATACCCAGCATTTAATGGAACCCTTTTCCCCACCCGTGAGGTACACTTAAGTCCTTCGGAGCTCTCAATCTTTTCAATACAAATCCCCGTTAATCCATCGACGATTGCTAAAAGAACGGTTTCTCCCGTTTCTTTAAATAATTTTTCCATAAAAGGTCGAGCCTCAGTACGAAGATCCATACTCTCATTTACGACCATTCCAAGTTCTAATAGTTTTACTCCCAGACGGTACTTTTTAGTTACAACGTTTTGGTTGACGAAACTATTGCTGTGTAGAGTATAAAGCATTCTGTGAACAACACTTTTGTGTAAACCGAGTTCTTCAGCCAGTTCCGTGATACCCCATTCCGGTTTGTCAACAGTAAAAAGGCTCAGTAAATTCAATGTCCGTTGAACTGTTTCTAAACCTTTATTAGCTTCTTTCATGTTACCTCCTTTGTTCCGCATATAGGAACAATGTTCTTATATGCAATATATTCTACAAGTTAATATGAAATTCCTTCTTCCAGTAAAAAAATCTGCCAAATTTGGCAGAGTGTTGTTTCCTATTGCAATTCCCAAGTTTTTAACATCGATGAAGAATTCTCCGTTACGCAACCAGATTTTCGGCCTAAAAAAGAGACAAAAAACTGCAAAAATCCGCATGAACACTACGTTTTTGGTATAATTAAGATGTCAATCCAAATCAACCAAAAATGAGGTGTTATCATGCGGAAACCTATCAAAGAAATTGAAAACGTGCTCCAAAATCATGGTTATTCGATTAACAAATGACCAGATGAACCTTTTTTCCTATATATTATGATAACCTCTTTATCACCGCTTGTTAGCAAGATATATCCGGATATCTTCTATTAGCTAATTCATACTCAGGCATTCTGCGATATACAGCCAATTTCCTGCTCTAGGCAAAAAAAGCGGGGAAACCTTACGAAAACTGTTTCAGAACTTTCATAAATATGTTACTGAGAAGAATGAAATACTGGATCAGCACTTGTCGTTAGCAGCCTAAACAGCGCAACGGTCAACTGTATAATCTTGTAAAATGCCTATCGATAGGTAGTTAGTTTGCTATTCTCTTTTTACAGCTTAGTTACATTGCCCCCAAAACAGGATCCGCCTCCCCTATTTGCCCAAGGAAATTTGTTTTCGAATCTACTCTTTCTCAACAAATACGGGGAAGGTGTTCCCCTTCAAGCATGCCAACAATCCGTTTTCCCCCGAGAGGGGTTTCTAATAGAACGAGCCCAAACTTTCCTTCTTGAACTTGCCCGATACGAGCAGCATTGCGCCCCAGTGGGTGTGCTTGCATGTTCAGGAGAACTTCCTCCGCCACTTCCGGGGCCACGATGACCAATACTTTTCCTTCGTTCGCTAAGTATAGGGGCTCCAGACCCAACATCTCACAAGCACCTTCTACGCTAGGAGAAAGTGGAAATTGTTCTTCTACTAAGAGCATACTTACTCCAGCCTGCCCAGCCAATTCATTGAGTGTTGTCGCTACACCTCCACGGGTAGGGTCTCTCATGCATTTGACTCCTGGCAAATAAAAGGCGTCGATAAGTCCATTTAAAGGCGCACAATCGCTCACAACCGGGGTTTGAAATTCAAGCCCTTCTCGCTCAGATAAAATCGTAATCCCATGATCCCCAATCGTTCCAGTAATGAGGATCTCATCACCTGGCCGAATCTGCTCTGGACCTACTAAACGATCTGTAATATACCCAATCCCAGTCGTATTTATGAAAATTTTGTCCGCACTCCCGCGTTCCACAACTTTCGTATCCCCACAGACAATCGCGACGCCTGCTTCGGTGGCTGTCTCAGCAATACTCTCAATAACTCGTTCCAACTCATCCATGGGTAAGCCTTCTTCTAAAATAAGTGCGAGCGTTAAAAACTTGGGGATCGCTCCACTAACAGCTAGGTCGTTGACCGTACCACATACTGCAAGCTTGCCGATATTCCCTCCGCGAAAAAACAAAGGTGAAACCACGAAAGAATCAGTTGTGACTGCCAATTGCTCTCTACCTGGCAATAAAGAAGCATCATTCATCTGATCGAGGTAAGGATTTCCTAAGTATTTTTGGAAAAGAGTACGAACTAATTCATGACTAAGCCGCCCACCGCTTCCATGGGCCAACATAATGCGTTCCATTAACCCACACTCCTTTGTGCGTATTGATGATAAGCTGCACAAGACCCTTGAATTTATAGGACTTCTCTCTAACCTTTTGTTACCTAGGATAACTAGCATATCGTATTTTGCAGGCACCTTCTGTAGTAGTCATACAGGGACCTTTAGGTTTTTCCGGTGTACACTCCTTATCAAAATAAGGACAATCTTTTGGTTGCTTTTCTCCTCGTAAAACTTCAGCACAGCAGCAAGTTTCCTCTGTTTCAGGCACAACTTGAGACTTTTGTAGACCAAACTTACTTTCTGCATTAAACTTTTCATAAATATTCTTTAAAACCAGACGGGACTCCGGCAATGTTGGCAGACCCCGCCAGGGAGCATTTTCCGCTTGGAAAACTTGAGCCAGTATCTGTTTGGCGGTTGGGTTTCCAGTATTCCTTACTACCCTGGAATACTGGTTTTCTAATGAACTGGCATTTTCGCGTAACTGACATACTACCTTTAGCACCGCTTCTATGACATCTATGGGTTCAAAGCCGGTAATAATCAAAGGTAATCGATATTTTTCAAAGATTTTTTCAAAGGGTTCGGAACCTGTAACCATGGCTACGTTTCCGGGACAAATTACAGCATCAATACTACTCGTACTCAGTACATATTCCATCGCCGGTAGAGTTAGTCTATGGGACGAAATAATTGAGAAATTGGTCATATCGGTTGCTTCCATGATCGCAGCACCCGTACTGGGTGCGGTGGTTTCAAATCCAACAGCAAAGTGAACTACTTGTTGTTTTACTTGCCTAGCTAATTGCAAGGCCTGATTTATATCACTGACCAATCTAATGTTGGCACCCTCTGCTCTCCATTGTTCTAATGAACCCCGGGGTGTGGGGATAGTTAACATATCACCATAAACAGTTAGAATTACATCATACTTTTGACACACATCCATAGCCAAGTAAATTTCACTAATGGGCGTAACACAAACGGGACAACCTGGCCCGCTCACCAAATTAATATTGTCCGGTAACAATCCTCGTAAACCAAATTGAGTGATAGTATGCTCATGAGACCCACAAAAATTCATAATCCGTATCGGACGTCCCTGTAGCTCAATGCATTTTGTTGCAATGGCGTCCAGCAATTGTCTTGCGTAGGCATCCGTGGCAACTGTATTCCGATAGTAACCAGGCAAGTCTTTCAAGATTTCCGTAGCGAATCCGGCATGTACCACCACATAATGTCCAACTTCCACTTTGGGAACCAGGACAATGGAGGTCTCCTTCATGGCACCGCGAAAACTACATAGCGCTCTTGTCCCTTTAATCTCCATCACTTGGCCAATCGCTGCAACACACACCTTTAGTCACCTACTTTATAAAATCAGAACATTTATTATTAACTTGTTGCTCTCAAATTTTGGATTAATTTATCTCTAATGTAGCCAACTTCTTGCACCACAGGTCCACCCAAATCAAAAGCGGAAACCCCTAACACATCTGACTCAGCTATCTCCTTACTCTTCGACATAATACCTAATACAGTTAGTTCGGGGATATTTTCTTTAATAAATTTCACATCAGAATCTCCGGTAACCTTATTACCCACTACAAACACCTGTCGGATACCCAAATCTTTGGCTAATTGTTGAATGTGCTTAGCTGTCTGGATACTCCTTAAACCAGGTTCCACCACCACAATTAAGGCCTCAACCATGCCGGCTGTTCCTCTACCTAAATGTTCTATGCCCGCCTCCATGTCCATGATTACTACTTCTTCTCTTTGCACAAGCAGGTGTTGCATCAAGCGTTTGAGTATAGTATGCTCCGGACAAACACAACCCGTTCCCCCTTGTTCAACAGTACCCATGACCAAGAGCCGAACACCTTCATGTTCTACCCAAAACATCTCGGGGATGTCATCCACTTTTGGGTTTAAGATAAATAGTGAGCCGTATCCGTCCTCGGCACCTGTTCGTTCTTTAGCTAGCTCTTTCATTTTAGAAACAGGTGTTATTTCTTTGAAGATATTCTCTGGGATACCGATGGAAGAAGCTAGATTAGCATCGGGATCAGCATCAATGGCTAAAACCCGATATCCGGATGAAGCAAACTGCCGAGCCAAAATCCCCGCCAATGTTGTTTTACCTACGCCACCCTTACCCGTAATCGCGATTTTCATGCTATATACCCAATCTCTTCCTCATTTAATTTCTTCCTGAAATATCTTGCTTCACAGATTAAGATTTATACTCTTACGATGCCTTCTTTTCTAGATTAAATGTTTAAACCCTTACGTTTTTCCTCAATGACAGACAGTAATTTTTCTGCAGCCTTTTCCGGGTCTGTCTCTACCAGGAAGTATCCGCCCACAAGGTCTTTCAGTTTATCAGTGAGAATTTCCGTTACCACTTTTGACCCGGTTACTTGGGGGATAGTACCTAAATGAGTCGTTAATCCTAAAGAAACTGCACAGGTTCCGATAGCCATTGCTTTTTCTGACATTGTCTCCGGTGCTGATACTACTAGCGGCAATTTGTTCAGGTCGACTCCCAGCTTTTGGGCCACGGCCACAGCGACGGAAATGGCCCGTGTATTATCAACACAGGATCCCATATGCAATACTAGCGGTAACGGACCATTGAGCCCATTCGCTTCCCCTATGGCAGTTAGAACTGCTTTCAAACCTTCGCCGGCATACTTTAGCGTAGCCTCCTGAGTCATCAGGCCATGTTTGGAGAAAGCACCGGCACCACAACCGGTTGCTAATAACAGAACATTATTAGCCGCCAACCGTTTGGCTATTTCTATGAAGTTTTGGTCCTGCACCACATTGGTACTATTACAACCAGCGAACAGGGCAATCCCCTGAATATTTCCATTCACAATGTTGTCCAGTAACGGTTTTAAGGGGTCTTCAGGGTTAAGCTTGCTTAATGCACCAATGATAGCCTCAGCACTAAAGCCGACTACCGCTGTCTCCTTGTATTGAGGAATGTTAATTCGTTTTGGATCTCTACGTTGGTAGGCTTCTATGGCAAGTTCCAAAATCTGCTTAGCTGCATCCATGGCCTTCTCTTCGGTAAATTCCACATGAGTGGCGCCAGGAATTTTGGTGGTGGGCATGGTAGTGATTAATTCAGTGTGGAAACACTCTTTGATTACTCCCAAGGAGGGCATGATACATTGGACATCCACCACCATAGCATCCAGGGCCCCTGTTAAAATCGGCATCTCCTGAGAGAGATAATTAGTAGCCAGAGGTACTCCGTGCCTCATCATCACCTCAGTACCCGTACAACAAATACCTACAATGTTAAACCCTTCAGCGGCCCCAGCCTTTTTAGCGGCATCATTTAGTAATAGTGCAGCATCACAGACTATCTCACTGAGCAGGGGATTATGACCGTGTACCGCGATGTTAATAGCATTTTCTTTGATAACTCCCAAATTGGCTGAGGTTACCGACGGTTGAGGTGTACCAAATAAGACATCCGATAATTCGGTTGACAAATACATTCCGGTATAATCCGCCAGGGCACCTTTTAAACCTCCCAATAGGATATTAACCGGATCAGCATCACAACCCACATGGGTTCTGCTCATAATCTCTGCTACAGCGGCATCGATATTATGGGGCATGACACCGAGATTACTTAACTTTTCGGCACGTTCTTTGGTCATGGTAGACACTGCCCACTGACAAGGCACTTTGGCGTTTTGCCGTGAGAAGTCATCTAAGCTAACTGTAGCCACTTCCTTAGCTATTTGTTGCAAGTTCTTACCATCGGTTTTGATACCGAGACGTTTAGCCACTTGCTGTAATTTGGCTTCATCCTTTATTTTGTAGGCCGATGCATGCCCCTCGCCTACTTCAAATAGAGCCATGGCAATATGACGGCCATGATCGGAGTGTGATGCCGCTCCGGCTGCTATACCTCTGATCAGATTGCGCGCCACAATGGTATGTGCATCTGCTCCACATACTCCCCGCTGGGGACCATTACCGAAGGGATCTACCCGGCAGGGGCCTTTCCAACAAATCCTGCAGCACACACCTAGCTTTCCAAAACCGCACTGGGGTTGTTGAGCTTTAAATCTATCCCAAACCGTTTGTATATTATTTTTTTCTGCAACAGGTAAAAGTTGTTGAACTGCTCTATCAATTGAAAATTTAAAGTTCATAAATTTTCTCCTCCTTACGTCCTAATTGACCCGATAGCCCTTGATTTGGCTATTTCTTGAACTCTAGCTGCTAAAACCATTTGCCGGTAACTTTCATAATCCACTAAGGCCAGAGCCTGTGTAGGGCAAGCTTGCACGCAGGCACAGGCCTCTTCGGTAACTTTTTCATGCCGACTGAAGCAAAGATCACATTTCAGGGCTCTAGCCTTGTTAGTTCTTTTTCCTTCAGTTTTTTGTACCGTTTCAGTTGTCATTACTATAGATCCAAAAGGACAAACCATAGCACATATTTTGCATCCTACACAATTTTCACGATTTAGCTTAACTAAACCATCTTCCTGGCACAACGCACCGACAGGACAAACATGGGCACAGGGAGCATCATCGCATTGGCGACACTGGATGGGTACCACGGTAGCTTCGACCTGTACTACAATGTTTCTGGGCTTCAATTGCATTTGTTTGGCTACTGCTGTCTCTAAATCACAACCGGCATAGGCCAAGGCACAGGCAATTTCACAACTCTTGCAGCCCAGACATTTATTAGGGTCAGCGTAAATAAAATTATTTTCTTTTAGATTTGCCATTAGGCGCCACCTCCTTTAAAGCTCATTCCGCTAACAAACTGTCAATATAAAACTCCTTCCCGGAAATCACCTCCACCGCATTGTCACTACACTCGGGGCAGATAAATCTATAATTTTTTACTTTGAAAGTATGTCCACACTGCCGGCACTTGCCGCGCAGAGGTACTCTTTCAAAAATCAGCTGTGCTCCTTCAGCAATAGTATCTTTGGCAAAGACCTCAAAACAGGCAGATAAAGTCATTTCTTCTACTGCCTTCATTTCCCCAATCACCAACTTCACCTGACTGATTTTTTCTAACTTTAATTCCTTGATTTTAATATTTATAATTTGAAAAATACTATCTACGAGAGCTAATTCATGCACAATCAATCGCTCCCTTCAGCTACCTTTCAGTGCACGAAATACATGGGTCAATGCTCCCTACTATTACCGGGATATCGGCCAGCTTACATCCTGGCATCATAACCTGCAACGCTTCCCAGTTCATGTAGGTGGGGACTCTCCATTTGATGCGCTCGGGAATATCGGAACTGTTGGTTTTGACAAAATAAAGTAATTCGCCACGGGGGGCTTCTGACTTGGCAACTGCTTCACCGGCTGGAATAACGGGTAAATGATCGGGACAGGTGGGGCCTTCTGGCATTAATTTGACAGCTTGCTCAATAATACTGATGCTTTGGCCAATCTCTTTGAGTCGTACCAAGGCCCGAGCATGCACATCACCGCTTGTTTCGGTAATTACATCAAAGTCCAAGTAGTTATATGCGGCATAAGGGTTTTCTTTGCGGACATCATAAGCTACATCCGAGCCCCTGGCTACCGGGCCGACAACTCCATACTCTATGACTTTATCTCGAGGCAAGACCCCAACCCCTTCGGTACGTAACCGGATTAACTTATTAGTCATGAACAATTTAATGATTTCCTTCAGAGGCTTTTTGAGCTTTTGTAGATTGGTCGTTAAATATTTAACTTGCTCTGCCGTTAGATCGTATTTAACACCACCGATACAATTGGCCGCCAGATCCATGCGATTACCATACAGGGTTTCTTTGACGTCTTGCATAATCTCCCGGATTTGCATGATGTGCATGAATAACGAATCAAATCCTATGATATGAGCCAGCATCCCCGCATTAAACAGGTTGGAACCAATTCTTTTAATTTCATCGGCGACCACTCGCAAGAATTCTGCTCGCACCGGCACCTCAATCCGGGCGATTTTTTCTAAAGCCATACAGTAAGTGAAGGGATGATTATTGGAACACAGGGAACAAACTCTTTCAGTCAGCGTAATATTTTGATAGATATTGCGCTGCATGGTCAAAAACTCCATCCCCCGGTGTACGTGACCGGCAGTAATGTCGACACCCTTTACCGTCTCGCCTTCCACTGCCAATTTAAAATAAATTGGCTCTTCTAACACCACATGGATCGGACCTATGGGCACAGTATAACTACTCATCCTTACCCATCCCTTCTTTTGGAGAACCCATGACCTTTTCCCATAAGGTTGTGCTGGTAGCTCCGCTCATAGCCATGGACAACGGCACCATAGTATCTTCTGTTAGGTTAATGCTGTCGTCTAAAAACAACCTTTGGGGATTTGGATGCCCTTCAACTGTGACGTGATACATTTCCTGCATTTCTCGTTCGTTCCAATCAGCACTTTTTAAAACAGGCGTTATGGACTTCACTTTATGCAATCCATCCTTGAGAGCGATTGTACTGGTGATGGTTACACCACGAATATCAAAGTGATACGCTATACTTAATTTCTTTGGAGTATCCTCCTCACCGTGTAAATAAGGCGTAATTGTAATTACCCTACCTCTAAAGGCAGCTACTAATAGAGCTACTTGGTGAATCATTTCCGGATCAGGTAGATAACAGTGCCCCCAAATCGCCTTCTTGGTGTCTTCTTCCCAAATCATGCTCACATCAGAGCCAAAGGTTTTATACATCTGAGTATCTATCTCTTTGATTCTTCCGTCCAACGCTTATTTACCCCGCTTTCCGTTGAGATTTGACGACGACAGCCTTCACATAGGTTTTCAAAAGCTTTAGTCGGACCTTCTAGATCTCCGTAAACTCTCGATAGTAATTCCTTTACAACCGGCACCATGGGTTGGCCACACCGCCGACAGGCCACATATTTAATAAACCCAGTTTCAACATAGTTATATTTATCTGCTTGTCTGTGGGCTGTATGAAAATCTGTCGTCAGGCGAATGGCTTTGGTCGGGCAATAATGTTGACACAAACCGCAAAAGGCGCAGGTATTATGCCAAAGGGTAAAATTCAACCCGCTTTTATCCTCAGCCTCAGTAATTCGAATGGCTCCACCGGCACAAACATGCTCACACATCCTACAGGCCACACAAGCCTGCGGATTATACTTGATCTTTCCTCTTAAACCGTCAGGGGTAAAGGTATCCCCAAAGGGATACGGGTCGGTAGCAGGACCCTTACGAAGGTTACGCAAAATAATTTTTAAAAACGACATGAAATCCTCCCCTACACGCGCTGTTTCCAGATTTCCACGGCCTCTAGAATACCATCAATTATGGCCTGGGGCCGGGGTGGACAACCAGGTACATTTACATCTACGGGTATATATTGATCCAAAGGCCCTTCTATAGCATAGCTATCGCGGAACACTCCGCCCGATATAGGGCAAATCCCTATTGCCACCACAACTTTGGGATTGGGAATCTCGTCATAAACCCGTAAAACTTTTTCTTTAACCCGAGCCGTTAAGGGACCGGTAATTAACACGATATCGGCATGCTTTGGGCTACCACAATACTTACATCCCAGTCTTTCTAAGTCGTAACGGGGAATGCAAGCTGTTGTGACTAATTCCACATCGCAACCATTACAGGAACCGGCATTGATTCGATAAAGCCACGGCGATTTTTGGACGATCTTTTGTAAAGTTGACTTATACACCCTAGTCGCCTCCTCCCTCCAGAAATTGTGCCTAAGCCCGACCTGTAAGCGTCAATATTAAACTGATAGCAGCAAGCCCAGTAGGCAAAAACAGGTAAAACTTAAAAGCTTGATCAATCCGTAACCTGCCTGTAGATGTTCGTACCAAAGTAATAGCAAAAATCATGAGTAAACAGATTTTAAATACAAACCACAACAGGTTACCAAACTTGCCAAAGGGCAGTATTGCGGGAAAAAACAATGCAACAGCAATAGCTAAAACAATATATAGCTTCATTGCGTTCATAGCTTTGAAAAAGGCCAGTCCAATCCCCGAATACTCAAGAATAGGTCCTTCAACTATTTCCGTTTCGGCTTCTGGAATATCAAATGGTACCACCCCGATGGTTCCAGGTATATAGCATAAAAGTGCCATTACCGCGGGCAGTAGGGTCAAATCACCGATTAGGGAACCATTGCCCAACTGATAATTGACTATTTCACTCAGTGAAAAGCTGACTGTAATTCCTTGCAATATACCTACTTTTAAGGCCAGAGTTAGAAATACGATAACTAGTGGAATTTCATAAGCCATCACCATCATCATTTCCCGCGAAAATCCGATTGCTCCAAAGGGGGAAGAAGACGCTGAGCCAGCAAGCATCAAGGCCAATGCTGGAATGGTCAACAAATAGAGCAGAATCAACAGATTGTTTACCTGACTCAACCCGTTATACACCCCCGGAATGGGTATTAACACGGCGGTTGCGAACATTCCCACGAATCCTAAGATAGGAGCCAGCTGAAAAGCTGTTTTGTGGGCAGTTCTTGGGATCATCAATTCTTTATAGCAAAGCTTCACCATATCAATAAAAGGTTGATATAGCGGGGGGCCTACCCTGCGCTGCAGCCGAGCTGCTACCTTGCGATCAACCCCCAATAGCACCAGCCCTATGATCAGGGCAAAGAGCCCGCCTGGAAAGACTACCGTATTAAAAATGAGTATTAACGTATCTTTAAGCATCCCCCTGCCCCCTATCCTGGCCAAATAAGAGTTTCAAACCGACTAACTCGCTTTTTATCAATTGTTTAGGTGTTTCATAGAGGTGATGGGAAGAAACTTGCAACTCTTCTGGTTTTAAATCAACATTCCCGCACGTATAAACTTCAGTGTATCTGACCTTCCGGCTATAAGCTGAATAAACCGCCATACTGATTAACCCTCCTACCAATAAGAGGATTACCAAGATACCAAAAGACCACAATCCATTAGCTGAATACAGGTTAAATAGATTGGGATCGATTGCCGGTTGTCCAATCTCCCTTTGAATTTTGGCAATAAAGCTTAAGGGTAAACCAGGTACTACCCCAAATAATATACATAAGCCGGCTAAAACAACCATCGGCGCTAACATAGTAGCGGGAACTTCCCGAACCTGGCTCAACTTCTCAGGTAACTGCCCGAAAAAGGCCGAGTGCAAGAATTTTACAAAAGATGCCATGGTTAAAACACTGGCGATTAAAGAGATGAGTGCCAGACTAGTTTCTCCCTGCTCCATGGCAGCCTGGTAAATCAACCATTTGGAGACAAAACCACTAAAGGGAGGGATTCCGGCAATGGAGAAAGCACCGATAGCAAAAACCAGAGTAGTGACGGGCATTTTCTTAGCCAGTCCCCCAACCTCATCTAAACTCTTGAACCCGGTACGATAAATGATGGCCCCTGCACCCAGGAACAGGAGGTTTTTAAAGAACATGTGATTGACCAGGTGCAAAAGCCCTCCGGCGACGCCTAAAGCCGTTCCTAAACTAACACCTAAAACAATGTAACCCATCTGGCTCACGGTGTGGTAAATCAGAAGCTTCTTCATATCACTTTGGAGCAAGGCCATGGCTACGGCCCAAAGTATCGTTAATCCACCAACCCAAGCCATGGCTTCCCTTATTTCAATCCCCAGCATGCCGCTCAATTTAGCGATTAAGGATACACCAATCGTGGCATAAAGCAGTTTCATAATCCCAAAGGGGGCACTCTTTAAAAGAACTGAGGAGATATATCCACTCACCGGAGTAGGCGCTGCGGGTGGGTGCATCTGGTAATCGATGCGAAAAGGCAGCATGGCTGCTTTCATGAGAAAGCCAGCAGTGATCAACAGAAGGGCCACTGTCAACTGAGCCGGCGACATAGTGGCCGCCCGCTCCCCCAGTAAACTAAACTCGAAGGTTCCTGTGGCAACACTAAGGATTAGAACTCCAAAGAGCATCAGGGTTGCTCCTGCATAGTTAAAAATGAAATATTTAAATCCTTCCCGGAGGGCCTCCCTGGTTTCTTCATGCACAATGGTAAAATATAAGGCCCAGCTGCTCATGATTTCCCAGAAACCAAAAAAGCTGAATAAGTCTTTACTTAAGGCAACCCCGATCAATCCACCAATCATGGTCAGGAAAAAGAAGTAAAACCGGTTTTGGGCATGGCTGTGGTCCATATACCCCACTGAATAGAGAAGGTTTAACACACCAACAAAAGCAATTAATAAGGCAAAGCTTACCGACAATACTGAGGCATTGCCATTAGAAACCAGTAAGCTGATAGTTGTAGTTACCAAAGTTGCTACTCCAAACCAACCGCCCCATTTTGGACTGTATCTCCCCGCCAAATAAGCTAATGCTCCACCGACCATCGGGATTACCACCGCTAAAGGCCAGGTTATCGTTAGGTTGGGTATGGAAGTTGTCGGCATATGGCTAGCCCAAGCCACGGTATCAGCTGCAGGTTTAATTAGGCTTAAGGCATATTGCGGGAATAAACCATTAAAAACTACCAGGACAGCTAAACCTGCCAAGGGAAGCAACATGGCCTTCGGACTTTCGGAAACGGCTGGGCCATCATATTCTTCAAAATACATGGTTTTGATCAAGCGCAAATAATAAAAGCATCCGATAAAGCCACCTAAAAGAATCACACCGGCGTATAGCCACTGCCCGGTTTCAATCAAACCATACAGCATCATGAATTTGCTCACAAAACCGGCAAAAGGCGGTAACCCCATAATGCCCAGGATCCCGATGCTAAAACACAAGGAGGTTACGGGCATCTGCTTGCCGATCCCTTTTAGTTTGCTGATTTCCTGGCTCTTCACCCGGAATATCATCGAACCAATGGCTAAAAATAGTAAGTTTTTCATGACGGCATGATTTAAAACGTGACTCAAACCACCCACCAGACTCAAGTAATTGGCACTCCCCAAGGCAATTACAATTTCCCCAACTTGAGCCATGGTAGAATAGGCTAGCATTTTTTTTACGTCTGTCTGTTGTATGGCTTTTAAGTCACCATACAACAAAGTTGCAGCGCCCAAGAAAGCCATTAAGGAACCAAATTTGAAGTCTCCCAGTAGGTCAGTTTTGGAGAGTAATGCCACTCCAAACACCATAAAGATCAGCTTTAAAACCCCGTAAATGCCTATCTTAGTCAGTATCCCGGACATGGGAGCCGAAATGGAGGAAGGAGCTACCGGGTGAGCCGCCGGCAACCAGCTATGCACCGGTACTAAGCCTATTTTGATGCCAAAACCTAGTAAGAAGCCTAACGCCAAAGCTAATACTAAGGTTGGAGGTAACTTATCAGCATTTTTGGCAATTACATTTAAGCTAATGCTACCCACCTGAATCTGCAGGGCAAAAGCCGCAATCAGCAATGCATAGGCTCCAGCGGTACACATCATAAAGTATTTATAGCCGGCCTCCAAGGCTTCTTTGGTTTGCTCATGAATAACTAAAAAGTAGGAGGAGCAGGTCATTAATTCCCAGAACGCATAAAAGTTACCCAAGTGGTTAGTGGTTGTTATACCAATTAGACTAGCCTGCATAATCATCAGGAAGAAGAAATATCTGTCCGAAAAGCGCTTATTTTTAAAGTACGCCGTTGAATAAAGGGTTACTAATAAACATACAAAAGTCATGAGTAGGGCAAAAAGCCTAGATAGCCCATCAAGATCATTCGTTTGCCACACCAGCACAACACTTACTACGGAAATAACTACAGCCACTATATTTCTTAATGAAGCAGAAGTCTTACCAAGGATATAGACAATAAAACCACCTAAATAGGGGATTAAAACCAACCACGACCAGTGTGATTCCAGTTTAGCCAGGGTTTCAAAGTTAATATCATAAATTAAACTTAGTACGTTGTTAGCCATCAAGTGCATGATTGGCTCTTGAAATAAAGTAAGCAACACAGTTACCAGACCGGTTCCCAATAACAGCAGTTTGGTTGGGCGTGATGTTTGTTGTTGCTCTGAACTCTCACCCAGGCAAAGCATGTGAAAAATCTTTAAGAAGCATCCTGCTTCTATCAAACTTGCCAATACAACTAGAACAGCTAGAAGGTAATGCTCAGTACTCACTGCGGAATAAATAATCAAAAGTTTACTCATGGAGCCTTTAAATGGCGAGATCCCCATGGCCGAAAACAAACTGAAACCAAAAATAGTAGCCACAAAGAACTGCTTACTACCCAAACCTGTTAAATCTTTAGTGTTGGGTGAATTCCCTAACCTAATCAACTGCATTGCCGCCAAATACATTACAAACCTGACAATCAATTGATACAGGAAATGAAAACCTGCCCCTACTATTCCATTACTGTCTCCTAAACCAAGACCCACAAATACAAGACCCATTTCTGCCACTGCGGATAGAATAATAAATTCCCTAATCCGATGAAGGCGTGAGGCTGCATAAACCTTACCCAGCAATAGTATCAGTACACCTATCACTGTTAAGCTTGTGATTGTGGAAGTATTCACAAAATTACCTAAGCTCACCCGTTAACTCTCCTTCCTTTCGCTAACCCTTAATGTATGTTCTGATTTTACCACCGGCACGAATTTGTTTATG
This sequence comes from Desulfosporosinus metallidurans, assembly GCF_001936615.1. Taxonomy (GTDB): domain Bacteria; phylum Bacillota; class Desulfitobacteriia; order Desulfitobacteriales; family Desulfitobacteriaceae; genus Desulfosporosinus; species Desulfosporosinus metallidurans. The sequence goes on from NZ_MLBF01000041.1 coordinate 24,618, forward strand.
TCTACTTAATGACGCTCCCTTAGTACGACACGCTCTACTATACGCCGGGTCCAATCCTCAACGCCCCGATCTTTGGATGCCGAAACGTAAAAAATCTCCAGACCGTGATTAAGACCCTTAACATCATGCTCTAATTCTTGAACGCTAAAATCGGTATAAGGAAGAAGATCCATCTTGTTCAAAACCAACATTCCTGCTTCCTGAAACATCAAAGGATATTTAAGAATTTTATCATTACCTTCCGTGGTACTTAAGACCACGACGCGCAAATCTTCCCCAAGGTCAAACTCAGCTGGGCAGACCAAATTACCCACGTTTTCCACAATAATCAAGTCTAAGTTTGCAAGGTCCAGACTATCCAGGGCTTGGTAAATCATCCGGGCATCCAGATGGCAGGCACCATTCGTATTAAGCTGAACCGCAGGAATCCCCTGCGCCGAAATCCGATCTGCATCACGGGTTGTCGCAATATCACCCTCGATAACAGCAACTCTTAGCTGTAGTTTAAACCATTTTAAAGATGCCTCCAAAAGTGTCGTTTTTCCCGCCCCTGGGGAACTCATAATATTTAATAAATAAATATTGTTTGCTTGGCATAACGTACGGATTTCTTGCGCCGCCTGCTCATTGCGTGCTAGTAGTGGCGTTCCTAATTCAACTTTAATAGTCATTCCGCCGCGATCTCCTCTCCTTGGTAATGCTCAATATATAGCTCCCGCCCAGAAAGGACCTCAGCCCGTAGATCTTCGCAAGACGGACAAATGAACCAATATTTATCAGTGATAGTAAAACCATTCCCACAAGCTTGACATTGACAGGTAGTTTCTCTTTCTTCAATTTCCAATCTGGCATCAGCTCTGAATAAGGGTTCCATTTTTAAGGAATCAAAAGTCATTGCCAATGCACTCACCTAGAGCTCTTCGTGAAGCTGACACCGATGTTCTCACTCTGTTAATCTCTAAAACCAGTCGTAAGAGCTCCGAGTGGGCCTCTAACAAGGTGGCGCTGCTTCGTGACTGTGCTCAGCTTGCTTCTTCTATGCCCAGTGAATTCTCATTGCTTGATACTAAGATCAAGTTTCATATCGATGGGATAGAACACATGCAGATAAGCTTAAATAGATTTCTACACGTCAAAATGCGTCAGCAAGAAGAAAAAGGTGGCTCTCGTGGCCGTCATGCACAAACTTCTCCACTACATCTTTGCTGTTCTTCGTGATCAAAAGTCCTTTGAAAAGAGAAAACCTGAAGATCATCAATCTTGGAGAAAAACGATTGCTTTTGTAATTGGACTTTAACAGTTCCACTTTCAAATTATAAAATAAAAGAAATAAGAAAACCGTCAGGATTCTGATGGTTTTCTTATTTCTTTTTACAATTCTTTTAGTTTTCTTCCATACAATTTTGTAAGCAGATAGCCAATATCATGACAGCCGTTGAAAATGGATTTTTTCAGGAATCCTTCAAGACTCGCATGACGGAACTGGAGAAAGAAAAACAGTCCTTGGAAATATCCCTACAGCAACTGAGTATTAAGAATAGACCACCTTGAAGTAACATTCAATGTGGCCTTTTCTTTTGAGCAGAAAAATAAAAACTACTCATTCAAGACATCTGTTGAAATATCCAATCTTTTAAAGACTTACAGAAAGGCTGCTGGAATGTAACTCATAATCATACAAAATCATTGACGTAGTAGTACGGTAGTAGTAAAAATAAATGCTTAGAAATATCTCCAAATGAAGCATTGGAATTGCTCTTTGTAGAGATATGCAAACATTTGATTTGTGGGGAGGATATAGCCCTTTCGATAGCCCCAATAATTTGGAAGATCCCTCTTGTTGGAGAGTTGAGTGAGTATCAAATTAATTTAGCAGAAATCTTTCGTCACGTTAGTTTTGCCGGGCAAGAGAAAGGCCTTTATGGTGTTTTCATAACATTGCTATTCATCCAGCATTAATTTGGTTTTTGACTTTTTTAGTTTCTTTATCTGTTCCCTCTCAATTTCTGTGATACTACGGGTTGGTGCGGGCATATCTTCCGGCAATGTGCCTCCTACTCGTTTGATTGTTCCCCGCACCTCACTTCCTACAATGAAGTGCACTTCATTTGCCGCATCAGCAGTGGAAATTTCATCTTTTTTAAGTTTTTCTTCTGTTTGAGATATTCTGAATAGGTTGGCTATCAGTTCTGTGCTACTCATAAAATCAAGAATTTTTCATTCTCTTTAAGATCTATTTTAGCGAGCATTTGATTCCATTGCTTAACATCTCCGCGCACAACAAGCCGTTTATTATCTTCATCAAGCTGGTTGAAATAGTCCGCAACCTCTTGCCGCCTAGTTTGAATTGCAAAATAAGTCTGCCCAAGTGCTATTACTTCCTTTCGAGGATCACCGTTTTGTACAATAAGGTAACAAGCATATCGAGTAAGTTTAAAATCTAATACGGGCTTTGAAGATACACCGGCTTCAACCATTTTGCTGACCTCAGCAAAATAGTCGTCAATGTCATAAAATAAATGACCTCCCGCAACATTTCCGATAATTGCAGATGGTCAGCTATGCATAAAACGATCTTCATTTATTAAGATAGAGTCGTCGTCGTTATTACCAAAGTTTTTTATAATGCTGCGCATTGTCCGTCAGCCCAGCTGCACAGGCGGGAGAGTAAAGGATAAAAAATAAATTCGCAGTTCCTGCTTAATTTAAATCATCAAGTATTCTTTGTAGCAGGGTAGGCGATATTCTAAAATCTACATTCATTAGCTTTGCTATATCGGATTTAAAATCTTTGATTATACCCTTTTTATAAGCGATTCTCAGTATGCCAAGAGTACCTATGCTGTTTAAATCAAATTGTTCTGCTTTGTTTCGTGCGTGGAGATCATCAAGAATGACTTCCTTTATACCAAGTTCTGATGCTCCAATAATAACTTGAACTTCTCCAGGATGCAAACGACCTGAAAGAGCCTTTACCGCCAACTCATTCTGTACATTGAACTGGATAATTTGCCCTTTTGTAACAAAATGAGCAATCTGCGAAGCGGCATCATCAGTTTTGTGTGACAGCACAGTTTCCTCATATACAGCATAAGGAATGTATATCTTATTGAATATCTGGGTTAGTACATCCAGCCTGCCTATCTTACTCAGAAATATCAGCGGGCTGGAATTTGATACAATATTCATACACTGGGCCTCTCGCTTTCGTGATTGGACATAAATTTCAGGTCATCTTCATACATTTCCTCTGTATATTCAACAGCAGGAATATTCAAATGGTTAAGGATATTGATAAATTCTGATAAAGACTTGCCTGCAAGTTGGGCTGCCTTTCCAAGGCTTATATCTTTGGATACGAAAAGACCTATGGATAGGTTGAGTTTTAGTTTATCCTCAAGGGTTTTGCCCTCTATATGCAGTGAGTTTATCTCCAATAACACATCCTCAGGCAGATACATGTTGACCGCTATCTGATTCATAATTTTTCACCATCCCTTCACCTTTTTTTAATCATTCCACAATTTGCATTATTTTTATCATAAATAATTCAATTCTATGTGCTGCTCATTGTGATGGTGCAAGTCACTGATTATTTCCATTATAACACAATTCAAACTGGAACAAGTATGAAAAATGGCTGAACAATTTTAATACAGCTACTTTAGGACTGTTCTCCAAGAATTGCGATCGGCATGACCATTCCCCTGTTTCCTGATCAATCTGACGGATGCCTACCTGCTTGACACTCATTCTCACACTTCCAAGGCCAAGCGGTTTGGCCCTTCCTATTTTGTGGGCGCAGTCAGGATCATCAAAGGTCAGGGACCAGCGCAGCCGGTTCAATTCTTCCTTAGTGATATTCTCAAAATAAACACGAAACTTGAAAACCGTGGGTTCATTTTTCTCTTCTCCCCGTTTTGCCCTTAAAGACCGGATTCTCTGCTTCATCTCTGTAGGCTTCATTATTATTTACATACTTTTCCCATGCATGCACTCGGCTTGGGCTCACCCATTTCGGGCAGGGTCATTTCCGGCCAATAACATTCTTTCATGTGATTTTGATCCGGCGGGTTTTTTTTACTTTGTCTATTATTTTTGCAAAATTCCTCCATTGTGCATATTCAAGCACGGAAGCAAGGTCTCGAACATACCAAAACTCGGAACCATCTTCTGAAATATGTTTTATACTCTCAAAACTTGCATATTCTTTAGCATCTAAGTTTGGCATACTTCTGCGCCCCCTCAAAGGCCCAGCCATCCATTATCCAATTTATTATTTCTTAACTTGAATTATTCTAACCTACGGAATCCTGTACCCCTTATTCATTTATAAGTTTGGTTGATCCAATGGTTAAATTAAAATTATTTTCATGCTCTGTAATCACATAATCAACAACAAACCTTCTATCATTCTTAAAAAGAGTATCTTTCCTAAAAATCAAATAATCATAGATTTCATTAAACTCATCCTCTATTTGTTTATCCTTGACTAATCTTTTTATAATGCTATCTTTTTGTTTTTCTCTATCCTCCATTGGAAATAATGATATGTTCCAAACCAGAATCCCAAATTGTATCATGCTTTTATTCATTTCATTATTATCAATTCTTTCAGATAGAGGTTTAATAAAACGCGATAAAAAGAAAAAGACGTTTATTCGATGTCACTACGTCTAAAAAATCTACGAACTCCCTCTCCCCACTTCCACCCGGTTTAGTCTTTTGAATTTCCAAGAAACCAAAACTCCCGATTCCCTCAGTACCCTTATTCCGACCTTACCCGAGACACCCAATCCACCAACATTTCAAGAAAGCCGCAGGGTGTTTGTACTGCTTAATATGTAGCGGTGGAACAGGTGGTCAAGGTATTATTGCTGACCAGTCTTCTGGATTCCCTTGGCATGGATGCATAAGAGATTATGATTGCTGCTCGTGAAGAATTTTCCCTCTTCACCGCTCGCTGTCATGGGTGTCCACAAACTGATCAAACACTCCGTTGCGAAATTCCTCGGCATATTCAAGTTGTTCAACCATCTCAATCGGTAACCCAAGCTGTTTGCACACATCCAAGTAAAGATAATAGGTTTCCACTCTTGCTACAAGTAACTTAGTTGGCATATTTTGTTCGATAAAGTCTACGAGCCTATTTATACACTTGTATCCTTCTTCCTGAATGTCCTTCATCATTTCGAAGGAAACGACCAGACCGCTGTGATGGTCGAGGAGTACACCTACTTTCGGGAAGTAGGGCCTATCGTTTTCTCTGACTGGAGTTGGAACATAAAAAGTATCCGCTTCTAATATCAGATTTTGCTTGGGTTTAAAGGTTTTAAGTTTTTTAAGCCGGATTTCATCCTGGATATGGAAGGAAACGAACTCCGGCTCGTCAGGCTCTGCCGTTATATATTGGTCTACCCATTCCCCAGATTTCAGGCAAACTCTTATTAAGAAAGTAAAAGGTGTTTCATGATCTAGAATCTCCTTGCCGTTCCGACAACACAAAGCCACCTCCAGAGCTTGTCTCAAAATATGTGTAAGAAAACGGCATTGGGTCGCACTGAGAAACCAGGGTGCAAAACCCGGCTCGTGATATCTGAAAAGCGGCCATTCATTTCTACCACGGAATTTCAACCCCATTTCTTTGATATTTTTTAAATCTTCCGCCGATAGGAGTGATCTGTCTTCAAAAGAACACATCAGGCACTTTTGGATAAACATGCTTTCGGAACTCTCTGTGTCGATTTCTCCGGAAAGCAGTCCAAGTATCCCACTTAAGCCTTCAGTACCGAGATATCCAGCAACAGCAAAATGCTCTCCACCATTGCCCATGATGCAGCAATAGGCAGTTTCCCTAGTTTCAGGGTCTACCACCCCAAAAATATCATCGTCATACATCCATTCCCAACAGGCCGAGCGTTTGAAATCTACTGCGGCTTGGTATAAAGAGTTCCATTCTTCTCTGGTCGGTTTTGCTTGGTTCACGTTGCTTTTCTCCTTCCTGTAGGACACTCAGAACGATCATTTGCAATTTAAAGATTACTAAACCACAAGTTATAATCATGAACCAATTGATAGTTCTTGCTGTCCTTTTCGACTAATTCCAGCAGGCATAGGAAAACATATATTGTTTTCGGCCTTTTCGTGCTTTTCAACTATGCGTATAAATCAAAAACACCGTCTACCCCTGTAACCTTAAGAATATATCTCTATTATTTGATCGGCTTAAGTGATCTTGGCGCACTGTCAGACTTCGGAGAACGAAGTTCTCATCGCAACAACTTATTTATAGTCAATTTCATGAAATTCGCACCATTCGCGGACAATTTCACATAATGTCTCATATTTGTACGAATCCCATTCTTTTTCTATCCCATGCTTAATGATCACATCTCTGAAGCGACGAAACGCGCCTTTACCATCAATTGAGTAACACAGCTTATTTCGCAGTTTGTCATCTTCTTGAGAATAACAAAAGTTTTCCATAATCCGATATTCGTTAACTTCTTCCCGATCGGGTAGTTCAAGATAATCGCCCCAGTTATCCACCACGTCCACTGCCTCGCGAATAGCATCCTGCTCCCAGTCCTCATATTCACTAAAATCATCATCATCTTCGGATTCTTCGGCAATGCTTAAATACTCCATTTGGATTTCGACGATATCACCTGTCTTTTTGTTCAAATAATGGTTCCATCCATCCATGATGCAATCCAGTCTATCGACAATTTCTTTCAAGCTGACTGGCTTCATATCTTGATCACCTTTTCCTTTCCCTAACTTGCCTGCAACCCTACACATATTATAACCCACTGAAACCATTTAGAGAATTCTTAAAAGGCTGTTCCTTGGTTCGTATTCTCCACCTCACCTAAGACACCCAATCCAACAACATTCTTTTAAGGCCGCCGGGTGTTTGTACTGCTTTATTGAGAACGTTACTAAAATGGGACTAACTGACTACCCCCTTGAAATATTTTAGTCGCAACAGTCGTGCCCTTGTGATACTCTTTTCACCGTATTTCTTATTAACTAAATCAATGACCTTGGTGAGAGTATCATTATCCCTTTGCGGCTCAAAAATAAGATACACCGGTTTCAACCATTTTGCTGACCTTAACAAAATTGTCGTCAATGCAACCCGCAAATAATTGGATCGTTTTAGTTCGCCACTCCTATTGGCAAATAAATATATGAAAACGACCTTGTCAATGATAAACTTTCTGGATTGACTAACTTTAAGGTGTTCAAAGAAAGCTCTTTACGAACAGTCCAATTGGAAAGAACCGAAATGCCCAATCCGGGCTTCTTTAATAATTTGAATACTCCCCAATTCAAGAACTCTTCAAGGGCCTTTTCTGCTACTTTCCTGGTTCCCGATCCCTTTTCCCTTAAAATCCATGTTTACGTTGCTAGTTCCTCTACATATGCTGTGTAACTGCTGGTTGAGTAATATGCAGAACAATGGCTGCCCGTGTAAAACTTTTTTCTTCTGCTACCGTTACAAACGTAAGGAGACGATGGTCCAAATTTATCACCTTCTTCAAAAGACATGACTCCCTTAATTTTTACAGTATTTTGGGACACACACACTATTGATAAGATATCCTTATTTATCAGATAATAACTAATGATTTTACTTATACTATTTTAAGTTTTATGCTTTGGATAGTCAAATAATTAAGAGGTGATTTATGCGCGTGATGATTTCCGCCATCCATCACGCGCCATATTTTATGGTGCTCTAGCTATGGCTATCAATGTAGTCGGAAACGCTTACTTTCTTGTTGGAACCCATCTTTTGCCTTTTGATCAGGCCTTGGTCATCAGCAAATCTTTATGGTTAATTGGAGTTGCTGTTTCTTGTTTTTCTGTCATTACCATCCCATTTTTGTTATTTGTTAAACACGAGGTAAAGCCAGAGGATGCTTCAGCCAGTTGGTTGATCCCCGTCGTTCCACCCATTGTGCTGCAGCAACTGGTGTAAATTTGCTGCCTTATGTCGGTTCTCTGCAAATACCCATGACTTTTTTCATTATTGCCCTGTTTGGAGTTACTTTCTTTTTATTTATTATGGTGAGCGGTCTGGTCTATTTCCGTCTTGTCTATCATAGCCACTTATCTGGGCAAACAGTACCGAGTTTATGGGTAGAAATCGGCCCGATCGGTATGGCCATGTCTACCTTATATACCATGCTCCACTTACGCAAATCCGGCGAAGGAATCTCCTTCGATTTAGGTTGGTGGAGTTATGTGTTTCCTATTGGAAGCTTTACTAGTGGAACTTATGCTTTAGAAAAACTTACTGGAAGCAATTTTTTTGCAGTTGCAAGTACCGTACAACTAAGTATTTTATGGATATGCTTTATCATTGTCATTTGGAATACCTCCTCAGGAATTATAAATGGAAAACTTTTGAAAAGCAGAATTCCACTTTCCGAGACACGCCATTTATCTTTAATAAACAAATGATTCCAGTGCATTAACGCTTTATCGTCTACGTTTGCTTACGCAAATTTTGCTTAACCTGCTCTCGCTGCAATATTGCTTTTGCTTTTCTGCAGCGAGAGCAGGTTAGTAAAGCGTTTATACAAGAGTTTATACCCTTCTTCCGCCATCGGTGCCATTAAAATTATGGCATCGATGCTATATTTAGTTTAGGTGATGGGGAATGATTAAGAAGAAAGGTGGTAGGTTTAATGAATGTTGACAAACTATTTTATGAAAATCTTTTCGAGGGTCTATTTTCTGATCCCTGCCAGGTGGAATTCTGGGATGGAGATATCAACCAGTTTGGTGAAGGGGATACGAAGTTCCGAATCATTTTGCGTGAACCTATTCCCAAGTCAGAGATCATCGGGGATTCTTCCCTAGCTTTTGGCGAAGCGTATATGCAGGATAAACTCGAAATCGAAGGAAGTGTCCGGGAGGTCATCGAATCTCTCTATAAGAACCAAGAAAGCTTTTTGCATAAAAACCCGTCCTATCTGAAGTTGGTGAAATTTATTTCCAATGGCGTTAGAAAAAGCAAAGAAAATGCTCAATATCATTATGACATTGGCAATGATTTTTACCGTTTATGGCTTGATGACACGTTAACCTATTCTTGTGCTTATTTTAAATCTCCAGAGGATAATTTACTTCAGGCTCAGAAAAATAAAGTAGATCATATTCTGCGCAAACTTAATCTTCAAAAAGAGCAGCGTTTGCTGGATATTGGCTGCGGTTGGGGCGAATTAATCCTTACTGCCGCTCAAAAATACCATGTTAAAGCCCTAGGAATCACGCATAGCCAGGAGCAGTATGAGCATGTTAGGAGCCGTATTGAGCATGAACATTTAAAGGATTGGGTTGATGTGCAACTGTTGGATTATCGTGAGATTAAAAACCAGGTCTTTGATCGGATCGTTAGCGTAGGAATGCTTGAGCATGTTGGAAAAGAACATTTGGGCGAATATTTTGCCACTGTCCAGAAATTACTGGTCGATGGCGGAATTTCTCTGCTTCACTCCATCACAGGACGAGACGAAAAGGGCACAAATTCTTGGATTAATAAGTACATTTTTCCTGGGGGCTATATTCCTATGGTCTCTGAACTGATTCGTCAGATGGAAAGTCACGATTTTTACTTACTTGATGTCGAAAGCCTGAGAAGTCATTATACCCGTACTTTAGAACATTGGGCCCAGAACTTTGAACAGGCCTTGCCTTTGATTCGCGAGAGCAAAGATGAATCCTTTATCCGTATGTGGCGCCTCTATCTTCAATCGTCTGCTGCCTCCTTTAACTGTGGGAACCTTGACCTACACCAGTTTTTATTCAGCAAGGGTCCCAATAACCACTTACCATGGACCCGCGATTATATCTATAACTAGACTCCATATGTTTGGCAAGTATAAAATACTGAATTCGGCAGCCATTTTATGCATAGCCCTTGCCAACGATAAATCATATTTGGATAGTTTTCACCGTAGCATAAGCAAACGATCAGTTTCATAGCCACCATCGGTGGAGGGTTACGGCGCTGGACCGAAGAAACATTTGTCCTCTAGCTTGTCACATGAGCTGTTGTCCATGAGATCGGAGCATTGATTATCTTTTGCATTTTCTTCCTCTCTTGTTTGCTGATTATTGTAAATCTAGCTCTCGATTAAGGTTGGCCCTAATTCTATATCTCTACTCGTTAAAGCTAATACGGGCCTAAATCCAGTACAAACTTCGTAAAAGCGTTGAAGAAAGCACAGAGGAATTACCGAAGATAGGTCCTAACGGAAGTAAGATAAAGAACCCCACGGTAAACTAGTTAATTGAATAACAAGTTTTAGTGTTAAAATTAAACTATGAGGTGATATAAATGTTATTTAACGAAGGAAAAATAGGAAATATCAATTTAAAAAACCGATTGGTTATGTTGCCCACGGTAACAAATCTTGCACAAGATGGATTTGTTACCAATAGAGAAATAGAATACTATAACAGGAGATCAAAGGATGTATCATTGGTCATAGTAGGAGCAAGTTACGTAAATATTTTTGGCAAATTTTTTAAAAATCAACTTGGAATAGACAGCGATGAAAAGATTGACGGACTTAAAAAGTTAGCAAATATAATCCATCAAAATGGGGCAAAAGCGGGAATACAGCTTGCCATGCATAATCCAAAATTTAAGCCTGCAGATTTTTCAAGAGAAGAGGTACAGGGGTTTATAGAAGATTTTGCGAAGGCAGCCGTGAGGGCAAAAAAGGCCGGTTTTGACATGGTAGAGCTTCATTTTGCCCATGGATGGTTTGTTAATCAATTTTTATCACCAGATGTAAACAAAAGGGCAGATGAATATGGCAGAAGTTTTGAAGGAAGGGCTAAGTTTGCTCTGGAGATACTGCGCAAAGTTAAGACTTATGTCCCTGATCTAGCGGTCATATGCAGGATCAATGCCGACGATTTTACAGGTGGAGGATTTAATATCGAAGAAAGTGTTGAATTTGCAAAAATGCTTGAAGCAAACGGTGCCAACGGGTTTGACCTTTCCGCGGGTGTGGGTTCCACGTCGGAATACCATATATCGCCGATGAGTGTAGAGGACATGCCTTTATTGAATCTTGTAAAGAGGATAAAAAACAATGTCGGCATACCCGTGATAGCGGCCAACAAGCTTGGGTTTGCAGAAAACTGGGAACAAATATTACAGGATAATGCGGCCGACTTTATAGGAATAGCCAGGGGCCTTATTGGCGATCCTGATTGCGTTGTAAAGCTTAAAAAGGGAAACGGCAATGACATAAGATATTGCATACACTGTAATCAGGCATGTATAGCATATATCTTAAAGGGGCTTCCCGTCTCCTGTATGATAAACCCGGAGGTGGGAAGAGAGAAAGAATTTGAAGTTAAAACAGATCATCCATTAGACATCGCGGTGATAGGCGGTGGCCCGGCGGGTATGGCCGCGGCCGTGTATCTTGCGAAAAAAGGTCATAGAGTCGAGTTGTTTGAAAAAAGTAATAAACTTGGTGGTCAGTTGAATATAGCAAAAATACCGCCGCATAAAGGAGAAATAGGCAGGGTTGTAGAGTATTTAGAGAGAGAACTAAGAAAAAATAATATCGCCGTACACTTGAACAGGAACGTAACAGTTGAAGAAATAAAAAATATGCCTTTTGACAAAGTTGTGATTGCAGCCGGTTCTGTTCCCAGGAAAATCAATGGGGATATGGACATAGTCTCCTATCAAGCCTTCGATGTTTTGTCCGGCGATTTGCCGGAGGACACAGGTATTATCGTAATTGGCGGCGGCCTTACAGGCCTTGAAACCGCCGAATTACTTGCGGAAAAAGGCAAAAGTGTGACCGTGCTGGAGGCAAAAGATGAAGTAGGGGATGGAGTATTTCCGATGGTAAGGAAGCTCCTTTTAAACAGGCTCAAAAAACTGAATGTGAGCATCATTACGAAGGCCACAATAAACCATATATCGGATAAAAAATTATCATATAATGTGGATGAAATCGAAAAAGTAATCGAATTTGACGATATTGTTATAGCAATAGGGAATAACCCGAATAAGACCTTCAATGAATTAAAAGGCAATGATAAGTACAGCTTTATAGGCGATTGCAATGTAATGGCAACGGCCGTCGAAGCCATAAGAGATGGAGCCGATCTTTCATTGAAATTATGACGATTCGTTACTCGAGATCGTTACAGAAAAGCAAAACAAAGGACACAAATTCCTCGCTACGGATATCATGGGGGATTCCAGTGATTATGATCTAGCCTAGGCTAAAAGGATGGGGAGTTTAATGACGGAGGAGTAAAAACCATGGTGTTAGCCACTGCTGCTCTTATTCTTCCTTCATTCTTAATTATTGTCCTTCTGTCCGGACTTTTTTTAACTTGGGAAGGTAACCACTTGGTACGCGGGGCAATGGCAGGTTTAACAGCAGGAGTGGTTGGATTGATGTTAGCTGTGGTGTGGGCGCTTGTTAAAAAGTTCCCTCGCCGCTGGTATTATTATATGAGTACCAGCTGTGCCCTTTTAGCAAGTCTCTACTTAAAGCTTAATCCTATTTGGCTAGTGTTGCTGGGGGGGGGACAGGAGCGGTCAAGGTATTGGTTCAAAGAATTTGTGTTAAATCAAGACCTTGAAACACAACTTACCTCTGAAAGGATGTAGACGTTAATCATGAAAATCTTAGCAGTCCTGGCATTTTCTTTTTTAAAAGTGGGCCTTTTTAGCTTTGGCGGAGGTTTTGCCATGATTTCTTTAATGCAGAACTTAGCTGTTGGGAAAAACCATTGGCTTACAAATTCGCAGTTTTCAGCGGCCATTGCTTTGGGTCAAGTAACTCCCGGACCAATATCAATCAGTGCTACATTTATTGGGTACAAAGTCGCGGGATTGCTAGGTGCATTCATTTCTACGATTGCAGTCTTTTTACCATCATTGGGTGCAATGTATCTTTTAGAAAAGTTTTATCTTAAAATCAGGGGAAACCAATTTACTCAGTCTATCATGCATGGTGTACTGCCAGTTATTGTCGCTCTTATTTTAAGTGTTGCATTTTCATTGGGCAAAGAGAACATTTTACGATAGATTTTTCTCGATAAACATAGGCATTGGAAAACGTTCGTAGGGAAATATGGAGAAATTGTACGATCCATCGTTATAAAACAGGTGGAGAAATTTCACAGATGCGGGGATCCAAAACATGGATTCAAACTTCTGGTCTGTGAAACTTGCCATGATGTAAGGCTTGTGCCATTTCGTTGTAAAGGACGGTTTGCACAACTTGTTCTAGTGGCGAAACAGAGGAATGGAGCTGAATGATCGCTGAAGGGGTCATACAAGTCAATCATCGTCATGTCATCTTTACCATCGACGAAGGTCTAAGAGCAATCTTCTAGATGCATCGAGAACTCTTAAAAGACCTCATGGATGAATCAGTAAAGATTGCGACATGTGCGGTTAGACGAACCAATAATATTAATTCTGCATTTCGCAAATAAATCATCAAAATGTAATATATTAACATAATTGTCATTGTGTTACCGAATAACCTATTAAAATAATTCGGATTCATTGTTCAGCTATTTCCCAGATATATCCATAGTTTAAATATTTTCTTCATAAATTCGCCGTGTGCCCGCCGGCCTTGGCCATTGATGAAGATATCGATTTCATTCATGATTATCCGGTCCTTCTCCTAAATGGCTATAAAAACCACTGCGCTTCCAAACTGGCCGGGCAAAAGCGCAGCAAGCTCGGGGCGAAATCCCGGATGACCATTGGAAAAATGACAGAAACGGCCTGTTTTGTGACAATGGAGATACCCTTCACGGAACCTACCCAGTAGTCAAAACCCTAGGGGCTGCCCTTGTCCCCATTTTAAATACCTTAGGCCTTGACGCAGGAACCGTCACAGGGAATTTGCTTATACGCCCAAGGTTCTCCAAGAGCGCGCCGCAGCGCTCACCTATCCGTTGTAAAGATCTGGCTAAAAACTAACCGGCTTCCTCCAGAGCCTGTATAAACTGCTCACGTTTGGTAAAACGGATCTCTCCGAGGCCGCTTTGGTTAAAGATGCCAAAATTGTCAAATTCCTGTTGACACTGGGCGTGCCGCTGGCTTTGATGGTACACGGCTACACCGGGTTTATCCTCGCGGATATTCAGTCCCGGGCCCTTTGGCACACTGGCCTTATACCTCTCATCTTCCTTATGTCCGCTATGCGCATCAACTTCGTCATTGGCGGCCAGCAGATCCCGTTAAGTGGGGACACCTTGAACCCTTATACCGTGGATCTCAAGCACCTTATCTTTATCACCCTATTTACCATCGCAGAATTGACGATTCTTTACCTAGCCTTTCGGATCCTGCCGGTCTACGGCCTGCTCAAGGCCAAATCCACACCGGACCTTTACCAGAAGGCGGCCCTGTCCAAGGGTTCCTCCCATATACGGAACAAACCGTCAAAATATCACTCTTCATAGTATTGATGCCATGCGGATGTATTTGGCACGGCATCACCCGCTGAACGTGGAATTGCAAGGGACATTTGTACCCATCTAGGCAATTAATATAGCAAGCCCTGGGTGATTATCCCTGGGCTTGCTGAAAATTCATAAGATGCTACCCAACACATTAATCATACAAATACTAGTAGACCGTAGGCTTCCCTTTCTTTCTCCACGCATCCATTCCCCCTTTTAAATGAGAGACATTTTGAAATCCGAGTTGAAACAATGCTGCCGCTGCGGATTGACTTCTATGCCCGGTTTTGCAAATTAGAATCACAGGGCGATCTTTTTCTACCTTTAATGCGATTTGCTCCTCACTGCCTAATGGAAAGGACATCGCCCCATGGATATGTCCACCCTTATACTCAACCGTGGTGCGAACGTCAATCAGCGCAACTTCCGATCTATACTCATGATTTCGGATGCGTTCTTCTAGTTCATCCGGCGTCAAATCGATTAGATTTTCGGGGTAACGAAACAAGTTCAAAAGGTTCTTAAAAAAGCTCATGCATTTTACCTCCAAGACTAATTTGGCTGATGAACGCGATCACCACTCCATGCAATGCCAACACATTTCTGGGGTGAGAATCCGTTTTGCTTAAGTTTTTCCAGCTAGGTAGATTGTTTCCAATGATTGTTAGCTGCTACTAGGGGCAGAGTAATCTTCGTCCTTGGCAGAGATATAATAGGAATTGATAACAGATTTTCAACTATAGAAATATACCGGATCGGTACGATTGAAACGCCTGCTCAAACTCTGTCTGTGAAAAACCCACAAGCACCCGGTCTGCCACTTTTGTGACCGGTATCGTCATCGCATCCGTCAAAGCTCGCATTTCTTTGCGCGCTTTGGGAAATATTATATTTCTTTCTTCGAATTTAATTCCTTTACCCGCAAGGAACCGCTTAGCGCGTGCACAATGCGGTCAGAGAGGTGCCATATACATTATTACTTCAGCTTCCACTTTTCCTACCTCCCTTGTATTGAATTCAATATCCCCAATAATTAACAAATGTTATTAACGTCTTTCTGTTCCTCCTCTTTTAGGTGATTTCTACAAAGCTTTACCGAGCATAAAGCTTATTATGAGGACACAAAGGACGAATAATGTAATTACAGTATATAAATGATCTTTTTCTAAAACAAATAACAAGACTGAGGCGGCGACCCGGAAAACGGGTGTAACTATCAAAAGCAGAAGTCCCAAGCTAATAATGGCTGACGGGTTAAAGTGCATGGTTTCAGACAAGACCCCTCCCACGGTTGTGGGAAATTGATCGGTTTGATAACCGGAGCTACTCGTAGCAAAAAACAAAATCATTCCGATGACAATAACTGCAGCGGAAAGATAAACTCCCAAGCGCAAGCTGGAACTGATAAATAATTCAGCATCCAATAAGTCTTTACTGTTTGTTTCCTTACTCATTTTATAACCTAGCCTTTCCAGAGCATTGCCAGAGCGATATAAATTAAAATGGGAATAAATATGAGACGAAGGGTTTTACTGTTTAAGTATTCCATGATTTTCGTTCCTACTTGGGCGCCTATAAGAATTCCCAGAGCTACCGGTCCGGCAACCAAAGGATTGATATCTCCTCGTGAAAAATAAACCCCTGCACTGGCTGCCGCTGCCACCCCGATCATAAAATTACTGGTGGCCGTAGATACTTTCATCGGTAGCTTCATAAAAACGTCCATGCCCAATACTTTAAAAACACCGCCGCCGATTCCCAACAGTCCGGAAATAACTCCGGCACCATACATAATAACCGGGGTAAATCCCGGACACTTTGTACTCAATGTTTTGTTTAAGGGCTTTGTCATAATACTCGCTGCTAAGATGAAGGCGCTTGGCCAATGGATGCTCCTTAACGCCCGTTGGCAATTCAATCTTCTTTTGATTAATTTTGTTTATGGTATCTTTAACAAGGTTTGTTTCGTGGAAACCTTCCAGACGGTATAGCTCTATGCCACTTTCATCGACAAAAAGCGTCGTGGGATTTGTTTTAATCCGGTAATGATTAGCTTCTTCCACTTGAATTTCAACATACACTGTTTGAAAGTTCAACTCAGGAAATAAAGCAGCTACTTCTCTCAATACTGTTCCCATTGACTTTCCCATTGGACAAGCACTTAGAGTAAAAAGGATGATTTTCTTAGTTAAGGAATGATTTATGTCTATATCTCCTCTCATGCATCTGCTAAAGGAACTGTAAACCAAAAAGAATGTTCATCTTGCCGGGAAATTAAACCGACCTCCCCCCGGTGTTGGTCAATAATTTCTTTGATAATAATCGCAATGATCAGCAGATTAATCAAAATTAATTTGGCAAGAATACTTCTTCGCCCAAAAAACCAGTTTTTAAAACGCGACAAAGCGATACCCCATTCCCCTGATCGTTTCAATAATCTCACTGTCCCCGTCATATTTAAGCTTTTCCCGTAATTTGCCGATATGCACGTCGACTATTCTTTCCGTAACAATTTTTTCCTGATTCGGATAAAGTTCTTCTACAATTTGTTCTCTGGTCAAAATCTGGTTAGGATGCCTCATGAGAAAATACATCAAACGAAATTCATGGTGCGTCAAAACAATGGGTTCTCCCTTGCAATGAATTTCGCCCCTTAACGGTTTCAGAGTGAGTCCCCGGTAGGTTATTTTGCTGCAGTGCTGAGCGGTCCGCCGTAAGACTACCTCGACTCTTGTGACCAATTCCTGGGGGCTAAACGGTTTAGTGACATAATCATCCGCACCCATTCTTAATCCCTGAATACGTTCAATCTCTTCTACTTTGGCTGTCAGCATGATGATCGGAACATTGCTTTTCAAATCCGTCCGGATCGTTGTACAGACTTCTTCCCCGCTCAATCTGGGCAGCATTAAATCTAATATCACAAAACATGGGTCAAATTGTTTAAATTTTTCTAAAGCGTCTTCCCCGTTTTCTGCTTCCAAGGCCTCATACCCTTCTCTTTCCAGATATACCTTAACAAGCTGGCGGATTTTAGCATCGTCTTCTACAATTAAAACAGACTTCCCCTTAGTGTTCATGAACATACACCTCCATCCGCTCGCTATAAATCCTGAACCATTACATCTGAGCTCCGTTAACCCTTAAAACAATAGCCTTATTTTAGCGTACCCAACATCTCTTGCATCGAATCGTAGGTCATAGGTCCGACAATTTTCTCTCGAATCACTCCCTGAGTATCAATAATAAAACTGGCAGGAATCGATGATACATCGTACAACCGGGCTGCTTCCCCGTTTTCGTCCAGAAGCACTGGGAATGTAATACCGTACGC
>NZ_MLBF01000042.1 GCF_001936615.1 Desulfosporosinus metallidurans
ACTAATTCTTTTTTTGAAACTGAGAGTTGCACATTTCTAAGACTCGGGTTAATACGAAGTCTTTTTGAACGGGTCCAAGAACTTTTAATTTCAGAAGAGACATCATTTGAAAATTTGTTTTCCTCAATAAACACTCGCCATGCATGTTGATTTTGCATTAAATCCCTCCCATTAACATTAACGCCCCAGCCCCTATCATTGAGGCCGGGGCGTCACTACGTAACTGTTCACTTAGTTCTTAGCTGTTCAATTGAGCGAGGGATTAAACGTACCTACACTCGCGACCGTTTCAGCCAAAGCCCCTGAAGCTCCGCCGTGTTAAATTCCTGTTGGTTGCCGCCCAACCTCCTTCCTGAACCATTTTCACCCGATGGAGCACCCTTTCGATATATATTCATTCTATAATAATTAGAAAATTTCCTCTAATTTCAGAATATGAATTGTGTAATTACATTAGAAGAGGTTGCCCCCCTGAAATCTGTGTGATAAATGCAAACAACTAGTTAATAAAAAACTTTCCCTAGATTCAGAACTCAATGTCACGAATACGGTTGGGGTCAATTTCTTCGATTAGAGCCAACTCAACCTCGGTTGGGGCAGGGGTAAGTGGTAGATCGCTTTGAGTAATTTCCCATCCGGTATTCGACTTTACTTCATCCAGACTCGAATAGGGATGGATACTTTCGATTTCTAACAGCCCGTTTTTCAAGGCAAATATACATAGATTAGTGATCACTTTAAACTCTTTGGTGGGATCAGCTTTAGCCGTGCAGAAAGTGACTTCCGGAACGAACGATTTAAGATCATGCTTGGTCTTCCAAATCAACGTTTTCTTAGTCACCGGTATTAAAGTGGCACTGCCTGCTCCTCCGGGCAATCTCACCTTAGGCTTATCGTATTCTCCGCCTACAAAGGACATATTGATCTCGCCCGTCGGACTTATTTGCACCAAGCTTAACATTGAAATGTCGACACGACCAGTACAAGCTAGATCAAATATTGCATCCAGGCCGAAATTTGCCACTCCACCCTCATACAAGTTGTCTGAAAGGGTAGAACCGATGAGCGCCGGTTGATGCCAATCAGGGTCAACCCCGCCGGTGATATTGACATACGTATAATCAGTTCCTAATGCTTTCGCAAGCTTCATCGCTGTCATAGGCACGGGCGAAGCTAAACCGTGGAAGACAAGATCTCCGTTCTTAATTTCTCGTGCCAAAGCAACGACCATCATTTCGGCTGGTCCGTAATTCATCTTACCCCCTCCCTTCCGTAACTTGAGTCAGGTACTCGTTCAACTTACCTTCTTTGATGGCTTGACCATACGCCTTCATTCCTATGGCATCAACCGTCTTATAGTTTGGATAGCAAATACCCGGTTTAGCTCCTTCCGGTACTACGACAACAGCTTCGACCAAGAAATAGGGTACAGAGGTCTGTTTTGGTTCTTGCTGGAAAGTTTGAGTATCCACCAATTTTTCCGTGGTAATGATTGTTTTCTTAGCTGCCCGACTAAGGAGCACATCCTGAAACTCTGAGCCAAGGATCCGGGCGTTACCATACTGATCCGCTTCTTGAACATGGATGATCGCCCAATCGGGGCGCAAAGCCTTAACGGTTACAACCTCTTCATCGGAGAACGGACTCTTCATCACTTGGAAAAATTCCGGGCGCTGAGCGATCAAATCACTACCCCACAAGCCTCCTACACCCATGAACGGAATCCCATAAGCTCCCGCACGGAGAGCATTGATGATAGCCGTTCACGAACCTTCCACAGCTTTAATCTTGCCGTCCTGAATACCTTTACGCATACCCGGAGCTAAGCCATACTCATTTTCAAATCCAAAGAAACCAAAATACACTTCTGATATGCTCTCCGATGCACAGAGTACATCCATGGCGTAACCCGGAGCGGCCCCCACACCTTTAAGTTCCTTCCGCCCCAGCTTTGCCAGTTCGTGACAGAAAGCGGCAGGGGTCCGGTGCAAAGCATTGCCACCGACCGCGAGCATTTGCCCGTCCTGCACTAGCCGCACAGCTTCAGACATCGTCTTCACTCTAGTTAACATTTAGCTACAACTCCTTGTTTAATAAACTCTCCCCTTAACGTCTTATTCTTTAGTTATTCGCCATGTCGCTCTATTTTCCTACTCATTTGAATTTTCAGTTAATATTTTTGATAGTTTATTTACCAGATATCCAAGGATTTATTCTTTTACCCACTTGGCGACCATAAAACTGGGGTTCGTATTTTTTTGCTTTTCCATTTGTAAAGCTCGTTCTACCGAATTTGGTTCCTTCCCATTGTAGGAGTCATTGGATTGGGCAAATTCTAACAGGTTCCTATCCAAGTTTAAACAGAGGAAGAGCTGACCTCTTCCTCTGTTTGCTTTCCACCGACTGGTTAACTTCTATCCTAACATGCATCGTTCAATAAATCCGAATATACTTCACCACTTAGATATAAGGATTGCCCCAATCATTATCTGTCTTCTATTGTTCTCTGACTAAGCGAAGGAATTCCCTCATAAATCCTGGCAGATCAGGCCAAGCCTGTCCTGAGACGATATTCCCGTCCACATGAAGCGTTTCCTTCGTATAAGTAGCGCCTAACCTTTCAACATCCAAACTACAGGCAGTATAAGCGGTCATGGTGCGTCCTTCAAAATATTTGTTATTTTTCAAAGCACTGAGAACAAGAGCAGCGTGGCAAATGGCCCCAACAGGTTTTTTGGCGTCGAAGAAATGACTTACAATGCGCGGAATATATTCATTTAGCCGAATATATTCCGGAGCGCGGCCACCGGGAATAATGAGACCATCGAACTGCGACGGGTCCACATCTGAAAAAGCAAGGTTTGATTCTATCTGATATCCCGGTTTCTCAGTATAAGTTTCCCATCCTTCAAAATCGTGAACGACAGTCCTCAAGACCTTCTTGGTTGGAGAAGCTATCACGGCTTCGTACCCTTCTTCTAATACTCGAAAATATGGGTAATAAACTTCTAACGATTCTGCCGCATCACCTGTAATTATAAGAATCTTTTTCGGCATAGTCTTCCTCTCCCCTCTTTCCGTTATTTTACTTCATTACAGAATTAGCAGGAAATAACTTTATATTCTGCATTTTTTAGTAAAAATCTTTGAATCTTGCCACTAGGTGTTTTGGGTAATTCATCTAAGAAACTAACTTGTCGAGGATATTCATGAGCCGATAGTCTTTCCTTTACAAAAGTGCTCAGTTCCTTCGCAATTTCGTTACTAGAGCTATAGCCGTCTCTTAATATGATAAATGCTTTAACGATTTCTCCCCGAAGTTGATCCGGAACACCCACCACGGCTGCTTCAGAGACAGCATCATGCTGCATCAGAGCACTTTCTATCTCAAATGGCCCAATCCTGTATCCAGCACTTAAGATGATGTCATCAGACCGCCCTGAAAAGAATAAATAGCCGTCTTCATCCATGCTTGCTGAATCACCGGCAAAATAGTATCGTCCATCGGAGGTAAATGCCATTTTTGTATTTTCAGTGTCATTCCAATAGTTCTGAAACCAATATAAAGGAGAATTCAGGATATCAACGGCCATTTGGCCTTCTTGGTTCGGACCAAGTTCCTTGCCCTCTGCATCTAGAACCGTCATCTTAAAACCAGGCATTGACTTGCCCATGGAACCGGGTTTTAATTTTTCCTGAAGCTCCGGTAGGTGATGATTATTCACAGCCATTCCCAATTCCGTTTGTCCAAAATGATCATGAATTGGTATCCCCCATACTTCCTGTGCCCAAGATATTATATTTGGATTTAGTGGTTCTCCTGCGCTTGAAGCCGCACGTAAAAAACTTTTATATTTTAGAGCTGCACTTTTGCCTGCGTTAATCAGGGTTTTATACGCTGTTGGAGCAGCAGCGAAGTTGGTAACGCTGTATTTTTCTAAGATTCTATATACTTCGTTTGGATTAAAGGGACCACCGTAAAAAAGAGTGGCTTTACCAATTAATAACGGACCGATCAAGTTGTAATATAAGCCGTACGCCCAACCAGGGTCTGCTAGATTCCAATACATGTCTTCGTTGCGCAAATCAAGCGCAAACCTCATATATGCTTCAAAAGATGCAAGGGATTTAACAGGTATTTTTACACCTTTTGGGTTTCCCGTCGTTCCTGACGTATACAGCAAAATAAGTAAGTCATCACCGTTCACAAGAGTAACATTTCTAATGGGTTCTGACTTCTTCATTTCGTTCCAAAAGCTATATTCATCTTTTGCAACTTTCTCCTCAAATTGGTCAGAAACGGTTACAATCGAAACTGGCAGTTTGGTCATCAAATCTTCTAACTTTGGCCTATTATTGGTATCTGTTACCACTACCTTGGCCTCGCTATCGGTCAAACGGTGCGCTATGGCACTAGGCCCAAAAGCTGTAAACAAAGGTAGATAAACGGCACCTAAGCGCCATACTGCGAGAGCTGTAATAACCATCTCAGGACACTTTGGTAACATGACACCAACTCGGTCTCCTTTTTGAATTCCCACTTCGGCCAAAACCCTGGCGAACTTTGACGAGAGTTCTTTAAGTTCGGCAAAAGTATATTTGACGCTGTCTCCATTTTCCGATTCGTAGAACAAGGCCACTTTTTCTGGTATTTTAGCATGGCGATCACATAACAACTCGGCTACAGAAAGATTTTGTGCTCCATATTTCTCTAGTAGCAAAAGTATTTCATTCCTAAATTTTACATTGCTCATAATAAAGCCCCTTTCTATATTTTTTTATATATTCTATAATAATTTGAAAATTCCTTTAATTCTTAAACATATATATATTGTCGAATTACAAAGGAACGGGTTGCCCCTGTAGCCTGTGTGAAACAGTAACCAACGGAAAAAGCCAAGCGAATTAACCGCCTGACTCCTTGCCTTACGTTTAGTAGCATTCTCCACAAATATAGTTTCAATCCACGCACCCACGCGGGGTGCGACAATGGGGGGATTAAGTGAAGGGGTGATGTATTGGTTTCAATCCACGCACCCACGCGGGGTGCGACTAGTTTGGAAGCCCTCCCCCTCTATACCTTCCCGGTTTCAATCCACGCACCCACGCGGGGTGCGACAAAGACCCATATCGAGGGTTGACGAGCATCACAGGTTTCAATCCACGCACCCACGCGGGGTGCGACAAGCCTTATGGATTCCGACCCTCCCCATACCCACGTTTCAATCCACGCACCCACGCGGGGTGCGACAACGTATATTTTCATAAGTTTTTTTCTAACTCTTAGTTTCAATCCACGCACCCACGCGGGGTGCGACACGTTTACTGCGGACGAACCAAATCGGAAGAGGAATGGTTTCAATCCACGCACCCACGCGGGGTGCGACGGAGCATGGCAGTACATGGCAACAGATTGGGCATAGTTTCAATCCACGCACCCACGCGGGGTGCGACAAGGATTGCCTAGAATGTGTTAATTTTAGCAATTGGTTTCAATCCACGCACCCACGCGGGGTGCGACTTGACTAGGTTTTTTATATGTCCTATTGATTTTGTTTCAATCCACGCACCCACGCGGGGTGCGACGGGAGTAGTAGGAGTAGCTTGAGTGGTTTCTACTGGTTTCAATCCACGCACCCACGCGGGGTGCGACTGTGTGAGCAAATGGAGTAGGGGTAGGAATCATGTTTCAATCCACGCACCCACGCGGGGTGCGACGTGGAGAAAACTTGCATTGAATTTATGGCTGCATGGTTTCAATCCACGCACCCACGCGGGGTGCGACGGAATCCCTATGCGATCAACGACAATACGTCTGGGTTTCAATCCACGCACCCACGCGGGGTGCGACTCCCAGATCGCTAGCACTTCGGCAGTTCTTAAAGCGTTTCAATCCACGCACCCACGCGGGGTGCGACCGCAGCTAAATAAACTAAGAGGACTAAGAATAAGAGTTTCAATCCACGCACCCACGCGGGGTGCGACTTGGGGGTGTTCTTCTATCCATTCCGTTTGTTTAAGTTTCAATCCACGCACCCACGCGGGGTGCGACTTGGGGGAAATTGGCTAGAGCATAGGGGTAGGCAGTTTCAATCCACGCACCCACGCGGGGTGCGACGTACTATCTCAACAATTCGGAAACAGGCAAAACCGTTTCAATCCACGCACCCACGCGGGGTGCGACACGGCCTGGCTTGTTTGGATGGTGACGCCATGAAGTTTCAATCCACGCACCCACGCGGGGTGCGACGTTATTCTCCGGTTGAAACTCCTAGTGTAAAAAATGTTTCAATCCACGCACCCACGCGGGGTGCGACTTGCTGGACCAACAGTCCCAGCTAATAGCTCTACTCATGTTTCAATCCACGCACCCACGCGGGGTGCGACAGCACCTATCTATAGACAAGTTATAGTAATGGTTTAACTACTTCTTTTAGCGAACCCCTTATTAATCATGTCTCTGAATAAAATCATGAAGTCAATTTTCGCCTGAAATCTTTTGATATCAGGAAGTGCGATACCCTTGGTGAATTATGTCCACTTCCGGTTCGCACCCTTCGAAACTAAATAATCAAAGGGCCTTCAGGATCAACAACGGATTTTGCTCCAACATGCTCGACCCTATTCTTCCAATTGTTTCCGAGAAAATAATATCTCAAACTATCGGTTTCCTTATCGATTATCTTTTCCAACCTGTGCTTCAATTGAGCAAATTGAGTCGGATCTACTAGACACTCAAATACAGAGTTCTGAACCCGTTGCCCGCTGTTTACGCATTGCTTAGCAACCTGTCGTAACCTCTTTTTTCCTCCGTCGGTTATAGTATTAACATCATACGTGATTAGCACCATCATGAATAGTATCCTCCCTCATTTCCAGATAAAAGGCGGATAGTCGTCCAAATCTCCTCTTAGATATCTAGACAGTAACAAAGCCTGAGCATAAGGTAATAATCCCAAAGGTATTTTTTCATCTAAGAGAGGATGAGTAATCTCTTCTCTTTTCCTACTTTGCCAAGCCTCCAAAACAGCTTTACGTGCTTTGTCCTTCATAATCACTCCGCCAGATTCCTTGGTGATAAAGCCATCCCAATCAATCTGCCTACGGTTAATCATGCTCAAAACCAATCTATCAACTAAATATGGACGAAATTCTTCCATGAGGTCTAGCGATAGTCCTGCCCGTCCCGGTCTATCTCGATGCAAAAATCCAACATACGGATCAAGGCCAACAGTTTCCAAAGCAGATTTAGTTTCGTGCGCTAACATGGTATATAGAAAAGAAAGTAAGGCATTTACATTATCTAACGGCGGTCTTCTGCTGCGCCCCCTCATGAAAAACGATTCCTTTTGAGATACGATCATGTCATCAAATACTGAAAAATAGTACTTCGCCATTTCACCTTCAATACCCCTAATTTCTTCTAGTGAGGATGCCCGATTTAACCTAACAACACTTGCTGCCAACTCATTTCTGACTGACTCGGTGTCTTTGGTCTCACATTTGTCGGCATGGTCACTCATAAAGCGCCTGATAACTGTCCTGCAGTTTGCAACCTTGCCAATAATGAACCGTGAAGCAATTTTTGTAGAATCGGTCGATGAATCTGCAATCCTATACTGTTTCCGCCTCAACAGCACATTACCCTTAACTGGGCCGGAAACGCGAGCTAAGAATTTGCCATGCTCATTTAAAAAGCTTAAAGAAACACCACGTTCTACACATAAACCGAGTAATGCTGGACTTGCTCCCTTATAGCCAAAGGTTACTAGACCCTCCAGATAATGAATGGGTGTTCGAAATACTTCCTCATCATATACCTTAACAACCAGGTTTTCTCCTTCCTTAGCCAAAAATGCATCCGGATTGGTTACGTAAAGAACATTCAACATCTTTCTCATTACACTAATCTCCTGTAATTGCTTGTTCCATTTCCTTAACCAGGTTGTTAATATAACTAGCAGCTCTTTTCGGGTTTTTGCCAAGAGAGGGTAAACACAAATCCTTGAGGGAACAATTGTTGCATTTTTTCCCTTTAATCGGCATGGGAGTAATTCCCTTTTCGAAAAGGTTATGCATTCTCTCGGATAGTAATAGTACTCTTTCTCTCAGTCCATTAAATTGGACTACATGCCTGCGTCTTGTCTCACCATAGAAAAGAAAACCACGCTCAATTTTCGTTCCCAACATTTCCTCCAAACACATAGCCTGAGCGCACAACTGCACTTCGTCTCGATCATCCGATTTTGGCTTACCTCGCTTATATTCAACAATTCTTATTTCTAATGAACTCTGTGATTCCGGGGTGCTCAAATACTCGATAACGTCAGCTATGCCATAAAGGCCCAACCGTCTAGAAACTAGCGGAGTAGAACGCACAACTTTTACATCGTGTCTTGTTTCCGTGAAATATGGATCATCCACTCGCTCGTGCAATTGTTGACCTTCAACCGTCTTTACATTTTCCGCCCATTGATTTTCGACATGGATGAGAGCCCACTGCCTTTCGCAAAAAGCAAAATGTTGAATGCCAGATAACGATAACAGGCCTTCATCGTTATAACTCTTAGTAGTCATTATTTCTCTATCAATTTTACACCGGCTGGCAAAGCCGTATGGTTAATAGATACTTCATAATCGTTAAATGAACGAGTCGGACGTTCGGGATCCTTACAGGATACTGTGAGAAGGTCAAACAACTTATGAGCTGGTGCATTACCTAAGGCCGTCTCGTGTTCGAAAACAATTAATTTACGTGCGGACATTTTGCCCCGTGCGGCCGAGTGGTCATGGTCAAACATATTAGTCAAAGCTTCCCAAAACAGCTCAAGGTCATCTTCGGAAAAACCAGTTTTATCTGCCAAAAAAGCCGAGATATACCCTTCCACCCTATAAAGTGCATAGGGTACGATAAACTTTCTGCCCATTTCTCTGTCCTTTTTTTCCGCATCTTTTTCAGAGGTAACGGCCATCCTAGTAATCGTCACTTCCTGTTGAATAATTGGGTCTATGCTTCGTGCAAAGTTAATTTGTACCGGCCCACGAACCACACCACAGTTAACTTCCGTCGACATTACTGCTCCAAATGTTCGAACATCAAAGAAATGATGACACATGAAGTGAGTGAGCTTCTTAGCCTGTTCTATTTCTTTAGGCAGTTTTTTGGATTCAGGTTCAAGTTCCATAGCCTTGTAGGCTTTTCTGTGCTGGGTATTCAAAACAGAACCCTCACGCACATATATGTCATACCTTTCTGTATCGTTTTTTGCAATATCCACGTAATTTCTTATTTTACGTTTCAAGCAAACATCGGTTACCAAACCAAGACCGGTCTCAGCATCAATACGAGGCATATTCCCAGCATCTGGATCACCGTTCGGGTTCCCGTTTTCCACATCAAACAAAAGCACAAACTCATATCTCTTTTTAATAGCATCCATTAATTACACCTCTTTCGATTCATTTTTCGTATATAGAGCTTTACGCTGGTGATAGTAGCCAAGGACAAACAGCCCTTGTTTTTCTAAGTTCAGATGAGACGGAAAACTGTCAATACCACCCATAACTTCCTCGATCCGCTTGTCCATACTGCGGCCATACTCTGCTTTGGCGATATGATGCTGAGTTAACCTAAGCAAAATAGGGAAAACCGAACGGGGAGTTGCAGAAGCTGACCCAAAATATCGATCTTTAATCGTAGCATTCAACCCTGGATTGGCATCCTGCTGGGCCTTTTCCAGCAAGGCAAAAAGCCGTCCCAACCTGTAAGCCACACTGGGGTTTTGTTCATCTAATGCCATTGCGATATCTACCTCTCTCTCCTTAGTTTTATAGCGAATGTTCCTTAATAGGCAGGCTTTAATAATAGCTGCCCGAACATAATTTACCGTTTGATCCGCCCGAATTCTCAAAAGTATTGAATGAAGAAGTGTTTGGGGATATGGCATACCAGTGAGGATTGCCCGCATTACCACACCGCCTAGTAGTGGTGAAATACGCTTAGCATCCCCTAACGGTGCTGATTCCTTTAGAATCGTTCCGATTGAAATGAAATCGGGTTCATTCGCATAGCTTTTTACTATTTTCATGTCATCGTAATGCTGAGCTATTTTATAAATAACATTACCAAATCTCTCAACATGCCAAAATCTCACGGAGAGACGGCTGGCGTTGGGTG
This sequence comes from Desulfosporosinus metallidurans, assembly GCF_001936615.1. Taxonomy (GTDB): domain Bacteria; phylum Bacillota; class Desulfitobacteriia; order Desulfitobacteriales; family Desulfitobacteriaceae; genus Desulfosporosinus; species Desulfosporosinus metallidurans. Next base: position 10,178 of record NZ_MLBF01000042.1, read on the forward strand.
CTAAGCCTAAAATATAAAATTTCACATCAGCATCTACCCCTGTCAACTCTTGTTTGACCAATTCACCCTTTCTGACCTTAGCAAAAATATCGTGTACTAATTTCACGGTCTGAGGATCTCTTGTAACTTGCCTTTGCTCATCCTCTCCTTTTTTATCACCTTCTCTTGCAGGGTAGAATAATGCTCCCAGCAGATCTTCCTCCAGCCCATTTGTTGAACGCTCTGCCCAAAATACTGTAGTTGTGTCTCCAATGCGCATCCTATGCTTCTCGCTACCTATCAACCAATTAAGGGCCGTGGTATATCCAAAAGTTGCATTCTCACTGATCCATGCATTATAGCTTTGCTCTTTGCCATAAGAGGTAAATGAATCTTTATTAAAAGATACTAGAGATGCCCCGCTGGATTGTGCACCCACGACACCTTTAATATTTGGGTGCAACCTGGCTATGGGCGAATTTTGTCCAGTAATCAAGCATTGACCACTTATCTCTGAAGACTGACCTAAATGATACTTTGACCAAGCTTGCATAAGTTCTGTCCGTTCGTGTATGTACTTTTCATCTCTGTCTAGCCTAAAAACTAGGTTACCTCCTTCCAACATGCCATCCATTGCCTCCACTATTTTTGGGTGTTTTGCCACATTCTCTACATTCCAGTTTCGTAAAAAATTTAATACTGCTTCAGCTCCTGGGTCTTTAACCTCTCCTAATATTTCCTCATGTAATTGTACACAAGCTTCATGTGCTTTTTTTACCCTCTCTTTCTTGTCTTTTAAATCTAGCCCAAGAATGTATTTGGAGGTCTCGCACAAAAAGTTGGCAGATACACCAGATGATTTTTTTACTTGCTCTGGAACATTCATCTCACGCTGAATGAATTTCTTACCCTTTTCTACACGCAAATCGACTACACCCAATAAATCCCCTGTCCCTGATAACAGTAGAGCAAACGATACCTTCGCTCTACTGTAACCAGGCAGGCTTACCCCAGAATCATCATCGGCAAGCAACCGATCGTAGTATTCGTACAAGGCCTTTATGATCATTTGCCTATCCCCCCTTCCTCTATACGGGGTACTTCTATGACACCATCCTTCATCATTGCCCTGAAAAACTTAGGCGTCATATTGTCTATATAATCAATGCCCAAAAGCATCCACCCAAAATCTTTATCCACCCCCCGCTGTGCTGATTGGGGTAACATTTCGTTGTTCTCGATCAAACGAAATCTAGCTGAAAACTCTCTGCATCCTAGAAAAGGCTGCTGGTAACATTGTCCCTGTCTAGCTCGCCTTAGAAAAATATTATAGTGTTTTTCGGGATTATCTCCCGAACCAGCTTCATCTGTCATCTCAAAGTGTGCTTCAATAATGTAAGCCACATTTCTTAGCAAAAGCGTGGCCCTTTGCTGCCGCTGTTTGCTATCATTAGCATAAATGCAAAGCTCTACCTCCCCGCCCTTCATAGCCTTTTTGACATTTCCATGCGCTATTTTACTTTCCACCTCATTACGACGTACGTTGTCAAAGCGAATTTCATTCAAAACATGGATCTTGTCCACTACCCACCGGATTGCCGGTTTCCAGTGGATTGCCTCCAAAATTCCACAAGCTGCAGAAGGGGTCATCACATCATAGCTAACCCGCTCCACCTTCATTTCAGGCCTAGTGAAACAGGCATAATCTCCCCAAACCTGTAAGCGTATACCATAACCCATGTCCAACCCTCCTTTTCTAAATGATCAGTGTATCTTTTAGTAGCATACTTTCAGTACAGGGAAGCAGCCCCATTTTCGTACTATACTCCGAATTGTATGCCTCTCCACTCAGAACATAAAATTTTCCACCTATGTTCTCAAGCAATCCAATCTGCAGCATTTCCCGAAATTCCTGCTCGTAGACTTGAACGGAGTATTTTTGTAGCCGCCTAATATAGCTGCCAGGAAACTTGCTCCACCTGGTGTTCTCTAGAATTTCCCTGCATTTTTCGTCCCATGGAATGACAATTGCTGTGGTGTTCTGATCATCAATCAATTTAAACTTATCCGCAATTGTTCGGAAGGGAAATATCAGAGCTTTCTCCTGTTCTGAAATATCAGCCATAATTCTTTCCTTATCCAGCCCCTCTCCCTCTATGTTGTATAGTTCAGTGAAATAATCTCTGACCCCCTCCAAACTCAGGGGGTCTTCATGCCTTCTAAAGACACCTTCCCCAATCGTTGCGGTCCTACTGAGCCAGCCCGAAGGCAAACCGTGCTTCTCCGTTGGCTTGAAGACGTAAACATCCCCGATTTCTCTCAGCCCTTCCCGATTACATCTACCCGCGGATTGGGCAATTGAATCTACTCCGGCAGAGCTGCGATAAACGACCGGAAAATCAACATCAACACCTGCTTCAATCAACTGTGTGGAGACCACCCTGCAGGGGGCGCCTGCTTTCAGTTTTTTCCTGATTTCTTGGAGGATTTGAGATCTATGAGCAGGGCACATGCGTGTGCTCAAATGGAAGGCTTCCTTATCTTTGATTTTCTCAAAGATAAGGCGGGCGTGTTTTTTGGAATTGACGATACACAGCACCTGGTCCAGCGATAGCAGTTTTTCTGCCAGCATATCGTCAGACAATCCCCCTAAATTATGTACTTTGACTCTTTGAAAAGCCCTATAAAGCTCATCTGGGTCTTTAACAATCTCCAACGGTTGCTCACAGTCCGGAGGCAATAACCTATTAATAGCCGGTTGGGTCGCTGTGCACAATACTATCGTCGTATTGTAGTTAGCCACCAACTCCACTAATGCATTAATACATGGTTTTAAAAAACCTGTAGGAATCATTTGAGCTTCATCAATTATCACAACACTGTTGGTAATGTTATGCAATTTTCGACAACGTGAACTTTTCGCTGCGAATAGTGATTCAAAAAACTGCACGTTTGTTGTCATAATAATAGGCATATCCCAGTTTTCAGAAGCCAGTTTTAAATTACCAATACCCTGAGGCTCGTACTCAGATTCACTCTCTAAAAAAGCTTCTTCTGGATAGTTAAAATTGCTGTGGTGCTCCAAAACTTTTTCTTTCCCAAAAATGTCTTTAAAGACCGCAGCATTCTGCTCAATGATACTTGTATAGGGAATGACATAGATGATCCGCTTCATCCCGTGAGTGATCGCGTGTTTAAGGGCAAAGGACATTGAAGAAAGAGTCTTCCCTCCCCCCGTTGGTACCGAAAGGGTAAAAAAACCGGGTTTATTACTCGCCTTATTCTCACAATCAGCCAGAATCTCCGCCCTGCGCCTGTTCACAGGAGTATCTTGTGAACTGCGACTTTTATCTGTTAAATGTACTTCTAGGGTAGAAAGCATTTTCTCCAAAGAAAAAGTCTTATCGCGAAGCGACGACTTCTCAACGTCCAACGCCCGTTCCGTATCAAGGAAATCAGCATCTACTAAAGATGAGTAAAGAAATCGAGTGAAAAACTGTCCACTAAAACCTGTCCCGAAAGGTAGCTTTTTAAGCGGTAAAACTAGGTCCTCAGATCCAGGTAAGTCGATCTCACTTTGATATGGGCTGTAATCAGGCAACGACTTTTTAATCAACCGGCCTTCTAGGGAGGATTCATCGATCTTGCTTCCCCAATCATGAAGCCCACTGTGATGACCAGCAATCGTATATGCAAGAATTCTCCCAAAGGCTTTGTTATAGTGCTTAACAGCCTCAATGGCCCCCGCCGAAGAATGATCAACCTTATTCCGCTCGCCTTCCAATCGTTTTTGAAAATCTGGGGAGTATTTTCCAATATCATGCAAGAGGCCAGCCGCGCGACCAAGGTTTTCGGCACCAAAACCGGACGCGAACCCTGCAGTAAGTTTTGCTGTATCTTCTAAATGATCCTTTAGTAAATGCCACTCAGTTTTACTCAGTTCTGTCTTAGAATGTGCGTAATATTTCACTAGTCCACCTCCACACTATCCAGTGGTGTCTGAAACTGTTTACGTCCAAAGCATGATCAGGCTGATGCTTGGATCTCTCCTCATCCAAAAGAAGCAACTTCGGTTTACTTGCTAACTCCACTCCTCGTTTCACTCCTAATGACATAAAAATGCTAATCACCAATTCTAAATGGAGTATACACTAATGTCTTAACCCAAGACATCCCATATTTTTATCTCATTAGTCCATTTTCTCCACTTATTGTCTTATTCCTCCATCTTTTGAAAATTTAATATTTTCAATTGACAATGCTCTGTCAAATTCCCCCCTTCCACGAGAATTCTACTATGGTCGTACCATGTTACAATTCAATCTTACCATGGTACCCCGACAAAATTATGTCCTCACGAATGCCTTCGCCCAGATAGAATATCCATCCCACTATCCGTGAAGATCGTCAATTATCCTCTAAATACCCTTCCTGTCCATTACTCATAGTCCCTCAACCACAAACACCAAAAAGAGCCCTACATCCGGCATGTTCCGGTTTAGGACTCCACTAGCGATCTATTCAACATGTGCGTTATCATCCAAAACACTCAGGTACGTTGTTTCAGATCAAAATATTCAGCGTCCCTATCAATAATTTCTTCAAGAATCGCCATTTCCATATCCAAAAGATTCTTCTCAACTCCTGCTTTTCCTTCTGTCTTTATAACATGAGCCTAAGATCAATTAAACTATAGACATAGAACTTTATCAGCCCCAAAATTAAAGATAGTTGCTATTGTGTTCAAGGGAGTTCTAAGCATATTGTTGCAACCTTCACGCAAACAGGAGGAAAGGCATGTTATTTCAGATTAAATTAAGTGAAACAAGGTACCTGTTCCCCCGTTTTCCAAAATTCTTCTCCTCTACAAATCCATATTATGCTATAATTAAGCAATTACTCGTAAGGAAGTGCTAGTATGGATAATGAAAAATTTCAAGACTTAATGCTTGAACATTTTGGAAAAGTTCTCAATAAATTAGATGGTGTAGAATCTCGTATAGGTAGCGTAGAATCTCGTATAGGTGGTGTAGAATCACGTATAGGTAGCGTAGAATCTTGTTTGGGTAGCATAGAATCTCGTTTGGGCAATGTGGAATCTGAACTTTTAGAAGTAAAACAGTCACAATTATCGATGGAAATCAAGTTTGGGGAAAAGTTAGATGCTTTATATTTCGATTGGCGTGATACTCAAAAGCAATTAAATGAGGAAATGAAAACTGAGATTAAAAATCTTGGCACAAAAGTCGAAGCCTTGCAAATAGAATCGACGAGATACGATCAAGAGATAAAAGATCTTACAGAGGCTAAGTTTTATCTGGTTAAGGCACCAAAAGAATAGACAAAAAGTAGGCACGAGCACAAAAACACCTAAAAACCGTAAAAAGCAACCCTTCATCCGGCATGTACCGGTGATGGCTCCTTTTTGCGGTTTTTTCTGCATCCCTAAAGAAAACTTAATACCACTGATTATCAAAAACACGGGCAAAAACACGGGGACAGGTACGGTGTTTCAGATAAGATAAGAAATGAAAGTAAGTCAATGAAAATAAAAATTTATAGGAGACACAAAATATTTTTGCGCAGACAATTCTAAACAAATAATATATGATCGTGGCCACAAAAAGATAGGTTTAAATTCCTGGAGCAGGCATATCTGGACCCCGAAACATGATGGCGATGCCCCACATCCACCGTTGTATAGAAATTCCAGTCATGTACATGCCAGCCGTTCGGTAAAGGCAGAGCCGGTCCTGATACAGATTTATAATAATGAGAATGTCCATGTTCATAAAGAACCCAGCTTTCGAAATGATGAACATGACTACCATCAAGAGTTGGAACTGCTGAGCACTGATGAACATGTGCTTGAGCCAAGATGTTGAGTTACGCTCCGTGGTTATGACCTCTGGGATTTTGTGGATATTCCACCATCTTGATCGACCCCTTATGATCATTTAATCACGATAGTTTATGTACGTGAAAAAGACTCGCGATAGTCGCTCACCGATAAAAGAAAACATAAAGCTTCCAAGAGCTAAACGACAGAATCAAAGTTTTATTTGGTTAAAGCACCCAAAGAATAAACAAAAAGAGCCCCTTCAACCAGCGTATACCGTCAAGGGCTTGCTTTTGGTTTATTTAACTTATAGTTTCGGGGTTTCGGGTGAACGTGTACCTTTTCAGCGCTCATGTTACAAAGTAATCCTGTGTAATCCAAACTAATATTGAAAGTTAAAAGTTGCCATGCTATTCTTACCGTAACCAAGTTTGAATAAAATTGAGGTGTTCATTATGCAAAATGTAGGGCTTGTGCTTGAAGGCGGAGGTATGCGGGGACTATATACCTGCGGTGTCATGGAATATTTTATGGAAAAGGATTTATACTTTAAGTATGTTATAGGCGTGTCAGCCGGAGCCTGTAACGCCGTGTCCTATATTTCAAAGCAACGGGGTCGAAACGAAAAGGTCATTATTGGTTACGTTAAAGATTGGCGGTACATGAGTTTAAGAAATTTCATCTTGACTAAATCATATTTTGGAATGGATTTTATCTTTGATGAAATTCCCAATAAGCATGTTTCATTTGATTATGAAACCTTTCAGAAATCTCCTTGTGATTTTTTGATTGGAGCAACCGATTGCAAAACTGGAAAACCAGTTTATTTCAACAAGGATGATTTGGGTGAAAAATTCCAGGCTTTAAGAGCATCCGCTTCTCTGCCAATGATATCTACTATTGTGAAATATAAAGGTTATGAATTATTAGATGGTGGAATTTCCGATTCCATCCCTATAAATAAATCCATTAAGGATGGTAATACAAAGAATATTATTGTTTTAACCAGAAACAAGGGATATCGAAAGAGTCCCGGAAAATTTACCGGACTACTTAAGCTAAACTATAGAAATTATCCCTTATTATTAGAAACAATGATGAATCGCTACAAAAATTATAATGAAACCTTGGATTATATTGAGCAGCTTGAAAAGGAAAATAAGGCAATTGTAATAAGACCCTCAAGGGAATTAGAGGTTGGACGATTAGAGAAAGATTCCAAAAAGCTTTATGGACTGCTTCATAACGGGTATGCTGATGCTGAAAATTCCTATGAAAAAATTATGGAATTTGTCTCTTAGGAAATACGGGAAAAACACGGGGACAGGTACGATGTTTCAGATAATGAAGGTCAAAACAGGAAACCTGTCCCCCGTAGAGAGCGCACACTCAAGTTCTTTAAATCTCTTGAGCAGGCATGTCTGGACCCGAAACATGATGGCGATGCCCCACATCCACCGTTGTATAGAAATTCCAGTCATGTACATGCCAGCCGTTCGGTAAAGGCAGGGCTGGTCCTGATATAGATTTGTAATAATGAGAATGTCCATGTTCATAAAGAACCCAGCTTTCGGAATGATGAACATGACTACCATCTGGAGTTGGAACTGCTGGACCTGTGATATCTAAGCACTGATGAACATGCGCTTGAGCGCAAGATGTATGAGTTAGGCTTCCGTGATTATGACCTCTGGGATTTTGTTGATATGCCACCATCTTGATCGACTCCTTATCATCATTTAATCACGATAGTTTATGTGCATGAAAAAGACTCGTTATAGTCACTAACCGATAAAAGAAAACACAAAAGCATCCAAGAGCTGAACGATTTTGATCACTAAGCCGACAAGTTGAGCGTCCAACTAAATATTGCAAATCCTTCCCTCGACTTCTTCAAAAAATCATATAATCAATTCACTACTTATAAGGAAGTGCCAATATGAATAATGAGAAATTTCAAGACTTGATGCTTGAACATTTTGGAGAAGTTCTTAATAAGCTAGATAGTGTAGAATCTCGTTTGAGCAAAGTGGAATCTGAACTCTCAGAAGTAAAACAATCACAAGCAACGATGGAAAAAAAGTTTATGGAAAAGCTAGAAGCATTATATTTCGATTAATCAAAATTCTACTTGGTTAAAGCACCAATGGAATAAAACAAAACGTGGGTGCGAGCACGACCCACCTAATAAACCGTTAAAAGAAACCTTCATCCGGCATGTACCGGCGATGGCTCCTTTTTACGGTTTTTCAGTATCCTAAGAAAAAGCTTAATTCTATCGATTATGATTTCAAGGATAAACCCATTCGACGAACAAATGAAAGGTGCGTTGCTTCAAATAATGAAAGTCAAAAACAAGGAACCTGTCCCCATGTTTCATTTACTCTTCTGCCTGTTTGTTTTCCTCACTTTGACTCACTGGAGTCTCACTCTTGGAAGACTCTCCACAATGTCCGTGTTTGAAGGGGTGTTCTCCGTGGTGAGCATGATGACCACAATGCCCATGCCCCCCTTGACCATGATGTGCATGGTGTTCGTGCATGGCTTTAAAAAACTGATGAATAGGGGAACCGCTGCCAGGATGCTCGAAACCTGCTTGCTTAGCTTTCTCTCGGAAATTCAGGAACGCCTCAAACGCTTCCAACTTCGCTCTAAGCTTCTCTTTATCCCCTTTAAGGGTCACTGTGAAACCTTCTTCATTTTCTTCGAAGGTAAACTTAATGTTCTCCAGACTCATAAATACCTCTCCTTTTCTAATCCTATTTGAATTGAATGAACCACAAGGTGAATTCTCCGAAAACCTATTACTTAGGGATGAAACCGCGGTTTTCGAAATCCTGCGGATTCTCGCATGGCCCTGCTTCTTTGTCCCATCTTCTTTTGCCCCGCAGAGTTCGAGTTGCGTTTCAAAAATGTAGCGAAGGTTAGAGCTGAAAGAAGAATTAGCATCAATCCGACCTTAAAATAGGGGCCCTCTAGCAAAATCGCTCCAGAGATTAAGAACCCACTGCTAAAAATCGCGCGCACAATTCGGCTTGCCTGGTCCCTCTGGTTTTGTAGGAGATTTAACTCAAAACTCTTGGACGGGTGAATTTTAATCTCACCGACTTCTAACCCAGTAATAAGTCGGTTTAATTTTTCAGGCAGAGTAATGAACTCTGCAAGTGTCTTCTTTGCTTGGTCTAGAATAAAGTTTCGAGTGCCATTTCCCTTATCCTCTCCAGCTAGGAGTTCCTCCGCATAAGGTCGAAGCGTCTTTATAAGATCAAGCTTAGGATTCAGTCCACCACAAATTCCCATGATCGTTAAGAGCGACTTTCCTAAAAACAAGGTGCTCGCCGGAATTTGAAACGGCTGGGAATACATAAATTCTCTTAATTCTAGAAGGAATTCCTCTGAATTGATTTTATTCAGGTTCGGATCTTCAAAGAGATCAGCCAATATGAGTTTGAGTCCTTTAGCTAAGGTTTGTTTATCAGCATGCGGTCGAAGGAACCCAAGCTTTTCAAAGACGATCATCATTTGATCGGTATCTTTCTTGAATAAGGCTATGACGAAGGCAGTCAATTCTTCCCGCATGCCTTTCTCAATCCGCCCCACCATTCCGAAATCTAAGAAAACGAGTGTTCCGTCTTCTTTAACGAGTAAATTACCAGGATGAGGATCTGCATGGAAAAATGCATCGGTCAGTAATTGCTGCACATAAGCGGAAATTAAGGTATCCGCAATCTGTGCCCGATCTAACCCGACCCTTTCTAGAGTCTCATAATCGTTCACTTTATAGCCCGTGACATATTCCATGGTCAGTACACGCTGAGTCGTGTATTCCCAATACACTTCAGGAACACTGACTCTTGAGTCTTCTGAAAAATTTGCTCGGAAGGTATCCGCGTGCCGACCCTCTTTGCCGTAATCGAGTTCATCGAGTGTCGTTTCAACAAACTCATTATAGATCTGCTCCAAATCAACGACTGAACTAATCTTGGGATATCGCTTTGCGAAGGTCACCATAAACCGGAGCGCGTTAAAGTCTGTTTGAATAATCTCCTCAATGCCGGGGCGCAATATCTTAACCGCTACTTTATTATGACTTTTTATCTCAGCGGTATGAACCTGCCCCAAAGAAGCAGAAGCAATAGGTTCTTGAGAAAAGTTCGTATAAACCTCAGCAATAGGACAGCTATATTCCTCTTCAATCCGCTTGATGATTTCTTCCGTTCTAACCGGTTTGACGGCATCCTGCAACTTCGAAAGCTCACTTGTGTATTCCTCAGGTAAAACGTCCACCCTGGAACTAAAAAATTGTCCCAGTTTAATAAGAAGTCCCCCAAGTTCTGTAGCCATCTCTGTAAATACGCTGGCCTGTTTCCGATAAATGGCTTTGGTCTGCTTCTGATAGTTTTCCTCTGTGAGGAATCGTTTTTTCTTATTAACCCACCAAAGTTGAACTACAAATAGCAGAAACATGGAGATGATCTTTCGAAAGCGTTGATCCTTAAAAAACTTAATGATGATTGGCATAAATTCCTCCCTGGTCTCAAGCTTCGAACATTATGTTCACCTTACAACTATGCCTTTTCAGCTGTACGACTTCACTTCAGATTGTGGCGCTGAGACCTATTACCCTTTAGTTTTACCCTGTTCTGAATCTTCTAAGGGAGAACTAAACATCTCCTCAAAGAATCTGGCTTTTCGAAACATCATGTCGGCAAATCTCGTCATAACATCGGATTTGAATAAGATAACGACTCCTCTTCTCTTATTCCCAAGAACAACAAGTTTCTCACCGGGTTCGATACCGATCTCTTCTCTGGCCTCAACAGGAATAACGACTTGTCCACGTTCTCCCATAACTGTCGAACCATAAAATTTACCGTGTTGCATCATTCTTACCACCCCTATAAGTAGGATACATCATACTTATCATACTTGCAAATTAATCTTACCTCCGCCGTTCTTTTTTTATAGGTTCACGAATCGCCGTGATAAGTTTTTATTCTAATTCTTGACATTATACCCCTAAGGGGTATAATGTAACATTATTACCCAAGTTCGGTCCCTGCCGAGCTAATGCCACCGATTCTTGATCAACTGGCTTCAAAATGTTCTCCATCAGATGGTCGGTTTAATCCGATTCCTTATTCTAGGAGGTAACCATGGATTGCACAAAATGTACTCTCAAAAGTTGTAGGAAATTATCTCCCTGCTCTGACAGAAGCAATGAATATCTGCAAAGCTATACATCGCAGGAAAATCAACGTTACACAAAAGCAGCCTCAAGGTTAATTGATAATGGCAGAGCCGGAACTCTTACACGCCTTGAAGAGATTGTAGAATATTCTAAGATTCGCGGCTATATGCATATCGGGGTTGCCTACTGTTATGGCATGGAAAAAGAAGCAGTAGCTTTGAGAAAATATCTTGAGAAAAAAAACTTTAAATTTACTATGGTTTCATGCACTGTTGATGGTCTGAAGGAGTCTCAGATTGATCCAGGCAAGATTAACGATACAGTATCCTGCAACCCCCTAGGGCAAGCAAATACTTTAAATTCCGCCGGGGTCGAATTTACTATTTTAATGGGACTCTGTCTTGGGCATGATATAATCATTCAAAAAAATCTGAAGATGGATTTCACCACGTTTATTGTCAAAGATAGAGTTACACACAATCCGCTCCTTGGTCTACCTGATTTTAAAGCATCAGAAGACATTTTTATTGAAAGCATTTCAAGTAACTTTAATTTAATCAAAATTGATGAATTTAAATCCAAGCTCAAAAATCAAAAAAACCCTGAAGATTTCTATCTTCTGGACTTAAGAAACTCAGAGGCTTTTGAAAAAGATGGAATACCTGGTTCAATAAATTGCTTGTTAAAGGATCTTCCAAAACAATATAGCAAGTTACTCCCTAAAAATAAAGAAGTTATCATTTATTGCAATGGTGGTATCCAATCAATTTACGGGGTGATGTTCCTTAATCTCAAAGGATATACAAATGTAAAAAGTATAGCTGGTGGTTTCTCCAAATTTCTGCAATCTTAGGATTTAATCTAGCAGTCAGCACTATTACGATGGAGGCCTCATAATGATTCAAGTAAAGTTAGAAGCTAAGTCTGCCTTAAGTGAGCCACAAAAAACCAAGGGCTGTGTAATATGCGGTCAGGAACTCTTGTACTCCAAGGATTCATCAACAAAAGAGGTCTGCCATATTTGTGGTCAGCAGTTTGAAGCTTATGTCAGATGTTCAAAAGGCCATTATGTGTGCGATCTATGCCACAGCCTTGATATCCTCGGAAAAGTGGAGCAACTTCTATGGGCAAGTGATGAGAAGAATCCACTAGTCCTTGCTCAAATGGTATTTGAATTACCCGGGCTGAATATGCACGGACCGGAATATCACAGCATCGTTCCTTCAGTTTTGGTTGCAGCCTGGCAGAACCTAAACGGGCAAAAGGATATTTCAAAAATCAAGGAAGCAATTAAGCGTGGTAAAGACATAAAAGGCGGCAGTTGTGGTCTTTATGGCAATTGCGGGGCTTGCGTGGGAACCGGAATTGCAGTATCTATTATCGAAGGTGCAACCCCTATGTCTCAGAATGAACGTGGAGCCGCCAACAGGGTTACCGGACATGCATTGCTTGAAATCAGCAAATACGGTGGACCAAGATGCTGCAAACGTGAAGCAATAACCTCGATAGAATCATTTATGCAGGTTACAAGCTACTTTGACAGTTTACAAAAAGCAGAATACACCTGCAAACAATATGGGAAGAATAAAGATTGTATTAGCAAAAAATGTCTCTACTTCCCAGCAAATCATCAACTGTTATCAAGAAAGAAGGAAAACGACGAGTATTCCTTGAAACAAATGAATCGCTAATTCTCATAGAGCAGTCCCCAATCAGAGACCACTATACGTGGTCTTTTTCTTTTTGCACTCATTAACTTGGGAACCGCAGTAGTAACAATAAATAACTGATGGAAAATTCTTGCGATAAATATGAATAGTTATTGTATTTTTAACATTATAGTAATATTATGTTAATGTATTACTATAATGTTATGTATGAAGGGGGGATTAAACCAGGTTTAACTTTTTAACACACCATATTCTGATCCATAAAAGGAGGAAGTAACATGGATAGTAAAAAAGGCATAATTTTCACTGGAGCTGTCATTGGGATCCTCGCTGTCATCTTAGTTCGCTTTGGTAATCCTGTAAACATGGGAATTTGCATCGCCTGCTTTATTCGGGACACGGCGGGAAGCTTGGGATTACATCGCGCAGACGTTGTCCAGTACATACGTCCCGAAATTATTGGAATCGTCCTTGGAGCTTTTATGATAGCCTTTGGTAAAAAGGAATTTGATGTTCGAGGAGGCTCCTCCCCCTTCATCCGATTTATTCTCGGCTTTGTAGTTATGATTGGTGCTTTAATGTTTTTAGGTTGTCCCCTCCGCATGGTATTAAGGCTTGGGGGCGGTGACCTTAATGCTCTGATTGGCTTAGCAGGATTTGTAGTTGGAATCATCGTCGGCATTATTTTCTTAAAAAGTGGTTTTAGTCTTAAGAGGACCTATAGACTCTCTAAATTCGAGGGTTACCTTTTTCCAATGGTTAATATCGGGCTTTTTATCCTTCTTCTTACAGCGCCTGCCTTTATTTTCTTTAGTAAGAAAGGTCCGGGGGCTGCGCATGCGTCTGTATGGATCGCTCTTGCTGCAGGATTGATCATCGGGGTCTTAGTGCAACGAACGAGGTTATGCATGGTGGGTGGTATTCGCGATGCTATTCTCTTTAAAGATACTTACTTAATTCTAGGATTTATCTCAATCTTTGTTTTTGCGACCTTGGGAAATTTATACTTTGGTTTTTACAAGCTTGGTTTTTCCGGCCAATCCATTGCACATGCTGATGGATTATGGAATTTTCTAGGCATGGCACTCGCCGGATGGGGTTCTGTGCTTCTGGGAGGATGCCCCTTAAGACAACTTATTCTAGCCGCCGAAGGGAATGTTGATTCCGTAATTACAATTTTAGGAATGTCTGCTGGGGCTGCCTTTGCTCATAACTTTTCCCTTGCCTCCAGTGCACAAGGCCCTTCCCCTAATGGGAAAATCGCGGTACTCATTGGTTTTGCTCTCTTGCTTATGATTGCTTATTTCAACCTAGAAAAAGATGTGAAAGCGACCGTTAAAGGAGGTGTTAGGGTTGGCACAAATTGATACAAGAGGAATGTCCTGTCCCCAACCGGTTCTTATGACCAAAAAGGCACTGGAAGTTTGCTCGACTGAAGTAACCGTCCTAGTTGACAGTAAAACAGCTAAATCCAATGTGGAAAGATACTTGAACTTAACAGGCTACACTATTAACACTGTCGAACTCGATAGCGACGCTAATACCTTTGAAATATCTGCGAAGAAGAAGTAGTTCTATGAACTACATCGTCTTGTTCTACACCAATTCTTCCGCCATTAAATTTACTAAATTCCTTAAAAACTCTGAATATGTTGGGGAATTAATCCCTTTACCCCGCAAGTTGACTTCTAGTTGTGGCATGGGCGTAAAATTCCACTTTACCGGCGATCTTTGCGAGATCATTTCCGACGAAATCGAGAAGATCTATGCTGTTCAAGGGAATCTGTACGAGTTGGTTTATCGTGCTGAAGAATAAAATGCGGGCGTTTTAGAACACTGAGAGAACTCAAAATAGTATGAGCTTCGTTAAACGACGAAGCTCTTTTTAAAAGGAATGGTGTCATGAACGGATTATATTTAGATAATGCGGCTACTTCTTTCCCTAAGGCCCCTGGTGTGGCTGAAGCCGTAGCCGGTTTTTTAACCAATAATGGCTGTAATATTAATCGTGGGCTTTACACGGCATCGTTCGAAGCTGCCAACATTGTCTATGAAACACGGGAACTTCTGTGTAACCTGTTCAATTTTCCCAAACCAGAAAACGTCATTTTTACTAAAAATATTACTGAAAGTCTTAATGTTATCCTTAAAGGATTGTTGAAACCGGGCGATCATGTGATTGTTTCTTCCATGGAACATAACGCGGTTATGCGCCCCCTGGCTTCTCTGGCTGAAAAAGGGGTTGAACTATCAACGGTGCTCTGTAATAACAAAGGGGAACTTCGCACCAGCGACTTATGCCTCCATATTAGGCCTAATACAAAAGCGGTTATTATGACTCATGCTTCCAATGTCAGTGGTACGATATTACCTTTAGAGGAAGTCGGCAAACTATGCCGGGAGCATAACCTGTTTTTTATCATTGATTGCGCCCAGACAGCTGGTTTCTTAACGATAGACTTTGTTAAGCTAAAGGCCGATGCTTTAGCTTTTACAGGCCATAAAGGACTCTTAGGCCCACAAGGAATAGGCGGCTTTTACCTAAATGATAAATTGGCCTCTCTCGTTGAACCATTGATCGAAGGGGGAACGGGAAGCGCATCAGAGAGTGTTCTTCAACCAAATTATATGCCCGATCGATTTGAAGCGGGTACATTAAACTTGCCCGGTATTTACGGGCTTAATGCCTCGCTTAAATACTTACTGTCCGAAGGCATTACAACTATTAGAGAAAAAGAGCTCAATCTTGTTCACAGGTTTATACAAAAAGCGCAAACTATTCCTGGTGTCCAGCTCATTGGCCCCGAACCAAAACAAGACCGAACAGGGATTGCATCTCTGAACTTTCCGCATCTGGATAATGCAGAAGTTAGTTACCAATTGTTTATAAGCTTTGGGATTATGACCCGCTGCGGACTTCATTGTGCTCCCTCTGCGCATCAAACGCTTAAAACGTTTCCGCACGGAACGTTACGCTTTAGTTTCAGCCATTTTAATTCAATCCAGGATGTCGACTATGCAATTAATTCGTTAATAAAGAGCTTTTAGGATGGATTACCATCAATCAAAGAAAAACTTAATACTACCGATTATGATTTCCTCAGGACAAAAACAAGGAACCTGTCCCCCCGTTCCGCCCAGTGGCACCTGCTAGCCCTCAATTAACCTCTTCAAATACTCCGAGTAATGGATTAACCGCTCTTTCGGGCGGAGTTGGATCAGACTTACATTTGTATCCTCTATGTCTTCGACCTCTGGCCCTTGACTTGGATGAAGGGCAATGACTCTGATAGCCTTGGACACTCCGGCGGGATCCCCAATATACTTCAGAGAATTGGCATAGTTTTGCAACGTATTCATGTTTTTTGGACGGTTCTCCTCTTCCACTCTATCGTTGTTCCAGATGTTTAACCGTTTGCGGTATTTGGCATCGACAATAATGGAACCGGTATACCCTTCGTTAGCAAAAACATCAATTCGTATATCCGGCTTATAATTCGTTCCTTCCATATAAAGAATGCGATTGGTATTGAGTGCGCCGCGCTTTGCTCGGGGCATTTTTTCGTTGAATAACACGGAAAGACGGGTCGAACCTTTCACCATTTCCACTAAGGTATCATCTTGAAGGACTGGAAAAACAAATTCCATATTGGGCTGGTAAGACTCATCATATATCCAGCCGGAAACAGGAGTATACCCCACCTGCTCCAGTGCAAGAATCGTTTTGATGTAACACCAATATTCGTATAAAACATCGGTCCGCTTCCATTGCACCTTAAAATTATGGTATAAGGGAATTTGGAAATCCTGGGCCCTCAGCTGTTTCCACCATGCAAATACTTTCTTGTATCGCCAATCCCGTTCAATCTTAAGCGAATAATGATTCGAGGAGCCCACCGGTTTTAGTCCTTTAAACACCGGATAATCCATGCATTTACGCACAGAAAAAATCCCTTTCTGCATTTTCCGTTCCATTGATTCAAGATGTACAATTTTCGCCTTTAAGGCCCGAACTTCGTTGCTTGTTGATTTTTGCAGGAATACATAGGGAGTCCTCGATTCAATCGCCCTCTGCTCTTCCGTTATCGTACCTCTTATCGCTTTCAAAACGAACTCCAATTGTGAAGAAACATAATGAAGGAAACCCAGCACCATCCTATTTTCAGGCGTATCAAACGTTAGGTGATCAATAATACCAAGGATGACTTCCGGCTGCACCATGCTTTTAGCGGCTGAGTTGGCCCGTTGCCCAGGTACCGATAACAGCCAGCGGTAGGACTTGGCATCCTGTTTACTTTTCACGTTAGCCTTAACTTCTCGATACTGCCGCTCTAAAGATTGATCTGGACGGCGAGTCAAATCTTCAAGAGTTGCTCCGAGCTCCTTAACTATGTGATTCAGAATCACAAACTCGGCCAACACTAGGGGGGGAAGTAGCCCACTTTCACCGTAAAGTCTGAGCCCATAATTCATTCGTGATTGGTCATAAGCGAGACCCTGCACCATTTCGTTAAGCTCGTTCCGCATCACGTTAAGTTCGTCTTCTGTAATATTGTTGGGTCTAACCCGGAGTGTTGCTTCTAGCGAATTAAAAACGTCTCCTTTACATTTCACGATGATCAGATAGTCTCCAGGAATCAACGGATAATCCTCATTGGCATCACTATAGAGAGGAAAGCGTTTCGTCCCAGGCATCAAACACGGAATTCCTTCCTCGTCGAGGTGTAGTTTCAAGGAATCACAGCCATCTAAGCCATCAATATAGAGGTAGGCATCCTCTCGGTTTGAAGCAAACGAAACGCCCAAGTTTTCTCGCTCAAAAACTTCAATGACACTGTTCTCTGAGACTGAACGAGGGATTTCCTGTCGACCAATTAAAAATAAGATAGAGATCCCGTCGTCTTTAAGATGCATAGCCATGATCTAAAAGTTCCTTTGCTTTTTTATGGCAGACATCCCGCGAATTGCTGAAGGTTGAAACTGTATGATACTTTTCAAACAACTTAAGAATTGGACTGATTGCCTGCTCTCGATCCCTGTATTTACCAAAGAGCTGTTCCAAGTCGCACTCCGGGCCTTTAAACTTGGTCATAATCCGTTGCACAAGCTGTAAATCAAAGGCCTTTCCTCGATCAAGAAATCCTTGCCCTTCCACATTGCAAGGAATGTTCTTTAGATACGAACCAATTTGGCGAATAATTCGATATCCCACCACCCGGTTTTTATCAATTTTACGCAAGGCTAAGTTCAATTCATCTAAGAAATCGATTTCATCATCGGTCAATCCGATCTCAGTGGGTGAATTATTACACCATGAGGCAAACACCTTGCCCGGTACAGGCGAGAGTTGAGCACCTTCGTCAGAAGGCTTTTCCGCTGCCCTTTCTTCGAATACGGACTTCCAGGCGCGTAAGGACTCATATATTTTAAGGTTTATGACATTTGCACGGTCTAGGACCTTATCGCTAAATTGAAACGACGATTCATCAATGTTTACCGTTCCAACAAAAAACACATTGTTTCCGATGGGAACTCGTGGCGAATACTCGTGCCGGTTATAGACTTCTGGCGCGAGTTTTTCGCTATATAAGGTTAAGTAGCGGTCTTCGGAAAGTTCCAAAATGCTCAGAAACTGACTGAAGTAATGCTCTACACGAGCGAGATTCATCTCATCAAAACAAATGAGATAGAGTTTGTCTATGTTATCCTCTTTTGAGGCTTCGATCAACAAATCCACAAGCCCCGTTTCCGCAGGGCGATAGATCTTGTGTACTGCATCGTAAAAACCGATCAAGTCGGCATCGTCATTCCAGGGCGGACGAACCGGAATAAATAAGAACTGTTTACGTTCCTCACCCGCTTCATCCACACCGGAAAGGCCTAAAGCTCGGGCATAGTTGATAACAAGCTGAGATTTTCCTACGCCGGACATTCCCGCTAAGACCACTAAGGCACCAGTTTTAATCGCGATGTGAAAATTCACGAGGTCTTCCATATCATACACAAGCTGATTGGACAAAGCCACCTGATTTAAATCATTAATAAACGTTTGCTCACCGTTATCCACAACTTCCTGGGCCTCAAAAGCCCGTACCTTAAAGGTTTTTTCCTCAGATACTTGTTCTTTAGGAGGCCGTATCATTTCTTGTCCAACAAGGAGGGGAGCCAAAATAGACTCTACTTTTAGCACAGACTCAATGGTTGGGAATTTCACGAATTGCGCACGTGGGGCTGGGGTTAGAGGCGCTAGAGACGATGCACTAAAACGATTGATGAATTGGTTTGCTGGGAAAGGCTCTCCATATAACAAATGATTGCTGATTTCATTTAAGTCCTCATCCAACAAGAACGCTAAGTTGCCACGTTTCAACATCTGACTTTCAGGAATTTCGTCCGGGACACACGTGACTTCTTCCCCTTCTGGACAATAAATCCGCCAGTGTTGCCTAAGCTCCCCCAACCAACCGGACTTACAGCCAAAAAAATGATTCCGATACCCGAGGATTAGAGGGGGATCTTCTGGGTATTGATACGAGAGAAAATCAATCGAGGGCAACCTCTCATAAAGTATCCTTTGGACACGCTCCGCTGGCACGTCCTTGGCAATCATGGGAATCGGCGTGAATTGTGAGGTGTAAGGATTAAACGTAGGCGGGGTATCGTGGAAGGCGACATTTTTACCATTAAAATACACCCTCTGTGTATCTTTTTTCACCGCTTCCACCGTAAAAGAAAGAAGTCTGCTTTGGAAAAATTCCCTAGCTCTTGATTTTCGGCTCTCATTAATCTCGAACTGTCGAAAATGAGAAGTTGTCACGAGTTCGTCTGGAAATCCAGCCAACATTAGATCTTTGCCCCAGATTGTAATTTGACGTCTTCCATCTAAAGCCTTATGCATACTATCCGGTAAAATGGAGATCATGTCCACTTGCACACGCAAAGACTGAGAGTTTATATCCACATCAATACTTTCAATGACTGGTTTTCCGATAATAACTGAATTCCAAATCCTACTATCTCTAATCATGGACGATCCTCCCACTGGTATTTAAGAGTTCACTGCACGGGATATTCCAGTACCGAGCAACATCGCGAATCTCATCAAGTTTCTCGATTATTTTGTCATTCTGTTTATATAAGACAAGTTCACAGGTGGACATTCTTCGTCGCGGACGATTCCAATCAATTTCCATGGCCCAAATCGGAATGATACCCAATGCGTTGAGCCTGATTTCTATTTCATGATCACGATCTGCAAATATCAAAGCTTTCCTTCCTTGAAATGCGGCGAGGTCGATTTCGCCAGACAACGGGTTCCTGACTTCATGGAGGTCTCGACGTTGTGATTGTTCCTTTGCTTTTGATGGGGTTAAGGTCTTTGCCTGTTCTAATTTTAGTTTTAGGATCTCTATTTCTGTTTCTTTTTCTGCTCGTTCCCCTTCGAGATCTCTCACTCTGTTGCGAAATTTCCCAGCCTCTTCTTTTTCTTTCATCCATTGAGCTTTTATTGCTATAATTTCATTATTAAGTTTTTCTAATTGTCCCTTAGTTCTTAGGGTTTCCAAATTGGCTTTTCTTAGCTTATTTTCTAGAGTCTTTATCCGCTTTTGTAGTTTTTTGGTTTCCTCAACGTCCATACTTTCTTCCACATCCTCAACTTCTATCCCCTCCTCTACTTCCTCAATTTCTATCACCCCTTTTACTTGCTCGGTTACTATCTCTACTGGCATTGTAGCAATTACTGGTAAAGCTTCTTCTTTCTCTGGTTCTTTGTTCTCCTCGGCTTGACAATATAACTCCTCCCCTCGTGCTTTGATTTCCGGGTTAGCACTCAACGTGAACATGTATCCAACCTTAAATTGTTCTATTGATAAAGCATCTCCAGTAGAATACATTAAAAATGTTTCCTCAGAGAGCGTTTCTAATTCTTTTCTGAGGTGTCGATTGATTTCTTGCCAGATCTTAACCCTTTCCTCTGCTTTTCCTTGCGGTGGAGATAAAATTTCCTGAATGATATCGTTCTTTGTTTCGTTTATTTTTCGTTTTAATCGTTTTGCTAGTTCTTTCAAACTATCTTCTGTAAAGCCGTTTAATATCTGTTCAGGGTCATATTGAATATTATCCATAATAATCCCTCCTCATATAAGGCATGATTATAAATTTTCTTGATGAGCGCTCCTAATTCCTTCCGGGTACGTCGAAAACTTATGGGAAATAATGAAAGTCACTATGAACCCTTTTCGTGGTTAAAACATAGAATGTTGTATCTTCAGTTGATAATGATTTCTATTTGCATAAGGAGGAATTTACATGTGTGGAATCGTTGGTTGGGTGGATTGGAAACATGATCTAACCCTGCAAAAAGATGTCGTAGGCCGTATGACACAAACTCTTATCCCTCGGGGGCCGGATGCAGAAGGGTTCTGGCTTTCCCCTCGTGCTGCATTTGGACACCGCCGACTCATCGTCGTTGATCCCCTGGGAGGTCTCCAACCGATGATACGCGAGAGAAATGCACATACGTATACCCTGGTCTATAACGGCGAACTCTATAATACGCCGGAAATCCGTCAAGAACTCATGAGTTGCGGCTATCACTTTGAAGGACATTCGGACACGGAGGCGGTACTTCTCTCCTACTTAGAATGGGGTCCCTCTTGCGTTGAACATTTGAACGGAATATTCGCCTTTGGAATTTGGGACAGTAAAGAACAACGATTATTTCTAGCGCGTGATCGGATGGGGGTTAAGCCACTCTTTTACTCTGAACAGAGTGGCGCACTTGTGTTTGCTTCTGAACTGAAATCGTTACTGAAGCACCCGAATATTTCCCCCATCATCGGGAAGGAAGGACTGGCAGAGGTCTTCCTCGTCGGCCCAGCGCGTACTCCTGGAGTGGGTGTGTATGAAGGTATTTCCGAACTAAAACCAGGGCACGTTCTTTTATATTCTCTGAACGGCCTACAAATTCGCAGATACTGGGCGCTCCCCAATCATGTTCATGAGGATGATTTGATGACAACGACGGCTAAGATACGCGATCTTTTTATGGATACCGTCCAACGTCAGCTCGTTTCCGATGTACCCATCGGAACCCTCCTCTCAGGAGGACTAGATTCCAGTGCGATTACTGCAATTGCTGCCGAATCCCTGGCTCAAAATGGGAAGGGCCCCCTGCAAACTTTTTCTGTCGATTACATTGAGAATGATAAATACTTTCATCCTAATGACTTTCAACCCGGGGCAGATGGGCCATGGATTGAACGTGTCTCTCAACGTTTCGGAACTCAGCACACCAACTGTGTCTTTGATACCCCTGAACTCGTTGAAACTCTCAAAGATGCGACCTTGGCTCGAGATCTTCCGGGCATGGCTGACGTTGATGCATCTTTGTTGCTCTTTTCACGCGCCATCAAGAAAAAAATCACAGTTGGTCTATCCGGAGAATGCGCTGATGAAGTGTTCGGCGGATACCCTTGGTTTCATCGTCCAGACTCCCTAGGAGCACAAACCTTTCCTTGGGCGTTAAAGGTGGAAAACCGTTTACAAGTGCTTTCCCCCGAGCTGATTGATCGTCTTCAGCCTCATGATTATTTGTCTGAACGGTATGAAGAAGCGCTAGCAGAACTCCCCCGCCTTCCAGGTTCCTCTTCCAATGGTCACCAAGATAGCAGAACACTTAAGGGGGATCTACAACGCGAGGCCCGCATCCGAGAGATCACTTACTTAACCTTAACCCGTTTCATGCCAACCCTTCTTGATCGCAAGGACCGCATGACCATGGCAACGGGTCTCGAGGTACGGGTTCCCTTCTGTGATCATCGCCTAGTTGAATACGCCTGGAACATTCCCTGGGAGATGAAAGCACTTGAAGGCAGAGAAAAAGGGCTCTTACGACGTGCTCTCACCGGTGTCTTACCCGACGATGTGCTTTGGCGTCGCAAAAGCCCTTATCCAAAAACTCACCACCCCAGTTATCTTTCAGCCGTTCGCACTTGGCTCGAAGAAATCATTGAAGACTCGACTTCCCCGCTTCTTCCCTTCCTTAATATCCCCGCCCTTCGGGATCTCATGAAGCTCTCCGATACTCTACCATCCGGTCGACCTTGGTTTGGACAATTGATGGACATACCACAGCTCTTTGCTTATCTTACTCAGGTGAATTATTGGTTGGTAGAAAACAAAATCAGTGTTCATTAAATCACAATGAGTTATAAGGCCTACTCTTGATCTTAAATGGCCTGCAAGTAATTCGCCTTGCAGGCCATATCTCAATTTCGAATCATCCACATACGGAATAGAACCGTCAAACCGCTTCATTCACTCCCAGCATTTTCTCGCTTTTGCTATCTTGAGGCTTTCTCATGACCTTAACCTTGGTAATTCTAAATCCGATAACCTCCATCACTTCAAAGTGGAACCCATCAAAGTATACGGCATCCCCTTTTACGGGTTTACGACCTAACCGGGAAAAAACGTATCCCCCAATCGTGGAAACAGTTTCTTCTTCAAGTTGGATCTCCAACATTTCTGAAACTTCTTCCAATAAAACTCTGCCGTTAAGGAGATATTCATTTTCGGCTAATTTCACAATATCTGGTTGTTCCGATTCAAATTCATCGTAGATTTCTCCGACTAATTCCTCCAGCATATCCTCAATCGTGACAAGCCCAGCCGATCCACCGAACTCATCCACGACTACAGCCATATGGGTTCGTTGGCTCCGCATTTTTTGCACAAGATGAGAAATGGGCATTCCCTCAGGAACGGCGAGAATATCCCTCTTGATTTGTGTAATATCCTTCTTATCTTGCTGTTCCCTTAGCCGAAATATGTCTCTCATATGAACTAACCCTAGCACATGATCTTTATCATCATCACACAGAAGATAACGTGTATGTCCGTATTTTTTCAAAACATCGAGAACCTCTTCAAACGAATCTTGGATGAAAATACACACCATATCTTGACGGGGAATCATCACTTCACTAGCAATGCGGTCTGAAAATTCGAACACATTGTCCAACAGCTTACCTTCCATTTTATCCAGGTAACCATGTCTTTGGCTAGCATCAACCAACATGCGTAGTTCCTCTTCGCTATGCGCTAAATCAGCCTCATTAGCCGGTTTAACTTTCCAAATGCGCAACACGAGATTCGCGACACTATTAAGGGCATAGATTACAGGATAGAATATCAGGTAAAAATCTTTTAAAAAGCCCGCTGTACCAAGTGCAATACCCTCCGCCTTTTGAATGGCCAATGACTTGGGAACAAGCTCCCCCAGTACGATGTGTAAGAACGAGATAAGTAAAAAAGCTATCGTTACCGCAATCGTGTCAGTGTAGATCGTGTTCCATCCAGCCAACTTCGCAAACAAGGGTTCGATTAATGACGCAATCGCTGGTTCACCGAGCCAGCCTAAACCTAGGGAAGATAGCGTTATCCCCAATTGACAGGCCGAAAGATATGCATCAAGTTTCGAGGCCACATCAAGGGCGTTTTGCGCTCTCTTCGATCCATTCTCCGCCAGCTCAGCCAACCGAGTCTTGCGAACCTTCACCAATGAAAATTCAGAAGCTACGAAAACACCATTTATTCCGACCAACATGAAAGCGAGTAAAACCTTTATGAAACTCCAGAGCGGACCGTCTATGATTTTTCTCCTCCTCGCAAAAGTTTAAGAATTGATTCATCGTCTTCTGTTCCAATTACATGCGTCATCATATACTCGTACCCAGCGGAAGGAAGGGGGTTTGCCTTCATAAGTAGGTTGTCACTTTGTTCAGGTACGTGCGCTTCGGAAAATAATGCCTCCAACGAAAACGTCTCTATCTCTTTAAACTTCTCTTCCACAGCATCATCGTGAGTTTCTTCAGGATCGTGCACGCTATCTACCTTCAAGGTGTCTTTTGGGAGCGTCCTTAATAACCCCTGTCGCAATGTCTCTTTAATAAAGGAACTTCTCTTTTCGGGTTCAATCCGTTGCAAAGCTTGCCAAAGATCCGCCTCATCGTCATCGAAATACAGAGGAATAAAGGAAGATTGAGAAAGTATCATTCCTGCACATTCGCTTTCTTCGTAATATTATTAACCAAGGTCGCCGCCATGATGCGAAAACCCGTAGCATTTCCAAATTGCGGATCCTCAATCAGTTGTTTATTTTCTAACTGAATATGTTCAAAAACCATTTCCCCAACTTTTCCGGATACGAGAACCGTATGCAATTTGCCGAGCATTGGTTTTAAAGCTTTCTTCACTTCTCGCGAGATATCCGTCCCTAACTGGGTGAGCATAGTTTGCATGATCGGATTGAGGTTAAGCGACCCGTTATTCCAGGGATACAACCCACCATTAACTCGGAAAATCTTATCGAGTTCTTTATCATCGGTTTCAATCGGGTTGGCGTGATTGCTGGTCATTTCCTTTAGCTTTTCTGCCACCCCAATATAAGCCCATTTCAACCCCTTCTCAAGACTAAAGGAATTTGGTGGGTCGAGCATGATCCCATCATAAAACGCAGCAATATCTGTCGTGCGAAAGCCAGGATCAATGACCACAACATAGCCGCTAAATAGTTTGGCGCTTATCGGAATCCCATATTCATTGAGGGACTCCTTAATGAATACACCATAGCTTTGTGGCAGCACTCGGGAACGTAGGATGTTCAGGTGACGTGTGATCCCTTCCATGGGTCCGGAACGAAACTCAACAGAAAAGGACCCCTTTAACTCCGCTTCATACTTATTCTTCAAACTTGCATAATATTTTACGGGTACGCCCGTGCCAAGATAGACATTCGCCTTGGGGCTCTTTTGGGCCAGAGCCAAAGCAACCACAAGCAGGGCTGTAGCCTCTTCATCCGAGGACTTATCTTCATCCCAGCAATAATGAGCTTCGTTCGGATTCAAGCTCTCCGCCAAGCTCCCCATAAAATAATGCCGTTCCACGCCCGTAGAATAATTCTTCACAATCACGTCCAGAGAAGCAATCTGTGTTTCTAAGTCGGATCCCTTATTAATCAGAGTATTTCCCAACGTCGAAAAGATCCGTTCATTTCCCTTACAAATCACGGCAGGAAACAAAACCTTCGTGTCTCCGGTGTCAAGTTTTATCGCTCCGAATCCTGGATCAGCCCCGGCTACGAGAATATCACTTTCAAACACACCTGTTCCTCCTCAATTCCAAATCACCCATTTAATACATACTATTATATACGAATAAAACACGCTTGTAAAAATGTAACCCCTTCACACTCAATTCCATACGCTGTAAATAGGACCTCAGTCTATGAAATTGAAAAAAGGCGGTGTTAATGTGATGAAAGATCCCTTAGTGAGGAGAGTGTTCTCCTATGAATGACGGCATTCCTCCCCTCCTAGTACGTAATATCTCTTTACCACTCCCTCTCATTCGCGAAACCTGGCAAGAAAAACTCAAAGCCTTATCACGGTATCTAGGTCCAGCCTTTGTCGTCAGTGTCGCCTACATCGACCCAGGAAACTTTGCAACAAACATAAGTGGAGGTTCTAACTTCAATTACACACTTCTTTGGGTTATTCTCTGGAGCAACCTGATTGCGATTTTCTTGCAAACGCTTTCCGCGAAACTGGGCATCGCAACGGGCATAGATCTTGCGACACATTGTGGTCGGGTTTTTAGTAGACCCGTTAATACTTTCCTTTGGACAATTACTCTTTTTGCCGCCATGGCGACGTATATGGCTGAGTTTCTAGGAGCAACACTTGGCTTTTATCTACTTTTTGGTATTCCTCTCCTTGTCTCGGGATTAATGACCATTGGGGTTACCTTTCTGATCGTGTATTTACAGAGGTTTGGGCAACATGTGGTGGAACGGGTTATTACAGTCCTGATTGCTGTCATTGGACTATCTTATTTCCTAGAAATTTTCTATGCCAAACCAGCCTGGGGCGAGGTTGTTTACCACACTTTAATTCCCAGCTTAAATTCGAGCAGTGTTATGATTGCCGTCGGAATGCTCGGAGCAACTGTAATAGCACATACAGATAGATGTATAACCAAAACCCAGCTGATTAATGATTTGGGGCTTGACGATCGTCTTGACAAACAACGTGTGTATCCTCCTCCAATTGGTTCCTATAATGAAAGATTATGTTAATCAACGCCCCCCTCGATCCATCCGGATGAGGGGGGCGTTGATTGTGGTTTCACGCTCAGATTTCGGGAATACGTGTTAAGTGAAGTTGGTTCCCCCCCCAGATTATGGACGACGACTCCTCAAATCCCCCAAGACCATTCTTAATAGATACCAGTCAGTTAAATTGAATCAAATGTTGAAATACCTCTTATCATGTGATTGACATATCTGTTTCTATTTAATTCTTTCATTCGGTTTACTTCATTCTGACAATCATTATAAATATCTTCTTTTTGGTCAGTTAGATCCATAATGACAGACTGATTCATACCAGCTAGAATCATTTGAATAATTGCATATTTTTGAAGACCTGTAGGGGTAAATTGATTTTTCTTCAATCCTACTCCGCTTATCCTAAAGTAATCTTCTTTTATTAAATTTAAAATATCTGTAATGAATCCATTGTCAATTTTATTATTTCTCAAAGTAGTAAATAACAAATTTGAGTCTAGTATTTCTTTAGCATTTCTTAGATTTAGATATTCATCAATCTCAATAGCTAAAGAATAGGGCAATTCAAGGTATATACTTCTTGTCATAACCCGTTTATACTCAACTTTAAGTGTCTTTTGATTAGAATTATAGTCAACGATTTTGAATTCTGCCATTTTATCATGGCTAAATCCATATAATAGGAATAATTCAATTATTATCTTAATCTGATGTGATTTAAGACTTGTCCCTTTATTGTCCTTCAAATATTGAATGATGAATGCATATTGATCGTCATCGATAGAAGGATTAACCTCCCTATCTCTTAGAACAATTCCTTCTTTAACTAATTTATCTTGGACATCACTACTTAGAGAAGTAAATGGTTTAAATCTCATTAAGGTTGGATTAGAATACCGCTCAAATAATAACTCGTCAAAAATTCTATTAATTGCAACTAAATAATCATCAATTGCTGATATACTCTCCACATTTTGATTCTGTTTCACATAATACATAGTTGCATTAACTACATCACTTCTCGTAAACTCATCTTTGAAAATTCTATCAACCTCAAAATTTGACCCTTTGTTTTCCAAAATATATGGTATTAAATAATCTCTCAATTTTGTAACATATTGATTATATTCAGACTTTGTTAATTGCTCTCCAAACTCATTGATAATACTAAGTAGTTTACTCTTCATAACCACTTCTCCTTAATATTTTATTTCCCTATGATTTCACTCCCACTTAAGCCATATTGACATATGGATAATTAAACGTTTCATTTCATCATAAGTTAACTTGGTCTTTCCTAAAATCAAATTAATCCCCTCTGTAAAGATCACCTTTTTTCGGCATTACTTTTCCATTATGTATTAGTAGAAACATTGAGAGACACTAGAACTACAACTTTTTAATATAGACAAAATAGCTACAAAACCATTCGCCAATCATCCTCGCATGGAATGCCTTTTGGCATACGGTTAAGGGATAATTACCTCAAGGTGGCCTAATCATCTCATATCTTAACCGCGAAGTAAGGGGAAACCTGTCCCACAAAAATAAAAAGGCCCCTACCGTAAAAGTAAGGACCCTTAACGTATTCCAACCAATTCATCTATCGATATCCCGAGTCCCGTTGCCAGCCGAGCAAGCGTATGGATCCTAGGAACCCTTCGCCCAGTTTCGAGATCGCTTACATATCTGTAAGGGAGTCCGATATTAGCAGCTAGCTCTTTTTGAGTTAGCTTACGCTTTTTTCTATGGTGGGCTATTTGTTTGCCGATAGTCTCGTTGGTTAAGAGCAAGAGGGATCGCTCCTCTCTGGATCTGGCTGGACTACGATGGGGGTTGAGAGGAGTTTCATGGTTTGTAGCTCCCTTAAGATTTTTATTCAATGAGCAGGTAAGAAATTAAGGCCTTTTACTTCAACCCTACCCCCATTATTCCCCCCACTCTTTATCGGCATAGTAGGGATGTGGTCTTTATATGCGTAATAAGTACTAATTCCACCAAAAACCAAAGTAGCAAATGTAAGCGCACCAATAATATAGGTCAGAACTGCTACCTGAAAACTGTAGGAATGTTGCTTCTTCTCAAGAAGTTTAAATTCCTGTTCTTCTTGAGCCTTCGGGGCGGCTAACAGTAAAGCAGCATAAGCATCGTGCCAGTAACGATATTGCTGTCTTTTTTGTTCAATAAGAACTGAATAGTCCCGTATTTTGTATAACTGGGATAAATTTATGTCAATCATTTTTAATTCTCTATCAACCTCACGGTCTTGAACATAAAACTTATACGTCGCTATCTTATCCACGTCAATTGAGTGAAAAAACGATTTTCCCATTCTAGCTCCAAGTTCATAATGCTGCTGTAGCGGTTTTAGTTGCTCTATTCCCTCTACAAGTTTT
Source organism: Desulfosporosinus metallidurans (assembly GCF_001936615.1). Classification (GTDB taxonomy): domain Bacteria; phylum Bacillota; class Desulfitobacteriia; order Desulfitobacteriales; family Desulfitobacteriaceae; genus Desulfosporosinus; species Desulfosporosinus metallidurans. The sequence continues at coordinate 39,384 of NZ_MLBF01000042.1, forward strand.
TTTATCTTTGTAACAACAATTCCAGTAAGATATTCAATAATTTCAACTTGGACTTTGTCCATTGAGGTACGAATTTCAATATAGCTCTTAGTAACGTTATAAAGTTCTTTACTTCCTAATGTTGCCTGGGGGACAAAGGGCACTAACTTTTCACTTATTTCGATCAGTCTTTTGACTAAGAGCAATTCGTCCAAATGGAAAAAGGAATCCTTAAGTTCTCTAATTCTCGTTACAAAGTTGGTAACTTTTACTTCTAGCGGATTAGCCTGAACTAACAACAGTTCCTCTAACCCACTCAAATAATAAGAACTCTCCCTACACTCCCTTGCTACTGCCCAAAAGTCATTCACTAAGTCAATAGCTCTGATGTTTTCATGAATTATATCAGGAGATGGAGCATTTTTTACTGGTTGTTTAGCGGTTCTCAAATAAGGCCCCTCCAACAAAAAAGCGCTTTTCATATTAATTCTACTAGACTATTTGAAACTCCTTTTAATAACCTTAAACAATAATGCAAAAAAGCCTCAGCAAATGAATGCTGAGGCTTTTACTACATTTATGGATTTGCTATGCACTTGGCTGAATCTGCTTAACTCCACTCTGAATCGCCTGGTCAATAATATCCTTAACCGCCTGATCCGCCGCTTGCTGTGCGACGGGCTGAACGGCTTGTTGGATAATATTCGCAAACTACTGTACCAATGTTGAATAACCATCCCCCATATTTTCCCTACATTGAGTTAAATGGAGGAGTTGGATATTATTCCTCCCCCTCCTTATTTCCGTGGCTTACAGAGCCATTGAGATTGTTATTTACACGTTTGTGATTTTTAAGCTTAATAAGCAAGCCCCTATTCAATTCATAGAGCATTTTAAAGACTGGATTTTCCTCTCGTTATATCATTTTAGTGTAATTTTCTATTCTCTCATCAATAATCATACATCCTCCCACGCTAAATCTTTTAAAGCATACCTTCGACACTCCTGAAAAAACTTAAGTCTCTCGTAAAGAGCCTGAACATCTTCATCGTTAGTATTGAAACCCCTTTGCCTTAAAGACAGTATCCTCTTTCTGACCAACTCAATCCTTTTATCCCAAATCATCACCATCTTTGCCGGGTGTATAGTCATTCCCCATTCCCTCCCTCCCGTCCATCCACAGCCCGTTCTAAATCACGCCAGCTTGGTTGTGTATATATAGCAGTAGTATCAATGCGGGAGTGTCCCAAAAGGGCCGCTACCGTCACAATGTCCACTCCGGAACGCAAGATCTTCGTAGCGAAGGTATGGCGAAGTACATGAGGTGTTACGCTATTGGGATCTAATTGTGCCTGGTACGCATATTTTTTAATCAACTCTTGAATGGTCCTTGGGGAAAGATGTCCTCCCACGCTGCCAGGGAAAAGGTAGTCGCTATTTGCCTTGGCTAACCATGGACCAATCATTCCCCTGCCATCGGCATTGATCGGTACCTCCCGACGCTTCATACCCTTACCGTTACGGACTATAACCTTCCCTTTGCGTTCTCCGATCTCAATATCACTAGGCTTAGTTGATACGGCCTCACTCACGCGCAGGCCAGCATAAAGCATCAGACCAATTGCAGCGTTATCCCGCACGTTTCCTTCTCTCGCCACTGAACGGAGAAAACGAGCTTCTTCTACCCGATCTAAAGACTTTGGCGCTCTCTTCGGTTCGGATAAATGTCGAGGGAAAACAGGAAGATCATTAATCGCTCCTTTCCTCTTAGCCCATTGTAGCCAAGCGCGGATCGCCGCCAAGCGCCGGTTGATCGTCGAGGGCTTAAGTCCACGAACCGTCAACATATGGCTTAGATAGTCTCTTAGATCCAATGTAGTGACAAGACCAGCAACTAGCTCTATACCATCCGATTCCTCAAACCAACGGGAGAAATCAATCAAGTCCTCACCGTAGGCCCTAGCTGTGGTCTGTCCAAGAGTACCTAAAAATTCTTTCATAGGCTACCTCCAAGTTATGCGCAATACTTTCCTTCCTATAATAAAGCCGGGAACCCGCATTCTATCGTTCGGGTCCCGGCTATTTTCTGCGCCTAAGAATCATTATACGCATAGTTTTTACGCTATAAGATAGGACAATGTTTTAAAGGCTCTTGTTCGTTCGTTTGGTTTTCAATCCAGCCAACAATTACATCCCCTCTTGTCCCTTTAGCCTTTAGGATGTATCCTTTATCTTTTCGCCAATCAACTGACATACGATATAACCCATGATACGGATATAGAGTTACTAAAAGTTTAAGGATATTA
>NZ_MLBF01000043.1 GCF_001936615.1 Desulfosporosinus metallidurans
GAATATCGTATAATCTGGGTGGTCTGCGGTTCCAATGCCCATGTTCAGGCAAGAGACTATTCCTTGTTAGCTGTAATGAGTATTCAAAGTTCCTAAGGACAAGGGGTTTGCCACTTGTCATAATAAAAAAGTGGCTATTGGTATAGTTGTTTCGCAAAGCATCGCGCTTATTCTGGTAATCGCGCAATTTAGCTATCACCGTATCGTGAATCGGAAGACATCGGTGCTTGTAAAACTTGGTTTCCCGAACATGAATTAAGCCAAGATCAAGATCAACATCTGAATCTAAAAGATTACAGGCTTCTGAGGGTCTTATTCCCGTAGCCCACATCAGACCGATTGCGGTCGGGATTGTAAGGCGTCTCAACCCGTCAGGGGAATGGAGACGTGCAGACTCATCCATAATGATCGAGATTTCTTCTTGAATATATAAGGATTAATTCGTCCGTGACACTTTTTCAAAAGCCCTTTCGGTGGGACTTGTGCATTAGGATCAAATATGCTGATGTACTTGGCAAAGGTGCGCACGGTTTCCAAGCGCCTTGACATATACCACAGGGTGTAATTCGGTTTTAGCGTAACCCATTTGAAGGCAACGTCTGCTGTTAACGATCCGTTGTGCCCTATTGCTACCGTATATGCTGCAAATCGCCGCAGTTCTTCGGATTCAATCTTGATTTTATAGCCAAGAGCTTGCTTGTAGTTGATATAGTCTTCGACTTGCGCGGAGATGAGGTTGCTCATACAATCACCTCCGGCCATTTTCCTGCCACAAAAGAAAGCTCGGGAAAATTTATCTTCGTATAAATCATGGTTGTTTCAATTGTTTCATGTCCAAGGATATCTGCAATTGTCTTGATATCGGTACCCGATGAAATCATGTCTTTGGCAACAGTATGCCGAAACATATGAGTCCCGGTAAAATGCCGTAATCCAGCCCGAACAGCCGCGCGCCGCATCGTATCCCGAACCTGTGAAGTACCCATTGGGAATCCAGCTGATTTCTTAAATCTCACAAATAGAGTACGTTCTTTAGTATTTGGTCTTGCTTTAAGCAGATAGTTTACTATTGACTGGCCAGCTTTCAGACTTAGTGGGAGCTTTCTTTCTGAGTGATTTTTTGTTTTGTGCACACATACTGTACCATTCTGCCAGTCGAAATCATCTAGGCTAAGGTTGGCAACCTCCACACATCTTAAACCGAGATCGGAAAAACATCGATTGCGTAATCGCGTAGGCCAATCTCTGAATTTAGGTTGTATGTCGATAGAAATGTTTTTATCTTCCGCGGACAAATACTTTGGAACTTGCATTCTTTTCCACACTGGCGGCGTCATGGGTAATTTCAATATTTCATCAGCATTGAATCCGTCCTCGAATTCGAGAAACCGGAGGTAGTTTCTGATCCTTACCAATATTGTCTTACGACTTGCCGGACTTAAGTGCCTTAGCTCTTTCATAAGAAAATTTCTGACTTGATCCGGTGAGATTTTATTCCCATTCGCAATTGCATTCTCTATTGAGCAAAAACATAAAAATTGGCGGACCGTATTGTAGTGACTAATTAGGGTTGTTTCGCTTAAAGAGGCCACTTCTTTAAGATATGTATGGAATCTCGTGAGTTCGGCCTCAATAAGTTCATTGGCTTCATAAATCCTGGGTATTATGCGTTTGTTGAAGTGCTTTCCAGTTGTAAAGTGATAGTATGCATGAAGTGCAGCTTGTATTGTCCCAAAAGTTGAAGTTAGAGGTAAGCCCGCCGTATATCATACAATTAACTTTCTGAGTTGCTCTTCATCGGAAAGAAGGTGTGTTGAGTTGAAGGAGTTAAGAAAGCAGGATACCCGACTTGTATAGACTTCAACAACCCATTTGGTATAATTGTTTGTCATCAGGTGATTCTCAAAGTCTGACAAACTTGATGTGTCATACTTTTTGCGGCACATAATATCTACTCCTTTTTGCTTTATATAGTAGCAAAAAAGGATGATAGATGTTATGTGCCGAATATCTGAACAGAACCTACCAGAAAAGACTCCTTAAACCTGATTCAGCACATAACCAAACTCGGCACATAATTTCGGCCGATTGTAAACGGACGTATACTTCGTTCGACCAAATTATTAGTTAGCTCTAAGCGGCCGTCTAAAAGGATGTTTTCAAAGTACGGCCACTGATTCAGCGCATAGTTCACAGCCTCATAAGCGTGGGATTTGGGGACTGTAAGGGGCTTTGTCTCTTTAAGCCACAACAAAAAGGCATCCATCGCCGGTTTTAACAGGGCGAGGCGCTTTCTCTGACGCTCTTCGGGTTCGGCATCTTTGTATTTCTTTTCAATATGGAACAGGTGATCACAGTACTCCTGTCCCTTGAAGCAAACCGTCTTCTTTTGCTCCTCCGGATTCAGTGCTTTAATGGCGTCCGTGAATTTGCGTTTTATATGGGCAAGGCATCCAACTACCGTGATTCCAGGACCCAGACGATGGTAGACTTCGTAGCCATCTGAATGCAAGTAACCGGAATAGTCCTTAAGGAACTCCTTAGCCGATTCTGAAGCCCGGCTTTCGTGAAATTCATAATAGACAATTGGCTCGTCATGCGCTCCGCTGCAGTAAACCCACATATAGCATTTCTTCTTGGATTCCCTGCCATCCTGTTGCACAACTTTGGTCCAGGTTTCATCAGCATGTAAGACGTCCTTGCTCAGTAGGGTACTTCTCATATGGGTATAGATCCTTGAAAAGTATTCCTCCGAACATTGGAGTATCCAGTTGCTCATGTTCTACCTGGAGATACGGACGCTGTCCATCCGGTCAAACTCACGCTCGATCCGGGCGAGGGGCATCGCATTGGTATATTTACTGTTGATGATGCCGGCGATCAGCTCCGGTGTGGCGAAGCTTCCGGGAATCGGTAAGTTGGGCATGTCGGCACGAACGAAGGGGATTTTATCGCCTTCGCTTTGGGCCTTTTCACACACACGGCAGGTATAGACATGACGGCGGTGTTCCTCGACTTCGAAATGGGCCGGTACAAGCTTTAGTGTCCTCGTAACTTCAACCTTCATATCGTGCAGAGAACTGTCACACACCGGACAGACTTGCTGTTCTGCCGGAAGCTCATGTTCAATGACGGTAACCTTCAAATCTTTGAAGTCTTGTTCGCGTTTACCCTTTTGTTTGGGTTTTCTGGGGGTCCTCTCTGTCGCCTCTTCGAAGGTCGGTTCTGGCTCCCCCTGTCGGGCAGTGGCTTCAGCTTCGTTGAATAAGGAGAGTTGATCCAAGCCCTCAGGATAGGGTACAGAATCACCGCTGGTACCGTACTTCTTTTGAGTATTCAAACGGATCATCTCGATGAGACGATTCATGTTCTGAGTCAGCTCGGCAATGGCCTTTTCCTATCTTTCGCAGAGCGCAGCCAGTTCTGACTGTGACATTTCCCTGTAATTCAGTTGTGGTTTTTGAGGTGATTTTATCTCGTCATTCATATTCTCATTATATAAGAGTATAGCGTAAATTCACAGGATAATAGCGGTAAAAAGCCTTAAAATAGGTGGAAATAGGGCGATTTCGTTAAGTTTATTTAGGTTTTTTTTGCAGATGCGATTAAAGAATAATCCGCTGCTTAACAGGCTTATGTGCGGATGGCTGATCCATAGATAAACCATCCAAAAGCCATCTAAACTGAGGTTCGGAAACCTCAAGGACCTGCTTGTTTTCGTAAAACTTCCAGCGAAAGACGCCGCGGCTCAATTTGCGGTAGTACAACCACTAACCATTATTGGACCAATGAAGGATTTTACATTTGTCACAGGCTCGGTTACAGAACACGTAAAGACAGTTTTCGAAAGGATCCATTTGTAACTGTGTCTGGACCAATGTAGCGAGACCTTCGATGCTTTTTCGCATATCGCAAGGTTTGCAGGAAAGAAATATTCTGAGGCCGACAGCGTTCAGGCTCATAAGGGACGAAGAGCAGCAATGGCCTCACGCAGAGTCTCCGCTTGAAAGCCTGAAATACAGCTCGATGGAAACCGTCCCAATCTTAACAATGATCGGAACTTCCTTGACGGAGGGTTGCTTCAACTTCAATAAAGGCTTCTTGTTTAAGGTCAGCTTTGTCTTCGCGGTTGCACTTAGTCAACCAGTATCGGAGTGTATTGATGCTTAGGTTGTTTTCTGAGCACCATGCAGCAGCCGTTTGGCCGGAAGCACGGTAAGCGTTTACCTGCTGGCGTCTGATCTTGGACTGCTCGTCAAGAGTCATGGATAATTCCTCCTCAATTAGTCTTGAGGTTATTATCCCAGTTCTAAACAGGTATTGCTATCCCCCTGTGTTACGATAGTTGACGTAGAGACTTAGGAAAAGTATCCTTGAAGGAACACAGGAGGGAAAACGGCATGAGATATCCAAAAGAGTTAAAAAGTTCTATTATTGCGAAGATGTTACCGCCAAACAACCAGTCCCTTAGTCTGATTCAGCAGGAGACAGGCGTCCCAGAGGGGACTTTGAAGTTGTGGCGGAAGGAAATACGGGGAAAGGGATTTGCAGCCCCTGCTGGTGAGCAGCAAAGTGAGCAGTGGAGCACACGCGACAAGTTTCTCATCGTGATTGAGACATCCACTCTCAGTGAGATCGAACTAGCAGAATACTGCCGCAAGAAAGGCTTGTATGTTGAGCAGGTTAAGTCCTGGCAGGACAACTGCATACAGGCGAACGGCGGTGTGGCCCAGGAACTAGCCACTTCACAACGGCGAGAAAAAGAAACCGAAAAAGAACTAAAGCGAGTAAAGAAGGAACTCCAGCGGAAAGAGTCAGCACTAGCTGAAACAGCAGCCCTGTTAGTTCTAAGAAAAAACATCAATGCGATTTGGGGACCAAAGGACGAGGAAGTCTAACCAGCACTGCGAATCGCGACATAATTATTAAGCTGGTAGAAGAAGCAGTAACAAGCAGAGCACGCCAACAGATGGCTTGTGAAGAAATTGGCATATCGGTACGAACATTACAACGTTGGTGTAAGGATGGAGCCCCTAAATCCGATCAGCGACCCTTGGCAAAGCGCCCTGAACCGGCGAATAAACTCACGGAAGCAGAATGCAACCAACCTGAATTTCAAAGTTTGCCACCCAGTCAGATTGTCCCGATTCTTGCGGATCAAGGTATCTACATCGCCTCTGAATCAACCTTCTATCGAGTCATGCACGAAGCGGGTGAACAGAATCATCGTGGTCGTTGCAAGGCACCCTCCAGCAAGCCTAAATCCACGCATTGCGCTACCGAACCCAATCGCTTATGGTCTTGGGATATTACATATTTGCCGGGCCCTGTTCGAGGACTCTACTTCTATTTATATCTCATCCTAGACATCTTTAGCAGGGACATTGTCGGATGGGAAGTCTGGGTCGAAGAATCAGCAGAAAACGCTAGCCAACTCATTCGGAGGGCGGTCATGGCTCAGAATATAACCAGACAAGAAAGCCCTTTAGTCCTGCATTCCGATAATGGAAGCCCGATGAAAGGCGCATCCATGCTGGAAACACTCTATCAATTAGGTATTACGCCTTCTAGGAGCCGCCCGAGGGTTAGTAATGACAATCCTTATTCGGAGTCTATTTTCAAGACCTGCAAATACCGTCCAAGCTATCCAATGGGAGGATTTGCAACGATTAATGATGCCAGGACATGGGTCAAGGAATTTGTCCATTGGTACAACTACAACCATCACCATAGCGGTATCAAATTCCTCACGCCACACCAGCGTCACAGTGGCCAGGGAGAAGAGATACTTAAGAAACGGCACCCGCTCTATGAGGCTGCAAAAGCTCGTCATCCGGAACGTTGGACACGTCAAACAAGGGACTGGTCCTTGCCCAATGAAGTATGGCTTAATCCAGAGAAATCTCAGGTTGAGGATCAAGTGAGTCTAAAACGGATGCGTCAAAGTTCTATTTAATGAAGTAATGAGTTAAGTGTCAGGGTGCCACGCGGGATACCGCAGGCTGAAGGCCGAGGATATGCGCGCTGTCATCCCAGTGACACTAGCGAACAAGTAAGCTGAAGGACCGAAGGGACTTTTTGATCCGCAGATCACAAAAGTTCCTTCTGGCAAGCGACGAGCGTCCGGGCTTGTTTCGTCGTGATTAACACATTAGTAAATAAAGTAATTTTGGTCAAATGCGACAACTATCTTGACAATGCAATTCTTACACCAAATTCTTTTAAATTTCTAAGTTCATTGGCAACACTATCATAATTATTAATAAAACTACTCTCTGTTACTTCCAATTCAAGACTTGTTGGCTTTAACCCAGAAGATTTGATCGCCTTCATAACAATTTCGCCAAATTCCTTTTGCCTAAATTGGATGGGGGAAATATTCACCGCCATAACTAAGTCACAATCATGTTTATCTTCAAACTTTCTACAAGTAAGAATTGCAGTGTTTAAAACCCACTCGCCGATCTGGATAATCAGGCCTGTTTCTTCGGCTATAGGTATTAATTCCATAGGATTCAAAAAACCCATTTCAGGATTATTCCATCGTATTAATGCTTCAAAGCCACGGAGTTTCCCTGTAACGGTATATTGCGGTTGATAATGCAAAACAAATTCATTTCTATTTATTGCTTTCCTTAATAATCTTTCAATATTTGATTTTTTCAAGAGAATTCAATGTTTCATCTTAAATCAAAAAATTCGTATCGATTTTTCCCGAGCCGTGTCTTTTCCGTCTATACATTTTAGTAATCTTGTTGACGTTTCGATTAAAAGAATATCCCCCATGGCATGTCCTAGAGTGTCATTTACTGCTTTAAAGTTGTCAAAATAAGGATTACTATGATCACTTGAGTTGCTTTCTTTTTTGATAATTTAATTGCATTTTCCAACCGTTCTAAGAAACGAGCCCTTCTGGATAGATCTGTTATATCGTCGTAATAAGCCATATGTTTTATTGTTTTTTCGTTTTCTATAATAGTTGTTATATCCTGATTTGTGCCTATTACTCCAATAATCTCTTTTCTTAGATCAAATAAAGGTGATAGAGTCACATCATAATAGCCAACAACACCACTTCCAACTTTTCTTTCATATCTATAAGTAAAAGAATTAACTTTACCATTATTAATAACACTTGAAAATGCATTATTCCATTCTTTGATATAACCAGAATCTATTTGGACATCATTTATAGTCTTTCCGATAATTATCTCTTTTGGCAAACCTACGACTTCACAAAACTTTTCATTGATTGTAGTAAAAGTTCCATTCAAATCACAACTAAAAATTACATCATGGGAATTGTTCAGGCGGAACAAGCGGTTCCGGTGGCCGGACTCAAAATTAGGACGTGGGTGAGTTGATGATTACTCTCAAAAATATCGTCAAAGTCTATAAAACGGGTGATCTCGAGTTAAAAGCGCTAGACGGCGTGAATCTGACGGTGAAAGAAGGAGAATTTGTGACTATCATGGGCCCTTCCGGCTCGGGCAAGTCGACCATGATGAATATTCTCGGCTGTTTAGATACGGCTTCCTCCGGCGATTTCATATTGGATGACTTAAATATTAACCAAGCCAGCGAGGATGAATTAGCGGAAATACGCAACCGCAAAATCGGTTTCGTCTTCCAGAGTTTCAATCTTTTATCCCGAACAACGGCTTTAGAAAATGTAGAATTACCCATGCTTTATAACGGCGTAAACGCTCGGGAAAGACGGGCCAAAGCCTTGAATGCTTTGACAGGCGTGGGGCTATCCGAGCGTATCCACCATAAACCCAATGAACTATCCGGGGGGCAACAGCAGAGAGTAGCTATTGCCCGCTCCCTGGTCAACAACCCGGTGATCATTATGGCCGATGAGCCAACTGGTAATCTCGACAGTAAGTCCAGTGTGGAAATAATGAGTGTCTTTCAACAGCTCAACACCATGGGAATTACCATTATCTTAGTTACGCATGAACCGGATATTGCTCAGCACAGCAATCGCATTATCCATTTTAAGGATGGACTTATTGATCGAGATGAGATGGTTGAGGATAGAAGCATGGCCGAAGGTGAGCGTCTAAAACTAGACTTCCATAGGAGAACGGAGGTGGCCAGCTAATGAATTTTATTGAGAATGTTAGGATTGCTATGCGCGGCCTGAAGTCTAATAAACTCCGCTCAATTCTCACGATGTTGGGAATCATTATCGGTGTGGGAGCTGTCATCATCATGGTCGCCATCGAACAAGGAGCGAAGGCTTCAGTAGCTGGACAGATTCAAGGGTTGGGCTCCAACTTACTCATTGTATCCCCGGGTCAGTCCAACACAGGTGGGCTCAAAGGTGGAATTGGAAGTCTAACCAATATGACCATGGATGACGTAAATACGATTAAAAGCGGAGCGGATGCGGTGGCCAATGTAGCACCCTCGACCAGCAAACAGGTTCAGGTTGTTTTGGGGAGCCAAAATACCAGTACGCAGGTGATCGGTACAACACCTTCTTACGCTGATACGCGTTATCAGCAAGCAGACATTGGACGATTTTTCACGGATCAAGATGTCCTAAATAATGCGCAGGTTGCTGTGGTAGGTACTTCTGTCGTGCAAAACTTACTTGGTAATGCTAATGCCAACTTTTAGGCCAAACCATAAATATCAATCAGGTCCCTTTCGAAGTCATTGGAATCTTACAAAGTAAGGGTTCAAGTGGGACGAGCAATAACGATGACCAAATCTTGGTGCCGATCTCCTCTGCTCAGACCCGGCTTATTGGTTCTAAAAGTATCCGAACGATCTATGTCGAAGCTAAAAGCTCCAATTTAATGGAAACGGCTAGCGCAGAAATTACCCAAATTCTAAGGCAGCAGCATGGCCTTAGCTTTGGCGCAGCTAATGACTTTACCGTTACCAGTCAATCCGATATTCTATCAACCGCCGAGGGTGTATCCCAATCGTTAACCCTCTTACTCAGTGGAGTGGCGGCGATCTCCCTCTTGGTTGGGGGAATCGGAATTATGAACATTATGTTGGTTTCTGTAACGGAGCGTACTAGAGAAATAGGGATTCGTAAAGCTATTGGGGCAAAGCAAAAAGCTATTATGTTTCAGTTCTTGATTGAAGCAGTCATCTTAAGTATGCTTGGCGGCATCATGGGCATTTTGTTCGGGGCAGGTGGTTCGGCATTATTGAATAAATTTGCTGGCATGACTACCCAAATGTCAACGTCTCCAGTGATCATGGCGTTTGCCTTTTCCGTTGCAATCGGGATAGTTTTCGGACTATTTCCAGCCCAGAAAGCAGCCAAATTACACCCAATTGATGCTCTACGCTATGAATAGGCAAACCTTTAAGAGCCTTGCACCACTTGCGAAGTGTCTGAAAAGCTCTTGTTTATCCATAGGGCTTTTGCCTATTCGAGTTATTTTAAAGAGTCTAAAACCTGTTGATAGATATCCTGTGGATTGAATGTGCCCCGAGTCTGCTGACCACCAGCTCCGCCTTGGGGGTTAGTGCCATTTTTGTTGTTCCCATTTGAGTTGTTCGAGTTGTTTTGGTTATTTGAGTTCTGGTTATTCCCCTTAGCAGGTCTCTGTGTAGCTGTAGCTAAATAGCTTTTTTGTTGGTCGGTAAGAACAGCGTTAATTGCGTCTGCCTTTTATTCCTGTCGCCCTTTCGCCAAACCCACACTTCCTATCAAGCTATTTCTAAGAATACAACTAAACTTTAATAAGGATGTGATAGGCGCCTTAAGATTTTATTAAGATTGATACGCTTGGACAGGATTTTTGTTATGAGCAGAGAATATTTCAAATCGACAAGTGGTTTTTAGTATAAAGTAACAGAAAGAGAGAGTGACATAATATGCTTTCGATAATTGCTGGACTCGCCTTGAGCGCCCAAATGTAACCCGTTGGTTCAGATATTTGGATCCCACTGTATAACATCAAAAGACACCCTGCTAAGGTGTCTTTTCGTTATCCTAGGGAATTTGTCACTCACATGAAAATAATTAATTCAGCATAAGCATGTTTTCAAGGACGTATGGTTAAAGTAACAACAAGGTTCCATAATCGAGGAGGGTAATCGATGGATAAATTGGATAAATTGCACGATACACAGGAGAAAGCCGAACAAAATAAGAAGCATCGAGGTAAAGGGAATCCAAGCAAAAATTTACCCAATAAGCAGCACGGTACTAATAAATAACCCTTCACGAAACCATGATCTTGACGATCATGGTCCTTTTTATGCCCATTTCCCCCTTACTCCCATTCAATCGTCCCAGGAGGTTTGGAGGTAATATCATAGACGACGCGGTTGACCCCTTGCACTTCGTTGACAATCCTCGAAGATATACTTTGCAGGAGTTCATACGGAAGCCTTGCCCAATCAGCCGTCATGGCATCTTCGCTGGTGACCGCTCTCAGGATGATGGGATACTCATAAGTACGCCCATCTCCCATCACGCCCACGCTTTTAATGGAAGGGAGGACGGCAAAACTTTGCCACAAATCACGATACATTCCCGAACGACGAATTTCTTCCAAAATGATAGCATCCGCTTCCCGCAAAATGTCCAGCTTCTCACGGGTCACTTCTCCTAGAATTCGAATAGCCAGTCCCGGCCCCGGGAACGGTTGACGCCAGACTATCTCTTCACTCATCCCCAGTTGAATTCCGAGTTCTCGCACTTCATCTTTAAAAAGCATCCTCAAGGGTTCGATCAATTCAAATTCTATATCGTCCGGCAAACCCCCGACATTGTGATGACTCTTAATCGTTTCCGCAGTTTCCGTCCCGCTCTCCACAATATCGGGATAAAGTGTCCCTTGGACCAAGAAATCAACCTTTCCAAGTTTTAACGCCTCAACTTCAAAGACGCGAATAAACTCATTGCCGATCGCTTTGCGTTTCGCCTCAGGGTCGGATACCCCTTCGAGCTTTTGCATAAACCGTTCATGGACATCTACAAACACTAAATTAAGTTGAAATTGCTCTGTGAAGATCTTTTTAACCTGCTCTGCCTCATTTTTACGCATGAATCCATGATCAACAAAGACACAGGTCAATTGATTCCCTATTGCCCGATGCACCAAGGCTGCTGCTACAGATGAATCGACTCCTCCGCTTAAAGCACATAAAACATGCCCCTTGCCGACCTTGGCTTGAATCTCAGCGATTTGCAACTCGATAAAGGACTCCATCGTCCAGTCCCCAACGCAACCACAAATATCGTAAAGGAACTTTTCTAATATGGCTTGTCCATCCGGGGTATGTTTTACTTCCGGATGAAATTGAACACCATAAAAATGACGTCCAACATCCATCATTGCTGCAACCGGGGTATGTCCGGTATGAGCAGCGACCTTAAAGCCCTCGGGTAACGTCTTCAAAGAATCACCATGACTCATCCAACACGGACGTTCTCCACTCAAGCCTTCCCATAGACCAGTTGCATCATCAACCGAAAGGATTGCATTTCCATATTCACTGGCTTCTGGATGTTCTACAGTTCCACCTAATTGTTGGGCCATTAGTTGCATTCCATAGCAAATTCCCAGAATAGGAATCCCCAAGTTATAAATCTCAGGATCCACTTTGGGTGCATTCGCCTGATTGACACTTGCCGGGCCACCCGAAAAGATAATGCCCTTGGGCTGACGAGCCCGAATCTCCTCAACGGAAGTCTTATAAGAAATCATTTCAGAATACACATGCGCCTCACGCACACGGCGAGCTATTAATTGGTTATACTGTCCTCCAAAATCTAAAACCAAAACGACTTCCTGTGTCACGTTTTATCATCACCATTTCCTATAAAATTCAAAAATAAACCCTTACGATCCTTCATGCAGCCGTGTGCGAACAGGCTAAGACACTTCCTCCCGATTAGTTCACCTCATAGGCTTCTTGCTTTAAGATCCCAACATAGGGTAAATTCCGGTACTCTTCGTTGAAGTCGAGACCATATCCCACCACAAATTCATCCGGAATCGAAAACCCATTGTAATCTGGAAAGACTTCAACTTGTCGTCGGGCAGCTTTGTCAAGTAGAGTAACTACCTTTACGCTTAAAGGATTCCGTGCTCTCAAGTTCTCTTTTAAGTATTTTAACGTCAACCCTGTATCCACGATATCCTCAGTAACCAAAATGTGAACATCTTCAACACTTCGTTCTAAGTCCTTGAGGATTCGCACAACGCCAGAAGATTGAGTTGACATTCCATAGCTCGACAACGCCATAAAATCATAGGCGAGAGGCAATTTGATCTCTCGTATGAGATCAGCCATAAACGGAACGGCCCCTTTTAGAATTCCCAAAACCAAGATTTTCTTTCCTTCGTAATCTCGGGTAATTTCTGCGCCCAATTCAGCTACACGTTTTTTTAATTCTTCCGGGGAAATTAAAACTCTTGCAATATATTCTTCCACTATGGACACCTCCGCTAATCAACATATGTCAAAACTATATCAGAGGAATGTCGAATGTGCAAATAAATTTAGGGGCAGGAATAGCCCCACTACTGGGTATATCCCTGCCCCGTTTACACGCCCTAAATGTCCGGTGTTTGTATAGTCATCTTCTTTCCAATATCCTTAAACTCAAGTGTCATCGTCATGGGGTCGGACTTAGCTTTATTTTTCGCTTCAATTGTGGCTTTTACGAGCATTTTGTCAGATTTACGAATATAAAGCGTATACTGGAAATCGGTCCAAAATACCTCCATCATTTGATTCTGCACACTAGGTTTTAATTGACACACCCATACTCTGTCTCCATTCACTTTCTCCTGACCGCTAAGCATCACCTCCCCAAGCTCTTTCATTTGTAGCGATGACAGGGGGTTGAGCTCCGCCAGAAAGACCTCCTGTGCCGCTGGAGCATTAGCAAACCTAATCCACCTCTTACTAAAAGGATCTTTACTATAGGTAGAATCTCCGATTTTGATCATCTCTACTTCGCTTCCCGTCATCTGCCCTAAGACTCGTGAGTTTTCTCCTTCTTTTTCTCCCTGAATCTTAGTGAGAACCCGATCTTTTCCCTCAACCCATTGATGCTGGGTCAAACTGTAGCGAAAAGAGGTCGCTGAGTTCAATCGTTCTATGCCGTGTGTAACTAAATTCGTGGGGTCTGGCTGCCAAAAAAGGCGTCCAACAAGTCCCCCCAACAACACGATACTGATTCCGATGAGTAACCCTAATCCTCTTTTCTTCATCACATGCCCCCCTGGCGGAGTTCTTACCTTACTAATATGATGACTAAGCTTGCTCTATTCCACTTACGGGCTAAACATAGGCCATCCCGCTTATCATCAGAGGAATATTGATGGTGAGCGGCTTAGTAGCCTTTGGGCCAATGGTCACTCGCATATCGATGCTGGCGCTTTCCGGAAGCGATAATTTTGACATAATTGAGGTAGAAAACATTAACATATCATAGCCGGGAAAATGCTTGGGAGATCCTAATGGTCGATTGATGGTCTTTCCGTCTTGAGCTCGCATGTTAAATTCAATCATGTTTAGAGTCGACATTCGTTTTAGTGAAGTGATGATCTCCGCAATATTTTGGGAATATTTGTCTGAAAGTAACCTGGCAATCGTATAATTACTGATTTTATTCACGTAATAATGAAACATAGGTTTAAACATCGGTAATCCAAAAATAAGTGGTAAAAGCTATCGATTAATATGCAATCGAAAGGGAGCACCACACAGGGCGTAACCTTGGGTGCATTTGTGGGTATCATTGAGCAATACGTTTCGATTACCAATAGTGCTTGCATTTGGCCTCTTGACTTTTGCGATTTTTGCACCTTGGTTTGGACCTTTTCAGCTTCTTATCATTAATAACCTCCTTGTAAGGGAAAACAATTAGGTTCATCTATATAATTACAGCTGCTTCATACAGCGCCCTCTTCGCAAATGTTCTTAAAAACCTTGGTATTTTTGAGTGGCCTTATGAAAGGGTCATCATACCATTTTGCATCTATCTAGCATGGCACTCAATATCTACGTGGGGATATTTGAAATTAAATCTGGAATAGAATTTATTGGCACTTTTTTGACATTGTTAGACTTCGCCTTTTGATAGATTTGCCGCCTTTATTCTTGCAAACTAATACCCATCCGTCATATAGTTTTGTCTGTAAAGCTGGCCAAGCATTCATCGATAATTCTTCAATATTTGTAATCATATTTAAACCTCATTTCCGTGCTCTTCGTGTGCATTATTCCACCGTCACGCCCGCTCCGGCTGAACAACTCACCCTCCCAACGTTGAAATCAGCGCGGGAGGGGTACATTCGGAAGAACTAATATGTACCACAATACTTCCATTACGGTTCAAAGATTCAAGAAAACAGAATTTACATCACCAACGATATCGGTATCCAGTTGTCCAACTTCTGCCATGCTCTTTAAAATTTCCATAGCTTTATTATGATCCATAGGTTTTCTATAGGGTCTTTCTTCTCTAAGAGCCTGATAAATGTCTAAACAGGCTATTAACCGTGAATTAAAATCAAGATCTTTGGCAATCAATCCTTCCGGATACCCTGAACCATCCAATTTTTCATGATGATTGGAAGCCCACTTTGTAATTTCTTCAAACCCATTAATTTTTTGCAAACTAAGACTAGTTATTTTTGGATGCTTCTTTATTTCTTCAAATTCTTGTTTGGATAATTTTCCCGGCTTATCTAATAAATTATTACTAATGGCTAGCTTACCAAGATCATGCAAATCCGTTGCAATCAATAATTTTAATGTCATTATAGTGTCCATCTTATAAAATTCGGCCATTTTCTTAAGTTTCTCTGAAAGACCTGAAGAATGTGTTTGAGTATACTTAGATTTAGCATCGATTATTTTTGATAAGGTCTTTGTTATCGTGTGTATTTCATTATAATTTAGCTCATTGCTAAAAATAGGTGTAACTTTTTTTAAGTTATCATCTATGTTCTTGTCAGAAAAAGCTTCCCAAAATTCATGCTGATTAGCAATATTTAAAAACACATCTGATAATAAAGGGGAAAAAAATGTATTTCTATGTTCATTAACAAACGCAGTAACTATTTCTTGATTAAAAGCGCTTCTCAGATCAAAGGCCAAGTCCAATGTATCTGAAAGGGCAATAATTTGGGCCAAAAGAGGAATTTCATCTTCTGATAATCCGAAAAAGCCGGAGCCATCATATTTTTCATGATGATATCTAATGATATTTTGTGGACTTGTCAAGAAGGGGAAATCTCTAAGATTATCCTCTCCTATTATGCAATGTTCCTTTTTACTTTCTAAGAGATTAATTTTTTCTTTGGCCGTACCCTTTAAATTATCATGCAGAATTTTCATACTTGCTCCATTGTCATGCATTATAGCCAATGAAGCCAAATCAAATATTTCTTCATTAGTTAATTGAAGTTCATGAGCGATTTTCACGGAGATAAAGGCTATCCTTTTAGAATGATTTGTAGCCATTCCAAATATATCAATTTCAATAGTGTCTAATGTATTCGCTACGGCTCCTAAAAATTCATTTAAGTTAAAGTCCATTCCTGCATCTCCCTACGGTTCTAATCGTTTTTGTTAAATCAACCCCAGTATTTGTTATATCTGAAGTTTACAATATCAAAATTACTATTATCTAAAACCATTTTAAGTGCCTGCATAATACTTTTGCTAATGTTGTAGTACCAGAGCCTGATGCCCCTAATATATGTATTCTATTAATCAAACACTATCTCCTTTTTCGATCTTGTCCAAATCAACAGCAAGCAAAAAGCTTTACTAACTACGTTTTCCCGACACATCCCAACCGCTGAAATTCAGGCTGTTTTATGGGTTCGAAACTTCAATACTACCATATATGATTTCACCAATTTTTCGATTTTTGTTAAATATCTAACATTTTACTTTTTAGCCCTATGTTAAGATTGAATAAGACAGTTAAGTTGTTAGCTCCAATAACTTGAGGTATAACGTAGCTCAGAGAGGAGGTGATATCAATATGGAGGTGCGCATAGTCGCCTGTGGCATCTTCCAACTGGAGCTTGAGCGAGTACTAGAGGAAATAAGGGCGGAATGGGCATCTGATGCCGAGTTCAAAGTTACCTATACAGCACCAGCTTTGCATGTAAACTATGAGAAGCTAAAAGATGGCATCATCGAGTCTCTAAATATTGCGACCGAAGAAAAGTTAGTACTCTTTTTCGGCTCTATGTGCCATCCTGAGATCAGCGATATTACGGAAAAATATCAAGTTATCAAGTTACAACCCAGGAATTGTATTGAATTGATTTTAGGTAAGGAAAAACTGGAGGAGATAGAAAAATCGGTTAAGGTCTTTTACCTTACTCAAGGATGGTTGCAGAACTGGCGGGAAATTTTCAAGCAGGGACAGGGCTGGGACGAGATTGACGCAAGGCAGAATTTTGGTTTCTACGATAAGATTTTGCTTCTGGACACCGGTGTTTCTGAGTTCAATGATGAGGATATTCTAGAGTTTTTCGAATATACACAGGTGCCAATCGAAATTGAGAGCGTTGAGCTGGCAGTTTTCAAAAAGAATGTGGCTGAAACGTTAAAGAAAGCATTAACAAAAAAGGCCCCTACTTTCATTGGTTAAATTTCGTTACATACTCAACAAAACGTTTAAGGAGTGAATTTGTATGGTTATAACTCAAGAAATTAAAGATGTGGTATCAAAGGCTCCGTTTATTCCCATCACCACTGTTTCCACCCATGGAGAGCCGCACATGATCGTGGTGGGCAAAGTGGCGGAAATAAGAGAAGGGGACATACTAGGGTTTGGTATCTACAAGATGGAGGTTACCCAGCAAAACATCAAAAACAACGGAATGATGCAGGTTGTAATAGCAACGATGGAAGGTGGCCCGAAAGGCTTCAGGCTTACAGGCAAGGCATGTATAGAAGAGAAACTGGTTTTGTTTAAGGCAGAAAAGGTAGAGGTGCTCCTGTAGAATCTTCTGAAAAAATAATAATCCCGCCCATAACAGGCGGGATTATTATTTTTCAGTTTTTATAGTGGTGTTGGACCATTTTTTGATACACTCTATTTATAGGAACCGTTGATACAGGAGGAGGAAAAAGTATGAAACGTTGCATCATCTGTCTTCAGGAATTGGACCTATTTCAAGGGCTAGAACGAGAGCAATTTGCTAACTTGTGTCAATGTACAAAGAGAAAGAGATTGTCCAAGGGACACTACCTCTTCCATCAAGGAGAAACAACAAGCACCATATACCTGATAAAATCGGGTAAGCTGAAACTTGTACAAACTGCCCTGGATGGCCATGAAACAATTCTGGATGTATGCGGCCCCGGTGAGGTCCTTGGTGAAATGTCCTTATATCAGGAACAAAATGAAAACTCAAGCGCCATAGCCATGGAAGAGGTTCGCATCTGTTGTTTCAGCAAACTTCAATTTGAGTCGTTAATAAAACAAGATCCTTCGTTTGCCATGAGGATTATTAGCTACTTAGGACAAAAGCGTTATGAAACCATGTTGAAGCCAAGTAAGGAGGCCGGACTAACTGTTAAAGAGAGATTGTTGCGACTTTTTTATCGTTTAGCCGAACAATATGGACGAAAAACGCCAACCTCGACGTTGATAGATCTGAAAATTACCCAGCAGGAATTAGCTGATATGATTGGCTCTTCGCGCGTAATGGTCATTCAGGCACTTAAAGAGTTGAAAGCGGCTAATATAATCGACCGAGAAAAAAGATATTTTGTCTTGAAAGATGACCCTTGCATCAGTGTTCATACGTTTAATTAAATGTACCTAGAATACTGTATGAATGCAAACTTTCTATATAAACATTCATGAACCTTTAATGGTTCATGAATAGCATGAAAATGTCATAAGAGTATTCAATGGCATCTATGATTTTCGATTTCTCTAATAGGCGGGTTTGTTAACCGTTCTTTTTGTGGTGGTTTGACCAGACTTTACACCGGCTGGGTCTAGCGGGGCAGAATGTGGGAGCTGGCAAGATGGGCAGGGAATACGCTGTTGCGATGTGCCTATCCTCAATTTTTGGTTGCTAAAATCTCATAACGATATGTGGTTATGTAATCATCCCCGAAAGGATAGCGGATTTTACACTCTGCAGACAGGCTGTTGAGTATTCGAAATATTTCTTCTCTACTATTTTGGTCAGTTCCCATCCTGTCGAACCACCGTGGCAATTCATACTGTTCTTTAAACATAGATGTGTGATCTATTGTCAAAGGTAGTTCCTTTAATAACTGATGCCATAATCGTGGCGAATAAGAACACTGATGTGAACTATCTCTTAATAACTCAATACGATTAATTTCTTTCTCCGTTTCCTCCCCATCAATAACCGAACAATCGAGAATGTAAAATTTACCCCCAGGCTTTAATACTCTACACATTTCCTGAAGGGCCCTATTCACATCGAAGAAATGATGGACCGCAAACCTTGATGCAACGATGTCAAATTGACAGTCTGAAATGTTCAAGTTGTGTACGTCTTCCGCCCTAAACGTAATATTGCTTATGCCCGCTTGACTTGACCCCGTTTTCGCCTCTGCCAACATCTCTGGAGTAATATCAATTGCAACTACCTGGTTCGCGCATTTGGCTAACGCAATAGCAGTATGCCCTCCTCCTGTCGCAACGTCTAAAGCAGAAGCGTCTGAACGAGGCTTTATAAGATTAATCATTCTTTCCAGATCTGTTGGATTACCGTGAGTAGAACTTAATCTGTAATCCGAAGCTCTTTGCCCAAAGTTCTTCCGAACCTCATTCTGATTGCTCATTCTATTTCCCTCCTCAAATTAGGCAGACAGAAATTTAATTGCCAACGAGCATAATGATGGAACACTTTTTCCTTTAATACCCACGGTTATGTTCGCTTATTTTATCAAAAAATAAATACGAAAAATAGTTTGGAGGAGGAATTGACTTGGCAAAAATCAAGGATAGAAATACCTTAGCAATTGTATCAGGGTTCATTGGTTTAGCAGGGCTAATGTCTGTTGACATACTCTCTCATAGCGCAAGTATCTCTAAGAGGTCATATAGGGAGGCTTCAGCAGGAATTTTTGTCTCAAAAAGTGAAGCGAGGAGTTTGAGAGGACAAATCCTTGGTGTAATAATGAATTCTGCTGTGAGCATTTTAGGAGCTAAATATATAATCAATGACATGTCGAAAAATGGGCGGGATAAAATTATACCAAAAGGAATATTAGCAGGAATTACCATTGGAGCAATAGCTACAGTCATTCCAAATGTTGTTCCCAAGAATAGCGTTAAGCCTAAAGATGCAGCTAGCAACCTATCTTACGTTTTCAGTAACATAGTTTATGGGTTGCTTACTACTTTCTCAGCAACTAAATTGGGGCATGATTCACTTTTCGACGCCCCACCTCAAAACGATTACTTGAAGCCGACTGAGCAAACAAGTGAGCAAATGAAATTAGCCAATGCTGCGTGCTAAGTTTAACTATTTGTTACTCAACTTTAGCTGCTACAATCAGTAAGATAAACCCTGATATAGGCGGGGTTATAACCCACAATTAAGTAAAATAAGAACTGCCAGGTTCCTGGCAGTCTTATTTTCGCTTTGTTTGTAACACGACATTATCAATTCGACACATCACAATGCTTACAACAGTAATACCAACATTGTATTTCCATTTCCAAGTATGAGGTTAAATGATTGGTCATTATCCTTCAAATAATTCTTAAGGGAATCATGCACGAACGGAAGCAATCTGAT
Source organism: Desulfosporosinus metallidurans (assembly GCF_001936615.1). Classification (GTDB taxonomy): domain Bacteria; phylum Bacillota; class Desulfitobacteriia; order Desulfitobacteriales; family Desulfitobacteriaceae; genus Desulfosporosinus; species Desulfosporosinus metallidurans. The sequence continues at coordinate 19,758 of NZ_MLBF01000043.1, forward strand.
TTTTCAACATCTTTAAACTCAATTTAATTGTATCACAGACAAGCAATTCAGCGCCACCTTCGAGTAGCAAAGGTTCATTTTTGGTGTTCATAGTCTAAACGCTTATACCCTCCAAGCTTGTTTTTGCCCAAAGTCCGATTTTCTCTCATTTTCACTATTTTGCTATGGTGTCCATTTCCGGTTTTTCTCGTTCAGGTTATACCTTGTACTTGAACAAATATCTTCTATCTAGGGTTAAATAGCTAATCTGCGCCAGTGGAACGTTGTCGTCTTTGCCTGGCACAAATAGTCTTTCGTGTAGCCCGTCGTCAACTACTTTTTTACCAGTGATTCTGATAACTTCACCAACCATTCCCCAGTACCAATATCCCTTGTTTGAACAGCTTTTAATTTTTGCTTTCACTAATGATTCTCCTTTTGAATGAGCGTTGATTTAGCCAATAGCGTAATTTGATCGAGTCAGCGTAATTCTACTTAAATTAAACTTGACGAACAGATTCTTGGAGAGTCTGAACTGATTTTAAAAACTGTTCATTTTCTGCATCATCCATACTCAGCGGCAAGCGCTGGAGAATACCTTCTTTGCCAAGGACGCTTGGTACACTAAGGGCAACTTCTAGCTCTTTATATTGATCATCAAGCAAGGCGGAAACTGTTAAGACGCTTCGTTCATCGTGCAAAATAGCCCGCAAGATCCGCGTACAACTTAGACCTATACCATAATAGGTTGCCCCCTTACGATTAATTATTTCATATGCTGCTTTTCGTACTTCAGCCGTAACTTGTTTCCGGTAATCCGCTCCGCATAACCCACTACATTCCCGGCAAAGCAAACTGATTGGAGTTCCCGCCACGCTGACCGAACTAAATAATGGCACCTCTGAATCGCCATGTTCACCTACTACATAAGCATGAATATTCCCAGGGCTTAGTTGGCAGTGCTTACTGAGAATATAACGGAAACGGGCTGTATCCAAAACTGTTCCCGAACCGATCACACGGTGTGCCTTAAGTTCCGGATACGTTCTCGCAATAGTCGTCAGGACATCCACTGGATTTGTCACTAGCAGAAAAATGGCTTTCTGTTCTACCTGTAATACTTGATTTAAGATTAAACGCAGTATCTCAACATTTTGCTGGGCTAGTTCCATACGAGTTTGTCCAGGCTTTTGGTGGGACCCGGCAGTGATCACAATGACATTAGCCCCTCGACAATCCCCGTATTGGCCCGCCCGTATCTCCATCGGACTAGTGTAAGGGAGGCCATGGCTTAAATCCATGACCTCTCCTTCTGCTTTATCTTGATTACTGTCGATAAGAACAAGTTCCGTACACAATCCTTGGATTAAAGTTGCATAGGCAATACTTGAACCAACAAATCCGCTACCAATAATTACGACTTTACTGGGATTTATGTTCAATTCAAAACCCCCTTTTTGGGGATTATAATCTCCCGAGCAGTAATGTATTATTCACTAGATAAGGTAGTGCTAGGGTCAACATCCCTTCTGGGTTTCACTACTCATGTATAATCTATTTTACCCTATTCGGGGTATAAAAGAGGCCCCCACCGTTTTTGGGTGAGAGCGAAACAAAAGGAGAGATGTGTAATTAAGAATTATTATGCCCGAGATTTGGTTATTATACGGAGATGAAAAGACAAAACCTACCAGCTTACAGACTCACTATTAGGATATAATAGAATTAGAATGGTAGCTGAGGCTTCTTGAAGAAATACCACCGCCAACTTACAAGAAGTTATCCGTTCCATTTATTTGATGACACCCTATATACAGTTAATGTGGCTCCTTGCTCATTCTTGAAAATCGCAAGGGGAAATTCAGGCGGTGTCCCTTCAGAAGGGAGAATTGTTGGATCAGCCGTAAAGATCTCACCGAGCGCATTGTGGATTGCTATTGCAGCTTCAAATCCAACAAATCAACACCAGCACATAATAACATTCATCACACAAAGAGAAGATGAGCAAAATGAAACGGATCAAAATTGGAATCGCACTCATTACAATGTTCGGTCTATTATTAGGTACAGCCAGTGTCGCAAGCGCTAAAACCGTTTCCCGAGTCAATCATACGAAAGTATCCCAAAGCACAACCAAGAGCACACACCATCAGGCAAAAACTCAAGCCTCTAAGAAGTCAGTCCATAAGTCGGCTAAGTCATTGGTAAAGAGGTAAGAATGATGTTTAAAACTACTCCTAAGTCCAAAAATCAGCAAAGTCGCTGCCGCTGCCGTTGTCCCTTGAGGTGCGGATTGGAAGAGATCATGGAACGGCTTGGACACGCCGACGATGAGATCACCAGAAGAGTCTATTTGCATGTTACAAAGACAATGAAAAAAGAGGCTTCCCAAAAGTTCAGCGAACTAATGAAAAGCCTCTAATTTTTTAAAGTGAAATGTGGTCATGATAGGGGTGCTATGTTACAAGATCCCTGATACCAACTGTTTCAGGACAACCTTACATCATGCCGCCCAATTAGTTTTGACTGAAACATCTTTGCTAATAAGCCAATTGCTCTCGGATAATCATCAATGATGGCAAACAACATCGCCTTTTTACGTTTCTTTGGATTGAGTGGGTCTGGCAAATAAAGGGTATGTTGAAAATCTGCCTGCCACATGAGATGAACATCCTCCACTTCAAAGCGTCGATGCCCCCTGGACGATTCCATCGCCTGCAAGAGTTCCTGGCGGCTGACACCTGCCTTGCGTAAGTGCCGGGATAAGGTACTTGACGCAAGGGTTCCCTCGGAGGCCATAGCGCTATGTTCTAATAAGTAGATGATCTGCTCCACACTACGCTCGGGTCGTTCACGGCGTAGCTCAATCGCTTTTTGTAAAACGGGAGATGGTGTTCCATCACAAAGTTAGGAAGTAACGAGGTCGATCTCCCACACTTGATACATTTAAACCGGAAGATGGAACTGCAAGCACGGAGGCGAGGGGCGGAAGGAACTTAGGTGCGTTACCTTTTTGGTCTTTGGTTTCTTATTTCCATCCAATCTAATGGACGGGAAATAGATTTAAAACCGACTTTACTGTAAACTCCATGGGCATCTTTTGTTATTAATAACCATTGGTAAACATCTTTTAATTCGTTATGAGAAAGGATGTAATTTATCATTTTCTGACCGATTCCTTTTTTTCTATAGTTTTCATCTACATACACGTCAAGAATATATGCAAATCTTGTTTTATCAGAAATTACTCTTGCATATCCAACCTGACGTTTATCCTGTATAAACGCACCAACAACCAAAGCAGAATTAATTGCCCCCTTCTTTACCTCATCAATCTTAATTCCAGGACACCAAAAAGCATTTGAAAGCATTTTCGTTACTTTTTCAAAATCCATTTCTTCTATTCCGTCTTTAATAATTTCTTCCATATACCTTCCTCCTCGACTACTACAATAATCCACAACTCGATCTCGCGGTAATGCGTCCGATTTCAGCGTCATAATAGGGATACCAGTCATCCGTCACATATCCCCACGCCCCAAGTTTGGCTAGACTTTACCCCGGCGGGGGTAAAATGTGCGATTTGGCAGGATGGACTAGGATTACGCTGTGAAAATTGTGGCGCAAAATTAGAGGCTACCACCGATGGCTACCTTCTATAAATGGTTTAGTCTTATTTATTATCAGCAAACTTTTTATAGCCTTGTAATGACTGCGCAGCGTAGTTAGAAAAACCGCCCTTGCCTTCAATTGCCTTGAAATTACCAATGCGGGCTCGTAATCATGCGGTTTTAGCAGGTCAACTTTACATAATTACTTTCTTGTCATAATTCTATTGAGACAAACTACGGTCTCGACGTGCTACGTCCACAGCAATATCACTACTAACACAGAGGAGTTTGGTCAGAGACTTCCCCCAGTGGGAGCTTGCGGGTGGGGTAGTAACAGAAAGCGGAATAAAGGGAAGCAAAAGTTATACTGTAACATTATATCACGTAAAATCTCCATCAGGTGGAGAAGTGTTCTTGGCCTTTAAGGACGATAAACTTATTAATAAAATGGAGGTCAACTTACAGTAGCAAGGTAGTTTTACCCTACGCTGGTATTCCAAAGGCTTGTTGACCCTTCTACATAGAACGCATCTTAATTGTTCGGTTGCTTTTTTTAAATAAAAAGCAAGTCCTTCGCCTATCTTAGAATCTTCTGACGACGAATACTTACCAAGGTATGCAAACGTCCATGGTTGGATAAACTTTAAGAATCTGGAATGAATATTTCAAAGGAGTCTGAGCATGAACTATAAAGTTACCAAGGAAACTTTATGCACATTGGATACCTTAGGAAATTGGTGGTCAGTGGTTCTTTTTGTCATAGGGATATTAATAATCGTTGCTTTTCTGTACATAGACCGTGGTCAAGCAGTTTCCAATATTATACTCTCCGCGGGGTGGCTGGGGATTGTGACAGCTATTTTTCTTATTACTCTTTTTAGTATGACACCTATCCCCACGGAAAGCTTAACGATTATGTGTTTAAAGTCTTATGGGATTGGTTGGGGAATTTTTTACTCTTGGGTTGGCTCTACACTAAGTTCAGTAGCAATTTTTTTGTTGGTGCGAAGTATTAGAGAACCAATATTACAACTAGTAATTTCTCAGGAACGTTTTGCCGCTCCGGTACATCATCCAAAAGCACCGCAAATCTCAACCAAGATTACGCATCACCCAACAAAGAGCCACGTCTCTAAAAAGTCAGTTCATAAGACAGTTAAGACCATTAAATCAGTTAAGACGGCCAAGTTGGCAAAAACTAAGCCGAAAGCAAAGCAATCTACTGTCCATGCCTAATACCACAAAAGGGGCTGTCCCAGAAATCTTCCGGGACAGCCCCTTACTTTACTCCATTTTTAAACGTATAAAAGTAGTCTTTCGTATCGCAATACCCTAACACAAAACCCTTGAACTTTCCTCATTTTCCTAAATCGTCAGACTTTGTACCTTCCAACCAACTCACTCAGTTTACCAGCCAGTTGTACCTTACTAAAATGCGTTTATGTAGTTGATGCAACGCTAAAAGCTAATAAACTTACTCGTACCTTAAGGCATCAATTGGATCCATTGCGGCGGCTTTTCTCGCCGGGAAGACCCCGAAGACGATGCCGATCGCGGCCGAGAAGCCGAAGGCAACCAACACGGAATTCAGGGAAATACTGGTATTCATCGATAAGGCCTTTCCTGCAAGATTAGAACCCACATAACCGAGGGCAATGCCAATCCCCCTCCCAAGGCACTGAGCACGATCGCCTCGATAAGGAACTGCAACAGAATATCCATGCCTTTAGCCCCGATCGCTTTTCGAATTCCGATTTCCCGTGTTCGTTCTGTGACCGAAACAAGCATGATATTCATGATTCCAATTCCGCCAACCAGCAAGGAAATGCCCGCAATTCCGCCAAGGAGCATGGTCAAAGTTTGGGTTACTCCTTGCATGGTTGCTAACATATCGGCCTGATTCTGAACCCTGAAATCGTCCGCTTTGCCCGCCTGGATTTTATGGGCTTTTTCCATCGCTAACGTAATCTCATCTTGAGCCGTTTGCATAAGGTCCGCTGAAGAAGCCGATACCAAAATATTACGCAACGTCTTTTTACCGAGTAATCGCGCCTGAACGGTTGTGATCGGAGCTGTAATCATATCGTCACTACTCTGAAACCCGGTTGACCCTGTGGCCGTTGTTACCCCAATAACTTGAAAAGGTACGTTTTTTATTTTAATGACTTGCCCAATGATTGAAGCATTCGCATCTCCCATAAGGTTTTCCACAACAGTCGGGCCGAGTACAGCAACTCTTGCGTTGCTCTCCACATCTGCTTTTGTAATAAAGCGGCCACTGGCCATAGTAACATTTTTAATGACTTCATAACTCTCTGTTGTCCCACTTATTTGCGTGCTGGTGTTTCCAGAACCCAAGACCACTTGAAAGTCGTTATCCGTAAACGGGGCTACAGCTTTCACGGCTGTTCCAATTTTTATCTTGTCTGCATCATCAATGCTTAGGGTGTTTGAACTGCCAACCCCTCCTTTAACCCCTCCTGAATTCGACTGCCCCGAGGTAATCGTAAGAAGGTTCGAGCCCATGCCCTGAATCCGGGCAGTGATTGAAGCGGTTGCTCCATTCCCGATTCCGACCATGGCAATGACAGCTGCTACTCCGATAATAATACCGAGCATTGTCAATGCTGATCGTAGTTTGTTCGCTCGTAAAGCCCTGAGAGACACCCGGATACTTTCAAAAAAGTTCACTTTCTACTCCCTCCTTAATGACCTGTGCTTGGCTTTAGGTGCCTGGCAATCAAGTTACGTCTTTGCATTTATTTTTAGATTCATTGGCTTGTTGCTAAACTTTCTTTATGGGATACCAGGTGGATGCATATAACACTAATGTAAAAAAGGCAATACTGGTGCCTCTATCTGTAATTATTTCCGACCCTTAGTCCCCTCTCTATATCACTTATACCCAATACTTTAACATTTTTTTCTTAAAAACAGCTTAGAAATATTAAGGTACTTAATATTTAACTGAAGATGGGGAGCAAGAACCAAGCAGGTTAAACGATAAGTAGATGAAATTTACACATGTAGTATGAAATCAAGCATTCACTTTATAAAATTCCTCCGGTTCAATCCCGATTCCACCGATTCTCAGCCAGCTTTTTGCTCCGCCTGACGAAAAGCCAAACAGTAGGGTAACCAGCAACAATCCAACCGCTAAAAGTCCCCAGAGGTATCTATACCTTCCTAACTGTCGATAATCCCAGTTCACCCATAAAACTGTAAAAAGTCGCACACTAAATGGTACAGTAGAACTGTTAGTACCACTTGATAAAGTAGAAAAGTTTATGTTTGACAAAGACATAATAAGACAAAACAAAAGTTGTAAATACCGTTCAATGCACCGAAAAGGGTGGTTCTACATGCCTGATTATGAGATTGTAGAACGCTGACAAACCACCCAGTCACAAAATTGTAGTCGATTCGATTCCCTGGTATCAGTTCCAGTAACCCTCGATCCACCCAAGCCTGATAGACGACTTGCTTGGAATGTTCGGCTTCCTCAAAGGTTACGTGGGGCATCCAATAGTGTTGAAGGCATAAGAACTTGCCTCCGGGCTTAGGGACTAGGATGGTCGCCGAGGTTAAATCGGTTGTGCTCGCTAGGTCAACCTCGCCAACACAGTAGACGTCATAGATCTCGTCCATTATAAGTCAGTTGCATTTTTTCCGGCGGCATGTCCTTAAACAAGTCCGTGAGCCGATGGATCTCAGTTTGGAGCGCCGTTTCCTTGAATCGTTCTTTGTTTCCATGGCAGTCACTCTTTTGCGAAGACTAGATCGCCCTTACGATCAAACCGTAGCCCATCCCCACATTTGCTGTGGTGCAGTTCATGGCATACCCGGCATACCAGTTTAAGATTATCCCAACAACACTTTGCGGGGTCGGTTCTTACGTCACGGACTGAAATGGGATCTTTATGGTGGACGATCTCCCCTGGCGCTCTGTAATCTTCGCACAGACCAAAGGCAATTTTGGATGGTAGGGGCACACGGCAGCGCGGAAGCGAGACAATGGGGAGACCGGGGGGATGAATGGTTCTTACTTTTGTCCCTCTTGCATAAAATGGACAAAGTAAAAGGGAGGTAGTAGTAATGAAAAAACGGAATGAACTTACCGCTGTTTGCATTGGAATAGGAGTTATAGGACTAATCAAACATTTTACGGATTTCCAGACGGCGGTTACTATAGGTTTGGGCTTTACCTTTGGTTTACAACTTTTACGATTTACACCTCATTCGAAAGTTTAATGTCTACCGCAACAGTGCCTTCACTTTAACCGCAAGTTCTTGTGCCATCTGTTCATTGTGGTGGTCTACCCGCTTCATAATGTAAAACAGTTCAACCAGAGCAACGATCCCAGGTATAAACGTCCAACTAAATAAGGTGTATACTAGGTCCAACCCAATCTGACCCACATAATATCGATGCGCACCGACATGCTGTTTAAATCTTAATAATCGGGAGATCACTGTAATGACTCACAAATATATTAAAACCAGCAAATCTGAACACCCCCCCCGCCGTATAGACAAAGTCCTCAAAAGAACATATACCCTGAAACCCGCTCTACAAGCGGGTTTCAATGTGTTTTCTATTGAGACAACATAAGGTCTCGACGTGACTGGTCCACGGAAACATATTCACCACATGTATTTCACATAAATCACATCAGAACACAAGATGATCCACCGTTTCTTCCAATTCTTCTTTAGATGGCTTGCTGTACCGCAAGATCATATCCGGCTGAGGGCTTGTACGATAGATAGTTAGCCCAAGATAGTAGATTTAATCTTGTTTCTAAATGCAAAAATCCAGAGCGTTAAAATCTTGTGCGATAAAAACATCCGAATTTTCCCCAAAATAGAATGCGTCGTTTACTCAAGATAGCTAGCTTGAGCACAAATCTCACACCTCACACCTCACTCCTTGAGGTATACACACACATCATTACTTGCTGAAGCTGGAGTTAGTCTACCGGAAATCATGGAGCGCCTGGGCCATAAAGACGATGAGACCACAAAGTTTGTCTATCTAAACGTAACAAAACCATGAAAAAAGAGGCCCCAAAAAGTTCGGTGAACTGATGAGAAACCTCTAAGAGCCCTCATACCCCTCTCCGTGCGTTTTACGTCTTTTTCTTTGAATAACTCAATATTCGACAGATGATCATCTCCTTAACAAACCAAATCCTCAGTAGTTACTTATTACCATATTGTTCCACATACCCCAACCTATGCATATTATGTACTATCTCTTAACAAAGGAGGAAATGCAAATGGCATTCGGTGGTGTTGATGTAGATGATTGCAGACCAAGAAACCGTTTTGGAGAAGGAATCGCAATTGTTGTCGTAATTATTCTTCTGCTTATCGCAATGGGAATCGTATTCTAATTAGAAAGGGGAAATTGCCAATGTTTGGAATGGGTTATGGTGGAATGAGTGGAGCATGTTGTCATCCATCAGTTGCTTCTTATGGCTATGGCGGCGTCGGTCGTGGCGTCGGTGTAGGAATCATTGCAGTTGCTATTTTAATTCTTATCGCTTTAGGTGTAATCTTCTAAAAAATACTATTATTAAAAGGGCTATCATCTGAAAAGGTGGTAGCCTTTGCCGAAGCCTACGTAAATCCTGTTCCTCAAGATGCCGAAGAATTGAAAAGAAATCTTATTCTTGGTTTACGGACTGGGGGTAATTCCTTTTTCGTTGTGGTCTCACTCATGATGGCATCCGGTATTGCTAGATAGCCATCATCCGAAATCTTCTCGCGTTCCCTTCACTGCTAGGCAATTTCATCTGCACCCTGAATTTCAGCCATGGAAAGTGTTGCGTTACTCTTTTTAGCTTCTGTTGACCTTAGACTCGCAATATTTATCAGTTGCTCCATTGTATTCCATGGATCATCAGCACGTTCTTCATGCCGCCGTCCCCCAATTGCTCCTGCCGAAATACTTATCTCTATTCCGCGGACAAAACTGTGCCGGCCTATAATATCCGCCAAACAGTAAGCTAAGGCTGCTCCTTCGTCCAAGTGCGCAGGTAATAAAACAGCAAATTCATCTCCCCCAAAACGGCATAAAAAGGCCTCCGAAGGAATATTTTCTCTTAACAGTTTGCTCACTTCGATTAGAATAATGTCCCCCACTGTATGACCGTAAGTTTTATCAATTACACCAAAATTGTTTATGTCAAAAAAAACAATGCTGATTTCTTGCTTATTTTCCAGGAGTCGAACACCGTGATAATATATGTAATCACTCTTATAAAGCCCGGTCAACAAATCAATATGAGACCCCAGTTGTATTTCGAGCAGGTTTCGGGATAGAATACCGGATAGCCGTCCTTCTTCCTCTACTAAGAAGACATCCAATCCGGTCTCGTCAAAAAGTTCTTTGGCTTGCCAAAGCGGCATTTCTGCAGGAACTGTGACCGGGTTCCCTCGCATAGCATCCGCAATGATTCGATTGGGATGTGTTCTCAATAGCTCCTTGTAGGTTATTACTCCCACCAGATTGCCCTCATCCATGACCGGACAACAACCATTTTCTGTTTCCAATAAAAATGACCTTATCTTGGAGACTCCATCCATTACATCCACTGCGTAAAATTCTTTAGAATAAATATTTGCGACTCGCTTAATATTTATCATAAGTCGATAGATTTGCTGACATGTACAGTAATATTGACATGGGCTTTGATAATCGAGCTTGCATCAACAATCTTTCCCCCCTCTTCTAAAATGAACTCACTTAATTTCTCTTCAGGGATCATGTTCATAAGTGCATTGCGTATTACGATGGCCTCAATGACTGGGTGGTCAACTTTAATGATCTTGTATTGATCCGGGCTGAGGACATCAACCATCCTTTTCAATGCCTCTGGACCTATAGGTGCATTACGGCCCACTATTACAACGTCTTGCATAGGAGGCATTTCAAATTCAGTCAGATGCATTTGGATTTCTGCTTTTTTGGTTTCTTTCATAACGCTCACGGGTAGACCTCCGTTTTCTTTTTGATTGTCATAACTAGTTTGTCCAAAATAGTCTTTTGATACTTCTACAAAAAACACCGCTTTGGCTACTTATCAACGAGAAAACAACTAATCGCTCAATTGACTTATGCACTCCCATGCCATCGAACCTTTCTCATCCCACTTCTTTAAACTCCACACGCCCAATAAACCGAGTTAAATCCTGCATTAAGTCCACATATATCTCCCAATTGAAAATCTACCATTATTATCAAATAAAAGATGAATAAGGGGTCAAGTTGGCATTTGCAAGGATACTGCCTCGACCTCCAATTTCTCTCGTATTGAGAGTAACGATAGCATTTTCCGGGTATAGAATGAGGAATTCTCGAAAAGCCTGCACGACTTTCGGGTTAAAGACTTTCCCCGACCAGGCAATAATCATTTCGAGAGCATGGTAAGGTGGTAAGCCTTTGCGATAGGGTCTGTCTGCGGTTAATGCTTCATAAACGTCGGTGACGGCTACGATTTGAGCATCGAGATGAAAGTTGAAGCAGTGCCCCCAAGGTCAAATACTTAAGTCTCTTCTCTTTATATCCAAACGCATACCGGTAATTGTTGCTAATAAAGCGACGTTCACGCTATGGTAACCGTTCCAACAACCAATTCATTTATCTTTTCCCTCCTTCCTATATACCTGCTCTTATCTTCTTTAACGTTTATATTGTTAACGTTGAATTAAATCTGTTGCTATAGAAGGAAAGTAGAGACCCCTGTATGTTTACCTATAAGTATTTAGTTTATATCGACTTACAGTCTTATGTTACACCACCACAATTGATAATCCCACAAATTTTTCTCGACATATTTCGCATGAGACAAAAGACAAAAGCAGGAAACAGTTTTCAACTGCTCCGGCTAAACTATATGCTACCTCTCGCGGTGTGACACGAAAGTGAAAATTGAATATTAAGTCTTCAACCATAAAAAGTAAAATTACCATAAAGAAGGAATCTCTCCTTTAAAGTTGTTCCTCTTAACGAACTTCCGAAAGAATTAAGGCCTGGCGACTGCTTTTTGTACAGTGATGGACGATATGTAGCAGCACCTGAGGAAACCGTGAAGAGACGGGCGAAAATAAAAAAGCTTATGGAATCTATGTGGAACGATAAATAGCCTAAAGAGCCCCCAGCGCAGCAGCTGAGGGCTCTTTTGAAAGAATGATCAAATAATTATGGCAAATTTTCTTCTTTTCCTGTCACTCTGGGTCTGGAGCCTTGTACTCTTATACTACACATTAAAATGGCTGTCCGCAACGGAGTGCAGCACGCAAATTCGGGACTGATTGAATCTGTAAGGGCGATCGAAAGATCCGTTGATGAATTGAAGAAGGCCAAGGAATAAATCATAGAACAAACCTTCGCACTTCCATATTCTCCAAAATTCAAAGCCAAGAATGACTGGTAGCGACAACTTGACGGCCATAAACCCTGTAGGGCTTATGGTGATATAAAGGGATTTGCTTTAGAGCTTGACTTCTTAAAGGCTGTGAAACCATTTTTATCTCCCCACCGATATAATATTTTATAATATAAACGAACTTCTAAAGTGTTCATAATATTCTCGATGGAAATACTGGATACCGTGGGGATAAAGATAGGCGAGCAGTTTCTCTAACTCCCGACGATGAGTTGAGTCTTCACATTAGCCTCTTTCCAACTAAACTATGTCTGATGAAAGACCTTCCCATTTATTTCCACAAATCGTTCATTAGCTTTTCAGCTTCATCTTTAATCCGTTTCGTTTCCTCAATATCGACTTCGTACTTTCCATTAATTGATTTTAGAGCATCGCCTTCTTTAGCTGTTGCAGCAATATCGGTTTTAGGAATATCTTTCATTGCTTGACCATCGACTTTAACTATCGCTAAGGTTTGTCTGCCTTGGTTGGTCCATGCATTAGATTTCGATTCAATTCGACTTAAAAGTAACTTAGGCTTCAAGTAATTTTGATGTTTGTTAAGAAGAAATCTTACGCTGTTCTACACCTAGGGCTTTAAGTATAAGTTCCATTGGACAAAAACCTGTTAATGCCGAAGTCATTAACATAATACCTACAAACCCGGTAAAAATCAGCCAATAGTTGCTGACAAATACGGCTAACAGGACACTAACGAACACAAAAAAACCGGCGATCAAGCGAATCCATGAACCTTTACCGTTTACGATGTACATAATTCTACACCTCCTATGCTATATATCCCCGAAAGGCAGGGGGGGTATATCCACAAAGTATAAGGTATTCCTTTCTAAAGATCAAGAGTTACTTAAAAATTATTGCCCATAACTTTCGACAGATAGCTCGGTTCTTTAAAGGAGAAATCCGTAAGAAAGCAAAACTATCCACTTTCAACCAAGGGATACCTGTCTCAATTTGATAGAGAAATCCTAAAAGAGGTGAAGGAAACATGACGTTGTGCTGTTTATTTATCTTACTCTCATAATCTATAAGAATTTCCTGCCGTTACAAGATCCGAATAACCTTTGGCTTTTATTTTGATGACACTAAAGCCATTGCTCTCGTTTTCGTAGTAATTCTCTCGACAACCCCGCCTAAATACTCCATTATGAGCCCTGCCAATCATACTTCAATAGACAATGCACTTCGTAATATCTTTTCCTTACTTGGAACCAATTCTTTCTCCCATACTTACACTACATTCCATTCCCTTTGCAGTTTGCTCTATGATATCCTTGTCAATTTTACATACATCTTTTTTTAGAAACAAGATGACGGTTGAACCACCAAACTTAAAATAACCTTTTTCATCTCCCTTTTCTACTTTTTTATTATTGTATGTTTGTATAATGGAACCTACAAAAGTAGCACCTACTTCAACATACAGTATCTCCCCAAAATTTTCTGAGTCTAGAATGCTCCATTCGCGTTTATTTGCGCAGAAGATCTTCTTGATTCGATTTAACGAAGTAGGATTTACGGAATAGTAAAATCCTTTGATCTTTGTTGTTGGACTACAAGTTCCATGGTCCACAAAATGAAATCTGTGATAATCTGAGGGGGGCAACCTAACAATAAGGCAACTGCCTTCTGTATAGTTTGAATCTATAGAATCATGTCCTATTAGCTCTGCTAAAGAATAAGTTATCCCTTTTATCTGGATAAGCATCTTTATATCAATGTTCTCATAAGCCAGAATTTTCCCATCACAGGGAGATATTAAAATCTTCTTATCACTCTCTATGTTAATTTTTTCCTTTTTTAATTTTCGATAGAAGAATTCATTAAAGTTATTAAAACCCTTTTCAGGCATTTCAAAGCGTGCCATATCAATCTTAAATTCGTTTACAAATTTTTTTATTTTAATTTTGCTTATAGCTCTATCACAATAATACCCGCAAATTCTAGAAGTAATCTTTTTCTTGACAAACAGCTCTAAGATTTTCATTCCCAGAGGGGAGGAGTATATCCAATTAATATAAGATTCTCCTGCCACTAGTTCAATTTCATATTTTTCCGTTTTTCTATTATAAAACTTAATCATGTTTACCTCATTTTTTCTTCATCATTTTTTCTAAACAATATGCCTATTAAGTAAGAAGCCTACATTCAAGCCTCTTATTATAAAGCACTCATATGCTTTAAACCTTCTATATTCCTAATTTTAACTGCAGTCAAATGAAAGTCAATAATTCCCTCATCTTTCATTTTACTCATTTCTCTTGACATGGATGGACGGGAGACATTTAGAAAATCCGAAAGTTCATTCCGATTTAACGGCAGAGTAATATTTACATCTCCTTCCCTACGATATTGTTCCAGCAAATATGTACTGATTTTCCCTCGCATACTCTTGATCGTAAGATATTCAACCTTCTTGTTCAACATCATCGCTCTCTCAGAGATTACCCTTAAGAAATTCTGAATAAGAGTCCTGTGCCATGAGCACATCCTGTCACATTCCCCGACAATTTTTCCCCTCGGCAAGAAGAGAACTACACAAGTCTCTTGTGCCTGAACAGTTGCTGGCCAGTTCATTTGGCTGGAAAAGGCTATTATTTCGCCGAAAATATCCCCTTGCTTCAGAAGTGTCATCACAATCCTGTTCCCTTCAGCATTCTCTTTACTAACCGTTGCTGCACCCTTAAGAACTATGCCAACGCTTTCATAAGGATCCCCACCGGTTACTATATAATCGTTTCTGTTGTAACTGCACACCCTAGGCTTCAAGCAATTAAGCATGGCTAGAATATCAACTCTTTCAATCCCTTGGAATAAGCTCGTTTTTGAAACTTCTTCAAGATATTTTTCAAACATTTTCATCACCGCCTTGTTTATGTATCCTCAGATACCGACTTAGTTCTTTTATTGTAATATAATGAAGCTGTTAAAACAAATCGTTTGAAAGGGGTTCTAAGCATGAAACGAAGCATAATAAAAATAGATGAATCCAAATGTAACGGCTGCGGCCTTTGCGTGACTGCCTGTCACGAAGGAGCCTTACAACTCATTGACGGAAAAGCACGTCTTATTTCCGAAAGTTATTGTGACGGTCTTGGTGACTGTCTGCCTGAGTGCCCGACCGGAGCTATCGTCCTTGAGAAACGTGAAACGGCCGAATATGACGAAGAGGCGGTCAAGAAGCATATAGAGAAAAGCAAGCCTCAGCCTGAAGCTGCTCTTCCCTGTGGTTGCCCTGGTACCCAAGCAAAACTGCTTGCCAAAAAGCAACTTGAATCCACACCCGTTCTCGCCAATGAAAACTTACACTCCCAGCTTGGTCAGTGGCCCTGCCAGTTAAAACTAGTACCCATAAACGCATCTTACTTAGATAACGCTCACTTACTGATCGCAGCTGACTGCACAGCCTTTGCCTACCCGAACATTCACCAAACGTTCATGCGCAATAAAATTACTCTGATAGCCTGTCCCAAACTAGATGACATTGATTATTCAGAAAAGCTGACTGCGATACTGAAGCAACACGAAATAAAAAGCGTCACAATATTAAAAATGGAAGTCCCCTGCTGTGGAGGGATTCTTCAAGCTGTAAAGAAAGCCTTGTCAAACAGCGGAAAAATGATTCCCTGGAATGTTGTAACAATCTCAACCGATGGAAGAATTTTAGAAGATTAATTTCAGTGAGCTATCGCTAAAACAGGTGGATAGATAAGCTTAGACAAGCATCTATCCACCTGTTTTATTTTACATTATCTTCGTGAGATAATACCAACCATGTTTAGCCCAAAGACATTAGAATCTTTGCTTACAACTCTGTTTTTACCCTTACTTTTGGCTTGGTATAATGCCTCATCTGCTCGCTTTAAAAATTCATCCCCTGCTCTGTCAAGGGAAGCGCATCTAAAATTCCCTCCCTTGTAAGATAGATATAGGGATAAGGTTACAAAACCAACCCGAATGTTCTTTGACAACTTACTTTTTGACATTCTTCCTAAGTGGATGCTCTGATTCATTCTGTTCGAAAGGTTGTGTTCCCTTGTCCCAGTTTCTTAACGATTTCGTGGTCGGAATCGATGTTTCTTTCGAATTCTCTATTGTCGCCATGCTAGCACCAACTGGGGAACTTATCCGTAAACCGTTTAGGATTGATCATTAATCCTACCGGCTTTCGCAAACTGCACGATATTCTTAAAAAAGAAGAAGAGCGGTTAAATCGAAAGCCCATCTACTTCGTAGAATCTACGGGTATCTTTCATTTACCACTCTTCTTGAGATCGAATGACCTCAAAGGTTTTGTGCTAAACCCTTTGTGTAGCCTTAAGGCCGAGGATATGCTCGCTTTCATCCCTCCTATTCCGGGGGTGAATCAGGAGCAGGAGTACAGGAAACTGGAGCCACATGGGTGCTCTCTGCCGAAGGTAAAACTATTGCTGATGCCGAGAGTGACTTATCCAAGGTGGTCAAACAACAGATCACACTTACCCTGGAGAAAGCCCAAAAACAACGTACCCATCTCAACGCATGGCTCGAACAACTTCGCTAAGCAAATAAAAGCGAAAAGACCTTTCGCGCCTATAGCCATGGCTTCCCGAAATATCTTAATCACACCCCTACCATGGTGTAAGTAAGTTTACCCGGCACTAGGCCGGGATTTTTTAGTTATAGGCTTTATTAAAAAGATGTGCTAACTCGGCGGTGGATGTTTGACCCCCATAAGCATGGGCGTGAGCAAATCATTCCTCCGTAATCGCCATCTGGCCGGAGCTTATATAGTACGAGCTACAATGCATGCCGGTTTTATGAGCGTGTTGACTTATCTACCATTTAGACTTAGCCAAGCACCATATCGATTGAGTAATTCACAGATAAGTTTCATCTATATACTCTATTTACTTGGAGCTTTAGTAGCTCCACGAGCCGGTCGTTTGTCCGATCGCCTAGACGTCGTTACGTTCTTGGCTTCGAATCTAGATGAAATAATTCCCTAAGCGTCACAAAGCGGTAACCATTAACTCGTAGTTGGTCTATCACCTGTTCTAGCGCTTTAACCGTTTGACTCCGCATACCGCCGCCATCGTGAAAAAGAACTATTGCGCCTGGGAACACATTAGAAAGTACGTTTTTCTTGATGCGATTAACACCTGGTTTACGCCAATCTCTGCTATCTGCGCTCCAAAGGATAACTTCATAGCCGTTTCTGTTAATAATCTCTGTTTGACTTTTTAATGTGAATCCCCCTGGCGGACGATAAAAATAAGTATGAATGCCAGTCGCCGCATATACAGCTTTATCGGTGCGCCTAATTTCATCGAGTGTCTTACTCTGAGAATAACGCTGAGAATAATCGTGGGTATATCCATGGTTGCCAATCTCATGTCCTTCCTTGAGCATTCGACGCAATAAATCTGGGTTTGCTTCTACGCATTCTCCTAAGACAAAAAATGTTGCTCCTACCTGTTTCTTTTTTAGAATATCAAGGATTGGCCCTGTATAAGCAGGATCAGGACCGTCGTCGAAAGTAAGCACAACCACTTTTTCTTGAGTTTGATCGATGAAATTGGTAGGTATTGGTTCTAGAGATGGTACGACCCCTAACCATAAGACATACGTCAAAGAGATTGCAAGTATAACGAATGATATTATAAAAGTGATTTTTGGTCTTCGTAACACTAAAATCTTCATTGCAGCACTCCTTCTTGTTATAAATTATTATGAGTGCCTATTGATTTCAAGTACCCTAGCGCTAAAACTGGGGCTTTACTTAAAAGCGTATACTATTAAGACAGAGAGCAAGATTTCCAGCGTCATCTCACGTTCGGCAAGTTCCTCAGTGCTTGCTAGCGGTGCGAAAGGCTGTTCTTCATCAGGATGGTCAGACTCAGCAGAGATTATACTGCTGAGCCTTTCAAGTTGCCCCTTATGGTACATATTCCATCTTACCCAGACACCCAATCCGCAACATCCGGATAGTTAATTCTCAAGGCCACCTGACTTCAAACAGCGTCCTAATTGCTGGTGATCACGCTTACCGACATTGACGGATGGCGTGACAATTTTCGTGGGGTGAGCATTGGGTACCATTTTGGTACCCGTTAGCTTGAGCGAATCCAACCTCAGAATGAGAATATACTGAATGCCGGTTTTTAACATAAAATAGAACCCTTATACAAATACTTAATTCTATAGTAAACATTAAAACACAGGAGGAAAAACATGAATATAGAAGAACAAAAGAACTTTAAACAGCCACCCCAGTCTTATTGGATGGCTTCTACGCTCCAAACTGAGTATCCAACTTTAAATGAGGATATAAAAGTTGATATTGCAATTATCGGAGGTGGTATTACCGGAATCTCCTGTGCCTACATGCTTAATAAAGAAGGGATAAAAACAGCAATCATTGAGGCTGATCGTATTCTACAAGGTACAACCGGGCATACGACAGCAAAAATCACCTCCCAGCATGGACTGATCTATAGTAAAATAAAACATCAAATGAGTGAGGAATTTGCCAACCAATACGCTGATGCAAACGAGTCTGCTATCCGTATGATTGAAACGATAGCCAATGATAATCAAATCAAGTGTGATTTTATTCCTCAATCTGCCTATATATATTCATTACAAAGTGAGTATATTGATAAGATAAGTGATGAAGCAAAAGTCGCCTCTTCACTTGGGATTAAAGCTACTTTCCTGGATGAAATACCCTTGTCCTTTCCTGTAAAGGCGGCTGTGCGTTTTGATAATCAAGCTCAATTTCATCCACGTAAATTTTTGCTGACTCTTGCTAAAGATTTTATAAATAGTGGCGGCAATATATTTGAACAAAGTCGCGTTGTTGATATAGAAGATGAAGGCGCCTATGTAATCAGGACGAATCGAGGAAAAAAAGTCACTGCTGAAAAACTAATTATTGCCTCCCACTACCCTTGTTATAATAAAACCGGACTATATTTCACCAGAATTTACCAGAATAGGTCATATGTAGTTGCTATTAAGGCAAGAGAAAATTATCCGGGCGGGATATATATAGCAGCTGAAGAATCCGGTCACTCACTTCGTAATCAAATGTCTGATAATGGTGAATTGATATTAGTAGGCGGTGAACAGCATAAAACTGGGCAGGGTGAGGATACATCCAAAAACTATGAAGCATTAATAGATTTTTCTAATGAAATTTATACAGTAGAGGATATTCCTTATCGATGGTCTACCCAAGATTGCATGACTTTGGATGGGCTCCCTTTTGTGGGACATTTCACATCAAAAACTCCAAATATGTATATTGCAACTGGTTACGGCAAGTGGGGAATGACCAACAGTATAGCTTCCGCAATGATTTTAAGGGACTTAATAATTAGTGGAAAAAGTCCTTGGCAAGATGTATATAACCCCTCACGTCAAACCATATCCGCTTCCGCCAAGAATTTTGTTATTGAAAATCTTAATGTTGCAGATAAACTAATAGCGGGAAAAGTTTCTCCGTTGCCGGAGCATGTTGAAATTAAACCCGGTAAAGGAGAAATAATTGAAGCAAATGGAGAAAGAGCTGGAGCACATAGGGATGAACAAGGTACATTACACGTCGTAGATACAACATGTACACATATGGGCTGTGAATTAAAGTGGAATTCTGCTGAAAAATCCTGGGATTGCCCTTGCCATGGCTCAAGGTTTTCCTATGAAGGAGATATAATTGAAGGACCTGCAGTTAAACCCTTAGATTTCCACAAGGATGTAAACACAATTGAAAAGTTAATCAAAGACCATTTTTAATGGAATTATCGGATTAGAAGGGACCTTCACATGAGGTAGCTTATTAAAATTGTTTTATCAACCTTAAAAGCACTTTACAGATAACTCGGTAACCGGATGTTTCTACTTCCGTTTCATTTTATTTATTAAATAAAAAGTTATAAAACCAAAGGCATGTCTACCGGGAGGGGGCTTTGCCTCCTTTTATCCAACTCCCCGGAATGTCGGAGTAGCAAAACGCACCACATAACGCTGTGACTTTCAGATTCGCTAGCGGAAAAATTTGGGTGAAGGGGGTTACCGTTTTGGACAACCACGAAGTTATTGAGCAAACACTGGCCAACTACGAAGCAGCTAATGACGCCTTATTAACCATTTGGGAACAGCTAGATCCGGGTACACTTTGCACCCAAGTAAAAGTTAACATAACTCCAATCTTTTAGCAAAGTGGGGAACTTCTTACCTGGAAATGTTCAAGAGGTCTGCTAGCATAAAAGGAGGCATAGCCAAAAAACATGACTAATTACACCCCTACCGATATCCTCAATTTTATAAAAGAGTTACTTAAGGACGATACTAACCTAGTGAGTGTGACTATGAACCCTCAAAATGAACCCTTGCAAACCGAAGCGGGTACTACTGTATTGTTAGTCCAGAATGCTATTAAAATTGAGTTTAAAGACATCAACAAATCAGATTGTTTTCGTTGCATTGACATAAAAAAAAGATGTAATTATATCCCTACACCTCAGAGTTAGTTGCATTAGATTTAAAGCAGCTGGAAATAATGTTTAGAGAAGTAAATCCCTTAAGAATAACTCAGCACAGGTGTTGTCCATAAAAATTCTGTTGATCGAGTTGCGGATGTAATAATAAGTCTGTGCAATTATCAATTCCAATAAAGTAGAAGAAACACTTGATTTTGATACCATATATTATGCTTAAATTAAAATTTCCCTTTTAAACTTACTAACTGGAGGAGTTAAGTCATTATGCCGTTACGGACTTTTTTGTTAAAAGGTAGTTGGATGTTATTAATTCCATTAATAAATTCAATATATTTACTCCTTAACCATAGCAACGAACATGTTCATATGCTTGTTACTGTATTTGATAAAAGTATTCCTTTTAAACAGTTATTTGTTGTACCGTATATCTCATGGTTCGGGTTAATTTTTATAGCATTAATCTGGTTTATGTATCAGGATTTTAAGTTATATATATTTAGTATTATCTCAATTATTTTAGGCTTGCTAATAAGCTTCATAATATTTTTTCTATTTCAGACTACAGTTCCAAGACCTGAGATTCTTGGCGATGATATTTCTTCTCAGCTTACTAGATTTATCTATACGTTAGATAACCCTTTTAACGCTTTTCCTAGTATACATGTTTTAACAAGTTATATTATCTTCCTGGGATGTCAGCAGACTAAAGGCCATTTTCCGAAGATTTCATTAGTAATCCAAGGAGAAACTATTCTAGTAATCTTAGCGACATTATTCTTAAAACAACATACTCTTCTCGATGTATTAGGCGGACTGATACTTGGTGGAAGCTTATTTAAAATTGTTGATTGGTTTGAGGGTGCATTTTATTATAATAAATGATAGTCTTTTCCTGACTTTCTAAATATCATATTTAAAC
>NZ_MLBF01000044.1 GCF_001936615.1 Desulfosporosinus metallidurans
ATCTCTTGTAGCCATTTTCTTAGTCTCCTTTCACCGTTTTGTTTTTTTATCTATAGATTTAGACAGGACTCAATCTTTTTAACTCTCTTGCTCTAGTTTAACACCCGATGCCCGTATATCAAGAATTTTCTTGATCAAACTTGCCAAATGAGCTCCGGCTTCTGCAGCAGGAGTACCACCTTTATGGATATTACTGATCACCGTTCGCTCGCTTTCGACCATACCTAACCTTGGATTATACCCCATATAGGCACTCATGCTTTCGGCAGTGCCCAGACCAGGTCGTTCTCCAATTAGAATCACGGCTACGTCTGGTTTCAATTCTTCGCCGATCACATCCATCATAGCAACTCGCCCATGCCGAACAAAGATCGTCGTTCCAAGTTTCACGCCCATGCCCTCTAGTCCCTGGGTCAAGGCTGGAAGGAGATTGGGAATATTAGCTTCCACTGCTTTACTAGAAAGCCCATCGGAAACGATGATTTGAACCATGGGTCCTTTAGGACACCCTTTGCGGAGAATCTCCAAATTTTCAGCATCAAGTTTTCTCCCTAAATCTGGTCGCGTGAGATATTCGTCTTTCGACTGGCAGAGACTTTGGACGGAAACCATATTATATTTCGCCGGAAAGTTTTCTTCAACTTCTCCAAGAACGGAGTCTTGTGCTACAGCATGATCGGCTCGAAAACGAAGTAGCGTGTCCGTTAAAGGGCGAGGACCGCAGCGCCAAACTCCTATCCGAGCAGGCGTAGAAAGCTTCATCTCCTCATATAGTGCCTTATTAACCGGATTGGGGACTTGCAAATAACGCTGTAAGTCGATTTCAGCTAAATCTGTAAGTGCATCCTCTTTTAAAACAGGAGCATTCGCCGAAACTTGACTTTTTGCTTTTCCCATATCCTTCAGCAATTCTTCTACAATCGCGCGAACATTATCTTCTAAGCCCATTAATCTATTCCCCCCTTACCTCGTGAAAATTGTAGCATCGCCGGCACGAGCCGTGAGCTTACCTTGAGCCATGATTCCCATTGATTCCGCCCACGCCTCAAACTCAGGTAAGGGCCGAAGTCTAAACAATTCTCGTAATGTTGCAATATCATGATAGCTCGTACATTGATAATTTAGCATGACATCATCACCCATTGGAATACCCATGAAGTAGGTACAACCAGCCGCAGTTAAGAGAGTGGCTAAATTTTCTATATCATTTTGATCCGCTTTCATGTGGTTAGTGTAACAGGCATCCACCCCCATAGGCAGCCCGGAAAGTTTCCCCATAAAATGATCTTCGAGGCCTGCTCGAGTGACTTGACGGGTATCATAGAGGTATTCCGGACCGATAAAGCCGACGACGGTATTGACCAAGAATGGATTATAGTGGCGGGCTAACCCGTAACAACGTGCTTCTAAGGTTACTTGATCCGCACCATGGTGAGCCTCAGATGAAAGTTCCGAACCTTGTCCTGTTTCAAAATACATGATATTTGGACCTGTTGCCCGACCCTCTTTTAACCCAAGAGCATAAGCTTCATCAAGCATCTCTTTGCTAACTCCAAACGCCTCATTACCTGTTTGAGATCCTGCGATGGATTGAAATAATAGATGAACAGGTGCCCCTTTTCTCAGAGCTTTGATTTGGGTAGAGATATGCGCAAGAACGCAAATTTGGGTGGGTACCTTCCACTCCTCAACAAATTGGTAGAGAGTTTCTAGACTGCGAATGGTAGCGGGCATGGAGTCGTCAACAGGATTGAGTCCAATGACTGCGTCTCCAACACCGTAGGCAAGCCCCTCACGCAGACTGGTTAAAATCCCGTCTACTCCATCTGTTGGATGATTGGGTTGAAGCCTTGAAGCCAAGCACCCTGTTTTGCCGATTGTCGTGTTACAGTGAGCAAGATTTTGGATTTTGGCAGCGCCTAAGATCAAGTCAAGATTACTCATGAGTTTTGCAACAGCTGCGACCATTTCCGAGGTGAGACCGCGGCTGAGACGCTTAAGATGAGAGCCAGTCGTTTCCGTGGTGAGAATATACTCCCGGAACTCTGCAACACTCCAGTTTTTAATCGTATGATAGATGGGTTCATTAACATCAGCATCAATAATACGGGAAACTTCGTCCTCCTCAAGGGGTATAACCGGGTTCAGCCGTAAATCTTCCAAGGTTAGTTCCGATAAGACTCGTTTTGCTGCGATCCGCTCTGCGGCATTTTCAGCCGCAATTCCGGCGAGAATGTCTCCGGATTTGATCTCATTAGCTTTGGACAGAACCTCTTTCACATCTTTAAAGGCAAAGGTTTGGCCAAAAAGGCGCGTTTTTAGATTCACGATATCACATCCTTTCGATGAAAATAGAAATTTCTAACGAGCGAAGACTAAAGTTTTGACTATAACAGGCACAGCATCTTCATGCGGTAATGGTTTTGCTATGTCCAAAAAGTCTCCTAGAGCGAGTTCGATTCCATCTAAACAGACCAGTGGAACAGACGGCAGAAGTCTCTGAAGTGTTTGCCCCAGCACTTTGGCAATATCTTGCTGGGCGATGATCACTTTAGGTTCTCCCTTGATTAAGGGAAGTTCACGAGCCAATTTTTCGGCGAGAGTCGAAATGGTTTGAAAGTCGGTATCAGGTAAGGCAGGAACAACTAGCGCAACCGTACGATAGAGGGAGTCGTTATAATTCTCCGCGGACTTTAGCCAAGAAAACAATCCCGACGTCTCAACCTCTGGATAAACCGCCGGCACATTGCGCAAGGGAAGCGCATACTTACTCACTGTGATTGTTGATCCTGAAACATTCACGGTATGTGCTCCCGCTCCAAGCACCGTAGCATGAATCGTCTCCGCCCCCTCATGCACCTTAAGTGAGGAATAAATGCGACTTTTACGGAACTCTTCACCCAAAAGCGGCCCGACATCCCCATGAATCCACCATTCCTTGATCCCCGGAAGGTAAATATACTTAGCTACCCCTCCGGAGAACACCACTCCATCAAGCAAAACATTCGGTAACGTATTGGTCATCACTAGGGTTTTGTCATGCTCTAGCAAAGGCTCGTGAAAGATAACCCGTTCAACACATCCCACCATGGCTTGTAAACACCTTTGAATCATGTCCATTTCATCTTCGCTTTGAGCTGAAGATCGGTTTGGATAGCAATAATTCATAATCGTTTGTCCAGGTGCGGAAATATAGGTTAAACGGTGTGTCAACGGATCGACTTCAAAAAGTCGACCGCCAACATTGACACATGCTGTACCGATGCATTTACCTCGATCAAAATAGGCAATATTTGTGGTTCCCCCACCAATATCGATATTGGCAATGCACGCATGGAAGCGTTTGGACAACTCCTCGGCTCCTGATCCTTTTCCGGCAATTACACTTTCGAGATCCGGTCCGGCCGTCGCCACGACAAAATCTCCGGCATAATCTGCTAAGGAGTGGATGATTTCCGAGGCGTTCTCTTTTTTTGCAGTCTCTCCGGTGATAATAATAGCGCCAGTGTCGATCTGTTTTGGATTTACTCCAGCCTTTTCATATTCCTTAGCAATGATCGCACGTAAAGCTGCACCATCAACGTGCTGCCGATCTTCAAACGGGGTAAAGTGCACGTTACCCATATACGTTATGCTTTTGTGGCTAATCTCCACTTTGGGTACTTGACTGCCGGGCATTACATTGACCAAGGTAAGCTGTGAAATGACTAATTGCGTAGTTGTCGTCCCGACATCAATTCCCACACTGACTAATGTCATCTCTTTTGTCATAATTACTTTTTACATGCCATTCGTTTAAGAAGGCACTTCTCCTTGCTATACCTTAGGCATCCAATTCATCCAAAACGCCAAACTCTTCTTCAAACGGACGAATATTTTTGTTACCCCATATGAAATAGTACGCGATAGCGACAGCATAAACGATTGCAACCCATTTCAAAGCCGGAATGCTTGATATAAAGACACTATACAAACAGAACAAAGCCATAAGAAAACTGATCGCTGGGATCACAGGATACCATACTTTGAATGGTCTTTTTAAATTAGGTTCTTTGACGCGTAAGATGAACAGACTAATTAGGCTGAGAAGATAGAGAACAATGGAACCAAATACGGAAATTGTAATAACCGTAGCGGTTAGCCCTGTCATTGCTACACCCAGTCCGACTAGTCCAGGAAGTAGCAATGCCCAGACTGGAGTATGATGTTTTGGGTCAACATAGGCGAGGAATTTAGGTAAATAGCCTGTACGAGCCATTGCGTAGGTCTGCCGAGAATATCCTACGATAATCCCATGAAGCGAAGCAATCAAACCGAATAAACCAATGATATTAACCAAAACTACAATAGCGCTATTTTCACCGAAGACTTGAGCTAAGGCAATAGGTAACGGAAAGTCTACCGCCGTGACCAAGTTATAATCTGCAATACCTGCTGTTAGAAATAGAGTTAGGAAGCCCATGATCATTAATGTACCCATACCACTAAGAAAACCCTTGGGGATGTCTTTCTGTGGATTTACCATTTCTTCAGCAGCCATAGCTCCACCTTCAATAGCGAGGTAGAACCAGATGGCGAAAGGAACAGCTGCCATGACTCCTTTTGTACCAAAGGGAAGAATCGGATCTGACATGACTCGAGCCATAGAAAAGTGAGGTGCTGCTGCAACCCAGTAAATAGCTAAACCAACGAGAGCAATGACGGTGACAACTAATTCCACTGTCGCGGAGGTTTTCATACCCAAGTAATTCACAAAGATAAAGAATAAGAAAGCGACAACCGTAGCAACCATTGCTGGGACGGGCGGAATGAGAAAGTGAATATACCCACCGACAGCCAGCGCAATGGCGGGAGGCGCGAACACAAACTCTATTAAACAACTGATACCGTTAATATACCCCCAAAAAGGTCCCATTGCTCTACGCGCGTAGGCAGAAGGCCCACCAGCATGGGGTATGGCCGTGGCTAACTCGGAGTAGGATAAAATAAAGGTAACATAGAAGATCGTAACAGGGATTAAGGCAATGGCTAATCCCATGGGCCCGCCTGCCCCGAAACCATAGCTCCAACCAAAATAGTTCCCCGAGATTACTAAGCCAACCGCAAGAGCCCATAAGTGAATCGGTTTTAAAACTCTAGATAAATGCGGATCTCCATTCGTTCCGGGAGTCTCAAGTTTAGTTTCAGTAGTCACACAATAACCTCCTTCGTTTTTTGTAAAATACGGTTACTTCATACCTGTCAAGATTCTAAACAACTACCCTCCCTTTACTCTACAAAAATTAAAGACCCTTTATCAACATCCTAGTAACTCAGGATGCGATAAAGGGCCCTATTGCCCAACTATTCCTTTGTGAGACCAACGACTCTGACAGGTAAAAACCTAGAACATAACTCTTATTCTTAATTCGCCATTAATTCAGTTATTCCTTCAACAAATAACTGAAATTCTGAACAAAATTCAAATTATTTTTCCTGTAAATAATCTTTCGCCTGATTTATAATTTGCGCAGCAAGATTTACGACAGAAATTCGAAGATTCATAGCCTGTTGGATTAGTAATTGATGTGCATCATAGTTACTCACTTTTTCACGGGCAGCAAGAATTGCCCGGGCACGGGCAATCAGTTTTTGACTTTGTAATTCCAATTGAGTGTTTTCTAATTTTGTACGGACATCTTGCATTTCTCTCCATCGTGCATAGGCAATCTGGATAGCTGGTAATAAATCTCGTTCCGTGATGGGTTTGACAAGATATCCATACACGCTGACTTTCTCTGCCCTGTTAATAAAGTTGGGTTGGCTATAAGCGGTAAGCAACAATACAGGTATGTTCATGGAATGTATGATTTTAGCAGTTTCTAGACCATCTAAACCCGGCATCATCACATCTAGAATTGCCAAATCTGGGGCTAGAGATTTGGCCAATTCAACTGCTTTCAAACCATTGTTTGATTCACCGCAGACGATATGTCCAGCCCCCTGCAACATTTCCTTAAGATCCAGTCGAGTTAATGCCTCATCGTCCGCAATTAAGATGGATAGTACACTCATGACGGTTCCTCCGAATAATGTTTAGGAAAACCAACAGTTACACACGTCATTCCCTCGATACGATTCATTTCAAATTCGCCGTCCAATTGTTCTCCAACTAATGAATCTACAATTTGCAAACCCAATCGCCGTTGTTTGACAATATCAAAAGGCTCGAGTGGTTCAGGCCCATTGTCCCACACAGAAAGCTGTATTTGCCCATCAGTTTCCGCTAATTTAAGGATAATCAAGCCACTACCCAGAAATTTGAAACCATGCTTAAAACTGTTGGTCAGTAGTTCGTTAATAACCAAGGCCAAAGGAACCGCTTGAGAGCTTGATAAAAGAACAGATTGCCCTTCAACTCGAGTCTCAATGTTCTGCTCTGGCAGAGCGGAGCTTTCCAATAATCCTTTAAGTATACGTTGAGAAAGCTCTCTTAAATCAACCGTGTCACAAGTTTGACAGGCAAAAACATCGTGCACCATCGAAATGGAGATGATCCGATTGATGCTTGCTAAAAATTCCGCTTTTACCTCGTCTAAGTCCGATCGTCTCATTTGAAGACGAAGTAAAGCGGCAACATTTTGTAGATTATTTTTTACACGATGATGAATTTCACGGATAATGTTACTTTGGGCGTGAAGTTCTTGTTCCTTTTTTCGAAGGTCTGTGATATCTCGAAAGGAAACAACACACCCACTCAATTCTCCGTAGGTCACCAAAGGATAAGCTTGGAAAAAGTAGTTTTTTTCAAGAATGCAATACTCGACTGGGTTTTTCAAATGATCAAGAAGTTCATCCAAAGTAGAACAATCGAACATTGTGAGGTAAAAATCATTTCCAGATGCCTCAAACCCATGAAGATCATGATAAATCTGGGCTGCCTTTTTATTGACATAGGTAATTTTATTGTTTTTATTTAAAACATACAGTCCGTTCCCAACCCAATCTTCAAACTGGGAGCCGGTCGTCGATAAATACATTAAGGTGTTACTCAATCGCTCGGCTGTTTGCGTCAGAAACTCAACTTGTTCTTCCTGCCGCAAATCTTCGGAAATATCCCGTTCCATAATCAGAGTACCAATCACGTCATCTGTAGCGTTTCGAATCGCAACCACGGTCTGCTCAATAGGTATCCCCTCTTGGCTCACCCCTCGCACATTACGACTCGTTGATCCGGTTTTAATCGTGCGATAAACCGCTGGCTCGCTGGTGGCAAAGGCCAATTCTCCCACAACACTATGACCATATAATGACCGTTTTTTTGGGCGGGCCCACGCCAACACCACGGCATCAACGCCGTCTTTTAACGGCGCATCAATGAAGATATCCGTCCCTGTTAGTTCAGAAGTATAGGGGATTTGGGAAGCCATTGTTTCTAACTTCTCAATATCGGCCTCTCCAAGATTTGTGTACTCATAGCATAATTCCTTAATCGTTTTGCAGTCCATTCAATGCCTCCAAACGCATACGCAATGGATCATATCCTTCCCCAGTCATAATTGACGTTTGAAAGCAGGGTTCTGATATTCCCGCATAAGTCAAAAAAGAAGTCGCTTGTTCGACATTCGCTTTTGGCAAATCCACTTTTGTTATGATCCCCATAACCGGTTTATTGAAAACCTTGGCAAATTTGGGCGGATAAAATGTTCGTGGTTTTGTGGCATCTTGAAGCGCCCAGATCTCAGAAACCTGATGACTCGTATCGATCAAAACATGGTAAAATCGGGGTATTTCAAGATATTCGCCCGGGCAATCAATAAAGACTTGGGAAAAATCCAACATCTGCGTCTTACGATAGCTAACTTGCTCATTCATAAGCATTTGCTTCAGAGAGGTCTTACCAGCCCCAATTCCCCCAATAAGCAATATTCTACCCATCAGCTTCTCGTCACCTCTGTCGAAGTAAACCCTAACACATTAACTAAGGTATTTACGGCAGATCTTAATGCCGCTTCGACACTGGAAACATCACCAGTAATCACTAATGAACCAGTAAAACGGTCCAAAAATCCCAGTTCAATATCTCCTGCTTTACTTGCCGCATCAGCCGCAATAATAGCTGCCTCACTCGGGGTTATCGTCATGATCCCAATGGCCCCCTTGGTTACGATGCCTAACCTTTCGTGAATGTCCCCTTGTGGGTTCGGTATAATATGAGCCATTGTTACCTGTTTACCCGGAACGTACTCTTGGATCACGCGCTGTTTTTCAACCACAATTAACCACCACCATTTCTACACATCTATTCTTCACCAAATCTTGATCCAATGGTATTACTAATATGGATACTACTTAAGAATTTCGTCGAAATTAGTCAAAACCCTTTTCAATTTTTAAATATTCGATGTTATTTTACTTAAACCCTTTTTCTTTGAAGTAATTTTTTCGAATAATGAGATCCGCTAGATCGATCCCTTGGATCTGTTTCTCTTCTTCTTGCTTGTTGGATGCCTTACCGACATATTGCTTATTGGCTAAGACCACGAAATCCTTATTAGTATCAAGCAAATTTCGCCCGAATGCGGTATTTTCATAACTCTTCTCATCGATACCCATCAGAGAAGCAACCGTAGGCATAGTATCAATCTGGCCGCCGGTTGTCTTGATTTCCTGAGCCTTCATTCCTTTATGATAAATTATAAGCGGTATGCGTTTACTGTCATCAAGCCACCAGCCTTCCTGGGGCTGAACTTGTTTTACTTCATCATTATAATACTTGTGCACTCCAGTATGGTCTCCATAGATAACTACAACCGAATTCTCCAAAACTCCACCTTTATCAAGAGTACTTAAGAAATTCCCAATTTGCTCGTCTGTATAGTTGATGCTTTGGAAATATCCACCTAATTTAGACTGATTCAACTCTTCGCTCAAAGCAAGTTTACGGTATTGAGCGGGCAAGTCAAAAGGGTTGTGACTTGTTAAGGTAACTATAAAATTATAGAAAGGCTGTTTTTCGCTCCCTATGATTGGTGCAATTTGCTTCAAATAGCTACCATCGCTGATCCCCAAGCCAATTTTTTCGTCTGCGTTGAAATGAGAAACATCCATGGTCTTTTCAAAGCCTATTGCCGTTAAGGCAGGCATCCAGTTCCAATAAGAACCTTTATCTGGATGGATGGCTAATGTACTATACCCTAAACCACGGAACAACTTAGGGAGAGAATTGTAGATATTGTTGGGATAGCGAAAAAAGGTAGCGCCCGTTCGGACAGGATAGACCGAGGTGTTTGTCATTAAGTCAGCATCTGAACTTGTGCCATTATAAACTTGTTCATAAAAATTAGAAAAGTAAAGGCTGTTTGCTAGTAGCTTATTGAGATTAGGCGTAATTTGCTGACCGTTGACCTTTTGATTTATAACGAAATTCTCAAGTGATTCAACTTGAATTATAATAAGGTTTTGTCCCTTAAAAATAGAATTATACTGATTGGGGGGCAGGCTTTTCTGCTTTTGCTCAAACCAACTTTTAATTTCTTGGTCTTCAACCGAGGTCAATTTTTCAAGCTGTTTATTTTCGTAAAAGTTATAAATATCAAAAGCATGGTAGCCTAAGGGGGAGAGATTAGACATGGTCTGATTGGGTGACCAAGAAACTCTAAATAGCATATCTTCGCCTTTTCCTTTGATATCAAGTTGAACGTGTTGGAAGTAAATATACGAAATAGAAAGTGCTAAAAGAATTAACATGGTGGCTGCGTTTCTTTTAGTCTTGGCCTGAAACTTTTTAAACTTTAGCCCGATCCCCACTATAACTAATAGGTCGATAAAAAACAGGAGATCAACGGGACGCAGCATTGACATAATACTACTGGAAAGATTATCGAGATTCGTCGTTTGACTCAATAGATACGGCGAAATAAAACTGCTAAAACCACGGTAATACATTAAATCTGCTAGAAGTAGTAAGGAAAACAAAAAGTCACAAGTAACGAGAAACCAAAAACGAGCTCTACCCTTAAATAAGTAGGCAAAACTCAGAATTATAACGCTAAAAGAGACGTAAACAAGCATTGGAGGCGGGGCGCTAAAACTATAAAAAGCTTTAAAAAAACTAAACTTGGTTGCGTTATCGTTATTGATAAGACCAAGGAAAAGTACGGACTTAATCAGCAGGGCTGCAATTGTGAAAAAAAAGACTAACATGTTGTCTATAAGCCAAACTATTCCAGATCCCATAAGGTTTCGCCAAGCTTCAGTTGGATGCCCTATGACGTTAGCAGATTCTAACTTTGAGTTGTTATAAGCCAAATCATCATCTAAACGAGACAAGAATACACCATTCCTCTACATAATAAATTTCTAACCCTATATTATTCGACAAAGATTCCACTTTTCCTCCTGTGGAAGCAGGGAAGCACAGGGACAGTTCTTAAAGAGCGCAATCGGAAGTTTTGCGCGTAAAAAAGCCCAACTGCCAAGTATACTGACTGTTGGGCCTTCATCATGACTACATCCTACACGAACCGCAAAATTTTTGATTGCCCCAGAAGAATGAAGAAGAACGAAATCTCTGCGCGATGGCTTATTTACAACACGTTCCATGTAAGTTAGAATTATTATCACGTAGACATACAAAATCCAGGGAAAGATGTGTCGAAATAAATCAAAATAGGTAAAAAAGATTGGTTTTCCATAGTACTTTGTAACCCGCGACTTCATTCTCTTCTTCTGCTGCTTCTGCTTCCAAATCGGCTAAGTGTACTATTATACCAATAATATGAACTAAGTCGATCGATAAAATAATAATGCACGAGGAAAATGAATTGGCTGATTGATAAAATTGAATGGCACAAGTAAAAGCTTCCCAAGGGTGTAAGAGATAAAATAGACAGAATGAAGCACACGAACCGTCCCTTTGCTTCCCTGGGCGCCTCCGTTACTCTTTAGGTATTATAAATTTCTAAGGACCCAATCTCCAAAAACACGGGCCAAGGCTTTAAGAACACCCATCTCTGTATTCTTGGTAGTAACCCAATCAGCCTTCTGCTGAACAATCGATGGCGCATTGCCCATTGCAACTCCGAAGCCAGCGTACTCTAGCATAGACATATCATTATAATGATCACCAACGGCCATAATGTCACTCCTCGAAATTCCAAGATGCTGGGCAATGGTTTGTAATGCCTGCCCTTTAGTGGCATGCTTGTCGCCGACTTCAAGATATCTATCCCCACTTAGAACGAAATGATAATCTACCGGATAATGATCTATATAGTGTCCCAATAACTTTATAATTTCTTCTGGTCGACCCGATATAAGTATTTTCATAAGGGACCCTAACGCGTCTGAATCGCTGCTAAAGATCGAAGACATCAAGGGCCAGGACTCCACCACCCGGACAGGAACTTTTTCCATCCGCCAAAGGGATTTCGCCCATAGGTTTTGATCTTGGCTCTTATGATTTCTTCTTAATACAATGCGATTTGAAAAATAGAGATTCACGTCCATTCCAATTTGTTCTGCGTCTTCAATAATAGATGGGATAAAAGACCTATTGAGAGGCCAACATTGCATATGTTTATATCTATCTTGGTTATAGCATTGAATCCAGGCTCCATTGAACGCGATGAGTGGCGCTTTTGTCCCAATGAGACATGCATATTCCCGCAGAGAAGGAAGATGTCTTCCTGAAGCAAGTGTTATTAGAGTTCCATGCGTTTGGAGACGCATTAATGCTTTAACAACTTGAGGAGGAATTTTCATATTTGTATCTACCAATGTACCGTCAACATCGAGGCAGACCAATCGG
The DNA here is from genome assembly GCF_001936615.1 of Desulfosporosinus metallidurans. Lineage (GTDB taxonomy): Bacteria > Bacillota > Desulfitobacteriia > Desulfitobacteriales > Desulfitobacteriaceae > Desulfosporosinus > Desulfosporosinus metallidurans. Next base: position 11,792 of record NZ_MLBF01000044.1, read on the forward strand.
AACAATATCTAACACCTCCGTGGTTGTCCGTGCTTTTTAGCTATGGCCTCAACAAGAGGGGGATACTATGAAAATGATAAGGTACAATGTAATCCATTAACGGAAGATAATTTACCACTCCCACCAAACCCCATGATCGACGTTCGCTTTATATTGAGATGCATAGTGAAATCTTGCTTCAAATGAATATATCCTTGTTAAAGCCTAGCCATCTTGTGCTATATGTCCGTTAACAATATTTCTTGACAATCAAAAATTCTAACAACAAAATCGCACATAACAATTCAGCGCAAAGTTGTATGTAAAATATTAACATTTTAGATTAGTTTTAGTTGGTTTAGTTTTTCTCTAGTAAGCCGACCATCATGCAGAGCGGTCGCCACAATCGCTCCCGCAACCCCCACCTGTGCTAACCAGCGCAAATCCTCATATCCGGAAACCCCTCCGCCCAGGATTAAAGAACCTATCGTTTTATGTGGCTGTGCATCCAAAACGGTTAAGCAATCTTTAATTAGCCTTTTGTTCAGGCCCGTACTCGTGCCCACCTTACTTAGTTCTAACAATATAAAATGTTGAATGCCTAACTCCATGAGTTCCCTTAAAGCTTGTGGAGGGGTAAGACGGGTAATTTCCAAGGCAGCACTCATGATTTTGGTATCCTTAATATCAAGGCTAACCACAAGTCGCTCCGCTCCATAGCGGTTAATGATCTCTTGTAATATCGCAAACGAAGGCAAAGTCTCTGTCCCAATAATGACATAGTCAACTCCGGCTTCTAATACTTTCCCAACACCGTCTACGTCATAAACTCCCGCATCCATCATAAACAAAAGCGGTTCGAGAGTATTTACGCTTTCAGCATTTTTCCGCGCCACGAAATTCAAATGATCCTTCTTCATGGAAGACATGATTGCATCAAGATCTGCGACGTAAAACTCTCGAAGCCCCAACTGCTGAACGAATCCGTCCACAATGGGAGAGAACTCCGACGATATGCTCAAAACGCTCTCAATAGGTTGATATTTTTCCCGCTCGCCCCGAATCCCGTGCACAACCACTCCATCCTTTAGGTCCAAAGCGGGAATGATTCGGAATGGCTTTTTATTCATGATCAACGTCCCTTCTTTAACTAACCTCCAATTGGGTGGCCAATAGCCAAGCCACCGCATAGGCTGTTAAGGTATAACTTTCCCGTGCGCCCGGGATGCACTCCCACCAAGGAATCGCTTCCCACTCTAAACGTCTGGCCACTTCTTTCAGAAGAAACGAACCCTGACTTGCCATGATTAACCGTTTTGGCCATGGTTGCTCAATTCGTGAAAGGAGTTGCCAGATCCCTTCAAACACTTGCTGAATCTGTTTTTCTTGGATGAACCGAGCCAGCGCATAAATTCCATTCCGACCGAATTCCTCGGGGTCGGAAGCAACCACGCGCGCGAGACGTTGGGCACATGCTGTGAGATCCCGTCCCCCACCATCAGGGGTAGCGACATCATAATCCTCCTCCCTAATCAAGTCCAACAATCGATACACATCCGCGGTAATTGAAAAGTATTCGCTGGTAACCTTGCATGGCATGCCGTTTACATACACACAATCAACGATCGCTTGCACTTGAGTTCGCAGCACCCCTGTGTAGACCAGTTCCCCATTTAATAAACGTTCGAGATCCGTACGCCCCTTGGCCACAACCTCCCCTCGAACCAGCGGCAGAATATCTGTCGTCGTGCTACCCATATCTACAAGTAACGCAGCTTCATCTTTGACCAGTGGGCTTCGGGCCAAGGCGGTCGCACTGGCCAGCCAATTCGCTGCCGCCGCATCCAGGGGGTTCTCTCTCGTTTGAGACGGGCTAACAAAAACCCCGCGTGTTGTCCAAACGTAGATGGGAATATCGGTAAAAGCTTGCTCAACCAAACGAAGAATCGCGATAACGCCTTCCGCTTTGGACTTGAAAATATCACACAGTTCTGCCGTCATAGTTAGAGCAACGCCCTGAAGCGTCTGGCCATCTCCCATTTTCCAGTTGTACTTGAAGTCCTCTAATACGCCTTGCAATCCTTCTGGGTCTCTCCACACCTCATGGTAAACAGAATCGCCTTTGGCTCTCACAACCCGGCCACTCTCCATCTCCAACCAACACACCTTGGTATTGGCTCCGCCAATGTCCAAACCCACAATAATAGACACTCTTTACCCCTCACCTTCACAATGGGTTTTCGGATTTGCGTACGTTTCCCCTTATGAACCCACTCGATATGTAAATGTTCCGCTTAGCTCAGGTGGAGCCGGTAAACGCTGCTCCATACAGGTAAGCCAAAGATCATGCGCAAAATTCCGTTTAACGACTTCTCTCAACGCGACATAGGCCACAGAAATTCGGGAATTGATCTCCATGATCACAGGCCCCGTTACGCCGAGGACAAGGTCAACCCCAACAAATCCCGCAAGTCCATCTACCGCCTCGCAGGCACGCTTGGCAATGTCAAGGGCTTCTTGGGCCTGTGGATGCTGATAGGGAATCGTAATCCCTTGGAAATAAAGCTCTTCATCCTGAGCTATGTGTTGACGATTCAAGCTTAATGGTACCACCTGGCCGGCCGTGACGAGGCAACTGACGCTCACCGCCTCTCCGGAGATATACTCTTGTACCAGAAAAGGTGTGGGGCCTGATACCCCTTCAAATTGTTTCACGGCTCGGTCTAGGCGAACTGGATCTTTGATAACCATAACCCCTTGCCCTCCGGCCCCGGTCACTGGTTTAAGCACGATCGGCATGGGAAAACGTTCGACTATCCTTGCCTGCCAGTGAGAAGGCAAAGGAAATGTCAACCTCTCAGTGTACGGAACGGGTAAGCCATGGCTTGTCAATAATTTTATGGTTTCCGCTTTATCACTGACAAGTGCCACCGCTTTGGCCGTTGAACCCAACACCTTCTTTCCTTTCCTTTCGGCTACACCGATGAGCCTAGCCAAAAGCCCGTCGGTCTCAGGAGCGATCACTAAAACAGTGTCACACGATTCCACCATTTTCTCATATTGATCAAGCCATGTTCCAGGCCCCTCCCCAGTCCAAGAAATATGCACCCGGTCGGCATAAGGGACTTGGACCATGAGATCCTTGACGCGAGAATGAAGGACCGTAGAAATTTCCAAGCCAGGGATCTCAATAAAATCGCTCAGAACGGCATTGAGCATAGAAAATCCCAATAAAAACAAATCTTCGTTATCGTCCATTGCACCAGCAGAAAAAAACTCATAGATTAAGACTCGCAAAAATCCCTACCTCCTCAAAACCTCTTGGCTTTGGCAAAACACACGAATTCCTTTACAATAAGTTAAAAGGTTTATTCACACCTTGACGCATCTCTAATAAAAATGGCAGGAGGATGATTTTATTGCAAAAACCCATCATCATCAAACTGGGGGGAAGTTTGGTTTACAAGGAAGACGGCCAAGCCCTCAAGCTACTCGGAAACATCCTTCAAAGTTTTTCCGCAAAACACCCTTTGGTCATCGTACCCGGCGGAGGACCCTTTGCAGACAGTGTCCGCGACTATGGAGAACGATTAAACCTCAGTGAGCCGACGTGTCATTTTATGGCCTTGTTAGCCATGGATCAGTTTGCTTACCTCCTTCAGTCGTTTATTCCCGGCAGCAGATTAACTACCCTCGCCGATCCAGTGTCTTTTCATCAATCAAGTTTCCCCTCAAGCCCCCAGATCCTACTGTGCTCCCGTTACATAAGCCTCGTACCACCAGAGGACTTACCCAGGTCATGGAGCGTCACTTCAGATTCCATCGCGGCCTATCTTGCCAAACGGCTGGATGCTTCGCTCCTCGTCTTGTTAAAGAGCGTTGATATTGATCCAGAGGTCAAAGAACCGGACGTCGACGCTTATTTTCATGAAGCTCTCTCGCCAAATCTTCCGGTTTGGTTTCTGAATGGTCTTTATCCGGAACGACTTGCTGAACTTTTAGAGACCGGTCACACGCAGGGCGTCTATCTGGGGCCAAAGACCCCTACTTCTTTTGGGAAAAAAGTGCCTTTAGTACATTCACCCGTTGAGGAGTAACCTCCCCCCGCAAGCGATCTCCTCCACACGCAGCCGAACGTACCCCAATAATATCTGGACCTAAGGTCAGCAAAGAACCTATTTCTTCAGGCTTTAAAGATCCGGCCAAACCGCAGAAAAGCTGGCGATCGTGACAGTTAGCGATAAATTCTGCGATTTGTTGCCTGGATAAAAAATTTGGCAGAGACGTTCCGTTTTTCTCCCAGGTATCCACAAGACAGCCCTGAGCACCGCCATCTTGAGCGAAAGTAGTAAATTCCTCTAAAGTCCAAGACGCGGAAGGCAGGGTGTCCGCATAAGCCACGGCAACCACGGGTATCGCTTCCGGCTGAACATACGCCACCCCTTGCCTTATTTCCTGAAGGGTTGTAACGATCTCTGCGCGCGTTGCATCCGCGAGAAATGCTATTTTGAGGTAATCCGGTTGGAACTGGGCGGCTCCCATTGCGACCAAAGCTGCTGCACTGGGTTTTCCCGGAAATTCGCCTAAGGCTACACTAATTGGCTTTTTACCTTTGTATACTCGACATATGTCTGCAATAACCCCGGGACGTGGAGCACCCAAAGCTCCTTCTGCCGGATTCTTGATATCAAGGATATCCGTACCTCCCTCGAACGCGCCGTTCGCCTCCGCCAGATTAACCACACTGACCAAGAGCACAGGGACTGATGCCAAAAATGGAGAAAATGAGACTATGCCCAAAGGGACCCACTCCTTGTCATTTATTCGTTTGCAAGTTCACCTTGCCCTGACGAGTTTTCTCCCAAAGCCCGAGCCCATTTTCTAGAAATAAAACAAAAAGGATGGCTGCAATTAGGTCCGCTGTCGAGCCAGGATTCAAGTGATGCCCATCTTCTCTTAACCAGGCATCAAAGGCTGCGGCCTGTGCCCGTCCGGCATCTGTCCGCCACCCTCCTTCTTCCCAAATCATTTGAGCCCTCGCTTGAACTGTCTCACTTAAGCTTAAACCCACTTTGCGGGCAATTAGTGTATCCGGGAATTGGCTCAAAAGGAAGAGGTGTGTATGGGCAGTCGCATGGGGTAAAGATAGACCGGCGTTCAGAGCCCGTTCCAAGGCCGGAAGCCCCACCTCTAAGACCGTATGAAACTGGTTCACATATTCTAGGGCAACCATGTCCCAGCTAGCAGCTAAACGCATGGCTTCCAATAATGTAATATCCGGGGAATTTTCCTGGTAAATATCATGGCTTTTCGAGTGCCCCATGCCTGAAGGGCTTGCTATGCGAATGGCTTCATAGACGCAGCGGGTATCTTCCGCCGTAAGCCCCGTGAGGACATTGGCTATCTCCCTCGCCCAGCCCTCACGCTGCGGCTCTTTTTTCTCCCAAACGCCATTCTTTTCCTCGCAACTTTGTTCCATCAGGCTCCACGCCTTCGCCAAAGGAACCAGGAGTAAGACCATCCCTAAATTCGTATTCGTCGGAACCGCCTGGCGCGTTGCCTGGATCGCCGCTCGGATGGTTTGTCCAACCCCAAGCGCTTTAACCCGACCCAACGGCTCGGCAATAGCCACCGCACTCATATGGAAATCTTCCAGGGAACAGTCCGAAAAATCATTCAAGCGGTTTACATTCCCCACTTTAGGCGCATTGGCTTCCAGGATGCAGGCCGCTTGCGCAGCCCACGCAATATCCCAACAAAAATCATCCTTTGGCATTCTTTCTCGCCTTCTAATCTTTATTAATCGCCAATTGCACCTGACGAATGGCATACTCTGCCAGAACCCCGGCAATGTCGACATGAGTCACCGATTGCAGGCCGGTCCAGCCTGGAATCCCATTGGCTTCAATAATATAGGGTTGCCCGTGACTGATTAGTATATCTACACCAACGTAATCTGCTCCTAAAAGCTCTGCCGTTTTAAGGGCTAGCTGGCTCAGGACGGGATCCGGTTCTACGTATTCCGCAATCGCACCGCAGGCGATATTCGTCTTCCAATTTTCTCCACGGCGACGCATCGCACTGATTACTTCCCCACCGACAACAAAGAGCCGATAATCTTCATTATTATGCGGTAGAAATTCTTGTAAATAATACACATACCGGCCCAATTCCAGGGCTCGGAAAACGCGGTAAGCCACCTCTGGATCCTCGACCAAGACCATGCCTGTTCCGAGGGAGCCAAAAAGAGGTTTCACAACCACTGCCCCCATCTTCCTCACAGCTTCCATCGCCTGATCGAAGCTTTCGGTCACGACCGTTTTGGGTACTGGCAAGCCCGCATCGGCCAACAAAGCAGACGTATAAAACTTGTCGACTGTTTTTTTCCAAGACTGCAGCCCGATTAATGACTTTTAAGCCCAGCTTTTCCAACCTATGCAGTACATCGACCCGGTAAATCACTTGTTCCAAGGATCCGCCAGGCAGCGAACGGACAAGCAAGGCATCCAGATCCCTGAGGTTTTCTCGAGACCCTCCCGCACCCGTTATGATGGTTGCGGGCTCCGGGATAAACGATGTCAGGCGCTGAGGGGAAACGAAGCTAACTTCTGCACCTCTGTTTTGCAGGGCTGTGGCTAAGGCTTGTATGTGGGGTCCTTTTGCTGTTCCCATGATCCCCATTCGCACTCTTTGACGCATATTTTTGTCCCCTCTTGCTTTAACTATCTTTGTCCTACGGTTCAAGCCCAAAAGACGAGGTTAGAAGGTCTCGACGGACAGAACCAGCATGGAAGGAACGACCACTTTGTATATTACTTAGCCACACTTCCGCCGGACTAAATAAGAGCGGATCGATGTCATAGAAATTGCCATACTGCTTGAACAGTTTCCCAAACAGTTCTCCGTAATCACGCGACGCCAGTGACGGGATCTGCCCAATTAGAGAGGCCAGCTTCTCGTCGTCATCTCGCAGATTATAATGAACGGTAGCGCCATAAAGCACGGCATCGTTTGTTCGACCCAAAGCGCTAAGATCACCGGCAGCAACCGGCGGGATCGGGCAAATGCCCCATCCGCTTTCAATAGCTCCCAAGTCATAACCCAGCGCCATGAGCTTATGCAAACCGGTTTCCACCGCACGAGCCGCGATTTGGACCGAACCAGCCGGCGACGCTGTGGGCGCGACTAAAATATAGACATTGGACGGTTCGCACCCGCACTTCTCAACGATCAGATCAACAGCCGCTTCAGTAGGAAGTTTGCGGCTTTCTAAGCAAAGGATGGCAACCGGGGAGGGATCTTCATAGCCTAACTTGGCAAACAGCTCTTCTGTATGAGCCACAGCTCGCCCAGGCCCAGATCCCATAGCCGAAAACTTGTCTTTTTTAATAAACCAGCCGGCATATTGGGAGGCCAGGCAAGCACGGATAGGATGATCGGTTACTACTTCGACCGCAGGCCAGCGTAACCCGCCAAAATCTGCCCAGTGCATCTTCACCTGGGCGAGGCCCCCTAGGCATATCGAAGCGAAGACGACCCCTGCTTCCCACCCCCCTGGAGCATTGATACCGCAGTCAATCACTGTGGCCCCACTGACTAGGTGGACAGCCACCTGAAGCTGCTCACGGCGAGCGATGAGATCTTGGACGATCGGAAGCGCTTGTTGATTGGGACTAAGTTCAAGCACTTTTTTTAATGGCAAAGACATATTAAAATTTCCCCCTTTCCCCCTTCATTAGCGTCACCACTGTAGCGGCGAAAGGACACGTCTTGATATGAAGCTGGTAGCGAGAAGCCTTCCCGGATAAGTTGATTATACAATAAACTCCAGAAGGGAAGCTTATAGGTACAATTGTAATAAAACGTAGGAAGAAGACCTTTCGGCTGAAAAAGGATCACGGTGCCGCGTTGCATTCTCGCACCGACCCGAATCCCTGGAGTTCCTTGAATGAGAATCGTGCCCGCCATCATGCCATAGCCTGGCACGTCTCCGCAATCTCCTTCGACCGCGATGAGCCCTCGGCCCATGTGCGCTCCGAGCATTTGCCCAGCATTACCCCCAATCAGAATCGTGCCACCTGTCATTCCTTTAGTTTTACCTCGATAAGCGGATCCAACAAAATGACCAACTGAACCTTTAACCTGGATGTGCCCACCTTCCATATGGGCACCTAGCCAATCAGCGGCATTTTCCTGAATCAAAAGGGTTCCTCCACGCATAAGCGCTCCGGCGTGTAAACCCACCGACCCCTGAATCACCATTTCCCCTGCGGCCATGCCTTGCCCAAGCCGCTTGAATTTGGAAAGGTCTCCGTGTAAAACAAGCTTTGCCAAATTCTTTTGGCCTTTGTCTGACGAATTCAACACAGGATAAGCAACACCGCTCTTAGTCTCTTCGAGAGATGTAATCTCGACATCAAAGTAGTCGCCGACCCTTTCTTGGCGATTTCCACACCAAAGGAGTATACTTTCTATCTCCTGAATTCCTTTTTCGGTTACATTCTCGGGGTTGATACTTTCTGCTTCCACCGGCACAGAGGGGATTTCTTTCAGAACCAGTGTAACTTGCGTTTTCATGCATTACCCCCTATCCCTTTTTTTACTATAACTAGGCTTTTCGCTAATCTGTACTTCAAGGTTGTTTACTAACCCTTTTAACTCTTAAATCAAAATCTCTTTGAGATGAAAATGATGTTTACCCAAACGTCCTCCGTAATTGCCTGCGGTAATCCTCTGGACACCCTGCACTTGAGTCGCTGCGTTGATCCCCACCTGCATCGCCCGGCTCACAGCCTCGAAGGTAAGTCCATCGATGACAATCTCCAGCACGGCATTGACTCCATCGGGAAGCAGGCTATTGCCAAGGCGTCCTCGAATCGTTGGACAATAGGCTGTATTCGTCGAGGCGGAAAGAAATTTGTAGTTTGACCCAACCTGACTCCCACTGCGGACCACCCCGCCCGGAAATGGAAGGATAACACCACGGATGGTGCGCATGGCCTCTACCGCGGCTTCGGAGGCCAGAAGGGCCGCCTCCGCACTTTTAGCCAAGATAAGAAAATTTCCCCCACCAATCGCTTTGGCAACGGTGAACTCCTCTTGGACTAAAAATTCCCCGTCCATAACTGGAATCCGCCAATAACGCTGATTTCCAATAACTTTACTCGCTTGATAACTATCTCCAAAAAAACGTAACTTTCCTCCGATATTGACTTTGTTCAAGGTATCCCCTTGCCCCTGAAATTCCGGTAATTCTCCGTCGAAGCAGGCTGAAGTCGGGGCGGTCATAATCGCCTGACCGATACGTTTGATAAGATATTTTTCCATGTCTTCTTTCGAGAAGGCAAAAAAGAGGCAATCCAAGCCGAACCGGCCATCCGGCGTACTCGCTGTAGGTCCCTCAATCCCAGCTTCGACCCCACATCCAATAACTGACGTCGCAAAGCCAGTGGCCGCCAAGGCGGCATGGCGAGCCCATGTTTCGTTCACTGCGGTGATGGTCACCCTTGTGCCGCGCATCGTAAACGCCTCCGCGAACGTTTCTTCGATTTCTACACCATTTAAATACAAGGTATCACCTCCGGGCGCTCAACATACTCGTCTTCGACGGCGAAATTCGAGAGCGCAATCGAGTAGAATTTCGCAAAATCATCCGCAAGATCTGGAGGCAATTTCTGTGAGCCCTCAGGCTGAACAAATAGTGTCCGGCCCATAACATTCTTGATCACCTGTCCCTCGCGAACGATAACCTGTCCATCTTTTAAGACATAGGCTGGTTGGGAAAACATCGCTTCCTTATCCTGTTGAAGGCGATAAATGGCAACATCCGCATCAGCGTCAACCCCCAAGTGCCCTTTACGGTATAGTCCCAGAGCTTTTGCCGGACCAGCACGGGTAATGATGGCAATTTCATCTAGCGTGTATTCTCTGTCTAATTCTGCCAAGCAAGTATAACGAACAGCTTTCGGGTTTAGTTCTTCCATCCGTGCCCTACGATAGTCTGCATCCATAAGTAAACGGATGATTTGTGGATAAGCCGTAAACGGCCCCGCATTGGGATGATCAGTCGTTAGGAAAATCTGCCACGGATTCTTGACCAACAGGAGAAGTTCTAAGCCAGTGGACCATTGGATGGCATTCACCAGATTACTCGGGCGATAGATTAAGGGAACGATGCCTGCCCCCGTCTCCATCTCAACGTCTGCATTCGCCCACTTGTTTCCGGTTAACTGGTGAAGGTGGAATTGCATGGGAGAATCCGCAGTCATCGTTGTCACTGGACCGAAAACAATCTGCCCAGCGTCACACGTAAATTCAGGGTGTTGGTTTAGGTACTCCGCTATCTGGGACGCTCCTGATGCTATGCCCCCATTTTTTGTAGCGCCATACGAGTGAAACTGCATATGTGTCAAATGTAAGCGGTGGCCTTCAAGCGTACGCATGGTTTCCAACGTCGTCTGCACATTTCCGGCTTCGCCGAGGTGATTGGAATGAAGGTGTAGGGGGTGTGGCAGATGCAACTCCTCCACCACATCAACCAATTCCAAGAGCATCCGTCGTGGCGTCACGCCAAATGGAGGAACAGGGGTATCGAGATTGACCGAACCCTGGCTCCATTTCCAGCTTTCGACGCCACCCGGGTTCACAACTTTCACAGCATATCCTTTACTGCTCCGTAAAAGCCAAGCTACAAGATCTCTTAGTCGCTCTTTTCGTTTCTCAGACTCGGGCTCACCAAGGACTTTCATCATCATGTAGTTATTGCCCATGAGCGTATAAAATCCAGCGTCAAGTAAGGGTGTATCTTGAAGTTCTTCGTGCACATGACGGGCCAGCAAGGCCGGAACAGCCGCTTCGAATACTGTCGTATAACCAAGCCTCGAGTATAACTGGCCCGTTAAAAATGTACTTGGAATTGTGTATCCCGTTCCCGAGCGCGTGGCGAGCGTCTTGGAATGAACATGATCATAGTGGTCTTCCGGACACATCATGCGTGCGGTATTTACCTTCGGGCCTGCTAAATGGCTATGAATCTCTACGCCACCCGGCATCACGGCACATCCAGCGGCATCGATCACGTCAATATCGCCATTGTGGATTTGAGGAAAGTGAGGCCCTTCGATAATTTTACCGTCCTCAATGTAGATGTCTTTTACCTCTCCTCTGACCCCGTTTGCTGGATCATAAACTTGCCCGTTGATAATCTTTAACATCCGTTATTCTCTCCTTTATGGATTTCAGCACCTCTAGATCGGAAGGAAACGGGAAATCCACCAACTTCTTAACATGCAAAGCCACGTTATCCATCCGATAAAACGTACCTGCAGCCCCTACACCTGCAGGTGCTACCGGGATCACTACGTTGGCCCATGGGGTAGTCCAATTTTCATGTGGTTCCAAGACGATGGTGGGAATATTTTTAAGATGCTCAACTGCAGCTTTAGGAAGATGAGCCCCAGGGTCAGTAGCAATAATTAGGGCGGCGTCTACCTCCCTGCGAACCAACAGATCCATAACACTGAATTCTCCCGGATTGTAACGCGGATACCCACGGCTCAAATTCACAGCAAAGGGATACCCAGTTTGCCAAGTCAAAACCTGATTGCTGCCATTGACATTACCGTGACCCCGCATTGGAATAGCATAGAAGCGAGTGAACTCATTCATTTCCCCGACCAGTGTATTAATTTGTTCCAAATTGATCTCTTTCCCTCGGCTCTGCGTAACACCAATTCCAAACATGACAACCCCGTAATGGCACTCCTTCATTAAGGCAACCAATTCCCGCCACTTAGACAAAGGTACACCGCCGACGGTACTGTCTTCTTCATGAAGCTCTTGTAAAGGTAAACCTTTGATTAAGGCGCGTAAGACTGTGGCAATCTCAAAGTCTTGTCCAGGAGTAATCTGTAAAAATTCATCGGCTTGTTTTGATGTTGCTGTCGGTCGTACATCAATCACGACTACTTTCCGACCTTTACGGCCTTCCGGAACGAAAAGCCCTTTTGATAACGCAGAATAGCGGCTAAGATGGCGCATATGGGATTCCATAGGATTGCAACCCCAGTAAATTAAGAGGTCTGCCCGATTCTTAACTTCGCCTAGTGTACATGTAGCCAGTCCAACTGACTGGCGGGCGACAACGCCCGGACCGTGTCAATAGGACGAAGGGTTATCAACGATTCCTCCGATCAGTTCGGTCAAAGCTACAGCCTCACGCTGCGCTTCGGTTGTCGTACTACATAAACCGTAGACAAGCGGGGATTTGGCTTTTGATAATATCCGTGCCGCTTCATTCAATGCGGCATCCAGGGTAGCGGATTGACCGTTGACACGGAAAGAAGCCAAATCAGATTGGGCGTGCATAAGTTTGTTTCGACCAATCGTACAAGCCCGTTTCACTTTTACAATTTTGTTGTTTGCCACTTCGACTTCAAGGTCGTCACAAAGACTTCCGCAGAAAGTACATACGACATCCTGATAGATACTCATTTACGTATCTCACCTCCTAGATCTGCCCGATTAGGCAGTTTATCTTCCGGTTCTAGCGTAACGACTAATCCCTTAAAATCCGGAACTCCTGATCCATGTGTTTCACCACTAATTAATTGACTCGCTGTCGGACCCAGTGGCAGAAAGAATAATCCGTGCGGACCTTCCGTGGGCCGGCAGGTAACAATGACCTCACCATCCGGACTTTTCAACCGTGCTGTTTGGCCCAGAGCCATTCCTATGGCAGCGAAATCATCGGGATTAATAGCCAGCGTCGATGTTTCTTCGAGGTATTCCGGGGTTAATTTTCCGTTCTCCATAGTAGCGCCTTGCCGGCCGGTTCGCACAGTAATTAGTAAACCGGAAATAATGCCTATGACGCTCCCCTCCTTTAATTCTATAGTTATCCAAACTAACTTGCTGCTTATGCGCTTTAGTGGGCGGCGGATAACTTGATATCACCAAAAACCTGGCGGGCCCATTCCGACTTTACTTGCAAGTTTTGCCAACAAGCGGCATCACTCGCAGCATCGCTCAGAACGGTACAGATGGGCTGTCCGCTCTCAAGCCTGGTTCCAGCGGGCGGAATATCGCGCACTCCCTGCCCGTATAGATACTGCATATCCAAATCTGCCGTGACTTGGAAAGAGGATTGGGCATAGACGATACTTTTTCCCCAAAAACCTTGCATGCCATGCTTGTGAACTGACTTACGGTTGTCTCCGCTGGAGGGGAACTGATTCTGTCCCTTTGCTTTACAAGCGGCAATATGATGGGAAAACAAGCGTTCTCCCCTCCGTTTCTCAATCAGTTCCACTGAAGCTGACCAACGGGGATTCAATTCCAGAACCCAAATCCCGCTCGAGTTAACAATAAAATCCAGGGTGTTAACCCCTCTTAAGCCAAAAGCTGAGGCAAGGTGTTTACTGATGCGGATCAAATCCTCTTCAAAAGTCCTAAGCCCTGGTAGGAATGAGATATCGAATGGCACAATATTTCCGGCATAGATAAAAGGCTGAGACCCCTGTATTCCAGTCAACTGGCGGCTGGTCCCCAACACAACCGCCTGTCTCCCGTCCGCCAAGAAGGTGACCGAAGCCGGAATACCGGAAATATATTTCTGGACAATATATCGGGACGGATCCCCTAGACTGGAGATCAGCGCCCGAGCAGCCGCCTTTTCCTGGGGCAATTCGGCAATCCCGTGTCCCCCGCCCCTGTTCAGGGGTTTCAGAAGCCATTTTTCCCCTGCCTCATCCGAGCTCCACTGTTCCACGCGATAAAATTCGGGCATCGCGATCCCAATTTCAGAAAGGGCCTGCCTGAGTTGCCACGGATCCCGCACCTGCATTAAAGCAGAAACCCCGTTCCCGTACAACAAGCCCCGCTCCTCCCAGAAAGTTAATTCCTCGGGGTGGTTTTCCGGTCCGGAAGCATAAACCAGCCCTTGACAAGTCAAGCCTCGGGCAACCTGCAGCAAATCTTTCACGGTCGGAGCCAAACCGAGGTCATTCACGATGCCCACGGTTTTTCCACACCGCCGGGTGTCTAAATCTCCAAAGAAATCAATCCCCATGATCGGGTACCCTGACTCCACAGCGGACTCCATGAGTGCTCGAATGCTTGCCCCGACAATAAGGAACATTTTTAGGCCTCCATTTTCTTGGCCAAGGCATAGATGGATGCGAAGTCTAAAACCTGGTCATTACGCTCAAACAAAGCCTGAACGGCAGCGCGGTGCACTTTCATTTTCAAGTTGCCGATCGCAATAGCTCCGTACAGGATTTTCCCTTCCCTTTCCTTGCCATTGTCCGTAACTTTCATTCCCTCCACACCTAACGGCTCTACTGCATTAATGTCTGCAATGATTTCCAGGGAACGGGCAGAGGCCCACGCCGCTTGCTCCAGCAGCCGTACACCCGGGGCACCGCAGCTGGCTATGATGTTGATTCCTTGGGCTAATGTTTTATCTACATCCTCAGGATTAACCACTTCTACAGGTTTTACCTTTACACCGATATTTTCCTCCATGTGCTTGCAAACTTCCTGAGCACGCGCAAGTTGACGGGAAGAAAGGAAGACCTCACATCCCTCCTGCACCAGCAGCGTAGCCGCCCGGATCCCTACCGGTCCCGTACCGGCCAGGACCAGTGCTTTCTTGGCCTTAAGTTCCCGCCCCTGGGCAATTTTATTCACTAAAGCAGCTGCCGTCGTATTGCAGCCGTTGGCATCAAACATCACAGATACCCGGAAATCCGCAAAAAACGTGTCAAGGAGTTTTCTCATCAGCTTTTCCGCCGCCGGTACCTGGGTGCCGCCTATAAATACGGCCGTGTTGCGCAGTCCTTCTCCGCCCCGGGTAAAGATTGCCCCGTACACAAGATTCGCAACTTCCTCCAGCTGAACCCCTCCATAGGCCAACACCTGATCCGCTCCGGCATCGTAGGCCGTAATCTGATCAAAAATACTCGCTTTAGAATCTGATTCGAGATGGATTAAGATTTTTTTCATATCAAACCCTCCCTGTAAAATATGTCTGCCGCCTATCCTTAAACCCTGGCTTCATTACAAGCTTGCCTTTCTTCCGTCCCAGGGAATTCTCGGCACCTGAATTCCCTTTTCGCCCAAAAAGTTGCCGACTTTATTAAAAGCATGCTGTTCCCTGTTACCGCCTGTTTTTTCAACCACTTCCAACCACAGGGGCCAGGATTCGATTATTTTACCTATTGGCAGCCATTGCCAGCGGGTCGCTGCGATAGCCGCTTCCAAAACGGCCCCTTGAGCCCTGCAGAATCCTTCAAATCCTCCCTTTTGCTCACGATGCTCAATCTTTCCCTCTAGGAAAGCCGGTTCAGTGGAAGGATCAAAACAGGTAACTGTAAATTCCCATATTGTCCTTGCGTGCGCCATGCTCGGTGGCCGAACTTTTTGGGAAGGCACAAATGGCGGGCAACCAGAGTAAAGGGCTGTTTCCACAAAAACCAAAACATCGTCCGTGAAGTTGATAACGCCCTGTCCTGTCGCTTTCAGGTTCTCATAAGTTTGTGAACCGGGATAAAGGCGGAAAACAATCCGCTTGACTGGAGAACGTCCGGGATCTGTATCGGGAAGGTGCATGCCCATCGGGGCAAAATTCACAATACCGTCAACGCTTATAGACGATAGAATAGTTTCAAGAATCATTAACCATTTACCTTCTCTCGTTGCCTTTTTCATCATTAAGATAACCCCAACGCAGCGGATCGTCCTGCACATATTTTTTGCCTAAATGCTGAGCCATTTCCGCTTTGCCTAACTCCCGCCCAAGATAGAAAGCATGCTTAGGATCTTGAATACTAAGTTGGGAAAAAAGCTCTTGCGCTGAAGTCCCTTGTAAAAAAATAAAGGCGTTAAAAATATAAATGAAATGGTCATCTACAAAAATCCGATAGTTTTTATCCTTAATTTCCGCCTGCATCTCCCTTAATTCAGCCGCTTCAAACGCGTTGCCAAAAGGATCTTTAATGGTTAATAAACCATAGTCCAGGTGCTTAGGCAACCTGCCTTCCAGCACGGCGCGGTACATCAACTGCCGAGCCAGGCTTGTTTCCCTAACGGCGCCGCGTGCCCTGTGACTAACTTCCGTCGTGAGGAAATAATTTACATTAAGCTCTGTTGCCATTCCAACCATCAGAGCATTAATTCCCGTGCTGTCAGCATCAATCAGTTCTGTCACATTTCCCAAACCCATGAGCAAAGGGCATTCAGGAAAATCTTTCCTCACCTTGCGGTACCGACTGATGCCCTCGACCAAGCCCATCGTCAAAGGAGGTAGAATGGGGTCGAGAATACAGGACGTATTCCACTTGTCCAATGTCTCCATGTTACGGTACAGAGAAGTCAAGTCTTCTCCATCATCAGGAATTAGCACAACCGGACAGTCCAGAATTTTTGCCAACTCTAAATTGTTCGAGTTTAAGCTGAGCACTAAATCTACTCCTGCCTGATTCGCCGATACAATATCTTTTTTCTGAAGGCTGTCTATACTTACCTTAAAACCTTCCGCTTTAAGTGTCTGGATAACATTCCGCAGATAGGGAAAGGGCTGATCTACATCCCCTCCGATATCGATGATATCAGCTCCGCTCCTCCGATAGTAGTGAGCCCTTTCCACAATTTGAGATATGCTCATCCTGGGAGCATTGACAATTTCCGCGAGAATCTGAATAGGTGAAGTCATCTGATTTTGTAAGGGTTCCGGAGTAGTATGGTTCGGATACTGCTCCCCTCTTAGAAAAGAAGGCAGATCCTTTAAATCAGTCGGGCCTCTCCGGACCTGGCACCCCGTAGCCTGGATAACAGGTTCCAGAGGACCTTGACACAAACCCGGAATTATAATAATTTCCTCTCTACTTAAAAGAAGCCCCTTGCTAAGCTCCTTGCCAAGCTTTCGCGCGATGAAGTCTGTCGTCATCAGAGCTGCCACCGTGCATTTAAGGACTTTGACCTCAAGTTGCATCTCAAGATTTGTTTTTTTGATCAATTTCACAAGAGCCCGATAAGCAATAGTTCCGGTAATCAATAAATATTTCTCCATAGAAACAACACCTTTTTCCGGAAGAGATTAGACATCTGTTAGGCGCAGGCAGAAGCCTTAGCCGCACTAATGCTGTCTTATAATTTTCTGTCTAAACAAGAAAAGTGTGCAAATGAGATTTTAATTGTTCAGGATCGGTAGCCAGTGTCACACCGGGCCAGCTCGCTAAACGGTTTATATTTTCCAGGTCGATCTTTCGTACATGGACCAAAACCTGATCTCCCCGCGGTGTTAGCGAATTAATTTCCGGTTTGGAATCACAAGGTAACAGTATCACCGGTATTTGACACTTACCGGCATGGGCAAATAGATTCGTAATTAAATTGTCCGAAATTCCACTTACCATCTTGGCGATAGAATTTGAAGTCACTGGGGCGATAACAACTAGTTTGTACTCTCCCAGATATAGTTTTGTTACCGGCGGGGAACCAGCGCTTGTATCCATATAAATACGATGTTGGAATTTTTGTAACTTTTCATATAGGTCGTAGCTAAGAAGAACTTCTCTAGCAGCTTTGGAAAGAAAAATATCTGCCTGATTTAAGGCGAGCAGAACATCAAGACATGAGGGCAAAAAATGTCCAGCTCCTGTTATGCCCCAGGCTATCCTTGATTGAATCCTTTTCCCCTGTTCAGTCATCGTGATCCTTGACTCCTCTCCTGATTCCCCTAATTAATATAAAAAAGCCTGATAGTACAAATTAACGCCAACCCCAATCTGCGCCACGATTTACCGCCTGTGCCAACCACACTTGACCATGGTTACCCATAAAATTCCGAGTGCCTTCCACTAATGAACCTAAATTCTTCTGATCCGTAAAACCGTATACCGTTGGGCCCCAAGAGCTTTGGCCTACTCCGGCAGCCCCTTGAGATAGCATGTAATCTGCCACTAGAGCACCCTGGGCCGTAGCAAAGCGTCCACCTTGCACTGGGGTAAAATAGTCGCCTAAATACTCCTGAATTTCAGTCACAGCCTGTCCAAAGTGTTTCAAGTCCCTTTCTATTAATGAGGGCAACAACTTCAAAAGAAGAAGCCGGCTAATTCGACCAGAAATATGCTCCTCCATCGGCGACATAGCCTTAAAGAGCTTTTCTTCCTTAGTGCCAAACATTTTCTCTTCTTTATTGGGAATAGCTAAAATGACGGACCATTCCTCAGGAAATGGGAGGCGGGTAAGCAGCGGAGGGACGTGAAACTTAGTCTCAGCCAAATTCATTTCTTCCCTAGTCGTTGCCGGTTTTCCCCCATCAACCAAAAAACCTCCCTGTTCAAATCCTGCCACTCCAATTCCGGAGCGGCTTCCCTCCCGGTCTGTCAACCCTGCTAGTTCCAGTAGGGATGGCTGCAACCCATATACGCGGGTAAGCGCAAAACCCAGGGCCAAAGCAAGCTGAGTCCCAGAACCCAAACCACTGTGACTTGGCAGGGACTGAAGGATGTTTATTTTGGCGCCAGGTAAGGAATAGTGTTCAATATACTGTTGTGCAATACGCATAACCCTGTTTTTTTCAGATTCCGGACTGTCAATGAAAAGGCCATTTTCCCGATCCGCTGTTAACTCCAACTGAGGTTGATCAATCGCTAAGCCCAAACCTCCATAAAGACGACCCAAAGAGCCATTTAAGTCCAACTGTCCGAGGTGCAATCGGGAGCCTGTTTTGACCCAGAATTTCGGCATACATTCATCACCTTTCCATGGCAAAGTAGGAAAACATTTCAGATCAGTTAACTGTGATTTTTTTGTCGGCCGCCGCTTTCTTCAACAGGAAGGCTCCGAAGCGAAGCCTTCCTTTAACACAATATTTAGGCCTTTTTACTCAACAGTATTTGTTTCAGTCTTCTTTCACCACTGCGTCATACACCAATACCGCCAAGATCGCACCGATAATTGGGGCTACCAGAAAAATCCAGTATACAGGCCAACCATTGGGGCCGCCCACCAAACTGTCCACTAAAATCGGTCCAAAAGAACGTGCTGGATTGATTCCTTGTCCGGAAATATTTCCAAATGCGGTGATAATCAAAGCGATATTTAATCCTATACCTAAACCCCCTAAGCCCTTTGGAGCTCTTTTGTCAACGGCATAAGCCATGATACCTGACATGAGCAAGAAAGTGCCAACTAATTCGGCAAAAAACACCTGACTTAGGCTCATTCCTGGAAATACTCCCGGCGCTCCTAACCCCCCAACAGTAGCACCCTTGCTCCCAAGCAGGCCAAGAAGAGTAAAAGATCCAAGGGTAGCCCCAATAAATTGGGCGATTATATAGACAATGGCATCTTTGGTAGGAATGCGTTTGGTTATCCAAAGAGCAATAGTTACTGATGGATTAATATGACAGCCTGATACCGGCCCAAAAAGATAAATAGCTGTTGCAATCACAATTCCGAAGCACATACCGATTGCCAGCCAATCACCCAATCCCCCTAAAGCGCCAATACCGATATTAAAGGCAGAAGCCTTTTTTTCGCCGTCAGCCAACATCAGAGTAACTGCTGCACTACTAGTACCAACCGTAACAAGCATCCATATTCCAATTAATTCAGCAAAGAACTTCTTAGTTAATGAAACCATTTAACCACCCCTCAGCAAATATGATCAATAGAAATAGGCCTATTCAAGAGGAGAGGAGGCTTTAGCGTCACCTCCAACTCTCCTTCCCGATTTACTCTGAGCTTTCGGTTTTGCTCTTAAACAGCACTGTTCCAGTTACAGTAGCTACACCGCTGCACTAAACTCACTACAGCGCAGTCTTTGCAAACCCTTGCAGGTGAACCCGGGTTTGTCGGATCTAACGCGATAATGTTGGTCATTAACGTTGCTGTCACTGGTTCGCTAGTGAGGAGACAAGGGAAATCTGCCAGACGCATCAGCGAGGAGAAATGTACCGTTATCCCGCATGCAGGGTAAGTATAACGCTGCGGATTAGCAATAACTTCATTGGCATCAATTGCACTTAGTTGAACCGGAACTCCTTTTACTTTTCCGGTTTTCAAGATTTTACTACCACGGTGAATCATGTCCATAAAGTCTACATTGTGAAGTTCAGCCGCAGGCCCGCGATCTGGATATTTTTGGACAAAGTTTGTGTAACGTTTAGAAAGAAGATCAATAACCATTGGTACGGTGAAAGCGTCTTTTTCAAGGATGTAAGTTGTGGCAGCAGCCGTCGCTCCTGTTGCAACGCTCAAAACTTCATAAACACTTTTGAAGCCTTGTTCTAAACCTATCTTTAAGGTTTGCTCCATGACGTCTGTTGTCGCCTCGATAATAGCCATGGTCATGTCATCTTTTGTCATGTTATACATGGATTGCGAAATGTGATGGGCTATATCGCCAACGCAATACGCCGGTACGGTGACAATGTTACCGTAATGTACTCCCGCCTTAACCGCAGCTTCAACCGCCGGGCGCATTCTTTCTTTATAGATTTCCATGTATTTCTTGACGTCAAATGAGGAATGCCCAGAATCTGTCATCAATTTCGTTTGGGCTTCAATCGGACGATCATAGACTAGTTGTAGCATGGCAATTTCTTCTTCGACTGCCTTTGCCGTCGTCGATCCAGCATTGATCGCAGAAGCGAAAGCTGCACCAATTCCATATGAGGTATTCATTCCCCAAGATTTTGAAGATAAAATGGTTTGTTTATATTTTTTCTCCATATCTATGCCGGTTAAAATGGTATTCACAACGTTACTGGTTGATCCTGGAACGAAAGCAAAATCTACCACGCATGTAGGACCGTAGAAACCACCATAGCGTCGTAAAGATTCCCTGCCAATCAAAGCCTCATTCTTAGCAAGCGCCTCGATGAATTGTTCTACTGCACCCCTGAACGCCGGGTCCAATTCGTAAAGGATTTCGAGGATAGGTGGAGTTTGGTAATGCTCGACGAAGGGATCATCTTCAGGACGAACCGTATCTGTGAGTTGTAACAATGTTTCATAATGGGCATTCACAGAATCAACATGAAGACGAATCACTTCAGGACTTTGTCCTTCTGCAACGGTCATCGCGTTGACGGCGTCGACATATGGTTTGGCATCAGTGATTTTGAACTCTCCACCTCTTTTTACCTTAATCACGCTCAAATCGGCTTTTTGTGCTGCTAAGGCTTCCTTGATCATTTTGGCATACATTGCTTTTGACATGAATTTTAAACCCCCTATTTCTCATTTGGATACCCTTGTACTGTATCCCTATACCTATATAAGCAAATAACATGCCAAGCCCTCAATTTATAGTCTAAATATTAAGATTATTATTAATTATTAAATTTATAAAGAATATTATACGGATTTGTACTTCTAACATCATAAGTGGTTATCTAAAAATTGTTTTGTTTGATTTCGTTATTAGAACTTTTGACTGTCAAGTAGATAAAACATTGCTCAAAATTGATACACTGTTCAAAATTGTAACGTTACATTTTTGACAGCCAAATATAAAGAGCTCTTCGATAACTTCGAAAGAGCTCTTTATGACAAAAAGGTCGTATGTTTTAACTATAAAATTTTCCCATTGCTCTGACAACCATTTAAGTATTTGGGATGGCAATGTGGTACTTTTTTAGTTTTCGGTAAAGTGTATTACGGGCGATGCCTAACTCTGAAGCGCAATAAGTAATATTCCAACTTGCCTTTTCTAGGGTCTCAATGATTAGCTTCTTCTCCAACTCCCCCATCGAGGAGACATTGTTTTTGGCCTTCGCAGGTGGTTCGCCTAAGCTTTGTAATGACTCCGGTAAATGTTCGATCGTAATGATTCGTCCCTTTGCTATGGTCACAGCACGTTCAATGGCATTAGAAAGTTCGCGGACATTTCCCGGCCAAGCATAGTTCTCTAACGCTTCAGCAGCTTTTCTATCAAGTTCACATAACGGTAACTGGAGCATCTGCGAAAATTTATAGATATAATAATCTACTAAGAGTAGGATATCTCCTTTTCTGTGACGTAAAGGAGGCACCGAAATATTAATAACGTTTAGGCGGTAGTACAGATCTTCCCGAAAATTACCCCTCTGAACTTCTTCCTTCAAATCTCTATTGGTTGCTGCAATCACTCTAATGGTAACCGCAATTGACTTAAATCCCCCTATGCGAACAACTTGTTTCTCTTGAAGTACTCGTAATAAAGATACTTGCGTCTCTAATGGCATGTCCCCAACTTCATCCAAGAAAATCGTACCTTCGTTGGCCAACTCGAATTTACCTGGCCGGCCCCCTCGCTTTGCCCCGGTAAATGCGCCTTCTTCATATCCGAAAAGTTCACTCTCAATAAGATCTCGCGGGATGGCTGCACAGTTAATGGCAACAAATGGGCCATGACTGACCGGGCTAGCATTGTGTAAAGCTTGGGCAAACATTTCTTTACCCGTGCCGCTCTCGCCCTGTAAGTAGATTGAGGACATGCTATCTGCAACAGCTTTAGCCACTTGGATACTTTGTTGTAGTGACGCGCTTTGTCCAATAATGTCTTCGAACGTAAAATGTGCTCTTGCCCCAACTATTTTATTAACTAAGCGGTGTACATTTTTTATTTCCCGAAGGATTACCACACCACCACAGACTTCATGGTTTTTGTCAATAATAGGTTGACCTGAAAACAAAAAGCGTGCCTGCCCGCATCCTATGTCGAGGGAAATCTCGCGGTCAATAATCGTACGTCCTTCATTAAGCATTTCAGCTGAAATATATGAGTTTTTTAAAAAATCGCCAATCATTTGACCCTTGTAACTCTCAGAGTTAATATGCAAAATTTTATACGCAACCGGATTCAACTTGGTAATTCTTCCTGCTTCATCAAAAGAGATAAGTCCCTCAGACATAGACTGCAAAATAGCATTAACATTATTATAAGCTCGAACAATCTCCGCATTCGCGGATTCCAAGCGCAATAAATTCTCGATTGCTTCGGCTGCTGCGACGACCATCCCTAATGTATGAGCGTGAGCATGATGATAATCTCCAGAAACATCTAGAATTCCTATCATTTCGCCGTGTTCTCCCCTGATCGGTGCCCCTGAACAAGTAATCCCATGGTTCATTCGGGAAAAATGCTCTGTCGCAAAAACTTGAAGTGGTTTTTCCTCAATTTTCACTAGGCCCATAGCATTCGTTCCTTTGCTCTCTTCACCCCAGAATTCACCAATTTGAAAATTACTATTTTGATCTAAGATAGCTTGATCTCCTAAAAGCTCAAGTATACAGGCCTCATGATCAAGTAAAAGAACAACGAAGCCAGAACCTTTTACCAACTGAAAAAGTCTCTCTAAAAAAGGTTTAGCCACTTTAATAAGCTTTCGATTAGCTTTTATCCGAATCTCTATCTCGTATTCGGAAGCTCGTGAGGTACAAATCACTTCCGGGTTCAGATTCCTCGCCAGGCAACGTTGCCAAGAGGACTTGATTATGGGATTTATCTGGGCTATCGTACTATTAGTAATCCCCTTTATAACAAAATCTTCCCAAGCTTGGTATAAATGTTGAATATATCATCACCTCACCTTTTTAACTTTTGGTAATACTCCGATAGTCGTATATATAGTACCGAAACGTCTAGAGCTCGGTGAAGTCGCGTGAGAACAACCATTACCATAGGGAATATTAACCTTTGGGAAATCTGTCCAGAGGTTGATGGTGTAGTCCAATAAAAATACGGAAGTCTATAAAATGCCGAAGGTAAGAATGTATGTAGAACCTACTGACGAAATTTCGCATGAAGTGGTGAGTGTTGGATCTGATAGAAATGTCAGGACAACTATATGATTCCAGTGCCAGAAACCTATTTTTCATCTCAAAGGTTGTAGACTAAACCATATTTTTATTTTGAGAAGGCCCTTAAAAAGGGCTAAAAGCGAGTAATATTTATTCAATTTAGAGCGAAAAACGTATCAATTATACTTTCTGCACTGGAATCATATATGTAGGTAAATGAGGAAGATTAAAAATATCTTCTATAAAATAAAAATCCTTTCGATGTTTTTAAGCATCGAATATAAAATAAATACATGGAGTGGAATATGGTGGAAAGCAAAAGATATCCGAAAGAATTTAAAAGATCAAATCTTAAGGGAACCTCAGGAAGTGGGTAACGCATTTCCCTGGCGCTAAGAAACATGGAATTAACGTTAAAGTGGTTTACTGATGGGGATAAGGAATCCTAGCAAGTGATGCAAAATAGATAGTTGATAGAAGTTTCGCACCCATAAAACAGCCTAAATTTCAGCCTAAAAAGAGACAGAAAAACAATGAAAATCCGCATGAACACTGGGTCTTTGGTATAATAAGATGCTAATCCAAATCAACCAAAAATGAGGTGTTATCATGCGGAAACCTATCAAAGAAATTGAAAACGTACTCCAAAATCATGGTTATTCGATTAACAACATTATATATGAAGTTATGAAGACGTTCAAGCTTAAAACACTGTGCCGCCAAGTTGGCTTTCAAAAACAGGCGGGCTACAGTACTTCGGAAATCCTCACGCTCATGTTAATGTTACCTCTAATGTTACTGAAAAGTGTCCATGCTTTATACAAAAGCGAATTTCAAAAGGTTACCACTATGAAAAAAGACTCCATCTATCGACTGAAAAACAGTGAAAAAATGCCGTGAAGATCGTTGCTACTCGCTATGGCCAAGCAATTTCAACGATTGGTGAATCCTACGAACGAAGTCGCTGACAAGTCTGCTTTCATTTTGGATGATACGACTCACGCTAAGACAGGCCGAAGAATTGAACAGATCACCAAGGTTTGACCATGTTGCAGGAAAGAAAGGCAACAAATTAGGCTTTAAAAATCTAACACTTGGCTTATTCGACGGTAAAAGTTTGCTTCCTTTAGACTTAACACTTCAAGTAGAAAAGGCACTAAAAAAGGCTCGACACCGCAAAGAACGATTTAAAAAGAAACGGGACCCCAAATCTGCTGGGGCGAAACGCATCCAAGAATGCCGCGTTAGCAAAATCACGAATGGTCTTGATATGCTGAAACGGGCAGTAAAACAGGGATTTCGGGCTAAATATGTACTTGTTGACAGCTGGTTCCTATAGCAGCCACGAGTTTATTCAGACGGTTCGAGGATTGGGCAAAAAACCGATGCATTTGATCTGTGGGGTTCGGCAAGATGCGCGAAAGTATCTTTATAATGGGGATTCTCTCAATGCCAGTCAGTTAAAAACAGTCCTGAAAAACGAAGGAAACGAAAAACGCTGTCGGAAACGGAATATCCGTTATTTCGAGGTCCTCGTTGATTATGAAGGGATCGGGCAAGTCAAACTGTTTTTTTGCCGGTTTCCCTATCAGAAAAAATGGAGGTTGTTTCTCTCAACCGATACAACCCTCAGTTTACTGAGCATGATGGAGATTTACAGCATCCGTTGGACCATAGAAGTCTTTTTTAAGGAAACTAAGCAGCACCTGAAACTAGGGACCTGTCAATCGAGGGATTTTGATGCTCAGATTGCCCATATAACAACCTGTTATCTTCTCTTTATTCTTCTGGCCTATTTTCGCCGAGTGAATGCCTATGACTCCCTAGATGGCTTATTTATTGAAATCAAAGACGAACTTATTGAGAAGAATGTAGCGGAACGACTCTGGGAATTATTTGATGATTTGCTGCAAGTGGTGATCACAAGCATCGTGGACATTTTGGAATTTAGGAATTCCGTTGAATATGAGATTTGAAAGAGCTATTTGAGAATTCTTTTCTTAATAACCAGCTAAAAGCCCCTGAAACGGCCAGTTAATTGGTAATAATAAAAAGGAAATAATGGCATTAAGCTACCTGGAAATTAGAGAAACAGGGGTTTAGAGGGGTGCGAAACTTCAGTTGATACCTTACATCGTCTAAAGAATTTCAGGTTAATATCTTGCAAGCATTGTACCACAAAACTTTTCGTTTATTATAGGTACTCAACTTTCGATCCTAGGGCTAACGCATCTGAACAACCTTATTTAGATAATATATGATATTGCATAGAAAGCGTCAACGAGGAGTATAATGCCCTTTGGAGTAAGTTTGCCGCGCTGTCAATTCAAAAATAACGGATGATCTTGCATACCGTTTTGAAGCAAATAATTTTCAGTCATTTATTTCCGGTATAGAGACTCCGTATTGGCTAACGGCAACTCGAAACGAAGACTCCAGCCGTGTGGATCGAACGGGTGGAACCCCGGCTCCCAGTCGAAACCCTAATCCAGTGTTCAGTAG
>NZ_MLBF01000045.1 GCF_001936615.1 Desulfosporosinus metallidurans
GCCAATTTGGTTCGCTACTTCAGTTTTCTTTTTATGTATTCCTTCGACATGCTGAGTTCTGACTTTTTTATTACGTGGGTCACCCGTGAGCAGAAAATCTGGCATCCTATTTCTATTAGCTCGTATAACTGCAAACACTTTCTATAGACTGAATTCTTCATTATTCTGTAAAACCCTGCCAACAACTGTTCTTTTTTACAATATTCTTAATTTTACACTATTAGCACGGACCTTCTGCTTGAGGGTCTATCTTGCATAGCTTACTCTGCGTAAAGCATAACACTCAGCTCAGACAATTCTATGTGAAAAAGGAGCGAAGCCTAAGATTCCCTTAGATTCGCTCCTTTTATTAATTATCCGCTCAACTGAAACTCTCTCCGGTTCTATCTTCAGCACATCAGCTGAAATACAAAAACTTTCCGTTTCACCCTACAACACTAAGCCACAAATCTAAGCTTTCTTCAGTAGATTTGGTCACAAGTTTAAAAAAATTCCCGTAATCGCCAGTGGTATGTGCCAGGTCGAGGGAATCATAGTATTCAGAGCGTATATCTTTTTTGATGATCACAGGGGGAAAACCTGCTTTCATAAGTTCAAAATTAAGCAAAAGTCTTGCTGTTCTTCCATTACCATCAACAAAAGGATGAATTTTGATAAACTCGCCATGCAGCAGAGCCGCTCGTTCGATCGGATGAAGTCCCTGCCATTTGACGTTATATTGCACTATCAAGTTTTCCATTTTTTCTTTGACAAAAAGATGCTGAGGAGGTCTATGCTTAGCACCGCTTATAATAACGTTCTCAGTTCTGTACGCTCCTGCATTGTTTTCATCAATAGTTTTCAGGACGAGCCGGTGAATATTTTTGACATCCCATTCGGAGAGATCGACATCCTTCTTCACAAGTTCCTCTAGATACACAATGGCGTCCTTATGATTAATAACCTCCAAATGTTCCTTCATTGACTTCCCGCCAATGGTGATACCCTCAAGCACCACCTTAGTTTCAGAAATACTTAGGGTATTACCTTCAATAGCATTAGAGTTATATGTCCATTCGATTAGCATATTTTCCCGTAGCGATTTAACGGTATTTACAGGTAACGGCCGTTTCTCATTGAGCCGTTTCTTCTTTTGATCTATATGTTCAAAGGTCACTAATGACACCTTCTTTCTTAACTTATATCACATAAAACTATAGTTAAATTTTACCACATTAATCAAAGCAATGCTAATCCATAGTGCCATCTCGAACTTATTTTCAATTGTTCTCACCATTACGAACTCTAAATCCCTGTATAGCAAAATCCAGCTAATAATGGCAGTAAAAGCAGGGATTAGATTCAGGAATATCCCCGCTTGGCTGATTCCAATTGCTCGAATGGACATATTCCAGAAAATAAATGAAACCACAGACGGAAAAATAGCGATGTAGTTATTTGAGATAAGTAAAGTAATGGAGGCTTTCGCATCAACACGCGAAGGCCTCCTCTTACTTATTACTTTTATGTTTGGCGTCAACCGCTCGCTGCAGCCCATTGAACTTCTTCAAGAAATTTAACCTGGATCTTACCCTCTAGTAGGTCTTCAAATTTTTGGGCTGCTTCCTGAAAATAAGCTGAACTCCCATGGGCCTTGAAGGCCTCTTTATCCTTGTACTTTTCAAAGAAGACTATTTCAGTTGGGTCATTCTTTACCACATGGGGTATGTACATCAAACAGTCCTTTTCCTTAGAAAGAACTTCCTTGGCCAATTGAGTACAAATTTCGGTCACTTCGACCTCTTTGCCAGGTTTTACTTTTAAGGTTGCCAGTAACGTCAACAATTCCAAACAACTCCTTTGTTTTTCCACCGGAACGCTGTGTATTCGCCTTCGGTCAAAGCCATTTATTATGGTTAAATCTTTAGTAACTATATTCAACACACAGGCAATTTTTCCTTCAAGCGATTACTTCTCCCTGTCCCACACGGAAAAGGAGAGCCCCTTGCGCGGCTCCCCGAGGATCTGCTGCAATTCCACATCGGTAATTGCTTGCTGGCATAATTCAGGAGTTTTTTGATTTGTTCCATATCTCTCCCCTCCTTGTAAGATAAATATAGGGTTCAGGTCTTAAAACTAACCCGAACGTTCCTTGACAAATTACTCTTTAATGTTCAGATGAATTAGTTTGACACGCTGGATCTCTATCGTTAAATATCGTGCTATAATCACTTTTGTCAGAGAGATAGATGTGCGTACCTCCTGGATCCCTCTTTTGAGGCTTATCCGTAATATAGCGTGTCACTCCACAAGAATGATTCGATGTTTAGCTG
This sequence comes from Desulfosporosinus metallidurans, assembly GCF_001936615.1. Taxonomy (GTDB): domain Bacteria; phylum Bacillota; class Desulfitobacteriia; order Desulfitobacteriales; family Desulfitobacteriaceae; genus Desulfosporosinus; species Desulfosporosinus metallidurans. Next base: position 2,313 of record NZ_MLBF01000045.1, read on the forward strand.
GTTGGGTCACTGTTTAGTGTTACCCGTTTCAAATGCAAGGTTGTTTGACATTCTTCCTTAGTGGATGCTCTGATTCATTCTATTTGAAAGGTTGGGTTCCCTTGTCTCAGTTTCTTAACGATTTCGTGGTCGGAATCGATGTTTCCTCCGAATTCTCGATTGTTGCTATGCTAGCACCCACCGGAGAACTTATCCGTAAACCGTTTAGGATCGATCACAATCCTGCTGGCTTTCATAAACTGCTCGATATTCTAAAAAAGAAGAAGAGCGGTTAAATCGAAAGCCCATCTACTTCGTAGAATCTACGGGTATCTTTCATTTACCACTCTTCTTCTTCTTGAAATCGAATGACCTCAAGGGTTTTGTGCTTAACCCCTTGTGTGTCCATTCTACCAAGAACTTCGACTTAAGAAAAGTGAAAAATGATAATAAAGATTCGGAAGCCATCGCTCGGCTTGCTAAATACCAAGATATTAAGGTTTCCATGATGCCTGAGCCACAAATCCTTGCTCTTCGTGAAGCTGACACAGATGTCCTCACTCTATTAATCTCTAAAGCCAGTCGTAAGGGTTTAGAGTGGGCCTCTAATAAGGTGACTTTGCTACGTGACTGTGCTCAACTTGTTTCTTCCATGCCCAGTGAATTTTCATTACTTGACACTAAGATTAAGTTTCATATCGATGGGATAGAACACATGCAGGCAAGCTTAAATGGCATCGAGGCACAAATCCACAAGATGATTGATTCCGATGAATTCCCTGCTGAAGCAAAGAGAAACGTTGAGCTTCTTGATGAAATACCAGGCGTTGGATTTTTGACTGCCGCTACGCTGATTGCTGAGATAGGTGACTTCAGTCTTTTCAATTCCCCTAAAGCCCTCACAGCATTCTTCGGTCTAGATCCCTCGGTCAATCAGTCCGGTAAATTCAATGGGGACCGAAACAAGATCTCGAAACGAGGAACACGAATTGGAAGAAGGATTCTTTTTACCATCGCTATGGCCTCCATTAGAACTACTCGGAATGGCAAGGAGATCAACCCAGTTCTTAGGGAGTTCTACACGTCGAAATGCGTTAGCAAGAAGAAAAAGGTGGCTCTCGTAGCCGTCATGCACAAACTTCTCCATTATATCTATGCTGTTCTTCGTGACCAAAAGCCCTTTGTGATTAAACGACCTGAAGATCATCAAACTTGGAGGACAACAAAGCCTCAACCAGCAGCTGCTTAAAGGAATAGTTTATACAACAGAGCCATTCGGATCGTGACAAGGGTGATGCGAGGGATACCGGAGGGCGTTAGACCGAGGATATGCTCGCCGTCATCCCATTGACTCGTGCACTACACCCAAAAGCTTGAAGACTGCAAAGTCTCTTTTCCCCCAGAGAGTTACCCCAGATTAAAAGAGAGTTTGCTTGGCAAGCGCCGAGCGTTTCGTGTCCCTTTTTATACGTTGGTTTAGTCATTGTTCGGATTTTTCAATGGCTTGGTTTGACATACCCTCCTTTTTTGAAACAACAATTAAAGATTAATCAATGAACCTCTTGACTTTTATTAGCTGGTCTTAGAATGAACTAATAACCTCTAAGTAGGATAACCGAAAATGAAAAAAGGATGTTGGGATATTTATGGGATATTAATTAGGTAGTTTTGAATGGAGAAGCCATGGATGATTGGTCGTTTAGGTTGCCAGTCTCAAACCTAATTTTTCGGCAAGTGTAACGGCTTCTCTAAATTCTCTCGAGCTTACCCTTCGCGAGAGTTCTTCATATTTATAGGCCTGATGGGCGGGGCGATACTGATCCATAAGGTTGACTAGGCAATCCGGTGATAACTCCGCTTTAATAAATCTTAAGATTCCTTTCGTATCCTCCAACCCGCCTGGCATCATAAGATGCCTAATAATCAAGCCGCGATAAGCTATGTCTTGTTGATCCGTTTTTAATCCCCCGACTTGACGATCCATTTCTTTTAAGGCGGCTTTCACTTATGAGTGATGTCAAAAGAGATGGATATTCAATGAATGACCAGGAAGGGATGCATATTTAACAGCGGATGCTATCTGCCGTTCCACCCTTTACCAGTAATCCTCCATTTCAGTATTAATAGAAATTGTTCTACATAATCATAAATACCCCAGTTATCCCTCTTTAAGGATTGCTTCCGTCTTTCAATAGATGGATGGTATTCTATTTCGATATATCTCTTATATCGTTTGTACAAAAAATTGGCACTACTAATTCTTCGTGTAGCTGCTGCTTCATGTTCAATACTACGAGCCAATTCCCAATAAGTATCAAATACATCTTTTGAAACTTCAGCTACTTTCATTCCCTTTTTATCTGCCCTCAATTCACTTATTTGTCCCCAATATCGTACATTGCATATAATTCCGATGTAACCAAAATAAAGAATCAGTATGGGTATAAACAGAACGAAAAACCATGGCGTGAATTTCCCCAAATAAGTTCCCAAAGGTAAAAGGAGAAAGAGGCACAAGGCGACAAGTGCTGCGTTCCGGGCACGTTTCCCTATCCTCAAAGGATCCCAATAGACTATATGAATCAGTTCATGGCATAAAATCGCTCTAAACGTTTCATCCATTACAGGTTCACCTTTTTGGCTCGCAAGATGCCCCAGCGTATTAATAAAACCATTTGTAAATTTGACAGCTGGGCTGCTATCCTTTTCAATAACAGCATAAGCGTTTATTCCTAATTCCTGTACTATATCAATACAGACTGGATTTCTTCTCAACCACTAGCCCTATCGCTTTTCTAGCGCTATAAAAATCCATGAAGTAATTAACGATGTCCTCGACCCTAACTCTTCCGTTTTCGTCCACATCCTCAAGCATTGCTTTAAGCAATACTGGTTTATAGGAAAAACTCATATCCATAGTCCTGACCATATCCATAAACTTATCCTTCATATTGGCAGGATTGATTAACTCCCAGCCATACTGTTTGGCATAGCTCTCTACGGTTGCTTCCTTAAAGTATTTAAAGCTCCTTTTATCCCCGAATGGCACCTCTAAATCTGGGGCTATCTTTCCTTCACGCAGATACCGTTCAATGGTTTCCGTTTGAACATCGACCATCCTTACAAACTCATGCTGAGAAATCATCCCTTTCACTTCATCCTGCCAGTTAAATAAATCTATCAGCTCATAATCCGCAACATTCACTGGGAAATCCAGAAAAACAGACGGCTTTTCTCCTCTGGCGATTAAATCTCTGTCCAGCTCAAACTGTTTCTGTGAAGCAACAACGTACTCTCCCGCCCTATATTCCTTCAGGTTAAACATCCTGTGCAGAGAGTAGGGCATGTTAAACAAGCCCGCATTATCAATAAAATCAAAGACCATCAAGTAGTCCTTACCCACACACTTACGCATTCCTCTGCCCAGTTGCTGAACATAAAGTGTCTTGGAAAGCGTCGGCCTGGCCATGAACAAAACCTCTGTTTTCGGACTGTCCCAGCCCTCGTTTAAAAGGTCACAGGCACATAAGATTTGGATATCCCCATTTTCGTACTGGTCTAAAATCCGAGACCTTTCCGCTGACTTCATAGAACCGGAAACAGCCTCACAATTGATTCCCTGTTGTTTAAACAAGGTCGAAATCTCATGAGCGTGGTTTACAGAAGCACAGAACACCACCGTTTTCTTGTCCTTAACATATTTCAGGTAGGTTTCGGCTAGGAGCTTATTTCTCTCCGGCACAAAGAGTTTGCTTTCTAAGTCCTGAGCGTAATATTTAATGCCATTAATTCTTACAGTGGAAAGATCAACATTGGTCTTGACCCGAATACACCTGATAGGCACAAGCTCCCCAAATTCTACGGCTTGCTGCAAATCCAGTTTATGGGCAACGTTCTTAAAGTCCTCCAGGATACTCTCACCATCTGCTCTGTCCGGGGTAGCCGTAAGCCCCAGAGTGAATTCAGGTTTGAAATAACTCAAAACCTTCCTATAAGTATCTGCTGTTCCATGATGACATTCATCGACAATGATATAGCCAAAGTCATCCGGTTTAAACAGTTCAAGATTTCTGGCAACACTCTGAATGCTGCTGCAAACTACATAAGCATCTTTAGCTTTTTCTTCAGCCACATAGAGGCCTGTCTCCGCCTGATCCCAAAGTTCTTCAAACGTGCCTTTAGCCTGGGTTATTAGTTCTTTGGTATGGGCCAAGAACAGAGTTCTTTTCCCGAGTCGTTTGGCGTCACTGACTGCTGTCACAGTTTTTCCGGTTCCCGTGGCATGATAGAGCAGAGCGATACTCTCGCCCTGATCACGCATCGTTTGAAGACTATCCAAGGCTGCTTGTTGATGCTCACGAAGTTCAATGAGCTTACCTTTTTGCTTGGGCAGATAATTTTCCAGCATTTTAAAGGATGGAATCTCCCCAACAAAAATTCGCAGTTCATCCTTGACCTTCTCTGGATGGTGCTTCAACTGATTGTAAACCCAACGATAAACCTTCCAGTTTTGATAAATCAGGCTATTTTGTTTGGTGAGATCGTCGTAATATTTGTGTAATGAAACCTTATTGGGGTTGTGATAGGTTTCACCGTCAATTTCAATTGCTATTTTTAGGCTTTCGCTTTCCAAAGCAAAGTCGATGAAACGCCTGTTACCATATATATCTACAACAGAGTACTGAGGAAATAGAAATTCTGATTGTTCCGGACCAAATGTGTCACAAAACAACTCGATAAAGAGATCTTCAGCGACACTACCAAGGCTTCCTTTATGCTTAATCTTATCTGTCAATTTGATTCAGCCCCTCAATTGTCGATAACTTCTTTAAGTAACAGTTTCTTTTTGAAAGCGCCTCTTTCTTTTACTTTTTGTTCTCTGGTGACTTCAAATTCCTGTGAAGAGACTTTTTTATGATCCAAAATCGCATAGACAACTTCAACTAAATCCGCAAGTTCTTCAATGCTCTCGTTCGCTAGATATTCCTGAAGCTCTTCACCCAATTTATTATTTAATAATTTTAGGTATTCCTGATCGGTGACTTCTACAATAATTGCCTGTTTACCGCTTTGCTCGATGATTTGGGGTATTTTATCACGTATAAGTTTGTTTATAGACTTTTACACCCATTGCTTTCACTCGATTCTTTATGAAGCTACCTATTACCTAAATTCTGCATTTTTCTACTAATCCCTGCCAAAAACTGTTCTTTTTACAATATTCTTGAGTTATTTTGAAGCTTATTGGAGGGGTTCTATGTAAATTGCTATTAAGTTGCCTACCTAATTAAAATCATAACATTCGGTCTGGACATTATTATGTCATTCAGACATTCTCGACCTCAGTACAATAAGAAAAAGGCATCGGCTTGATTAAACCGATACCTAATGTTTTGTAGAGCGAATTTTCACCCGTAAATAAGAGTATGTCATTCTTGATTCTTTAAGCCGTTCCAATCACTTCGTCAATCATCTTCAAAAGATAATCCGGGAAGTCATCCGAATCATGTTCAACCGATGTGAGTCGCTGTTTCATTCTTTTTCCGACTTCAACAGCCTCTTCTTGATTACCATACTTGCAGAGTAACTCCAATTCCTCGATCCTCTCAAACAAGGCTTCTGTACAAGCACTTGCATGTCTGTAACTTAAAAAATCGCCTTGCAAAAACCAACCCAAAGTCTTTTCAAAATGCTCTATAATAACTTGTGGATTGATACTTACCTTTCTTAGTACCATGTCTTTTCCAAGGACTTCCTCGGACAGATCCCTTATCTGAAACTCCATATTAAAGCCCTCAAAGGCTGTCAGGGCTCGTCCAAAATCAGGTAAAGGAATATTCTTGCCATCTATCACCAGATAAACTTGATTTTCTTCTTCAGCATGTTGAATCCGGCATGTTCCAATGCTATTAAGGCTATATTGCTCCTTGTTGATGTGAATTGCATTATCAATAAAATACCTATCCGGCTTACGTGCAAGCGTTTTATATCCTATTCCGGTCAATATTTTCTGATGCAAATGTTCGATTGCCACAGCTTGATTTTCTTCAGGCTTAACGAGTATCTCGAACTGATAATCGCCCTCCAATTCTTCTGCTTTCCATACAGAAAATCCAGGCATAATCATATTAGAAATCTCAAATCGATGTATCATTCCGTCAACATCGAGGGTTGATTGCAACTCCTTTTGGATACTAGGTTTCTTAATTGATCAAGTGCTTGTACCCTGCCAGTGACTGATTTTTTTATAATATTCATGAGATATTTCCATTTCGGCTGAGATCTTTATTGGACAGTTTTAAGGTTTCAAGGTTTGCCCATTCGAACACATTCTTTTATAACTTACTCTTCCTAACCTCATCAATAAATGCCGGTCTTTTCTTAAACTCCATAAGCAGTTTATTGAGCATATGTGTCCAGCCATCCTTGTCCTTTAAATGCTTTAAATAGATTGCTTTAACCTTCCCAAGATATTTAACAGCTTCCTTGTATGTTTTTCTATCACCATTTGGAATTCTACGATATGCTTTTTTGTAGTAGTACTCCAGAATTTCTTTTGGATATTCTTTTTCAAGTTTTTGTGCGAATATGTCGAAATCAGAAAAACTGGCATATCCCCATTGGTTTTTTGGTGGGGAAATCATCGTTTTAATAACAGTGTCCTTCATTCCCTTTTCAAGACAAATACTCATATAATCATGAATATTGTTGTTCTGAGCCTCATCAAATATTTCGGGTTCAATTTTTTCCCAATCAGATTCAGATAGATAATTTTTCATTCTCTTATATTCTTCAAAATACCTTTTGTGATGGGTCGTTTTATATACTAGAATCAGCTTCTCTTTCGCCTTTTCATAGTCACCATTTTTATAAAATGTAAATAGTCTTTCCAAAACATAGCTTTCACTATTTTTTCTTTGCATTGCAATTTTAGCAATCGATTCAAGATGGTCCCTATCCTGTAACTTCGAATAATGGTCAATTAGATAATCATATAGCTCGGTTAGTCTTCCGTCTCCCTGCTCGATACCCTTTTGAGCTATTTCAAGCGCCAATTTCTTATTTCGTTTGCCGATATAATATTGGACTAAATCCCAATAATCCATCCCATATTGAAGGTTTTTAAGTCTCTCCTCCAAGTATCTGGAATCATCCTTTAGCTGATCCCTGTAAATCCGCATGACAAGCTTCTTTCTCCAATCGGACTGCCTACGATTAAGCTTTTGCACAAGAAATTCCCATTCGTCTTTTTCTTTGCACAATTCAAAAAACAGATCCATTAGACCGTCATCAAAACCGGAATTACCTGCATCATATTCAACAAAAGCTGCCTCCATGAATCGGCGCTTAGCTTCAGGTGTAATATTATCTTCCTTTATCAAGACTGAAATCTTCTCTAGCCATTCATAAACCTCCTCTTCTTCCTCCTCAGGGCCTCCTCCATAGCAATTAAATTCAGAAATTATGCTCTGAGCATTGTTCCAATATTCGAATAACAGCTCATCATGAATTTTGGGAGATTTACTTTTCTTGTTTGAATTTGAAGCTTTCTTATTTGTATCGCAATTTTGTTCAAGCCATTCCAGCACATGCAATCTTGCCTGTCCTTCTCTTTGTATGAGATTCATGATTAACTTTATGAGTTCATTTGAATTCAAACTCTCTAGCCCGTCTTTAATCGAAAACTCACTCATAATTTGTTCCATCCTCTACAATTAAAATGCAATTCACTATGTAACTCCTGTAATAACACAAAGCACCCCTTTTTTCCTCTTAAGTTATATCAGAAATTCCGTAGAAAAGGCCCCCACCGTTTTCGATGAGAGCCGAATGATTAGGATAGCTTCGCTTGGACAACTTGGTTAGGAAATACTTCTCATCATTTCTTCTGTAGTAGGTATCTTTAAAAACCTATTACGAACAGCCTTTAAAGAAAATATCTTATATTCAAGGAACCTGAGTGCTGAGTTAGTCATCCAGTAAACACTAAGGACAGCAGGAGCTTTCCAAAGAAATACTAGTCCAATCGCTACTGGTACAATAAACATTAGAAACGATTTAACTTCTGCTGTAAAACCACCTAATGCTTGGAAGACACCCGCCAAGATAGGAAGAACGTGTAATGAATCGGGAGCATGAACACTTAATACCCAAGGGACCAACATACTTCCCACTGAAGTACTTAAATTAATAATCGAAGCGTACAGAGAAAATAGGATCGGGGCTTGAACTACGAGCAATAACGTAGATAGGAAAGTGTTCACCTTATATTTAGAGGCGATCTTCAATAATTCTTTATCTATCTTTTCGGTCTGATTCTTAAATTTAGTGGTTAAAAAAGATTTGACCTGATTAAGATTAGACGTTGTGAATTGATCTTTATGTTGTTTTGCGGATAAAGGAAGGAGACATAACCTTATAACCAAGGTTACTAGAATCACAGCGATAAACCAGTCCCCTGTCAAGCCTATAAATTTTGTCAATAAGACAGTAAATGAAGAACTAAAAATACTCATGTTTTTCCTCCTTAGTTTTTATAACTCAAACTAAGGAGAAGATGTGGTGGATCATCATCAGTATCAATCTTAATCATTCTTCGAACAATCAAATACTTATTTGCTAAAATAGTCAACCCATTTGAGATAAGTCTAGAAATACCAATGTTCTTGCTCTCTGATGCTTTAAAACAATATTTGCCACGTTTAACGAAGGTAAAACCTAGCCAAGATAAAGCCAGTATGATTGTAACGTTGAAAAGTAGTAATAACCAAACATGATTATCTATCGGCACTGGCTCACCTCCAAAAACAACTTTAATTAGATAATTATATACTCACTATCAAACGATCACAAGTTATTTAATACGTCTATTTTATACGTAATTTTGCGCTAGGAGATACCGGTTGAGCCCGGTACCCCCTTTGCTTAGAAATGAATTCATAACTAAACTATGCTGTATTCTTATCTTCGCGCCTGCTCATTTAAGCTGCTGATTATTCCGGAAAAAATCTTGCCAAGGATCATTGCCGCCGATCCGCCGGAGCGCCTCCGCCATATCGATACCGTCGGGAGCCACCGTGTCCAGTTCAGCCCACGCGATGGGCATGGACACCCCGGCCCCTTTCCTCGCTCTCAGGGAATATGGGGCAATGCTGGTAGCACCTCTGCCGTTGCGTATCCAGTCGATGAAGATCTTGTTGGTACGCTTGGCCTTTCTCACATTGCTTGTGTAGCGGTCTGGCCACTTCTGCTCCATCACATCGGCAACGCGCTTGGCAAAATTATGAAACCCATCCCAGGCAACGGCAGGTTTTAAAGGGACAACCACATGGTATCCTTTGCCGCCGCTGGTCTTAAGATACGAGTTCAGGGAAAGTTCAGCAAGAATATTTTTCACATCCCGCACACCCTGGCGCACCCTGCTCAGATCCATTCCCTCATCCGGGTCCAGATCAAAGACCATCAGATCAGGCTTTTCCAGCTCGTCGACACGGCTTCCCCAGGTATGAAATTCCAGTGTGCCCATTTGTGCTTCGGCGATCAGCCCGGATGTATTCTCAATATAGAAGTAGTCTTCCAGTTCTCCGCCGCCGGTGGAAATAGGAATGGTCACGATTCCTTTGCTGCCCGGACCGGGATGCTTCTTATAAAAGCAGGTCTGGGAGATGCCCTTGGGACAGCGTACAATGCTGAGGATCCTGCGGCTCACATAAGGCAGCATGCGCTCCGCCACCTGGGCGTAATACCGGATCACATCCACTTTGGTGATTTCCGAATCGGCAAAGATCACCTTATCTGGGTTGCTGATCTTAATTCCTTCAATGATGATACCGTTGGTGTTTACTTCCACAACGCTCTCTGCTTTTTTAGCACTTGAAGGAGGCTTTAGTTCCTTATCCGCTTTTTCCTCATCTGCGTTTTCCTTTTTGATATCCCTGGGATTCTTGTCCCTCCGCAAGCCTTTAAAGCTGGCCTGCCTTAACAGATGGTCTGCGGTCCATTCGGCAAATTTAATTTCCGCGACCAGTTCAGGTTTGAGCCAGGTGATCTTTTCCTTCGTCCTGGGCTTGGGCACGAGTTGGAAAGGGGGTTCCATTCTCTTCATGCCCGCAAATTTTCCCTCCAGCTCTTTCCTGGCAGCTTCGCTCAGGCCGGTGCCGGCACGTCCGGCATAGACTAATTCCCCATCTGCATAAACGCCCAGGAGCAGGGAACTTACCCCGCTGGTTTTTCTATCGGAAAGCGTATATCCACCGATGACAAATTCCTGCCTTTGATCGCATTTAAGTTTGATCCAGTCGCCGTTTCTTGCGCCGCTGTAGGCGGAATCGGCTTTTTTGCCGACGATCCCTTCCATGCCTGCCTCACAGGCCGCGCGGAAACTTTCCTTGCCGTTTCCACTCACATGTCGGCTATAGTGGAGGTTCTGGGGGGCATCCTTCAGCAAAGCTTCAAGGGTTTCCTTCCTGTCAATCAGGCGGTGTCCCCGAAGGTCCGCTCCATCTAGCGCCAGGAGATCAAAGACGATATAGGTCAGGTTTTTGGCCTGGGGATTTTTCAGATAGTTCTGCAGAGCCTGAAAATCCGTCTTCCCCGCTGCGTCTGTGATGGCCATTTCGCCGTCCAGGATCATCGCCCTACCGCCGACCCATTCAACGAGGGAAGAGGCGACATCCCGGAACCGTTCGGTATAATCATGGCCGTTCCTGGTGATAAGCCGGACGCTGTTGCCTTCAATATACGCCAGTATCCTGTAGCCGTCGTATTTCAACTCATAAAGCCAATCCTCACCCTTAGGAGGGGTATGGACTAATTGGGCCAGCTGCACGCCGGTACTGCTGAAGGGGTTGCTCGTGATCTTTTCGTCTTCCCCTTCTTCAATTTCCATCATGGTGCGTCCGGTTCTGATACTGGTGGTAAATTCAGAAATCCAGTCGGCAGTTTTGGCATACTCATCTTTTTCTTTAAGTAACAGCCAGTTATCCTGCTTCTCGCTAGCTTTCCCTTTCAATCGCACCAGAGCCCATTTTCCCTTAAGTCTTCTTCCGTTCAGAACAAACTTCAACACACCTGCACGGAGCCCATCCTCCACATCCCCATAGGGTTCCTAGTACCCTTCATCCCAGAGCATGACCACACCGCCGCCATATTCCCCTTTGGGAATCGTCCCCTCAAAGTTTCTGTATTCCAGAGGATGCTCTTCCACCCGTACAGCGAGCCTCTTGTCCCGTGTATCATAGGAAGGACCCTTGGGCACTGCCCAGCTCAATAGAGCTCCGTCCCATTCCAGGCGGAAATCGTAGTGATCTCTATGGGCCAGATGGTGCTGGACGACATACCTCAGACCCTCTTGGGCAACTTCTGTTATCCCCTCCGGTTCCAAGGTTCTGGCAAAATTCCTTTTCTGGTTGTACTCGTTGAGTTTTGCAGTCATATAATCACGCCGGTTCCTTCTCTTTTTCGTAGCTATTGTTTCCAATTGAATTATAAGTATCCGGTCGTTTCCCATGCGCTTCCTGTCGATCAATACCCACTGGGCTAATACTTGCTAAATAGAGGTAATAAGCCTCTCATTTGGGATACGGCCATAAGTCGCTTTTTGAAAGACCTTGACGATCTTATGCCCTGTATACATATCTTCCATATGACCGCTAAGTTGACCAACTCCTTCTGGCGCAAAATATTTTACACCGTTCCAAGCCCTTGCTTATCCATCATTGGATTTTCCGGAATTTACTGATCATTAACTTTGTTAACTATTTCTTTCACCTGCAGTTTCGCGGCTGGAGACAAGGCATCTGCCAGGTAATTACGATCTATTCCTTTTTTTCCCTGATATTCCTGCTTAATTCTTTCATTAGCCCCGTCGATCTCAACCTTCAGTTCTCTGGCGGATAATAGGGCACATCCTGCCCCCCTGATAATGAGCTGTTGTAAACCGTCTGACGTTGCAACTGTGATATTATATTTTTTCTGATTATCATGCGCAAATTTTTCAATATACTGGTCCGCCGTTTGTGCCTCCCTGGTATATATCATATGGATATTATGATAGTCGATTACTTCCTCTAAATGTCCCTGAACACGGTAAGCATCAAACACAACGATAATCTTACATTCTCGAATCCCCTGATAATTACTGAGTGCATCCAGCAATTTCATTCTGGCACCGTCCATATTGTCATCTACAAGCTCTTTCAGCTCAGGCCAGGCATGGATAATATTATAGCCGTCCACAAGGAGATACTCTTCTTTGCTTTCCTTCTCTCTGCTAACATTGGTGATCGGCTCATAATCGCTTTCGCGGGCTGTATTGCGTCTTTTCCAGGCAGACTTCTTCCCTTGGTTCGCATAGAAGGTTTTATTGATAATTTGGTTAATCTCATCTAAACTGATCCACCGCTCTTCTGTGTATGAGGCCTGGTTTGGGGCTGTTTCTCCAGACGAGCCTTTTTTCCGAAGATAGCTTTCAACCTGCATGTAGTCCTTTACTGCATCCCAATCCACCAAAAAACCTGCACCATTGGCACAAAATACAGAACCTGTCGGATTTTCTAAGTCTCTTTCCGAATCATAGCCGAACCTTTCTATGACCTCTTCTGCATTATGGCATGGTTCGTACCCTTTCAGGCTGCTGAACAGCCTGCCAAGTCCTCTGGTATAGGCGACTACCTCTTTCTGATAATTTCTCATGGTGACAACAGGGGCGCTCCCCACAAGAACCGCCATCTCGCCATTTGTTTGTGATAGTTCGCATGTACCATGCATTTTCTCAATATCGCTCATAGCTCTTCCAACCATTTTCTCAGGCAGTTCCAGCTCAAAAGCATAAAACGGCTCTAGCAATATGGATTCTGCCTCTTTTAAACCCTGGCGCACGGCACGGAAGGTAGCCTCTCTAAAGTCACCCCCTTCGGTATGCTTATTGTGTGCTCGACCTGAAACTAAAGTGATTTTCATATCTGTAATCCCTGACCCAGTTAGAACTCCTTTATGGGCTTTTTCTTCCAGATGGGATAAAATAAGTCTTTGCCAGCTTTTACTTAAGTTATCTTCACTGCATTCTGCCCCAAACTGAAGACCACTTCCCGACTCACCCGGCGTGAGTAACAAGTGGACCTCCGCATAATGCCGCAAGGGCTCAAAGTGCCCCACCCCTTCGACTACATCAGCAATCGTCTCCTTATAGACAATCCTTCCTGCATCGAAAGCCACATCAACACCAAAACGACTTTGTATAAGGCTCTGCAGAATTTCAATCTGCACCTCTCCCATAATCCGTGCCTGAATTTCCTGCAGCTGCTCATCCCAGACAATATGAAGTTCCGGCTCTTCTTCTTCAATCTGACGTAACTTAGGCAGCATCACTCTCGGGTCACAGCCTTCCGGCAGAATAATCTCATAGGACAGTATGGGTTCCAATACTGGTGTATCTGAAGCTTCCTCTATCCCTAAGCCTTCTCCCGGCCTGGTTTGGCCGAGCCCCGTTACTGCGCATACAGAACCTGCCTCTACCTCGTTCACTGTCTCGAATTTCTGTCCGGAATAGATACGAATTTGATTAACTTTCTCTTTCCAGATGCCATTCGTTAAGACATCTTTTACCTTAAGTCTTCCGCCTGTCAGCTTCATGTAGGTAAGGCGGTTCCCCTGCTCGTCTCTTGATATTTTGAATAGTTTAGCCCCGAATTCTTCGGGGTAGGAAGGTATCATGACATATTTCACAATGCCCTGCATAAATTGCTCAACACCCTCTAATTTTAAAGCGGAACCAAAAAAGCACGGAAAAACTTTGCGCTCCGTGACAGCTCTTATAATCTGCGAAGTTTCAATATCTCCCTTTTCCAGAAAGGTTTCCATCATTATTTCTTTACGCATGGCCAGCTGGTCGTAGAAATCGTCCGTCTCAACTTGTCCAAACTCAATACACCCATCATCCAGCTGCTTTTTCAATTCTTTCATTAATTTGTCCTTATCCGTCCCATTCTGATCCATCTTATTGACGAATAAAAAAACTGGTATCTGATACGTGTGCAGGAGCCGCCATAATGTTTTGGTATGCCCCTGCACCCCGTCCGCACCGCTTATCACTAAAATGGCATAATCCAGGACCTGAAGTGTTCTTTCCATTTCGGCCGAAAAATCTACGTGTCCCGGGGTATCCAGTAAGGTAATCTGAGTCTCACCTATCTCAAACATGGCCTGCTTGGAGAAAATGGTGATTCCTCTTGATCTTTCCAGCTCATAGGTATCTAAATAAGCATCCTTATTATCCACCCTTCCCAATCTGCCAATTTTGCCGCTCAGATAAAGCAGACCCTCTGATAATGTCGTCTTGCCCGCATCCACATGTGCCAATATTCCAATGACTATTTTATTCATAATTTATTTCAAATCCTTCTGTTTCTCTGATTCTAAAAATCACAGCCCGTATAGGCCTGTATGTCAATTCTTCCATTATTATCATGATACTAGTTAGTTCGGTATTTGACAATTTTATAGCCATTGAATTGCATTTTTCGCAGAGGAAAAGGGACTAAGCTCGTGGCCTAATCCCTTCGGCATTAATTAGTTGAGGTTCAATTGTCGATAGATCAAAGAAATTACTGTGCAGAACTTCAATTAATTTGGGATGTGATACGCCGCACGGGTTTCGGTTGATGACTAACACCTGTTCAACATCTGGATGTATGAGACATTCGTTCAATACGCCTTCCCCTACCATGCCAGTAGTTCCTGTGATGATTGCTCGAATTTTCGACCTTGTTGATGTCATCTGATTCCAACCACCCTTCGTCTTGTCATAAATTAGCTAACCCTTGTTTAATTATTTGCCGTAATAATTTCTTTTAATGTGACATTTTCGTTCAAATAACGTGCATTTGGATTACTTTCTTTTTTTAATCGGATCGCCTTTTGCGGACAAAGGTTTATACACGCCAGACAAAATTCGCAATTCCCCCCATATGCTGGTTTATGCTCATCAAGTTTTATATTGTTACGCGGGCAAACCTTTACACACGTCCCACATTGATTACAGTCGTTCCCGACAGAAAAATCTTTATCGGTATTAAAGTTTGGGTTTCTTTTGTAGAAATACTGAATGGCTTTGGTCAACATTGAATCTGTGAATGACCCATTCCTGATATATCGCTTCTTTTGATTCACGTCATTTAACAAACGGCTCAAATTTTCTTCAGTATATTTCTTTTTCATCTTTTGCTTCTCAATATTAAAAAATGGTAAAAAGTTATCGATCATGAGTAAACCGTCTGCATATTGAACATGAATATCATTTTCCTCAGCATACCGTACAAACCAATTAACGCCGCCTGCAAGCTTGTTACCATAGGTCATGATGACAAAAATATAAGGGCTCTTAAGGGTGATCTTCTCAATAAATTCCCGGACAATCTTTGGAGCTGCAAAGCCGTAACAGGGAAATATAAGGCCTATCTTTTCGTCTTCGAAATGGAATTGATCACCCTTTAAGACGTTTGGTATCGAATAAATTTCTCCCCCAAATCTTTTTGCAACATCTAAACTGTTGCCAGTAGCTGTAAAATAAAACACTTTCATAATGTACCTCCATTAATTTTATCTTTCGTCGTCGAATAGAATTCAAACACATGAATGTTCGAAATACCCCAATACTTCTTATGGGTGAAAATAGATGTTTAAGGGTTAATACTTTTATAGTTTCATAACTATCGAAACGTTATGCATTTTTAAAGCTGCGCTAAATTATTGCTTCTGTAATGATAACAACTTGCTAACTTCCTCAATTAACTCTTCATTTACTTTGCAGATCAAAAATTTTCCTTTTTTCTCTGTACTAATTAAATCGGCATTCACTAATTCTTTGATATGATGTGAAATAGTCGGAGCACCAATATTCAACGAACTGATGATATCCGTAACAAAGCATTCCGAATCGGTTGGAAAACTAGATTCATGCGTCTCAGCGATTTTAAAATACAATTCCAGTCTATTGGGATTCGATAGTGCCTTAAATATCTTTGCCGCTTTTTTCGTGTCCATATTCCAACTCCAAACTCATGCTATAACGATTCGATAACTATCGAATCAATTGTAACTTTTCTCAATGCTCCTGTCAATAGCTCGCTTCACTGCCAACATTTTATGGCCCTCCAATTTGGATAACTAGAGTCTGCTTCGACTCTGTTCCTTTTAACCCCGGCGTTCAGGTTCAAATTCCTGATCGGGTGACTATGTTGTATGAGTAGGCAGGATTAATGAGATAGAATCAGTTGATCGAAGCAGGTAAATCTTCAAACATTTTTGGTAAGTCCTTACGTCAATTTAGTAGGGGCAAAGGTTATTGCCAGCGTTATTGCTTCCCTCATCGTTCCCATTGCGTATTCCGTAAGCTGTTTTTCCAGATTCCTAGAAACAGGATAAGCCCTACTATACAGGCGAATGCTTCGGAAATTGTATTAGCCCAAATAACTCCATTAACTGCAAATAGCATATTTCCTAAAATCAAAATAAGGATAAAGGCGCTGCCCCTAACCACAGACATAACTGAGGATTGCACCTCCTTTCCAAACGCTTGAAAGATGCTTGTAAAAAGTGCGGATAAGCCGGCAAAAATGGTGGAGCAAAGCTGCGCCACAAGAATGGTTTGCCCGATGGCAATGACCTCAGCATCAATACTAAAGACACCAATGACCTGCGCTCTACCGAACTTTCTTAGACACCGCTTATCCTGATTTCCTTCTGACTCATCAGTTAATACCCACTCCACCCTCAATCACTCTTCAACGCAAAAACAAAATGCGCTGGTGTGAGAATTTCTATCAAATTTCTATCACTTCTCAACCAACGCATTAATATTTGTTCATTAAATTCTTTTAGACCATAACACTTACAATGAAGTACGCCAACGTGCCCTGTCCGTATAAAAGAGCTATATTTGTTATAGTCATTCTACCGTGACCACAGTGACCTGACTCTGAAATATAAGGCACACGACATACTTACAATGAATAACTGCCTCGCATGAGTCATTCCCCTTTCTTATAGAAATTTGCATTTTTCCGTCCCATAACCTAGGATTTTATCATGTTTATTCCACCTTAGCGCCGGGTGCCTCAGCGGTTGATTAATCTTGTTGATCTATTAGCTTGGTGAAAAATCCTGGTCCTGTCAAGACTTGTTCAATTTTAGGCAAAGCGATTCCTAACGCCTCTTTCAATACATCTTCGATAGTTTCTACCGCTACAATTTTAATCTTATTTTTAACTTCTTCTGGGACATCCTTTAGATCGGGAACATTATCTTTGGGAATCAAGGCTTTGGTGATACCAGCACGTTCCGCAGCTATCAATTTTTCTTTTAATCCCCCGATCGGAAGAACAACACCTCTAAGCGTGATCTCCCCCGTCATGGCGAGTTTCGCGTCCACCATGATACCGGTAATCAAAGAAGCAAATGCTGTAAATAGGGCGATTCCTGCTGACGGCCCATCCTTGGGAACGGCTCCGGACGGTACATGAACATGTAAATCTTTATCTTTAAACTGAATGGCATTCATTGGCAACCGAGATTTCAGAAGACTTAAAGCAATCCTTGCCGATTCCTTCATAACATCTCCTAACTGACCTGTTAAGAGGATGTGATCGTTTCCAGGCATTTCTGTTGCTTCGATAAACAGAATCTCGCCCCCCACCGGCGTCCACGCTAATCCAGTGACAACGCCCGGTGGATTAATTTCCTGAGCCATGTCATGCCTGGACATTTTTCTGCCGAGAATCTCCTCCAAGGCATCCGCTTCAACAACATAAGGTTTTTCAATGATTCCAAGTACAATCTTTTCCACGACACTTCTGGCAATGGCAGCCAATTGTTTTTTCAGTCCCCTGACCCCGGCCTCCATGGTGTAGTCTGAAATGATGTTCTTTAAGGTTTCATCACTGACTTGGACATCAGCTTCCGTTAAGCCATGTTCTTCTAGTGCTTCCTTAATTAAATGATTTTTACCAATGTTAAACTTTTCATTCGTTGTATAGCTTGAAAGCTGGATGATTTCCATGCGGTCCAGCAAGGGACCAGGAATGTTTTCCAGGGAGTTTGCGGTTGCAATAAAAAATACGTTGGACAAATCGTAAGGCAAATCCAAATAATGATCTGTAAAGGTATTGTTTTGTTCAGGGTCCAACACCTCGAGTAACGCACTTGCTGGGTCCCCGTTATAACCGGTCATTAATTTATCCACTTCGTCTAAAACCATAACAGGATTCATTACCCCAGCCTTTTTGATGCTTTGAAGGATGCGACCTGGCATTGCACCTACATAAGTTCTGCGGTGCCCACGGATTTCAGCCTCGTCGCGGATACCGCCCAGACTGAGTCTCGTATATTTTCGACCCAATGCTCCCGCGATGCTCTTACCCAGGCTTGTTTTCCCTGTTCCAGGAGGACCCACGAGCAGAAGAATAGAACCATGTTTATCTTTCTTTAATTGCATGACCGCAAGATGCTGTATGATACGGTCCTTTACTTTTTCCAGGCCATAATGCTGCTCATCTAGGATACGCCGGGCTTCTCCAATATCGACGGGTTTCTCCGCCTTCATTTCCCAAGGTAGTTGTACAAGAAGATCTAGATAATTTTGAATCACATTATAATCCGAGCTTGCAGGATTCTGACTTTCCAGTTTGCTTAACTCTTCTAGTGAAGCTGTTTGAATCTCTTCAGGCATGTGTGCCTCTTCAATGCGTGTTTTATAATCTTTCTTCTTTTTGCCGGCTGGTTCGTCTTCATTCAGTTCTTTCTGAATCTCTCTCAGCTGTTCCCTCAATACTGCTTCACGATAATTTTTATTCGCTTTTTCGGAAAACCGTTCCGACATTTCAATCTGGAGCTGAATCGCTTCTTTGTAATGCAAGAAATAATCAATAAATGTCAAACTCCGCTCCTTTAATGACGCTGTTTCCATCAAGGTATATTTCTCTTCCATTGAGAATGGAAGAAACCGTGAGATATATCCTATCAGAATATTAAGATCCTTTATCTCATCAATTGCTTTTATAATACCCTCTGACTCTCTGAATTTGGCTCCAATTTGATGAGATATAGTTTGAATATAGGTCATCATTTCTTTCTGACCGTTTTCGTTGAGGTCTATGACTTCCTGCGCGGAAACTGTTTTTCCAGTGATCATGCTTTCACCAATGTTGATATCCAATACTTCCACACGGTTTAAGACCTTAACTTGAACATGGTATCCTTTTTCGCTGGGGTTCACCTCTAGTATTTCAAGGGCAACGCCTGTTGTGTAGAAATCCTCCACGTTGATTTCGTGTCGGTCCCTATGCCTCTTTAACGGCAACGCCACAATCTCTTGATTTTTGTCTCGAATACAGGCCAGCTCATCCTCGCTGAAGCGGTCTATCCTTAATGGATAAGTCATTCCTGGTAATAAAACAAGATTTTCTATTGCTAATATCATATAAATCGTCTCCTCTTTCATTAAACGAATGTTCATTTAATAATCTTTAAATAGGGAAGCGAGCTATTACCCTCGCTTAAGAACTAGAAATCTAATCGTTTGAGACCGAATGAACCTAGCTCAGACTAGATTTTAAAATCTTTAAGAAGCGCTTTTTGAATGATATAAATCAACTCGTCCAAACGTTCCATGGCAATGTTTTCAGACTCACAACTTTTCACTGCAATCATTTTTACAGGGGCAAACAGAATAGCGTACAAATTATCATTGTTAAAGTTATTTAATATCTTCTGTTTCTTTAAATCCGTCAGCAACTGATTTAAATCCGCCGGTCCCTTCATCGAACCACAACTGCTCTGAAGAACAGGGCAGGTACTAAATTGTTCAATAAAATGAAAAACTTCTTTGTTTTCAATAATGAAGAAATAATACCGTCGGATCAATTCCGCAATAATTTCCTCTCCAACCATATTGGGGCTTAAACATTGAAGCAAATATCGAATCGCATCTTCAGAATATTCCCGATAAATTTCTCTAAGCATGGTCTCCTTATTTTCATAATAGATATATACTGTGGCCGGAGATACGCCAGCGGCCTTTGCTATTTTTGAGATAGATGTGCCCTGGAACCCCTCCTCCAAAATCAACTGCACCACTGCAATTTTAATGCATCTTTGCTTTTCGTCATCTTTTTTTCTCATGCGCGCCGCCTAACTTTTAGATAAAATTGATGATAAATCTATAATAAACGATCGTTCGTTTATTGTCAAATGGAATGATTACAAGAACCTGACACTTATCGACAGCCTTAATTGATTCGGGAATATTCAACTCCGATAAAATTATCCGACCATTGCCATGACTTACCTTTTACAAAACCGGTGGTAAGCGCCCAATCATCCAGCTGTTGAACAGATAATCGATGGTCAATAGGCGGTCCCATTTCCGTAGAAGCCTTGGCCCACTCAATGACCACCAATCGACCGTCCGTTTTAAGAATTCTATTTAACTCACGAAAAAATACAACCGGATCATCAACTTCGTGTATAACGAGTGACGTTATAATCCCATCTACCAATTGGTTAGGGAGAGGAAAACGACTTTCTTCGGATTGAAGAACTTTAACATTGGGGACCTCTAGCTGAGTGAGACTATTAGTTAGATCGTCAAGCATTTCAGCACGTATATCGAGAGCGTACACTTGCTGTACTTCTTTGGCGAGCGGGATTGTAAAAAATCCTGTACCACAACCAATATCTGCCCATACATTGTGAGATCCGAGCCCAATGTCCTTCAAAACTAGAGCTGGGGGCAAAATTGCCTCACGTTCTTTGCTGGTGAGCTTTTTTCGATTCTCAGGATTAAATTTATGTGCCGCCATAGCTGCCTCCTCCAATCAAGTTCGTAACCATTTGGTACCGCATCCTTTTCAAAACTATTCCTTACCGCTTTACCCTCTCAATTGATTTTAAGTTTGGAGTTGAGCTGAGGCTATTTGGACTTCTGAAGAGTCTTAACTGCAGGAAGGTCAAACCTAGATTCACTAGGATACCGTGTTCAGTGGTCTGTCCTTTTTCTCTAGCAGCTTGTATCAAAAAATTCGCTAAACGTTTACCGACATCGCGAAAAACGAGGTTCTCAATGATTCCTAGAGTGTTTCCCAAGCTTTCTCCTAAAACCTTGACCATGCTAATCAAGATCACCGGATCTTGTAGCATAAAGCTACTAAAGACTTTAATGTCTATGGTCCAGACAATCGTATCTTCCATTGCTTCTGCAAAAGTACCCGAATGACTACTATAGACATCCCCAGGTTCTAGAAAAGCGATCGTAAACTCTTTGCCATTTGGATAACTGAGATAGATTCTAACCTTACCTTTAAGGAGAATTAGTATAAAATCCTCTTGCTTTTCCGGGGTAAAAATACGCTCTTTTTTTCGGAATGAACGTTCGTGGGCCGATCGATTTAGGGTAAGTAAATGCTGTTCGCTCAAGGCCTTAAGCAGGGGTATCTTAAGCAATTCATCAAGATCAATCGGGGATAGCTTAGGTTTCATCGTTTAAACCCCTTTTTCATACCCATAAATTTAGATAGAGCATATGATATTGCGCACGCCTTGTCAACGACCAATCTTTTTTTGGCTCAGTAGGTATCGAAAACTCTTGCAAGATTATCTACTGAACTGGCCTGTAAGTGATAAAATGCCAACTGTACCATACAAAATAGGGTTGCCAACTCGAGTTATTTCTATAGCAGAATAGCTATGCAAATTCTCATTCGCCTTTTAAAACCAATTGAACCATGGTATAATTTTACAAAGGAGGTGCTTTATTTGGAAGAAAAACCATTGGAATTCGAGTTTGAACGTTGGGAACGTATTGATAGTGTAATTTACGATATGACACCACCTCCCTCATCTCAACACCAAGCTATTGTCGGAAATTTATATGGTGAGTTCTATACTTATCTAAAGGGTAAACAGTGCAAGGCCTTTCCAGCACCTTTTGGGGTTTGGTTGGATGATGAAAATGACAACTATGTTGAACCTGATATAACGGTGATATGTGATCAATCAAAGATACACCCGAAAGGCTGTGTCGGTGTTCCAGACCTTGTGGTTGAGGTCTTGAGTCCGTCAACAGCGTTAAAAGACAAACGAGTCAAATTACGACGCTACCAGTTGTCAGGAGTTCGAGAATACTGGATAGTTGATCCATTGAATAAGATTGTGGAAGTTTATAATTTTTCCGAGAATGTATTTACTGAACCAGCAGTGTACGGGAAAGACGAAACAATAAACGATGGGATATTGAATGACTTAGCAATTGACTTACGCAACATATTTGACTAGAACGAAGACTGTCAAAAGGCTGGAAGCATATTTTTTGCTCCAGCCTTTTGCATTAAGCCCCTTTAGCCTTCTCTCTTCGTCACTTGCTTCGTTTCGGCTTAGTTTCCATTTCAATTCCAAACAGATCACTGATATCCGTATCCTCAATAATCCTCCGACTTTTAACCTTTGATTTTTTAAGAAATGTCTCAGTTTTCTGACTGATTGCCTCTGAAAATAAGGTCATCCACCTTCACATTGCGCAGTACGAAAAACAAGGTGGGATCATCGTCAAGCCGGGCTCCTACCCCATAGAGAACTGCCGCTACGCGTTTGCACATATTAGCCCCGTCAGGGCAGCTACATTGAAGCTTAATTTCCTTAGAGGCAGGAAACAAGCCTTTGCCCTTAGCGGTAAACACTTCCGAAAGTGCCTTGGGAAATTTACTCACAACGAGCTGAGCTCTTGCAGTGAATCGAACCTCCCCACGCAGTTCTTTAATTGTCCGTATGTTCATTTTCCTTGATAAGAGCATCTCAACTTGTCGTTCAACCCACCTAAAGGTAACGAGAATCCACTTGTCTAAAGTTATTTTCTGGTACCGCTAAGAGCCTATCTATGGTTTCCAGCATTTCTGGCTTATCATTAGGTATGTTCCCATTAATCGGAGCAAAATTCGAGACATGATCACTGAGTAGCTTGAAAGGACCTTCTAAGTTAGCTATCAGAAGACGGGTTTCCCTTAATGCTTCGTAGGGACTAAGAAGTTGAAAGCGTCCTTGGAGGTAGTCTTCATAAAGGGGCGTCCCTTTCCAAGGAACATAAGTGCGTAACCGAACAAAATCCGGAGTAAAGGCATTAAGCACCCGAGCACTTTCAAAGGCATGTTCTTGAGTACGTTCACGTCCACCAATCCCAAGGAGGATATATTCGCTCAGTTCAATACCGGCTTCTCTCACCTTGAGACCCTCTTCAATCATTTCAGCGGCAGAGAAGCCTTTTTTAATGCGACGAAGGACTTCGTCATCCCCACTCTCCATTCCCGAGTGTATACGGGTTAAGCCGGCCACTCTCAGAAGGCGAAACTCATTAAGTGTTTTTAACTTCATGAATTTTGCAGAGCCATAGACGGTCATACGTTTCAAGTAGGGAAACATTTCTCGGGCATAGTAAAGAATGTCTAAAAGCAGGTCTGTTTTCATTAAAATCGTGTTCCCGTCGGCGAAAAAGATCGATCTAACTTTGTTACCATGATAATCTCGGGCCATTAGAAGGTCCTCTTTTATATCTGCCACGGATCGGATCCGAAACTTGGTGTTTCGATACATACCACAAAATGTACAATTATTATGGGGACAGCCGATAGTCGCTTGGATCAGCAAACTATCGGCTTCGCTGGGTGGACGATAGACGGTTCCTTCGTAACGCATGAAATCGCTCCCCTCGCAATGTCTATTTGATAATATTGAAATCAAACCTTCACCGTCTTCTTCAGCACAAACCCCGGCAAAGGCTCCTTCATTTACTACTTTGCTTTTTCTCGTGCATTTAACATGTTAGAGCTTGTTCATTTTATCAGGCGTCATTCATTCGGTGCGTTTAAATTCAGATAGTAACACATGAATGGACTAGCTGGAAGCCCGCAACTTACCTCTATTCCCAGTCAAATTCGATCTGCCGTTTTTTGCGCAGTTCCTCAGATGGCGATACCTTTTTCATTTTTTCATTAATCATAACTAATACACTCCCATTCTACCCAGTATATCCAGCTTTAAGAGGTAGTTCCAATCGCTTGGTCAATCATCTTCAAAAGATAATCAGGGAAATCATCCGTATCATGTTCAACGGATATAAGTCGCTTTTTCATTCTTTTTCCGACTTCGACAGCCCCTTCCTTATTACCATACTTGCAAAGTAACTCCAATTCCTCTATCCTTTCAAACAAGGCTTCTCCACAAGCACTTTCATGTTTGTAACTTAAAAAATTGCCCTTCAAGAACCAACTCAAAGACCTTTCAAAATGCTCAATAATAACATCTGGATTGATACTTACCCTTCTTAGTACAATATCTTTTCCAAGGACTTCTTCGGACAGATCCCTTATCTGAAAATCCATATTGAAACCCTCAAAAGCTGTGAGCGCCCGTCCAAAATCATGTAAAGGAATATTCTTTCCATCTATAACCAGATAAACTTGATTTTCTTCTTCAGCATGTTGAATCCGGCATGTTCCAACGCTATTAAGGCTATATTGTTCCTTGTCGATTTGAATTGCATTATCTATAAAATACCTATCCGACAAATGTATAAGCGTTTTATATCCAAGACCAGTCAATATCTTCTGATGCAAATGTTCGATTGCCACTGCCTGATTTTCTTCAGGCTTTACGAGTATCTCAAACTGATAACCGCCCTCCATTTCTTCTGCTTTCCATACGGAAAACCCTGGCATAATCATATTTGAAATCTCAAATCGATGCATAATCCCATCGGCATCATAACCTGATATAATCTTTGGAAAGTCATCCATCTTGCTTACACCAAGTAACTCTACCATATAATCATTATGACAATCCAAACAGAAATCACCGACATTTTCTACATGAATAGTAGCTTCTATTGATTTGCACTTTTTACATTTCATGAATACGGCTCCTTTCAGACGCTTTTATCCTCTAAATCATTCATTACAAATACGTACGGGTCTTTCAAAATATCATTGGGATTGGGATTGGGATTGGAATTTGCATAAGTAATGCCGTCTTTTGCCAAACTTAAAACTTTTTCTTTACAGACCCATCCGATAAAAGTAATCGTTCAAATAGGAATGTATTTACTTGTCTTCTTCGCTCTCTCACGGAACAATAAATCAATCCTATAATTGAGAAACTCTAACGCTGCCCTTAAGCCGTGAAACAATTAACTCTTCATCATCCTGAAAGTGAGTTGTCAGGAACCTTAAGAGATCTTCTTGCCGCGGTTGGCCAAAAACTATTCTATAGGCCAACAATGTTCGCTTTAAATCATTAATATAACTCGAGGAGAAAAGAGAAGGAAATCCTGGGTTTGTGGTGGCCAAGTGGGTAAAGGGCTGATGAAATTGCCGAGTCAAGTTCCCAAAAAAGGAAGGGGTTGTCGCAGTAAGACAGCCCCTTCCTTTTTGACAAGCATTTATTTTAAGGCCTATCCACTCCAAGGTACTCCTTAATGGCTGCCTGGGTAATCTGTGAAAAGTTCACTCCTTGTTTTTCAGCAAGTTCCTTTAACCAAGCCGGTAACGTTATATTTGTCTTTACGGACCGATTATCCATCTCATTCTTCACGACTTCTGGAAACACGGTAATAGGAGCAATTATAGATCCTACAGGAGTGTCCTCAAAAGGCGGCTGCGTAGGAGTTGGAATTATGTCCCCGTCTTTCTCCATACCCCAAAGATGTAGCCCCAAAGCTTCTTTTGCCATAGCCTGAGCGTGCTGAAAATCATCGCCCATTGAAATACATCCCGGTAGATCTGGAAAATACACACCAAATGCCCCATGGGTAGACGGTTCAAAAATAGCAAAATAAGTTAATTTACGCAAGTTAATCACCTCTAAAAGATTATTTATTTAAGAGCAGGGTGCGGGCTTATTTCAACCCCGCCTGCTTCCATATGCTGTTAACTGTACCGATTGGAATATCGCCTTTGTGGTTCGGTAATGTTACCTTTCCTGATTTTGTTGGGTGTATCAACTGGATATGTGAGCCCTTAGTTTCTTTCTCTATCCAACCTTCCTGCTTCAGTATCTTTAGGACTTCCCGAAACGTCATTATGTTCTCCTCATTTCAATTACATTATACGCATAATTTATGCGTATATCAATATGTATTAGGAGTATTTTTTATGCGTAATCGAGTAGGAGGCTACCCATTATTTGAGTAGCCGACCTTTCACCCCAGCCCAATGCTTTAAGCTATCGTGCCGCCGTACCACAATCGACTATAAAAAGCATCCTAAATGATGAGAGCCTGAACCCTGGTATTGTAATAATTAAAAAGTTGTGTGATGGTTTAGAAATCTCACTGTCGGACTTTTTTAATACGGATGTCTTTAGCAATTTAGAACAAGAACTCACATGAATCTCCGATTTTACGCTGCATCTCCCCGAAATCTTTAACCGTAAATGCTTTGTTTTGGTTGGCTTTCCCGCCAAGCATACCTAAAACGCATTTTTGAATTATCAGCCCCCCATTCTCTCCTGCATAGCTTTGATTAAAAAATCATTTGAGCTGGTCGATGAATAGCCGGCCGAAAAATCCGATCTAAAGGAAGTGAAAGCATGGCCGTCACAACAAGCAGAGTGCTAAGGTTGACTTTCACGACCGCCGGCGGCAAAACGTTAGCGATTACGATCCCCAATCCGAGGGAAGACCTGCAGCAGGCTGAGGCCGTGGCCGCGATGGACTCGATTATTGCGAGTGATCTATTCCTTACGTCCAGCGGCGCGCTGACCGGAATACGGGACATTAGGGTAATAGATACCACAACCAACGACCTTTTCGACCCGCCGCAGGCTTAACCGGTTGCTTTTAAGACGTAAGCGTCAAATACCAAAGTGTATAGAAATAGAGTAAAAACCAGTGTAAACTAGGTTTTTGCTCTAGAAGCAGGCATAAGCAAAACAAGATGAGAGGAAATTCACCTCTTATCTTGTTTTCATATGGGGATAAAAATTGGAAGTGCATTCCAATTTGAGAACAAACATAGCCGCTATATCGATTAGCAAGGAAATGGGTACCCTATGCTACCCCAAAAACTCTCTGATATACTTAAAAAACTAAGGCTACGGCCTCGGTCCCTTTTATTATCTTCTCTGATATTTCGATTTCATAGTCCTGCTCTATAAAGTCCTTTGGGATACTCAGGATTCCTTAATATGAAATGGCATGTTTAATGTTACCCCCGTATCGACGAAGCAATACTCATCGTGATATGAAAAATATTAATCCTTACTTATCGATTCAAGTAACTTCTGAAGATATTCTATTTGTTCAGGCGAAAGCTTTCTGGCTGTATCCACCAGACGGCGAAGTTCCGGCTCAAGCTGCGGGCGTTCCTCAGCGAAAAATTCTGTAAGCGTGACATTGAGCGCCGAACATATCTTTTCGATCGTAATAGCGTTTGGTGATTTCTTCCCAGCTTCTATATCGCTAATCGTAGTTTGACCAATTTCCGCAATATTGGCCAAATCTTTTTGACTTAACTTATTCTTCTTTCTTAATTCCAAAAATTTAGTACCATAATCTATTCCCATTATTTCACTCCCTATCGCTAAAGCAATTATAGCAAATAAAAAAGCCAGTCAATAGTTCTCTAAAGCGGTTGTAAAATACTGCAAAAGCAATTACAATTGTTATTAAAAGGAAGTATGCTTTTATGCAAAATCTTAACTATCTTCGAACCAAACAAAAACTGTCTCAGGCTGAGCTTTCCAGACGCTCCAGTGTTTCCCAAACCTATATTTCTGAACTGGAGGCCAACAAGAAACAGCCTACCTATCCCATCCTGAAGAAACTCGCTGCCGCTCTCGATGTTAGTATTGCCGAACTGATCGGAGAACAATCCCCTAAACAGCGGGAGGAAGACGATGTCCAGACAACACCTCAATGATTTTGAGATTGGCTATGAATATGTCCGCAAGCGCTATTCGTTTTTGGCCAAATATAGCTCCCAATATTTATGGGAACTGGGAAAAGCTTTCCTACAGACAAGGGGTACTAACGCCGAGCTTTCCAGAGGCATGGGATTCTATTTCCTCGAGTTAGGAATTAAAATGCGCCTTGCTGAAATTACACCGGCCCATAAAAAAGAAGACTGCGTTTAGCAGTCCGCTTTGCTTTCTTCATCAGCATCTCCCCCACTTGTCACATTTTCTCCTTCATACCACTCACTAAAAAATCAATAACCTTGATTTTTCAGTGAGTGGTACCCGGATCCTTTGCAACGAAGTTGCTCAGCCCCCAAGTCAGTTCCTTGAATGTTCTAAAACCACAGTGATCTCTTCTGTTCCGTAGGGAGGATTACTACCCGGTGGCAGCTGGATTTAACCCCTCTAAGAATTGGTCGTATTAAACGATAAATTTGTCTTGATAACGGGGGGCCATACTTTCAGCGTCTTCGCCATGTTTTCAACAATCTTACTCGCCGTCTCCCTGTATTTTTCCTTCATCTCTGGATCCGTTCTGTCTAATACGGTGAGCATTTTCAGCAGCGCTTCATATGCTTTGATCATGTTATCGCGGTGAATGGTGAATTGTGCGTCGGCCGTCATGAGGGAGGATTTGGTTTCCGCGGTTGCAATATTTCCTGTTGTGGTTTACCTAACGATTGAAAGTTAGGCTTGAATAATCCTTCATCTCCAAGCTTGACTGCTGCATATTTCGTTACTACCCCAAAGACTGAATGGCTGATTAGGCTATTTATAGTATTTTTTGCACCTACCGGATACATGCTTGTAGCTCCCATTTTTGCCAAGAAGCCATACATTGTAGTCCATGAAAGGTGACCCAACCCTATTCCCTTGGTAACGTAATGATCTTTTCCTGTAAATGAAAGAAGATAGACTGCAGATACCCCCAACATTGCTCCAATAATATTATCTGCAACATGACCTATAATCTGAACGCTTTTTGCCTTTTTCTTAAAAAACATCGTACTCTTTGGCATAAAAATACCAGCAGCATAAGTCGGTCCATCTGATTTTCCTATCTTCAAAACTCTAATTAATATAGAAGCGGTTGATTGCTTTGCAAGGTTGCCCAATAATCCACTAACAATTCCCAGAGTCATTCTATCTTTGATTTTCTTAGTTGAAAACACCTCCCCGACTTTTTATCGCTATCTCTACCCTAAAATGATTAACTATTCTTGAAACAAATAAATCATCCTTTTTCCTGTTACTTCATAAAAATAGTGAAGCACTTTCGTGAACACAGCAAATATATTTAGCCCTTGTGTCGCCTCATCACGCCCAAAAATTAGAACCCGGTATAATCCGGGTCATTCATTTGAACTTTCCATTTTAGACATTCGCCCTATTACCTTAAACTCCAATTATTCTTAAACTCAGCAGTATAAATGCCGCCCAGCCTCTAATTCAGCGTTGGACGGCTTTCAATCTACTAGTTGACGGTTCATGGCAGGATATACCAATCAGCCTGTCGAATTCATATACGAATTGCCTGCATTTGTAGGATGTGAAGTAAAAAGGGGGCAATGTTAAGGTGGAAACATTGGATGCAATTGCGAAACATATCTCACAACTAGAAAATAGTTTATTGACATCTGAAATAAGAAAGTCACCACAAAAAATAGCCGGACTATTAGTACATGACTTTATTGAGTTTACAGGTTCAGGGAGTGAATACCATTATAAAAATGGTGATGTATTTCAAGAGCAAAATGATAATTCTAATTTGGACTGGGAAATAATTGATTTTAAGATTAGAGAGTTAGCTACAGATTGTATATTAGCGATGTACAAAGTAAATAAACATAGCGAATTAGATGAAAGGAAGAAGTATTCACTCCGTAGTTCCATATGGAAACGTTATGATAGTAAATGGAAGATAGTTTTCCATCAAGGAACGCCAACATCTTAATGAACTTAAATAGAATTTCGAAAATTTAAAGATATTAATCTATTTCTGCTGAATAAAAGACACTATATGTTCAAGAGGAGATTCCCAATTTCAGGGTAATTGTTAAGCAAAATGGTTATAATTACCTAAATGTAAAACCGTGGAAGGTGGATAAATGCGAAAGAAATGGTTGGTCCTAATATTGCTTGTAATAGGGTTAGGGTTTACAAGTGCCTTTATCTTACATAGCTACAAGAATTTCAAGGTACAACAGGGTTTCGTACCCTTACCGTTGTCCTTCGATCCCTATACGTCTGTTTCCACATATGACTGGGATGGTAATATGGTTAGCATTGAGGGAGGTTTTGTAAAAGGGAAAGTCGTCGATAACTCTAACCAAGAAAGTTTACTGCTTCGATCTCTTTCGCCAACCCCTATCGTTTCATTTAAGAGTGAAATAAAAAAGTCATATGGCATTAGATTGGAAAACGTGAACCCTGCTATGATAAAGACCAGTGATCAAATCGGAAATCTTAAGACTATTGACCCGCACACTATTTCATTTACAGTAGACCTTCAGGCGAACCAGCCAAAAACCATTAAATTTGAACTTAGTGCTCAAGAGAATCCTGAAGTGATCATGCTAGGGGATAATAGAAACGGCTATGGTACGTTCTCTAACATCATCGACCAAGTAAACGCTATTAAACCTGCCTTTGTTGTAGACAACGGCGATCTCGTCTACGGAGGAGAACCGAATAGGTATAGGCTTTTTTACGAGACTGTTTCCAAGCTTCAAGTTCCACTCTATACGACTTTAGGAAATCACGACATCCGCGAGAACGGTCTGCCAATATATACAGAACTTTTTGGTCCTGCTTACTATTCCTTTGACTATTTGAAGAACCACTTTATCTTTTTGGACAGTTCAAGAGGGTGGACAGAAAAAACGGCCATCCCTCCTGAACAATATCGTTGGCTTGAAGCAGACCTTCAAAAAGCGCACGGTAAACGCATTTTCGTAGTTTCCCACATTCCTCCCACTGACCCCCGAGCCAATGTTACGCCGAATACATATCCCGAATCACAAAAAACTGGCGTATTGCAAAAATTGATGAACAAGTTAAGTGGTACAAGTGATATAGACCATGCGTTCAACGACAAAGCCGAAGCCAAAAAGTTTGAAGACTTAATGACTAAGTATAAGGTTGATACTGTTTTCTTGTCGCACATTCATAGCTTTTTCAGCTTTGTAAGAGGAAACGTTAGGTACATTATTACTGGAGGAGCTGGAGCTGAACTTCTAAGTCAAGGCAGCGAATACCATTATATTCGTGTTCATATAACAGATGATGAGAATTATTTAGAGATAGTTGAATTGCCGTCTCCGCCTAATCAAATAATCGATAGATATTGGGCTGCGGCACAGTTATTCATTAGTTCAACCTATAAAGAATATTCTTCGCTTGTATTAGCTATTGGCCTATTTCTAGTATTGATCATAGGCTGGATACTTTGGGTATTGCGCCATAAATGGTGGCCGTTCCTTAAAAAGTTAGGTCGCTGGATTTATGAGGTAGCAAAACTTTCCATTCTAAAGTACAAAGAAATTGTCCGGAATAAATAAGTAATAGTTCTTTCATATCTTATACACCCCTTTACTGACTTCATCTTACTGTTTTATTAGAAACGTTTCAATAACTCGATATTTGATATTCATGTAAACTCAACTCACGGTTGAACATCAACAGCAGGTAATCGAATAAGCAAGAGACATTTTTACCCAACACTTATTATTATCCTGTGAAGGAACGCTACAACCTTACTGAGACTCGCCGAGAGAGTTCATACGTCGCATTGTTTTTAAAACCCAGTAGTAAAAATACCGCCCAACCTCTATGTAGGTGGACGGTATTCGAAGGATGGCATTACAGGCAATACAACGCATAATAAGAAAAATGTGACTTATACATTTACTCCAGAACGCGTTACTCTTAATTTCTTTAGTAGATACCCAATCAAGTATCCAATAGCACCGGCTGACCATGATGAAATCATACTTATTATAGGGGTTAGATAAAGAGTGTTAGTACCAGTCGTATAAAAATATCTTAGTCCATAAGTAGGTACCATGATAAGTATAAATGTAGGAAGCGCAATGATTGCAAATTTGCCAATAGGTGCCATAAGATGAGCAATTAGACATATTGAACCACCAATTCCCCAATATAGTGAGATGAATTTCATAAAGCCCTTCTTCTCCGTATAGCCCATGACTATTCCGTATAATAGTAAAGCTACTAAAAAGACTATTGTCACAATTAAACCTTCAAGCTTATCTGGAACTGTACCCCATTCCCCCAAGAAAGATGCCCAATTGGACTCGTAGCCAAACAGGATCGCAAATATTGATATGAAGGGAATAAAAAGAAAATTGATTTTTATAATTTCCACCTCTCCTTCCACCTTATAAAAGTTTAACAACCTTGATATATTTGATACGCATTTTCCTACGAATGCGTCACCCGAAAAGGAAGGGGATTCGGTATCGTAAATTAGGTGTTTCTGAAACAGTGAAGTGTTACTTTATTATTAAAATGATCGTTATGCTTGATCACTACCTTTCTCTTCTGGTCTAGAATTTTTCAGCGAAATAACCGGGCTTTCTTCTTCAGAATAATCGTATTCTCCTTGCTGCTGCGCTTCAACAAGAATATCAACAGCATTTGCAACTTTGGCGGCAAGTTGGAAATACATTTCCTTATAATCTGGCACGCGAAATACACCCCTCTGCATAATTAGTGTTATATAACTAATTATGACACATAATATTCCTTAGTGCTATATCACTAACAAAACTTATTTTTCTTTTGTATGCTTTAATTAGTGATAACTCACTAGGAGGTGTATTCATGGATACGAGACAAGCAGTAGTGAATAGAATTGTTGAACTTTGCAAAGAACGCAAAATAACACCCAATGCTTTGAGCTATCGTGCCGCTGTACCACAATCGACTATAAAAAGCATCCTAAATGATGAGAGCCTGAACCCTGGTATTGTAACAATTAAAAAGTTGTGTGATGGTTTAGAAATCTCACTGTCGGACTTTTTTAATACGGATGTCTTTTGCAATTTAGAACAAGAACTCACATGAATCACCGATATTACGCTGCATCTCCCCGAAATCTTTAACCGTAAATGCTTTGTTTTGGTTGGCTTTCCCGCCAAGCACACCTAAAACTCATTTTTGAATGATCAGCCCCCCATTCACTCCTGCATAGCTTTGATTAAAAAATCATTTGTGCTGGTCGATGAATAGCCGGCCGAAAAATCCGATCTAAAGGAAGTGAAAGCATGGCCGTCACAACAAGCAGAGTGCTAAGGTTGACTTTCACGACCGCCGGCGGCAAAACGTTAGCGATTACGATCCCCAATCCGAAGGTAGACCTG
Organism: Desulfosporosinus metallidurans; assembly: GCF_001936615.1. Taxonomy (GTDB): domain Bacteria; phylum Bacillota; class Desulfitobacteriia; order Desulfitobacteriales; family Desulfitobacteriaceae; genus Desulfosporosinus; species Desulfosporosinus metallidurans. The sequence continues at coordinate 35,669 of NZ_MLBF01000045.1, forward strand.
CAGCAGGCTGAAGCCGCGCCGCGATGAACTCGATTATTGCGAGTGATCTATTCCTTACGTCCAGCGGTGAGCTGACCGGAATACGGGACATTAGGGTAATAGATTCCTCAACCAACGACCTTTTCGACCCGCCGCAGGCTTAACCGGATGCTTTTAGACGTAAGCGTCAAATAACAAAGTGTATAGAAATAGAGCAAAAACCAGTGTAAACTTGGTTTTTGCTCTATTTGCAGGTCGAACACGTTGCTATCTATGCAAATTCTCATTCGCCTTTTAAAACTAATTGAACTGTTACTCCCCAACACTTGTCCATATTATTTTGAGCTAGACGCGCATAGATGCCTAATTCAATAAGAAAGCCTTTGCGATGAGGAGCACCCTGAGGTAGAGGTAATCGGCCTGAGGGGGGAGAGAGGGTTAGGTTAGTTCTCCCCTCGATGACTCTCCCTTTGCAACGGCATAAACGTCAAAGTTTGATCCTCAATCCGATTCTGTTCGGAAGTATTCGCGAACATCGCTCTCTCCTCAATTAAATCAGTATTACAAAAAGGACATGGCCATGATCCACGCTCACTTGAGCTATACGAAGCATTGCCACAGACTCGACAGTTTTTTCTGAACATGATAACAACCCCTCCCCGCTTCTAGTCTTGTGTTTAGATTAACAGCTGACATGGACAGAATCCGTCTAACAATCGTACAAGCATTTCTAGCAAATCTCGCCCAAAATCTATTGTCTCTCGACCTATCCCTTGAATTGTTGTTTTCACTTTGGACATTTTATTGAGTCATAATTTTGCCCGCTTATTTATTTCGCTGAGACAACTATACAACTGACCTTGGACAAAAATATGTTTTCCCTATTACGTTGCATACAAAAAGAAGTAATAGCTTGAAGATAGAACACTACGGGGTTTAGTCACTGAGGCGTTTTATAAAGGGATCGGGAAAGAAAAGTTCGGCAAAAGCAAAAAGAGCCAGGCAGCAACAGCTGAAAAGCTGGCAACTTGGTTCTCGGATTACTATGGAGGGACTGACCATGAAGACGCTATAAAAAACATCTTCATTCAGGCAATCATTCTCGAGAAGATTTATCCCAGACATTTGCCATTAGTGAGCGAGCTTTAAGCGATGACCTAAATACTCGTTCAGCATAATCTGAATCTGAAGTAAACTTATCAATAGAAACATTCAATTCTTTAAACAGCCTAATCCATTGGTTTGGTGTTCCTTTATATAATCCTTGTTCGATCCGAAAGAGATACTGCCTCTTCAAGCCTGTTCTTCGTTCTAATTCTCGCAGAGTTATTCCCCGATCTAACCGCCATCTTTTCAAGTTTCGACCAAAATGGCATTCATTCACTTTCCTCATCTCCTTACTCACAATGCAGATAGAATTCACAATATTAATCATTATGGCATCAATTGTACTATTTTGTGAACTATAAAGGGTTTATTTTCTTAATAAAAGAACAAAATAACAGAGTCATTTTTAGCAAGTTGTTATGAACCTTGGAATATATGGCAAGTATCTAAGAAAGGGGGCATGCCCGTGCTCTAACTCGGAAAACGACTTAAAGAAATTCGGCTGACCAAAGGTCTCAGTGCTATAAAGTTATCTCAACGGTCTGGGGTGGCTCGTAGCCTCATCAGCCAGTTGGAGAACGGAAAGCGCCAATCAACCGGTATTGATACCATTTATCGTTTAGCACTGGCCCTTGAAGTTTCTCCCACCCTCTTTCTAAACAACGAACCGCCCTCTAACGTTCACTATAAGGAGGATCTTTCTCCATTTGTGCTTAATGAAGGAAGTCAACCCTATCTCCGCCTGGCACAAAAAGCAGAAAAGTCCGGTCTATCACCGGATCTGCTGGGAGAACTAATTGATATTATCGTTAGACTTCGTTCAACCCCCCCTTTATCCTAAAAAAATCTTTATT
>NZ_MLBF01000046.1 GCF_001936615.1 Desulfosporosinus metallidurans
TCTCGAACACGATGCTCGAGGTTAGATCACCGCCACGGATGGCTGGGTGTCGAGATGGCAGGGTGTCGGATTTTGCCTTGTCGTCTACCGATTTTACTGTTTCCCCGAACGACAAATATTACTATACCACGACTATAGGATCCCAATCAACTACACTTTGAGGCTATTATACTATTTTATACTTATTAAACTTAATTATTCTCCCCTTAACTCCTTTTATCTCATAAAAACATAATATCCATTTGGAAAAAACTTGTTCCCAATATGAATTCCCACTCTTAACCCTTAAACAAGTAAAGAGGTACCCTTTGGCACCCCAAAACTTATACTTTCTGATTATAGGACAAAAGCTGATCCAAAATTATTGAATCAGCCTTTGAACAATAAATCTTCTCTAAAGTAACTCTTCAACCTCTTCATCTTGAACGCTTTCGTCTCGAGGACGCATCGTTGGGAAGAGGATAACATCACGAATTGACGCACAATCCGTTAAGAACATAACCAAGCGATCGATACCGATTCCTAATCCACCCGTCGGCGGCAGACCATACTCCAAGGCTTGGACAAAATCTTCATCCATGATATGCGCTTCATCATCTCCTTTAGCCCGTTCAGCCGCCTGTGCTTCAAAACGCTGCCTCTGATCAATGGGGTCATTTAACTCAGAAAAGGCATTAGCAAGCTCACGCCCAAATATAAACGCTTCAAACCGATCCGTATATTCTGGGTGCTCGGCGTTACGTTTAGCCAACGGAGAAATTTCTACAGGATGTCCAGTTATAAAAGTAGGTTGGATCAAATTAGGTTCAACAAACTCTTCGAAAAACTCATTAATAATTTTGCCGCGGGACGCATCCTCTGCGACATGAAGGCCTTTTTCTTGAGCAACTTGACGTGCCTGTTCATCCGTTAATACGTGCCGGAAGTCTACTCCGGAATACTCCAGAATCCCGTCCAACATTGGAAGCCGTTGCCAAGGAGTTTTGAATTGAAGAGGTTGTCCCTGATACGTAATCTCCATGGTGCCGTGTATTTTTTGTACTATCTGGGCGATCATCTCTTCTGTCAATTCCATGATATCTTCAACATTCGCATACGCTTGATAGAGCTCCATCATGGTGAACTCCGGATTATGTTTGATTGAAATTCCCTCGTTTCGGAAGGTCCGACCGATTTCAAATACCTTCTCAAATCCCCCGACAATAAGGCGTTTTAAGGGCAGTTCGAGAGCAATCCGCAAATATAGATCGATATCAAGGGTATTGTGATGCGTGCTAAACGGGCGTGCCGCCGCTCCGCCTGGAATCGTATGAAGCGTCGGCGTCTCTACTTCAAGGAATTCCCTTTCCTCGAGAAACTCCCGCATGTACCGAATAATTTTGCTTCGTGTCACAAACACTTGGCGAACATCCGGATTCATAACCAAATCCAAATACCTTTGCCGATAACGTGTTTCCACATTCGTCAGACCATGGAACTTTTCGGGCAGCGGGCGCATCGCCTTAGAAAGTAATTTCACATTAAGAGCATGAATGGATACTTCTCCTCGCTTTGTTCGGAAAACCTTCCCTTCTACCCCAATAATATCTCCCACGTCGAATTTTGTAATTAAATCGAACAGGGTCTGACCTAATTCATCCATTCGAATATAAATCTGGATTCGCCCACTAAAATCTTGGATGTGCGTAAAAATAACTTTTCCCTGATCGCGCTTGCTCATAATCCGGCCAGCAACACTAACTACCTGACCTTCCAACTCTTCAAACCGCTCCAGAATATCAAGTGCTTTATGTGTACGCACATAGCGATCAGCATAGGGTTCAATACCGGCTTGGCGAAGCAGCTCTAGTTTTTCTAACCGAATTCGCCAGAGGTCGTTGGGATTATCCATTTGTTAATTCCTCCATTTTGCGTTCTATCTTATCAATTTTACCAAACTTTGACGCCACTAAACAAGGAAAATCAAAAATAATCAATAAACAAAGTGCAGCATCTATACGAGGTTAACCCCATTACAGAAACACTGCACTCAAATAAACTTATTTTCTAATACCTAATTCATCCGATAACTCGATAATTATCTATGAATTTCATGGTTCTATTTAATATCTAGAATTTGATAGTGTAAAATACCTGCGGGAACATTGACTTCTACAATCGACCCTTTGGTCTGACCTAAGACTGCTTTTCCGACTGGTGATTCATTGGAAATTTTATTCGTACCTGGATCCGCCTCAGCCGAACCCACGATAAAGTATTCTTCCTCATCCCCAAAGTCAACATCTTTTAGACGAACTTTAGCGCCTAATGCCACAACATCTGTTCCTTCGACTTCATCAATTACTCGAGCGTTCCTAAGCATTTTCTCAAGAGTAATAATTCGGCCTTCGATAAAGGCCTGATCGTTCTTCGCGTCATCGTACTCGGAGTTTTCGCTAATATCTCCAAAGTCAATGGCTTGCTTAATACGTGAAGCAACTTCCCGCCGCTTTACTGTTTTAGACAGTTCTAACTCTTCTTCAAGTTTCTTGAGGCCTTCTAAAGTTAGAATGACTTCTTTTTCAGCCATAGTTTTCTCGCTCCCTTTTCTCGTCCTACGCATTGCGCATCTAGTTGCCGCGCACCTTTCTAAAGGCCTTGTATGCGTACTCCCTTTAAATCTAGGAACTCCTTGAAAGATTCCACAATTACATTACTCGTTATTATAAGGACCTTGCAAAATATTGTCAAGGATACTACTTTTCCTCTAAACGAGTAATGCTATCATATCTTCTCTCTTTTCGACATAATCTATGCTTCGGCTTGCAGGATTCGACTGAAGACCGCACGCATTTCATCATGGGATCTCGTTTGCATGATTTCGTCTCTAAGTTGGGCTGCTTTCCTAACCCCTTTAATATACCACACCGCGTGTTTCCGCATTTCATTGAGGCCTATACGTTCACCCTTATAGCGCAACACGCGGTCGAAATGTTGCATTGCAACTAAGATGCGTTCTTCAATTAGCGGTTCAGGTAATAATGTGCCATACCTTAAAAAATGCTGGGTGCGCGGAATGAGCCATGGGTTTCCAAGTGCACCTCGTCCGATCATGACCCCGTCACATCCCGTATGCTCGATCATTCTCCCAGCATCTTCAGGGTTAGAAACATCGCCGTTTCCAATGACAGGAATACTTACTTCTTGCTTAACTCGTCGAATCCAATCCCAATCAGCATGACCGGAGTAAAATTGTTCCCGAGTTCGGGCATGAACTGTTAGCATTTGGACCCCTACAGACTCAAGGAGCTTCGCCAGTTCGATAGCCACAATTTTATCGTCGTTCCAGCCAAGGCGCATTTTTACCGTCACGGGTACCTTAACAGCACGCACAACAGCTGAAGCAATAGCTTGTGCACGAGGAAGATCCTTTAGCAGAGCCGAGCCCTCATCATTCTTAACAATTTTTAGTGCTGGGCATCCCATATTAATATCAATAACATTGGCCCCGCATTCTAAGGCCAATAACGCAGCACGAGCCATTGTCTCAGGGTCTGAACCAAAAAGCTGAACAATCCGCGGTTGGGCCTCTCCACTCAAATCCAGCATATTCAAGGTCCTTGAATTTCGATAGTTCAACGCTTTATCACTGATCATTTCGGTCCAAACATACTTCCCACCGACCGCACGGACCGTTTCCCGGAATGCCTTATCCGTCACCCCTGCCAATGGCGCCAAAAATACTGGAACCTCAAGTTCATACTGTCCTAATTTCATCTCAAATCCTCTTATTAACTATTTCCGGTTACGTTCATAAATCAACAAAAGTCCCTCAAGGGTTAAAAACGGATCTACGGTCTCGATCATAGTTGATTCCTGAGAGATCAATTTAGCTAAACCACCCGTGGCAATTACTTTAGTTTCTGCTCCCATTTCTTCTTTCATACGCTTAACAATACCGTCAACTTGGCCCGTGAATCCATAGTAAATTCCGGATTGCATTCCTGCTACAGTATTCTTCGCGATCACCGACGAAGGCTTAACCACCTCAATACGAGGCAACTTTGACGCCCTCTGAAATAAAGCTTCTGTCGAGATCCCGATTCCAGGAGCAATCGCCCCACCTAAGTATTCTCCACGTTCCGAAACCACACAGAACGTCGTAGCCGTCCCAAAATCCACAATGACGAGCGGTCCTCCATATTTAGAATATGCAGCGACGGCATTTACAATTCGGTCAGCCCCAACCTCTCTAGGATTATCATAGATAATAGGCATTCCAGTTTTAACGCCAGGCCCCACAACAAGAGGTTCTACGCCAAAGTACTTTCGGGCAAGCGCTTCCAACGTTGGCATTACCGGAGGAACTACCGAGGAAATAACGACTGCACTAATTTTTTGAAACGTTAAGCCACTAAAATCAAATAAATTTTTAATGACAACTGCATATTCATCCACAGTTCGAGACTTATCCGTGGACACTCTCCAATGATGGGTTAGCGTCCTCTCATCATAAACCCCCAACACAATGTTTGTGTTGCCCACATCAAATAATAGAATCATAAAAATTAACGCTCCTTCTGGCTAAGTAAGCGACCCTTTAGGAGGCTTGACGCCGGCGAACCACTTCCTGTCCGACCCAGACGGCAATCCCGGCCTTAATGAGATCCCCCAAAATAAAGGGAACAAAACCGATCATCATAACACCGGCGACACTTGTCGGGCGGTGCAAAACCCAGTACAAGATCATATAGAGATAGCTTAACCCAAAGAGATACAAGGTGACAAGCCCAGCAAGTACGCCAACAATCGCTCGCCATAAGCAGCCTTCGCGATACACTTTCCCCACAACATAAGCGGCGGCCACATTGCCGAGAAGAAATCCAAAAGTAGGCTTTAAGATATAGCCTAATCCTCCAAACGGGGCGGAGGAAAAAACCGGCAGACCAAAGAGGCCCAAAACCAAATACACCACCATTGCCATAGCTGCATACTCTGCTCCAAGAATAATACCGGAAATTAAAACTAAAACAGGCAAAATACTAAAAGGAACCAACGCCGGTGAAACCCAATGAACTAACATCCCTGCCAAACACATCAGTGCTGCCATAACAGCTGTCATGGCCAACTTCCTTGTTTTCATTACAGATCCCCCTTCTATTGTAAACTCTTTTACATGTTTAAAGTTTACAATAGAACCTAGCAACTTACAACAACTGTCCATTAAGTATACAAAAACCTTTTCCTTGAATGGAAATCCATTTAACCATACCAATTAAGATAACTTAAAAATACTTACCCTCTTTAGAACGAAGTTGGACTTCTCCTGCCGTAAAAATCTTTTCTCCATCCTCCGTCTCAAGAATTAGTTCTCCATCAATCGAGATTCCCTTAAAAATTCCCTGAAATACCTGCTCTCCCCGTAGGATTCTTACTTCTTCTCCCAAACCGAGGGCCCTTTCCGACCAATTTGACCTTAGCTCCTCAAACGCCTTCTTTTCAAGGGATATTACTTGATTTTCTAAATGCTTCAAAATTCCAGCTGCCAAAACGTTGAGGTTTACTTCATACCCTAGAATTTCATGAAGAGTCGTTGCGTTCAATGAAGTATTTAATTGTTCACGGGGAAAATTCGCATTTATCCCTATACCTAGAATCAACGTTTGAACGGCATTCCACTCTCCCACGACTTCTCCGAGAATTCCTGCGATCTTTTGTCCGTTAAAAATAAGATCATTCGGCCACTTGATCCCGATACTCAGCTGGAAGAGTTCCCTCAAGGCGTCGACAATTGCTACACTCGCAGCGAGAGTTAATTTTGAAGCATCTGCCAAGGACAAATTAGGCCGGAGCAGTACGGACATCCAAAGTCCACCCCTTGGAGATTCCCACTGTCGCTGCAGCCGACCTCGTCCCGCGCTCTGATGCTTTGCTAAGACAATTTGACCATGAACTCCTCCCTGTCGGGCAAGCTCCTTAGACCGTGCATTTGTGGATACCAATTCGTCTTCAAGATCGATCGCGTATCCCAAGGAAGTTGTGGTTAACGCCTGTTTAAGAGCCCACTCATTTAAGGAAAGAGGAGTTCCCATTAAACGGTAACCATTCTTCGTCTGGCCCTCAATCTCAAACCCTTCTTCCTTTAGAACCTTAATCTGTTTCCAGATAGCAGCCCGAGTGACATGCAATTGTTGACTAATCCTTTCACCAGACACATAGTCCTCGGAGTTCGCGGCGAGGATATTAAGGATTTCATGACTTACCATTTAGATTCCTCTTTCCCAACGTTTCCTCGTCGAAAAAAGTTCTTCGTTACGTTTGTAGTCCATGAACTTCTTCTGAAGAAATTTTTGTAGGTCGGTTTTCCTGATCCACAAAGATAATTTCAGGGATAAACTTATGAGCCTCTTCATCCGTTATCACAGCATACGAAATAATGATGACTTGGTCCCCGACTTGCACCTGACGGGCGGCTGCGCCATTCAGGCAAATTACCCCAGAGTTTCTTTCTCCGGGAATAACATAAGTCTCAAACCTTGACCCATTGTTATTGTTTACAATCTGGACTTTCTCATTCGTCAAGATATCCGCGGCTTCCATGAGCGCTGTGTCAATCGTAATGCTTCCCACATATTGGAGATTGGCCTCTGTCACAGTCGCCCTATGGATTTTAGATTTCATCATCGTTCTAAACACGGGCTTCAGCCTCCACCACTTTGTTATCAATTAATCGGGTTGAACCGAATCGCACCGCTAGGGCAATGAGCACTGGGCCCTCTATATCGGATACTTCAGATAAGCCTTCCGCATCCCGGACTTCGACATAGTCAATTACGCCATGGCTCTCACGGGTAATTCTTTCCCGAATGCGAGTTTCGATCTCCCGTGCCGATCGTTCTCCAGCTTGTATACTCCTTTCCGCCTCGTTAAGACTCTGAGACAGAATCACAGCTTCCCGACGTTGTTCTGGAGTTAAAAACACATTGCGCGAGCTTAACGCCAGCCCATCCTCTTCTCGCACAATTGGGACAGCGCAGATCTCAATCGGGAGATTTAGATCGCTCGCCATCCGTCGAATAATCAGATATTGCTGATAATCCTTTTGCCCAAAAAAGGCCAAATCGGGTTGAACAATATGAAACAACTTGCTTACAACCGTCGCTACTCCACGAAAATGTCCGGGTCGAGCGGCTCCACAAAGCATCGAATCCAACTGACCCACTTCAACATAAGTGACCATGGGGCGAGGATACATTTCCTCAGTTGTTGGATGAAAGAGTACATCAACCCCCTCCTCTTCCAGCAAACGGGCATCACGCTCTAAATCCCTAGGATAACGCGAATAGTCTTCATTGGGGCCAAATTGTAGTGGATTAACGAAGATACTGACCACAACGAAAGCTCCACTCTTTTTAGCTTGCTCAATTAAGGTCAGATGCCCCCGATGCAAATATCCCATGGTAGGGACGAGGGCAATAACCCGTTCTCGGCCTTTTTCTTGTGCCACCATTGCACGCAATTCAGGAATGTGGGAAGTTCTCTTCACGTCGATCTCCACCTTTCTTTTATACCTGCCTCGTTTTATTCAAATGCCAATTATCATGGTTTAGTGAAAGCCTTCGCTACCGCGAACAGTAACTACGATTTTGCGAGTAATGATTTCATAAGATTTAACTCCTCTGACGAATAGGTTAACCCCTGCTGAGCTTTCTTGTTGACTCCCAACTCTAATGCTTTCAATCCTAAGGCCTGATAAATCTCCACAAGTTTAGAGGGCATATGGTCTAAGTGGCCTTGAACGACCTGAGCATCCCCACGCGCTATTGGCCCAGTCAATGCTTGGGGAAGCCCCACCTGTTCCAAATTATAAAGTGTCCCTCTCATCAGAGGCAATAAGGAGGCCAGTGCTTCTTCCCCTTTAATTCCTGCTTCCCCAAAAAGATCCACAGCCAACGAAGCAAGAACCACCAAATAATTAGAGGCCACCACGGCACCCGCATGATAGAGTGACTTCTGGGCTGCCAAGATATGATGGGGAATCCCGCCTAAATCCTCAACAATCTTTTCTCCCAGTTCCTCATCGTCCCCTTCGATCCCGAAGTGCGTTCCCGCAAGAATAGCTAAAGCCTTCTCTACACTCGCAAACGCTTGAAGAGGATGCAATGATAAACACCGTACAGACAAGTTCTCCTGAACCCGTAAAACATCTGAAGGAAGTGAACCTGAACAGTGGATCCATACTTGTCCCGGTTTTAAAAGGCCGTTTGCGCTTAGATTCTCTGCCACCGTTCGAATCATACCGTCCTGTGTCGTAATAAATAAACAATCAACATTAGGAATAAGCGCGTCTAAAGTGAGATGGTCTTTATTCAAATAACAGCGAAACCGCTCATACGAGAGACGGCTTCGAGTATGTACACCTATGCACTCATGCCCCGCTTCTTCTAAGCGTACAGCTAAGGCCGTACCTACGATTCCTGCTCCGATAATCCCAAATTTCATCTCGCACCTCCTCATTACCGAAAATACTCATTATCGCAAATGCGCTTGCGTGTCCACTTAACAAAAAATACCTTCACTGAGAGTGAAGGTATTTCATTCTTACCCTCCGTCTCGGTCATCTAGATCCAAGCGGTTATTATTCCAGTATTCATTTAGGGTCTTTTCGATTTTTCTATCCGCTCGGTCTTTCGAATCCTAATCCGTATAAATCAGTCAGCCACCCAAGACAGTACAACTCTTCCGATATCGTCTGTTAACTTGAGTTTTCTTGCTTTGTTCTTAGACTTTAAGAGGGCGAACTTTCCCTTCTCCAGATACCTCTTCAATCGATCTTCCCGATGGCAACACGAGTTTCGGGGCGATCTCTCGCAAAGGTACAAGCACAAAGGCCCGATTTTCCAGATAAGGATGAGGCAACGTTAATTCTTCCGACTTACTTACTCTATTATCATAAATAAGGAGATCAATGTCAATTGTCCTAGCGCCCCAATGTTCTTTGCGTTCTCGCCCGAGTCGAAGTTCAATCTCCTGACAAACATGTAGCAGGTCCAAGGGTTCAAGAGTTGTTTCGACTTCAATGACCTGATTCCAGTACAAGGGTTGGTCTAGTATACCCCAAGGCTCTGTTTCGTAAATCCTCGACGTGGTACGAATCATTATCGTTGAGCTTGCCAAGGCTGAAATCGCCGCTCCAAGATAGTAGGCGCGATCTCCCAGATTACTCCCCAAACCTAAAAATGCCCTCATGCTCTCTCTCCTGCCTCACGCCAAATCTCCACCGATACATCTCGGAAAATCCCAGGAATCGGTGCCTGCGGTTTATGCACCTCGACCCGTACAGACGTGCAGGAAAATTGCCCTATAACTCGTTGCGCAATATCTTCTGCTAATCGTTCTATTAATTGATGTCTATCGCTAATAACACAAGCCTCAATAACCTGGTAAACCTCTCCGTAATGGATCGTATCCCCCACTTGGTCCGAAGAACCAGCCAGGCGCAGATCGCAAAAAAGATCCATATCAATCAGAAATTTCTGGCCTAAGACTTGTTCTTCTGGCATTACCCCATGGTAAGCATAAAATTCCAGACCCCGTAGGTGAATGACATCATGCCCCGACATAATGAATTCCTCTCTGTCCCCGCACAATGGCATCTGCCATTTGAACTGCCCTGCGATTTGCCTGTACATCATGGACACGAATTATATCCATCCCGGCAACAACCCCTAGAACACTGGTCGCCAGTGTCGCCTCTAAACGTTCATCGACCGCAAGGTTCAAGGTCTTTCCAATCATAGATTTACGTGATGTTCCTAAGAGCACAGGATGTCCAAGCGTCTTAAATTCAGCCAATCGAGCCATGACCTCAAGATTCTGCTCCGTTGTTTTCCCGAACCCGATTCCTGGATCTAGTATAATTTGATCTCCAGATAATCCATGAGCCTCCGCCCGTTCAATGCTTCGCCTCAAAAAGTCAAATATATCCCCCATGAGATGATGGTAGTTCGTTCCATCCTGATTATGCATGACGATCACAGGTGCCTGGTGCTCTCCAACCACCCTTGCCATATCCGGATCTTTCTGCAATCCCCAAATGTCGTTAATGATGTGGGCCCCCGCTTCGAGAGCTTTTGCCGCAACGCTAGCCTTATAGGTATCGATCGAGACGGGTACCTCCACAAGCTCTAAAAGTGCCTTAAGGACTGGTTCTAAACGATGCCATTCTTCTTCGGCACTCACACTCTCATGACTAGGACGTGTTGACTCCGCCCCGAGATCTAAAATGTCCACACCTTCTTCGACCATGCGTTTCGCCTGAGCAATGGCATCATCAATATTAACGTACCTGCCCCCATCGGAGAAAGAATCTGGCGTTACATTCAAAATTCCCATGACTAAGGTGCGTTCCCCAAACTTCAACTCCTTGCCCCGACAATTTAAAATGCGGGTTTTTGGGGGTTCTAGAAACGTGAGCAACTGCTTTAAGTCATGCCCAACCTTCTTAAGCCCAAAGGGTTGGGCTAATACCTTAGTCGCTAGGTGCTCAAGTTGACGAACCGTGCCCAGCAACATAACATCTGTGGCATTGACATTATTGGTAATCACATCCCGATGTACTGCTGCATCCCCGCCAACGGATAGCATCTCCTGTTTCAGAATATGGGCGACTCGTAAAGGGACTTGCTCTAGTTTTATCCCACGTCCTAATCCCTTCCCTGCCATATGTCCAATTCCTCCGGCGTCGGAACCAATCTCTGTCAAACTCATTTTTGCTTCTCTCAAATTATCGAGTGTAACCCACCGCATACCATACGCCTGCATTTTCTCGCCCCTTTAATACATTATCTGTTTCATTTCCATGCTAAATTTGTAACATAAGGTTTGTGCCGTACAATGACGACAATCTCTGGACCAGTCGTCTGCTAAAGCCAACGCTTCTCCCAAAAGAGTCGAGTTATCCGCCTGATGGTTGCGATGTTCACGAATCCCCGTTAAGATGATTTGAATATCCTCCGCGCTAAAGCCAAACTCTTCTAGCATGGGGTGGGCCAGTCTTGCGCTCGCCTCAGCATGATCTTCCCCAGTTTCATATTCCACCCAACGTCCAATATCATGTAGAAAAGCGGCAGCATACACCACCTCTTTCGGAAGGATTCTCTCTCCCTTTTCTAGGATAAACGCATAAGCAATGCGCGCTACATTCAAACCATGCTCAAAGCCATGTTTACAGAAACGACGTTCCTTCTCCAACCTCTCGATTTTCTCCATAGAGCGGATATAATCTTCATGGTCTAATAGCCGGTTGACTCGAGTCATTCCATTATCAATAGCGCCCCACTCCCTACATTTTATCCCGCCAACATAATCATGTGATCTAACGAGACCGAGATTAAGGATTCTCTGGTTTAGCAAACTTAAAGGCATATGCTCCTTTGTAAGATGGAATGTTCAATGTTTTTCTCGTGATGCTTACCGTCAAGCCGTTCTGCTTTAGGCCTGGAGCTTCTAGCTTAGAAAAGTAATCCAAGAGGGTATCTTGATCCCCAATAGCATTCAATTCGTAAGGAATACCTTCCGCACGGTTAACGGGCACTTGGTTAACCAAGATTGTCGAACTTCCACTCAATACAATGGCGGTCGAGCCGACGATCCGTTGACCATTTAAGCTAATTGCCTCAGCATCTGCGAACTTCAAAGTATTAATCATCCTAGCAATATCATCCGTACTGAGTGGAAAGATAACCTTTTTGTTTCGGTCGTCAATGCTGATCTGAATTCCCGGGCCTTCCACCGCCTGCGTCCCTTCCAACATTTGCAGTTGTTTCAGCTGGGCAAGAAGTTGAGGGTCCGTTCCCATCTTTTTCCGGGCCGCATCCAAATTTTCTAGCAAGACGCGATGCTCTTCTTGAAGTTTGGCATTTTGCGCCTGTGAATTCGACAATACTGATTTCATTTGACTCAAACGGTCTGCACTAATTTGTTCTGCTGCCGATACATTCTTTTGGGTTTGAGCCTGAAGAGATATCAGAAAGCCAAGGGCAATGGCCACCATGGTAACAGGCAGAGCTAAGCTTCTTTTCCAACGCTGCATTATGTCCCCTCCTTCACGGGTTCAGCATAATGATAATTTCGCAATTTGCCCGCCGGAATCATCACTTTTTCCTTAATCTCCAGTTTACGTGTAATTCCGTTTTGCTGTTGGAGATCGCCAAGTTTAAACCAACCGTAAAAGTTTAGGGCAGCCGATAAATTATTGGTATCCCCAATGGCTTCAATCACATAAGGAGGCATTTGGCGAGTACCATTAATCTGAATATAAGATCCACCACAGAATACCTCGGTATTTGTCGTCACGCGCTGGCCATTTACGGCAACCGCTTCCGCTCCGCCATTCCATAGTGCGTTATATATTTCGCGAATATATTGTTCATGAATGAGAAAGAGCATCGGATCCTCTTGCTCTTTCGCAGCGCGTTTTGAATCATCCAGCGTAATCCGTACGCCGGGGCCGGAAACCGCAATCACACCAGCATTCATTTGTGCCTCCCGAAGTTGCTGATTGGCCACTGCCGATGCGTTTTGACCTTGCTCGTATTTATTCAATTCCTGCTGGAGCCTCTCGTTATCAGCAGAAATTTGCTGATTTTCTTGTTCCGTTTGTATCAGACTAGGCACAGCCGTTTCTGTAACCGTACTACCCGCGACTCCATGAGCTCTAAGAAGAATTATAAAAAGAAATCCAATCAATATTGAACCAAACCCCAGTAACCATCGTTCCATTTTTTCCAACTGCATATATCACACCTCCATACCCTCGGTTTCTGAAAAGGGACACCCCTGCGGGCGTCCCTTATTGCTTTATTCACTCAACCATTCGTCGCCCGCTTTGGGATAGTCAATCAGTTCTTCAGATTTAAAATAAAGCGAAATTTCTCGTTCTGCACTTGTGACCGAGTCCGAACCATGAATAATATTGCGGCTAATATCCATCCCATACTTCCCCCGGATCGACCCAGGATTCGCATTTGCCGGATTGGTCGCCCCCATCAGCTCGCGAGCTAAGACAACAACATTTTTCCCCTGCCATACCATGGCCACGACCGGAGAAGACATGATGTACATGACAGTCGGTTCAAAGAAACCTTTACCCTGGTGTTCTGCATAATGTGCTTCTGCTAAGGTACGATTCACTTGAATTAACTTCATTCCTGCAAGTTTCAAACCCTTTTTCTCGAAATGTGAAATTATTTCCCCGACTAACCCCCGCTGAACCGCATCGGGCTTCAGCATAATAAATGTCCTTTCCATCTTCACACTCCCTTACTCTATTTTATTCAATTCCTCTTCCACGGTATGACGTGGCAACTCGGCATCGAGTGAACCTTCCGCTGTCTTTTCAAGATTTATAGAACCATCAGTCAATTCTCCAGCATCCGTCGGAACATCAAACTTCGCCATCACTGCAGCAAAGTCCTTGACATCCAGTGTTTCTTTATCCATCAAGGCTTCGGCAATAGCATGTAATTTATCAATGTTTTGCCGAATTAAGTTTTGAGCCTTCTGATAACAGTCATCAATAATGCGGCGGGCTTCTTTGTCAATAGCGTAAGCCACTGCATCACTATAACTACGATCACGGGAAATATCCCTGCCAAGAAAGACCTGCTCTTCTTTGTGCCCAAAGGTGAGTGGTCCCAGTTCCTCGGACATCCCCAACTCTGTAATCATTTTACGAACGATTCCAGTGGCCCGCTCTAAGTCATTTGAAGCACCCGTACTGATTTCATGCAAAACAACAGCCTCCGACACGCGCCCACCCAGTAACATGGTCACTTGGTCGAGCAGTTGGGATTTTGTCATATAGTTGCGATCTTCCTTGGGAAGAAGAAGCGTGTATCCCCCAGCCCTTCCGCGCGGGATAATCGACACCTTGTGTAAGGGATCCGTATTAGTGAGAAGCTCCCCAAGCAACGCATGTCCTGCTTCGTGATAAGACACGAGTTTTCTTTCAAAAGGACTGATTACACGGCTCTTCTTCTCTGGTCCCGCAATCACCCGTTCAATAGAATCCTCCATGGCCTGCTGTCGAATTTCCGTTTCACTCCGCCGAGCGGAGAGAAGTGCTGCTTCATTAATCAAGTTAGCCAGGTCCGCACCAGTAAAACCAGAAGTTCGTCGCGCAATCACCTCAAGATCAACATCTTTTCTGATTGGTTTACCTTTGGCATGGACTTTAAGAATCTCTTCCCGTCCTTTAACATCTGGCACATCAACAACGACCTGCCGGTCAAAACGACCTGGGCGCAAGAGGGCTGGATCAAGCACATCCGCCCGATTCGTAGCCGCTATAATAATAACTCCATCGTTACCATTAAATCCATCCATCTCCACTAGAAGTTGGTTAAGCGTTTGTTCTCGTTCGTCATGTCCACCACCAAGACCAGCACCCCGTTGTCGTCCAACAGCATCGATCTCATCGATAAAGACAATACAAGGGGAACTCTTTTTAGCCTGTTCGAATAAATCACGAACTCGAGAAGCTCCGACCCCGACAAACATTTCCACAAAATCCGAGCCGCTGATACTAAAAAATGGCACGCCTGCTTCACCTGAAACAGCGCGGGCAAGTAACGTTTTACCAGTTCCAGGAGGTCCAAACAAAAGAACTCCGGTGGGGATCTTGGCCCCCAATTCATTAAACTTCTTGGGAAACTTCAGAAATTCAACCACTTCCTGAAGCTCCTCTTTAACCTCGTCAGCACCGGCAACATCTGCAAAAGTTACCTTTTTCTTATCTTCCCCCACAAGGCGTGCCTTACTTTTTCCAAACTGCATTACGCGGTTCCCGCCACCCTGGCTTTGTTGCATCATAAAGAAAAACAAGGCAACGATAACAATAATGGGAAGCATCGTGGTGAATAAGCCGACCCACCAAGGAGACTCAGCTGGCTCCGTTAATTTCAAAGGGAGTCCATGGGCCACTAAATCCGACGTAAG
Source organism: Desulfosporosinus metallidurans (assembly GCF_001936615.1). Lineage (GTDB taxonomy): Bacteria > Bacillota > Desulfitobacteriia > Desulfitobacteriales > Desulfitobacteriaceae > Desulfosporosinus > Desulfosporosinus metallidurans. The sequence continues at coordinate 14,980 of NZ_MLBF01000046.1, forward strand.
TTGTGGATCACTGGCCAGTCCTATCACTTCGTGCTTCGTGTCATCCTTCATCGTGACCGTATACTTAATGGCATTATTTTCAATAACAGCCGCGACATCTTTAACTTGATCCGCTACAACTGCCCTTTTAAAAGCGTTATAGTCCAGTCCTGTCTCTTTATTAACGGGAGGGGTTGACCATCTAATTAACAAAATCGCCATGAGAATGATAAGCACATAAATAGTTGCGTTCTTAAAGACCTTCAAATATGGTCCTCCTCTCTAGTTGGCAACTGCTTACTAAGAAGCAATTCCCCATATTATACCACGCAGTACTGGGTTTTACAATGAATTCAAATTAGAACCCCAGGCCTGAGACTTTACAATTCCATAAACTTTTTCAGTGTTCTGGCCTGAGCGACAAAGATCACTTTGGCGAACTCCGGGAATCCAGAGCACCTCGTTTTCGCACGCCATCAGGGGGAGTCGATTTCTCAGCATAACTGGGATATTCTCCTCCTGGAAAACCTTCTTAATTGACTTATGCCCCACACCTCGGAACCACATCCTGTCTCCTTGCCGCCGAGTTCGAAACACCATCCGCTCCGAAAACTTCCCTAAGAGATCTTTGCTAAACACTGCAACCCTGTTCTCGCGTTCATCAAAGGACCCGTTCGCTGAGTAATACTCAGATTCTCCCAGCAGTCCAATCTCCATTTTCAGGCTTGTAAATTCGTACCAAACCCCAATGTCCATGGAGATTTCCGAAAAGGGTAGATTTGTTATCTGTTTACCGGATGTCGCTACCACTTTGGACTTTACACTATCAGCATAAGCGCTAAACCAAACCCCTTCTTCCGTAATTTTAACCCTCATTCCAGGCAAATCCTGTGCCCAACCAGCCTTCCCCTGAAAATCCATGATTTTCGCAACATAGTCAAACCCCAAGCCTCGTGGCTCATGGGTGACAAGCATCGCAGCCCTACGCAATAGTCTGGAAAGAATCGCTGCAGGTTCAGTAAAGACATTACGTTTCAAGCCAATCTCATCGTCCGAACCTTCTAGATGGTAGTTCTTCCAGGCCACCTCCACCTGCTGGGTTATATATTCCTCGTCCCAACGCAGAAGTTCTCCAGTTCGACCTAAGGCCTCCTGAATCCGAGGATTATAATCCCTCTCCAATTCAGGTAATAATTCTAGGCGAATTCGGTTGCGAACATAAACTGGTTCTTCGTTCGAACGATCTAAGGCATAGGGCAAAGCTTCTCGCTTACAGTAATTCAAGATATCCGCTTTAGAAAACGTCAGCAAGGGTCGGATGGTCGAGCCTTTCGCGGGATATATTCCAGCTAGGCCAGCAGTTCCACTTCCTCTGAGTAACCGATAAAGAATGGTCTCTGCTTGGTCGCCGAGATGATGGGCTGTTGCCAAAAGAGTGCACCCCTCTTTGCGCATATCCTCTTTCCAACGAGCGTAACGCCATTCCCGAGCGGCCTCTTGAAACGATTGGCCCCTAGCTTTAGCATACGCTTTAGAATCGAAACGATGAATAATGCAAGGAGTCTCCCACTCCGCTGCCATCTTCTGAACCATACGTTCCTCATCATCGGACTCTTTCCGAACTCCGTGATGAACATGCGACAAAACCAAGGAAATCCCTTTTAACCGTTCCTCTCGTACATACCGCCAAAGAATATGACTTAAAGCCATTGAGTCCGGCCCTCCGGATACTGCAACCAAAACTTTAGCGTTTTGGGGAATCAAATGAGGTAATATGTGTGTGTGCAGTCTTTCGTACATGTCTCGCGCCCCCTTTCCGAACTAAACGTAGGGGAACTGTCGCTAAGGCAATCCCAACTGCTATCGCGCCCGCTGCAAACAACGTCTCCGCCCCTGTAGTCAAAGCCCCAATAAAATCCCCTTTGACCAAAGCCAACATCGTCGAGTAAGCTCCCACTCCAGGTACTAGGGGAATAATCCCTGGTACTGCAATAATCAAAACCGGAACCCGGAACATATGGGCTCCTCCTTCCGCCAAAAGCCCAATTCCTACTGATGCCAAAAAGATAGCAGTATTCGTACTTCCCAGAGACCTGAAAATCAACCACCCGATCGTTCCAGCAAAAGCGCCTGGCAATAAGTAACGGACAGGAACATTAAAAACCACTGCAAAGGCGAGCGTAGCAATGAAGGAGACAGCAAGTTCTATCAGCATTATTCTACCTCCATAGCGTTGAAAAACTCATATTCTATACCTTAACATTCTCTCCGCTTAAACACAACGACATACTTAGTCGATCTAGTTAAGCGCCATAAAAAAAAGTACTAAAAAAGGAAAAGCCCCGATTGCTCAGGGCCTCAAAAAATCTTTCATCTGTTAGAAATAGTGCTCGTCTAACTCTAGAATAAGCCGCTAACTTTACCAGTCTTGGTATCAACATCAATTCTTCTATAAGCAGGGTCTGAACTAGTACCAGGCATCAAAGTAATTGTACCCGCCATTGGGCAGAGGAACTTTGCGCCACCATAAACCAAGATGTCACGAATTGGCAATCTCCAGCCAGTGGGTACCCCTTTTAAAGCAGGGTCATGGGATAAACTTAAATGAGTTTTTACCATCATGGTCGAGAAATCAGCATAATACGGATCCGATTCAAATCTCTTAGCCTTAGCTTCTGCTTCTGGAGCCCAATCTACGCCGTCAGCGCCGTAAACTTCTTTAGCGATAAGCTCGACACGCTCGCGGAGAGGCATTTCCAACGGATAGAGGGGTTTGAATTCAGACTTCTCTTTACAAGCATCCATAACGGCATCTGCCAATTCCAAAGCACCATCTCCACCTTCGAGCCAGTGATTGGAGTAAGCACAACGAGCTCCCGCTTCCTTAGCAATTTTCTTAACTAAGTTTATTTCTGCTTCGGTATCCGTATAGAAGCCGTTTACGCAGACAACAGGTACAATTCCGGATTTCTTAACCGTTTTAAGATGATGAAGTAGATTAGCGCACCCTTTTTCCACAAGTTCGAGATTTTCTTGAACATACTCTTCAGGTAGCGGACGACCCGGTACCACAGCAGGTCCGCCTCCGTGCATTTTCAAAGCTCGGATCGTAGCCACGAGAACCGAGACATTCGGTTTCAAGCCGCCCAAACGTGCTTTAACATTCCAGAACTTCTCAAAACCGATATCTGCAGCAAATCCGCTTTCCGTAACATGGTAATCAAACATCTTGAGGCCCAAGCGGTCAGCAATAATTGAAGACTGACCGATCGCAATATTAGCAAACGGACCAGCATGAACCATGACAGGCTGACCCTCAGCAGTATAACAAATCGTCGGGTTAATTGTATTACGCATCCAAGCGGTCATTGCACCGTCGACTTCTAAGTCTTTAGTCGTAACCGGTTCGCCTTTCTTGTTATACGCAACAATAATTTTACCGATCCGTTCTCTCAAGTCAGGAAGATCTTTGGCAATCGCCAGAATAGCCATTAACTCGGAGCCCACTGCAATCCCAAATTTAGATTGCATTTGGAAACCGTCTTTTTTACCGCCAATACCAATGATAATATTTCTCAAACCTTGAGCAGCAAAATCTATGATCCAGCCCATTTCTACATTCTTAGGGTCGATATCCAAGCGCTTCAAACCCCGTTTAGCTAACTCTTCGTCTGTATAGTTAGCCTCGTGCTGCATCCGAGCATTAAGAGCCACCATGGCGAGGTTGTGGGCGTTCATAATATCGTTGATATCCCCGGTTAATCCTAGGGAAAACTCTGTCATCGGTATTAACAGAGCATTACCACCACCTGCGGCTGTCCCCTTAATATTCATCGTTGGGCCACCCGACGGTTGTCGCAAGGCGCCACCTACGTTAACTCCTCTTTTAGCAAGCCCCTCAATCAAACCTAAGGAAGTCGTTGTTTTCCCTTCCCCTAATGGAGTCGGTGTGATAGCTGTAACTTCGATATAGAAGCCATCCGGCTTATCTTTGAGGCGTTCCATCATTTTCAGAAAGTCGACTTTTGGTGTTCTTCCGTAAGGAATTAATTCATCCTTTTTGAGTGACAGTTTTTCTACTAATTCGTCAACAGTAGGCATGTTCTTTTCAGCTTCTTCGGCAATCTGCCAGTCCTTTAGTTTTGTAGCATCCCAAGCCATAATTTAATCCGCTCCCTCAATCAAATTTCTTACTCTTTGAAAACCTGAAACAGAAACCAAAGCCTTTCTCCCCCCAGTTATCACCTAGGTACAAAAAAGAAGTTAAGTCTATCCCCTAGTTCAGCCCAATCAATGTGATTAGTATATCCAAAGAAGTAATTTAACTAATCACCAGGGTTATTTCTAAACTTAACTTTTGAAACGCCTGGTTAAACCGCAAGGCGCAAGGCTGTCTCAATAAAGACATAATTGTTAGATTCGACACATAATTCTGAGTTCCTGCTTGCTTCATAATTTTCATTAGGGCAAGGTCCCGCCAACCCACAAATAAAGCGTCAATACCGCCCCCACTCCTGAGGCGATCGAAAGCGCTACTCCAAATGCTTCCACCCCACGGATCGAGGCCGAAACTAGATCTTCAAATAAGGCATCTCTAACTGACGTTGTAATAGCTAACCCGGGGACAAGCACCATAATTGATCCAACGATTGCCAAATCAAATTCTAACGCTGGCCAAAGCTGCTTTACAGTAAGATTGGCGATGGCAGTGATCACCCCTGCAATTGCCAGTGAAATGAAGTTCAGAACTTCTCTATTCTGCAGAAATTCCATCACAGACAAGACAAGGAAACCAGTAATTCCAGCCACAATGACTGACCCTACGTGGGCCCCTAACAAATAGCTAAACGTTGCACTGCCAATCGCCCCTGCTAAAAGACGAATCCTTGTTGGATATCTTCTTGGCAAGCGTTCCACCTTCAGAAGCTCATTATAGGCCGATTCAACCGTTAAAATTCCTTCCGAGAGCTGCCGCGAAATTCGATTTACCTCAAGGACTTTGGCCAAATTAAATCCACGGTTATGGATTCGAACAACGCGTGTATGGGTTTGTAGTCCCTCGTTTATGGTGCAAAATATCCCTTGCGGAATAGCAAAGACATCTGCAGTTTGTGCGCCGCCTGCTAAGGCCATCCGCACCATGGTCTCTTCGACACGAAATGTTTCTCCACCATTCTCTAAAATCAATTGTCCGGCCAAGAGTACAAGATCAGCAAGATCCTCCATAATAATTATCACTCGTTCCAATAATTTTTTCGAATGACCAATATAATTCCATCATCGTCCAAGGTTCCTTCGCTTAACCGACGTGCTTCCTGAACAATAAGGTCAGTGATTTCTTGAGACTTATTTAGGGGCGTTCTCCCTAATAGATCCCCAATCCAATCCGTACCTTCTTTGAGAACGTCTTGTACCCCATCTGTTAATAATACCAAGGTTTCCCCACTTTGCATTTCCCCTTCAATAATCGGGATATCAATCTGGTTTAAGATACCCGCAGGAAGACTTGACGATGCGAACGATTTCACTCCATCAGGCGTGATCAAATAAGAGGGAGACGCGCCTATTTTAATTAGCTTTATATTTGATGATTCTAAATCGAGAATTGCCATATCAATTGTAACGAAACTTTCTTCGGGGGAACGTAAGACTAAGATAGAGTTCAAGGCCTGAATTGCGCCTTCCGGATCAAAACCTGTGGTCAGTAGTTGCTCAAGGAGGGTTAACGCGGTGGCGCTCATCTTGGCAGCAGTTTCTCCCACTCCCATTCCGTCACTTAAAATAAAGGCATGCTGAGTTGAAGAGAAGGCAATAGAAGCATAATTATCTCCACTCATTCCATTTCCAGTTTTCGTAAAGGTAGCTATACCTACATCAAGAAACTGACGTCGGCGGCGAGCTAAATTCGATGGTTTAACAACTTCCCAGTTATGTTGGGTGTGAAGCTCCTTAGCAAGATTCCCTATGACTTGGGAGACGTTGAGAAACTGGCGAGACAATGCATCTTGATTAAGAACCAAACGACGACGCCAAGTTTCCTGGCTCTTCTCTTGTTCTATGATAAATTGCACGCCCAGTAACATTTCCTTTAGTCGTCCACAATGGCGTTTCCACTCGACAGGTAATGACTGTAACTTTACATCCGCTTGGTTCTCAACCAAACCAAATAGTTCAAAGAAGATATGGTAAGTCTTATAAAATTCTCGGTTCCAGCAGGCCTCCATTGTCGGGCAGGAATGACACACACGCTCGACTAGGACATTCATGAGTTCGGGAACTTCTTGGCGCATCTCGAACGATTCTGACTCAGCTGCCTGATAGCTCAAAGCGATTTGATCAAAGATTTCTGCCAAGGCCTTTACCTTGGAAACCGTAGTTTCCACCTCTGGAATCGCTTTTGGTTTCAAGAAGTCCCTTCGGGGAGTTGCCCCCGGCCACAGAAGAAAGAGGAATAGACCCACTGTGGAAGAAATAAGTTGAGTATAGATGGCCTCTTGTCTTAGGAAAACAGTCAACATCAGCATAACCGCAATGAAAGCAGTTCCAATCCCTATTTTTCCAAGCTGACGAAAGGCGCCTGTACAAAAACCAGCCAAACCGTAAATTCCGGCGTCCATAAGATTTTGGGCATTGATCGTTAATTGAGGCATAAAACCCAATATTGCTCCAACGCCCGCCGCAGTTCCAGCACCATACCGTTCCGATACAAATAAAGTAAAAAAACTCAACAAGACCACGGAAAAATTTATTCCCATTACCTGAACGCCCTCAAGTCCACTAATTACGCCTATCAAGATAAAAAGCCAGGCAATTCCTTGTTCACGTTGGAATTCGCCCCTCCAGATAGCCTCTTGATGATTCAAAGCAAACCAGAAAATGATGGCCCCACTCCCGGCCAAGATACTATGAAAGCCAACTGTGAGTAACACGAAAAGGTCCGGTTTTGCCAAGCTTATTGCCAGAGAAGAAATGAGGGCTACCATTAAACTTGTCAGGATAACTAAAAAAATCCCCTGATGCTTTTTCTTCCGGACTGAGGGCAAAATCACCATCAATGTTGCTAACATTAAGACCACTTGTAAAGCAAAGGACACATCCTTCAAGGAAATTACGCCGATTAAAATACCGAGTAACCCAAAGGAAAATCCGCTTTCGCCCCTCAAGAGCAAAGCTGCACCAAACGCAACCCCGAAAGGATGAAGGCCCAAAATACTGCCCCGCGCCAACAACCCTCCCAAGATCAGTGGAAAAAGCGAACTTTCGATTGATATCCTGCTACGCAGGCCTTGATCTAATTTTAGCGTTGCCCACTCTGCCATAATGTCACCTCTTACCCATATTATGGTAACATTATAGCTCATATTAAGAGCAAACCTTGTCTAGTAAAGTCAATTATGCGCAACAACTTTCGACGCTGTTCCTATAAAAACCCTTTATTCTTTGGCTATAACCCTATGACTCTCTATGATATGTCCGCATTTTCAAAAAACTGTATGTAGAAAAACTCTGAATTCAAGGTAGTTTTTCTTACAGATATAAGAAAAACCGCCCCCGGCGGTTAAATCCTAATATCTGCTTGAACCTCTACCTCCACGTTTAGAATCCGTGGCCCTGCGAAATTCTGTCTGACGCTCATCACTGTCTTTTATAAACTTAGCCAATTTATCCTCAAAGGACACAGTTGGAGGAAGACGGCGTTCACGACCCACATTACGAACAGGGGGGTTTGCTTGTTTAATTGAAAGTCCGATTTTCCCTTTTTCATCAACGTGAATAACTTTTACTTTAACATGATCCTGTTCCTTTAGGTAATCCCGAACATCCTTGACATAGGCATCAGCGACTTCCGAGATATGTACGAGTCCGGTTACTCTATCCGGCAATTCAATAAATGCTCCAAAGTTCGTGATCCCCGTCACGACTCCTTCAACAATACTGCCAACGTCAATGGCCATACGAAGTAAACTCCTCCTTGTGATGATCTATCTATACCTACTCATATTATATGCAGCACATTTCATGCCTGTCAAGGTTAAGACGACGAATGTAGAGTACTAATTCTTGGGAGAAATGAGAATCTCGCCATGTTTTACGAGTCCTAACTGCTCCCGGGCCAATTGTTCGATGTAACTTGGAGTGTTTAACTGTGTAATTTCATCATGAAGAAGTTTTTCCTGTTGAAGCAAAGTTACCTTTTCTTGACTCAAATTGGCTAATTGTCCTTCAACTTGAGAACGGAGTTTCAACAGTTGCCATCCTGAACTTCCAGCCACAGCCAGTGTAATGCACAGAACAAAAAGAGACCCGCTCCGAAGTCGAACCCTTTTTCGATTTTGAGTCTTAATCTTCTGTCGAGCCCTCTTCATCCAATTCCTCTCCTCCTAAGCCAAGTTCTCCTCCCGGGATAATACAAACGATCTCGTATCCTTTACTCCTCGCTCGGGTTAATAAAGTAGCCACAGAACTCTGGCTGAGACGAAGTTGTTTGGCAATGGTTTCAAGTGGTTTTCCACTTTCTTTGAGAATCACCGCTTGGCGCTCCCGAAAGCTTAACTTTTCTAAGCCTCTTATTTCTAGTTGCACTGTGGTTCACCCTTGCTAAAAAAGTTATACACAAAGTGTGGATAATCTGTGGACAAATCACTTACAAACCATGGACAAAACATGAGGATAACTCCATTATAGCCACTCCCTATTCAGTAATCAATCCCTCTGGAAAATTTTACCCTTTAGTCCTAGGCGGTAAGAGTGTATTCCACCACATTTTTAGTCTTTTTATGCTACGCAAGATCGGTTCAAGAAGAATATATTCTCCAATTCGAAAAAGAAGGAGACTGATCCAGTGCAACATTGCATAGGGCGGCCGCATTATAAGGACTAGCCCCCTAATCGGAACTTTTATCCCTCTGTGGATAAGCTCTGCGAGATACGTCATAACCCGATAGAACCCAAAAAAGAAACGAACAGAAAAACGGCTCAATAATCTTAAATAAAGAATTAGTCCCAGCAAACTGCCCCAAATAACATAAAAACGAAAGGCTAGTGCATTTGCTCTTTCAAAGAAGCGGAAAAGAATGAACAACGCCACTAAAGAAAAAAGTACATCTCCAACAAAAGTTAAAACCCATCCCCAGCCTTGCCAACGTCGAAAAGAACGATAAAAGTCAAAAACTACTCCAACAATCACCCCCGACACAATAACCCAAAAAAACGTCACGAATTCTGAGATTGTTCTTCCTCCTTTCTTCTGATTTATGAAGAATTTAACGGAAAATTCGGTTTAAAAAGCCTTGTCGAGAACCTTCGCTCGTATTTCGATGATAGATCAAAGCACTGACATGCCCTTGAAGATCCACCATCCCCTCCTCAAGATTAAGCGTTTTGATGCCTAATTGATCTCCTTTGATACTCAAAATCCCAAGTTCGGTTTCCAGAACAATTTCCTTGGGGTCAAAGGACTGAACCTTTTGTACTCCAGTCAACGCAATTTGTTCTCGATTTTCCATGACAAGGCGATGTCCTTTGCCAACTTTGTTCACCATGCCCTATCCCCCTAACTTTTTTCTTCTTAAACCCTATTCGCTTTACTCGTCCTTTAGACATTCGGGAGTCAGTTTGTTTGCACATTCGCACACGTTCCATTACTCGCCTCTGGGTCAACCTCAAGAGAAAATTTAAAAGACAGAGTCTTGTGATCAAGACTCTGTCTTTCGTTCATCCCTAATCAATTCATAGAGCGTATGGGCTTCGTTGGCCTTTACACTGTTCGGAGTCGACAAAACCTGGACTTCTATAACATGATTCCCCAGCTCTAAGATGACGCGGTCCCCTATTTTGACTTCTGCTGAGGGTTTGACAGTCCGTCCGTTAATTGAGATCTTTTCCCCTACGCAAACATCTTTAGCCACTGTGCGACGCTTGATGAGGCGGGAAACTTTTAAATATTTATCAATACGCATTATTTACCTTCCTTTTGCGAACAACTAGGGCTAACACTGGTTTTAGTTTACGGATGCCTAGCTAACAAACATTCTGTTTATGTGCTGTTCCATCGAAAACTGCACGTCTTGCTAGTACGAAAAATCAGGTTCCAGAGAAAGCCTGGAACCTGATTTTTTAACAAAGTCCAAAGACTTATTTTTGGACTGCGTCTTTGAGAGCCTTCCCCGCCTTAAAACCAGGTACTTTAGCCGCAGGAATTACGATGGTTTCTTTTGTTTGGGGATTTCTTCCAGTACGTTCCGCACGATCTTTTACTTCAAACGTCCCAAAACCAACCAGTTGAACCTTTTCACTTTGTGCCAAAGACTCCTCGATGACATCAAATACGGCTTTTACAGCCTTTTCCGCATCCTTCTTGGACATGTCAGCCTTCTCAGCAACTGCGCTAACTAATTCAGCCTTATTCAAAAATAGTCCCTCCTAATAACTGATCTTATCACGACAATTATATTTCGCGATAAATAACCAATCTCCTGCTTATTAAGGTTTATATTACTTTAATTTACCACTATTTTCTTCAGATTTTGTTTGTTCCCACAAAACATCCATTTTGTCAAGGGGTAATTGCTCGAAGTTTAGGCCGTTTTCTTGACTTAACTCAACCATTTTCAAGAAACGCGACTGAAACTTATGTGTGGCATCCCTCAATACCTCTTCCGCATCTAACTTTAAAAATCGGGATAAATTTACAGTAGCAAATATCAAATCCCCTAATTCCTCACGAATTCCTATTCCATCAGCCAAGGCAGTTTTCAATTCTTGTAATTCTTCCTGAACCTTCTCCCAAGGCCCCTCAATATCAGGCCAGTCAAATCCTACCTTTGCCACTCTACGTTGGGTTGAAGAAGCCCACATGAGAGCGGGTAAGCCTTTAGGATCGTGGAAGAAGGCCGGCTCGTCATTTTCGCTTGCCTTTTCTTCCTTCTTTATTCTGTCCCAAGTCAGGATCACATCGTCCGCTGTCTCAGCCGTTTCTTTTCCAAAAACATGCGGGTGTCGGCGAATCAGTTTTTGGATAACCCCGCGAAGTACGTCTTGGAGCTCAAAATCACGTTCTTCTGCAGCTAATTGAGTGTGAAAAACAACTTGTAATAATAAGTCTCCCAACTCTTCACACAAATTATACATATCTTGTTTCTCAATTGCTTCAAGTACTTCATAACTTTCTTCGATCAGACAAGGTTTCAGTGATTCATGGGTTTGCTCCCGATCCCATGCACACCCTTCCTTAGATCGCAAGGTTGCCATAACGTTAACTAACTTGGTAAATGAAATAACACTTGAGTTCGGGGGCAAAATGATCGTCGTTAAATGATCAAATGTCCCATGATCCATCTCGTAAAGTGGAAGCTTGTCCACTCGTTGGTCAGATGTCCCGAACGCCTGGGCAACATACACCCACGCATCATCAGGATAGGAAGCCATGAGATCTAGTTTTACTTCTGAGGCAATTAGCTTGTTATACACTTGGGGGATAACAAGCCATTCCTGACCCGTCAATCCTACCCCTTTGAGGGCGTCGTAATTCCGGATGAGTACCCCCTCAATCGGGTCGAACTGCAACACTCTAAAAATCTCATCGACAAAGCTCATGGCCGGATGAATCACGACCTCATAGTCCTGCGCCAGCTTTTCTCCAATAAGTTGGACTGTCTTTTCCGCAACCATGGGGTGTCCAGGAACTGCGTAAATCACGTCTGTACCTTTTTGCAGTTCCTCACGTAATCGCTCCGTAATTCTTTCATAAACTCTCTCGAAGGACGGTTCCTTGGCGTAAATCTCATCAAAAGATTCTACCCGCACACCCTCAGCCATCAATTCCTGAGCACAGGGATGCTGGGATGTTCGCGCGAAAATCTTCTTCGAACCGCATATAAGTCGGTAATTTCCAAGGGTCAACTGTTCCAGACCTGAAGGCCCTAAGCCTATAACATGAAGACACGAGGACATTTCTTTCCACCTCCTAGGGGTATTTTAGCATAAAGTAAACTAGCTTGCACCAAGCCGTAGGCGCTCGAAGAACGGGGGGACAGGTACGCCGTTTGCATCGCAAACGGCGTACCTGTCCCCCTGTTAAGTTTTACTGTTCCATCTGTTTCGCTAAAAAACCAGCGGCAGTCTCAACCAATTTGATCTCTAACTCGCCCATCTTCATATTTGCTTCTTTGGACAAGAGCATCACTGTTCCTATGGGATCCCCTTGGGAAATAATCGGTGCAACGACTTCACCGGTATACTTGCATTTATCGTCTTCCTCATTTTCTGGACAGCTTTTGCACGAGACGTGTTCTCCTGCAATTCCGATGTGAATCGTTTTCCTTTCTTCCATTGCCTGTTCTACGGCCGGTCCTACCGCTTTATTCAGATACTCTTTCTTTGATGCTCCGGATACTGCGATAATCGTATCCCGATCTGTGATACAAGCGATATGCCCAGTTGCCTCGGATAGAGAATCGGCGTATTCTCTAGCGAACTCTCCCAATTCACGGATTGGGGAATATTTCTTTAGTATAACTTCCCCTTCCCGATCTACAAAAATCTCTAACGGATCTCCTTCCCGAATACGAAGAGTCCGACGAATTTCCTTTGGAATAACAACACGACCGAGGTCATCAATTCTCCTCACAATACCTGTTGCTTTCATAGGCGCACTTTCCTCCTTTGTCGTCCGAAAAATCATTTTTTCCTTGTTCTTGCCACCTTAAATTCAATGATAGTATATATCTAGGGATTGCCAATTATTCATTATTTTCCAATGTAAAACAAAAGAAGGCAATTAATTGCCTTCTTTTTCTTAACCCTGTTAACTTGCAGGCTGATATCCTTTAGAATATTCGATCTTGGCGTTCTTACGCATAGTGTCAAAATAAGTCTGGAACTTCGCATCTTTCGCCGCATTGAGTGCATCTTGCGTCACTTGAGCTTTCACCTTAGCAAAGTCTGCAGCCGCTGCAGCTGTGTGTGCTTCCACTAAGATAACATGATAGCCAAATTCCGTCTTTACCGGGACGGTTGAGAATGTGCCAACTTTTTGAGCAAAGGCTGCTGTTTCAAATTCCGGGACCATCTTTCCTTTAGTAAAGGTTCCGAGATCCCCGCCTGAGTCTTTTGCTCCAGGCTCAATAGATTTTTCTTTAGCGAGTTTTACAAAATCGGCCCCAGCTTGTAATTGTACAATAATTGCTTTTGCTTCATCTTCCGTTTTAACTAAAATATGACGGGCAGTAACACTTTCAGGCTGGCTGTATTGAGGTACATTTTTGTCATAATAAGCTTTGGCCTCAGTATCGCTAACTGGTTTGATATCAGCCGTTACTTTCTCATAAACTGCCAAGAAATTCTTTAATTCCGGTTCCGTCATCCCCTGTTGTTTGAGGGTATTCTGAAACTTCGTCTCATCACCCATATTTTTCTTAATAGCGTCTTCTTGCTCTTTAACTTTTGCATCCTCAAGCTTAAGCTTTTGATTCTTTACTTCTTGAGCGATCAGCTTACCCTCAATCATGCGATCTAATATCTGACTTTTGATCTGAGGCAATGCCTGTTTTCCTTGATCTGTATCGAACTTCATCCCTTGTGATTCATAAATCTTTTGCGCATCAGCCACGCGGGCATCATAATCCTTAACCAAAATCGAGTCTCCGTTAACTTTTGCTGCCCATTTACCGCCAACTAACGAAGAGCACCCCGTGGTCACAATCATTAATGTAAGGACTCCTAAAATAATCCCCACATGGGACTTTTTCATATTGACACACCCTTTCAATTTGCATGAGACTAGTATATCAAGGAGTTGCCCTTGAAGCAATATCGCCAAAGACAACGAGCACTCGACGTACTGCTTCAATCATCTCCTCTTGACCAAGCGTGCGCATACGAATTTTGCACTCCAAATTCCCACCTGGCATTGTTTTAAAGGACAACGGATAGGGGGAAGCTGAGGCCACGGCCATCAGATACTCTCCAGTTATACTCGGGTTTGCCGCAAAACGAAAAACCACATTTTGTTTAGCTTGTTGGATTTGTTCAATTTTCAAAGTACTTGCTAGCAATTTGATTCGGATGATTTCAATCAAATGCTCGACTTCACGCGTTGGAGTCCCGAAACGATCCACCAATTCGTCAACCATCTCGCTAAGCTGTTCCTCATCTTGAACCTGCGCCAGTCGTTGGTACAACGACGCCTTAGTTTGACTGTCCACAACATAGGGATCCGGCAAGAAGGCATCCACCTGAAGCTCAATGCTCGGTTCGATGACTTCTTCGACCTTTTCTCCTCGCAGTTCCAGAACCGCTTCTTTGAGCATCTGACTGTACAACTCAAATCCCACCGCTGCAAGATGCCCATGTTGTTGGGCACCTATTAAATTCCCTGCACCACGAATTTCCAAGTCTCGCATGGCTATCTTAAACCCGGCCCCAAATTCCGTAAACTCACGAATGGCTGCCAGACGTTTTTCGGCAATTTCTGTGAGCACCTTTTGCGGCTTAAACAGGAGGTACGCAAAGGCTTTGCGATTCGATCGTCCCACACGCCCACGCAATTGATAGAGTTGGGATAACCCAAAGCGATCAGCCTCATCAATGATGAGCGTATTCACGTTCGGCATATCAAGGCCCGTTTCGATAATGGTCGTAGAAACTAAGACATCCGTCTCCTGTTCTAAGAAATCAAGCATAACCCGTTCCAACGCCGTTTCGCGCATTTGACCGTGAGCAACGCCAAAGCGCGCTTCGGGAACCAATTGACCCAAGAAATGAGTAACCTGATCCATATCCTCTACTCGATTATGCACATAGAAAACTTGCCCTCCACGCTGAATTTCGCGTCGTATGGCGTCTCGCACCACATCAGGCCGAAACTCCGTGACATACGTTTGCACCGGATACCGACCTTCAGGTGGAGTTTCGATCACACTCATATCCCTAACTCCCACAAGAGACATGTGTAGTGTCCTAGGGATTGGGGTTGCCGACAAAGTCAGCACATCCACATTACCTTTTAACGTTTTCAATTTCTCCTTGTGGGCAACACCAAAACGCTGCTCTTCATCTATGACTAATAAACCTATATCTTTAAATTTAACCGCATCGGAAAGAATGCGATGCGTACCTACAATAACATCTATTCGTCCATCCTTTAGACCCTGAAGTATTTCCTTTTGCTCCTTCGGGGAGCGAAAACGGCTCAGCATATCGATGGTTATCGGGTAACCCATAAACCGTTCCCGAAAAGTGTTAAAATGCTGCTGGGACAAAATGGTCGTAGGAACAAGCACTGCCACTTGCTTACTATCCATCACCGCTTTAAATGCCGCACGAAGAGCAACTTCCGTTTTGCCGTACCCCACATCTCCGCAAAGTAAGCGATCCATTGGCCGTGGGCGCATCATATCCTTTTTTACATCCGCAATACTCTGGAGTTGGTCTGGAGTCTCAGGATAAGGGAACTTCTCCTCGAATTCCTGTTGCCAAACATTATCCTGGGAAAAGGCGAATCCCTGGATTGCCTCACGCTCAGCATAAAGTTTTACGAGATCAATCGCCATTTCTTTGACGGCACCACGTGTTTTAGTTTTGACCTTATTCCAATCGCTCCCCCCAAGTTTGTAAAGTTTAGGTAGGGTTTCCGCAGCACTTCCCAAATACTTTTGTAAAAGATGCAATTGATCTAAAGGAACATAGAGTCGATCTTCTCCAGCATAGCGGATCCCAAAATAGTCCTTTTGAATTCCGCCGACCTCTAACCGCTCAATGCCAGTAAATTGTCCGATCCCATGATGAACATGAACAACATAGTCCCCAGGTTTAAGATCTGAGATATAGAGACTCTTCTTGGCAGCTGTACTTACCTTTTTGCCAACAGCCTTGCTCTCCCTCTTATAGATTTCAGTTTCCGTCAGAACGACTAGCTTTCCAAGCGGCAACTCAAACCCTTGGTCAAGGGAATACGGATAAACATAAACCTGTCCCGCTTTAACAGGATCATCGAGTCTTTGGCGGAAGGCAGTTACTCCACTATCCTTTAGGCCCTGAATAAGTCGCTCCACATGATCATCATCACCGGCAAACAAAGCTACGATATTTCCTTCATCCTTACGGTGCTCTATCTCTTCAACTAATAGACTTGTTTTTCCCATAAAACCCGTCAAGGGGCGCGCATTAAGATTAAAAATTCTCTTTGGCGAAAACCCTGGAGCCTGCCTCAGTAAAGTTGATAGGCCAAGCAACGGGTGTCGTTTGCCATGAATTAGAATATCATCGTAGTCAATAAACTGAGCCTCTGGATGAACAAAAGCTTCTCCAGCTTCTAATTGCTGCGTGAATTCCAGTAATCGTTCATTGGCCTGAAACTCTAATTGTTCTTTTAAACGTTGTGGCTCATCCAAAATAACAAGGTGATCCTCGGCAAGATAGGAATAAAATGGCACAAGCGACGTTTTAACTAAACTAAGAAAAGGATAAACATTTTCGTCCAAGATCCCTTGCTCAAGCCTTTCTTCCAAAAAATCAACCTGTTTTTGCAGACGCTCAGCAGCCTCTTTCCGCCCAGAACGTTGAAGCATACTCGTGGTCTTGCGTGCCTCAGCCCGAATGGTAAATCGAAGTTGCCCAAGTTCCTCCTTAGTAACAACATACTCCATTGCCGGAGAAATCAACACCTTATCCTTAGAAGCCACCGATTTCTGCGTTTCGAGGTCAAACATCCGGATGGAATCGACTTCATCATCGAAAAACTCAATCCGCACTGCCTCTCCGCCCAAGGGCGCAATATCCAAGATGCCCCCTCTTAAGGCGAACTGCCCCTTCCCTTCAACCGTCTCGACCCGTTCATACCCTCCAGTCGTTAGCGCAGTGAGAATATCCGACAAGCCATACCCTTTTCCCACTTCAAATGTTAACGAATAATCTAGCCAACGTCCAAGAGGAAACACGCGCCGTTCTACTGCGAGGACAGACGCCACTATCGTGCACTTCGGTTCCTGGGCTAGACGGTTCATAACATGAATTCGCTCGGAAGTCGTTTCCCTACTTCTACCCAAGACTTCAAAGGGCAGCCATTCCGTTGTGGGCAAATGCAGGATCGTTTTCTGAGGAAGCCATGTTTGCAAATCGTTAGCCCACTTTTGCGCTTGCTCTTCCGAATAGGTCAGAATCAAACCAGGTTTGGACTTATGCAAAAGCTGAGCAACAAAGGCAGCTTTTTGGCTTCCTGTTAAATCGTAAATCATTTGGGGCCATTCTCCCTGGCTTAACGACTGATCAATCTCTTTGATGTCGAGCCCCTGCCTAAGATAATCACGAATTGTATCCAAAAAACACTCATCCTTTCGGGCAGCAAAAAAAGATGAACGTCCGCCAAAGGACCCCCATTTGCTTCCCCCTACTAAAACACAGGGCATGGTGTTCCTCAACATGCCCCCTATACTCAACCTTAACTTACAAAGCTTAACATCCCTTCCCTTAATGGTAAACGTTTCTCGGCTTCATTTCCATTTCATGCGCACAAACCGAACAAAGGGCATATGCAACATTTCCAACGATATCCATTATAGGGTCCACGCTCTGGCTGGTCAAGTCATCTAACTCAATCTCCCCAATAATTCGATCACAGGCCTGACAAACTTTGAAAATCTTCATCCTGAAATCACCTCCCTAGCTAGTAGAATTGCCCCTAGCTTAGGAGGTTATACTCTTTTTAACGATGGTATAAATTCATGGCATGATCCGTTTCCCCTTTAATCCAGAGGTGGGTCGCCTTCACTGCACGTCCAAGTACCTCATCTAACAGCGTAAGTTCATTTTCTTCAAAGGGGGAAAGGACAAACCGTGCAGGGTCCCACTCTTTGGGTGGACGACCCACACCCAATTTTAGCCGCCAGAACTTCTCAGATCCCAACTCAGCTAGAATGGATCTAATTCCATTATGCCCCCCTGCGCTACCTTGATTACGCAAACGGATTTTGCCCAACGGTAAATCCATATCATCGTGAACAATCAATAAATCGTCCCCTTTAACTTTATAAAAATGACAGAGATCACTCACCGAACGTCCGCTCAAATTCATAAAGGTTTGAGGCTTCAAAAAGAGAACACGTTCCCCTTCCACATTTCCTTCCGTCCACAATCCCTGAAATTTTGTGCGAAATTGAAGTTCGTAGAACTCTGCCAACAGGTCCACCAACAAAAAGCCAATATTATGACGCGTCTCTGAGTATTGGGGACCTGGGTTTCCGAGACCGACAATAACCTTCATTCTAATCTCCTCCAAAGCATATTCATCTCATACTCTGAATACATTCTTTAAGAATAGGAATCGAATCATCACCAAAAGGGGGGTGAACCATGTGAAACCCAGTCGAAAGTATTTATCCTTACCGATCATTTCCCTTCAGGAAGGGCAACAAATCGGATATGTCAAGGCCATAATTCTTAACGCCAGTACCAAGTCTCTAGCAGCCATTGTTGTTGACCCTAAAGGTTTTTTCAAGGATCAGCGCATTATCCCTTATTCGAGAGTCGTCAGTGTCGGCGATGACGCAATCACGATTGACAAGGAATCCCACGTGGAAAAAACCTCAAATCTTCCGGAACTATTTGATTTGGTCAAAGAAAAATTGACCATCATCGGGACAAAGATGGTCACAGAAACAGGAAAAACACTGGGCACTGCGGATGAATATTATGTTGAACCACAAACAGGAAAAATAACCCAGATAGAGATTTCAGGGGGTAAACTCGAAGGATTCTTGAGCGGCAAGGCCCTGATTGCTGCAGAATACATTATGACAATTGGACACGATGTCATCGTCACTCAAAAAGGAAGTGAAAATGCACTCACCGTTGCGGATAAAGGACTCAATGACTCCTTTAAAAACTTAGTTCACTCCACGACCCATCTGGCTTCGGAAACAACTCACACCATCAGCAACTACTTCAAACGAACGAAAACCCAATCTGTTTCTAACCCTGCTTCCGAGAAAATCCCCGTCATCATTCCCGAAATTGAAGCGACCGTCTCAGACGAGCAAACTGTTTCGGAAATCCCTATAACCAAAGAACCCCTGGGCTAATACCCCAGGGGTCTTTTTTAACTGAAGAGCTTACTGACCGAAAGATCTTCGTGAATGCGGACAATAGCTTCGCCTAAGAGTGGGGCCACTGACAAGACCTTAATGATGGGAATCGTCTTCTCTAGGCCTAGGGGAATCGTGTTCGTTACAACAAGTTCACGAATAACGGAGTTTTTTAAACGTTCAATTGCCGGCCCAGATAAGACCGGATGGGTACAGCAAGCATACACTTCCTTGGCGCCCCGTTCTAGGAGGGCCTGGGCCCCCTGGGTAATGGTTCCTGCGGTATCAATAATGTCATCAATCATGATCACGGTCTTCCCCTTCAGTTCACCGATGACATGCATAATTTCAGAAACGTTGGGTTCTGGCCGTCGCTTATCAATAATAGCAAGGGTCGCACCGATCCGTTCAGCGAGATTTCGTGCTCTCGTAACTCCACCTAAATCCGGAGATACGACGCAGAGATTTTCAAGTCCCTTCTCCCTGAAATACTCAGCCAAAATTGGGACTCCGGGCAAGTGATCCAGAGGAATATCGAAGAATCCCTGAATTGCCGGAGCGTGTAAGTCCATTGTTACAACGCGATCTGCTCCTGCCGTGGTGATCAGATTGGCCATTAATTTCGCCGTAATGGGGTCACGTGCCTTTGACTTGCGCTCTTGGCGAGCATAACCATAATAGGGCATTACGGCAGTAATACGGCGTGCTGAGGCCCGACGAATGGCATCAATCATAATCAATAACTCCATTATGTTGTCATTCGTGGGATAGCAGGTGGGTTGAACAACGTAGATATCCGACCCCCGAACACTTTCATCAATGGCCAGACAGGTTTCACCGTCTTGGAAACGTTTTATTTTTGCTTCACCGAGCGGAACTCCAAGATAACTCACAATTTCCTGTGCCAACGGCCGATTGGCATTTCCACAGAAAATCTTAAATTCTTTTGCCGCCATGCCTTTTATAGCCCCCTATTTTATTGTTTTGCGCTGCCAATGTTCCTTAGTCACTTGCTGGCTCCGTTCAACTGCCAAAGCTTCTGCAGGAACATTCTTGGTAATAGTAGAACCTGCGCCCGTAACAGCATGATCTCCCACTTCAAGTGGAGCAACTAGATTTGTATTACTGCCGATGAAGGCATGATCTCCAATTTTGGTTGGATATTTGTTGCGCCCATCATAGTTACAAGTAATTGTACCAGCTCCGATATTGGTTGATTTTCCAATATGTGTATCTCCAATATAACTCAAATGAGGTACTTTCGATCCTTTTTCGATCCAACTATTTTTAATTTCTACAAAGTCCCCCACTTTTACTTCCGCTTCTAGCTTTGTACCTGGCCGCAAATAGGCAAATGGGCCAATGTGACAGTGTTCCCCGATCGACGCATCTTTTGCCACAGTGTAGGTCACTTCAGACCCACACCCCACTGTACAATTCTCCAAACTAGTCTGGGGTCCAAGTACGGCATCTTCTGCAATACGCGTTTTACCCATCAGACGAGTAAAAGGCAAAATCCTTACGTCCTGTTCAAATTCTACTTCCGCGTCAATAAAGGTCGAGGAGGGATCTACAATTGTAACCCCTTCTGTCATCCAATGTTCAAGAATGCGCTCGCGAAAAATTGCTTCAGCCTGGGCCAATTGAGCCCGGCTATTAATCCCCAAGGCTTCATGGGAATCCCCTGTGCAATACGTCAACATTTTTTTCCCTTGCCTTAAAAAAACATCAAAGACTTCTGTCAGATAATATTCCCCTTGCGCATTTTGCGGGGTGATTTTCGTCAGGGCATCCTTGAGTGCCGAGCCCTCAAAACAGTACGTCCCCGTATTAACTTCTCTAATTTGTCGCTCATCAGGAGTTGCGTCTTTTTCCTCGACAATTTTGGCAAGGTCCTCACCACGTTTAATAACCCGACCGTACCCAAACGGTTGATCCATGTAGGCTGTTAATACCGTAGCACTAGACCCTCTAGTGGTGTGCAATTCAATAAGTGCGCGTAGTGTCTCAGGTTTAAGTAACGGCTGATCCCCACTTAAGACAAGAACGGTCTGAACGCCCTCCAAAAAAGGCAAGGCTTGCATAATAGCATGTCCCGTTCCAAGTTGTTCTGTCTGAACGACTATCTCAGCCCGTCCGCTAAGGCTAGCCTCAACGACTTCTCGTCCATGCCCGACAACAACCAGCGGACGTTCAATCCCGACTTGGTTTGCCGCATTTAAGACATGTTCAAGGAGAGTTTGCCCTGCCAATGAATGCATGACTTTCGGCAACTTCGATTTCATTCTTGTCCCTTTTCCTGCAGCCATGATCACCGCTACTAAATTAGGCATATCTAAATCGCCTCCAGCTTAGTCTAACCTCAACTTATTTTTACATTCCAAATGTAATTTATTCGTCAAAATTGCCTAAAACCCTTTTTTAATTCCAAAGTTTTATAATTCAAATAAAGAGCACTGCGAAAAAGGAGACCTATCGACAAGGTCCCCTTCAATCCGATCTAACACATCTATAATTAGCATTTAAAGAAAACTTGGCTGGCGCCAAGCCTCCGGCGAGGCGGCAGCCTTAGTTGCACTTATGCTTAGAAAGTAAAGTATATAACGCAAGTTTATACTTTCTGATAGTATAAAGAAAACTTGGCTGGCGCCAAGCCTTAGCGAAGGCGGTCGCCTTAGTTGCACTTATGCCACCCGAAACTTATACTTTCTGATTGGTATTAAATAGCTTCTTGATAAGCTTTTAAGACAGCCGTCTGGATTACCTCTCGTGCTGCAGCAGATATAGGGTGGGCGATATCACGAAATTCTCCTTCCGGTGTTTTACGGCTAGGCATGGCTACAAAAATACCGTTCATACCTTCAACGACTTTGACATCATGAACAACAAAAGCATTATCAAAGGTCACGGAGACCACTGCCTTCATCTTTCCTTCCGTGTTTATCTTCCGAACCCGCACATCAGTAATATTCATTATGAATCACCACCCTTCCATTTTTCTTTCCGGGCTTGTTCATAATGATATTCTCTGTATGGCAAAAAAATCCTGCCTTGAATTTAAATCCATAAAAATTTCTACGAGTAAACTAGGGTCCTACTTATTAAATTCAGAAGGCAACTTAGAGACAACCAGCGTCTTACCCGTGTTTAGATCCAATTCTTTAAGCTGTAAAAGAGATAAATATCCGTCGACAAGCTTAGGCTCTGCAGTCACCTGGGCTTCCACCAAGACTCCAATTCCCACAACATCCGCTTCAAATTCGGCCATCAAATTCTTCATCCCCAGAGCGGTTCCTCCCGCCTTCATAAAATCGTCGATCACGAGGACACGCTGTTGGGGTTCTAAGGCTCTACGGGAAAGGGACATAGTTTGAATCCGCCGAGATGAACCAGAAACGTAATTAATGCTCACGGAGGAACCTTCAGTCACTTTATTTCCACTGCGAATGACAACCATAGGCAACCCTAAGGCCTCTGCTGTCAGAAGGGCAAGTGCGATTCCTTTCGTTTCGATCGTAACCACTACATCGGGTTTTTGTGGTCT